>CAZHJK010000010.1:35534-84997 GCA_964533275.1 uncultured Eubacteriaceae bacterium | reverse complement strand
AGAAATATTGCGCGATTACTAATATATGTTTTTTCAAGCTCTTATCCACCCTTCCTAATTATTTCTCCGTCAACTCAATAGATTCTCTAAATGTTCTAATTCGGTAATTTCCCTTATCATAGTCACTCATGGACTTCTCATAAACCAAATTGCCGAATACCTTATTAACTATCCCAATCCCAAACATCAATCTAATCACAGGATTAAACACCTTAGTCATCATGATTTTCTTCCCATGAACTTCTGCTATTGTCTTAACCAACTCACTGGTCTTCACATACTCTTTGTTCTGTGGGAAGTAAAGCCCTGTCTCTTCGTGATCTATCATGACCTTAATGAACTCACAAAGATTATCTATATGAAGCATGCTACGCTCATTATCGATGTCAGGAAATACTGGTATCTTCTTGGCCATGTTAGCCAGTCTTGGATAGTTCCCTTTGGACCCTTTCCCATATATCATTGGTGGTCTTACCACAACTATTTTGAAATCATCAGACTCTAAATGTTTGATGCCTTCCTCTGCCTGCAGCTTACTATTTCCATAGAAGTTACTAGGCGTTGGAACTGTGTTTCTATCGATAACTCTCTTGCTACTGCTGCTATCCCCATAGACAATAATGCTGCTCATAAAAATGAACTGCTTTACACCTTCTGCCTTTGCCTTCTTAGCAGTTTTAATAGTTAAGTCTCTATTTACCTTATAATAGAGGTCTTCCATATTTGGATCAGAAGAAACATGAGCTATCCCAGCCACATGAAACACAACATCATACTCAGAGAAATCCTTCTCTTTCCATGACCCATCCTTCATATCAACCGTATCTATTTTATATTTAGCAGGTTCTCTCATGAGCCAATTCTCTAGAGATGTACCTATATAACTGTTTTCACCAGTAATTAGTACTCTCTTCATTTCGTCACTGTCTCCTCAGTATTATTTTTCTCTGGCTTAGCCTTAACACCAAGCCCACCTTCAACAACACCATCACTTCTAAGAACACTAAATATCGTCCCAAAGAAGCATCTGACATCCATCACGAACCCAATCTTCTCAGCATACTCTCCATCAAGCATAGCTTTCACATCTATCTCAAGTTCATCTCTACCATTAATCTGCGCCCATCCTGTAAGTCCAACAGGAACATCATTCGCACCGTACTTATCTCTTTCTTCAATAAGATAGTACTGATTCCAAAGCGCTGGTCTTGGTCCGATTATACTCATTTCACCTTTGAAGATATTTATAATCTGTGGTAATTCATCTAAGCTTGTCTTTCTTAAGAACTTACCTACCTTTGTAATCCACTGATCCGGATCCTCTAAAAGATGTGTTGGGGTATCCTTCGGCGTATCAATACGCATGGTTCTAAATTTCAATATATGAAAATGACTCTTATGGATCCCTACTCTCTTCTGTTTAAAGAGGATAGGTCCTTTGGAGTCAATCTTTATGGCAAGTATAAGAATCAAAAACACAGGAGATAATAAAATAAGTCCTATTAAGGAAAGAATAATATCTATAACTCTCTTTATAATTAAATATCCCATGTTTCTATGTCCTCCCAAATTATTAGATGATAACTATGTTAATACACTTTAACCTGAATTGCTATATGTAGGCACTATTGTCTTCATATATTCTCTTAATTCACTTTCGCTTTTATATAAAACCTCATTAAGGTTTTCTAACTGCATTTGTAAAAACTTCATATCTGTAAAGGTAGGTTGTCCAATAAATATCTTATCGTGCTTTGTTGCTGTTAGACCTTCTTCATCCATTAATAACTCTTCATAGAGCTTTTCACCGGGTCTAAGTCCTGTGACCTCTATATCGATATCTTCATTTGGTTCAAAGCCTGATAATCTTATTAAGTTCTTAGCTAAATCTAAGATTTTTACCGGGTCCCCCATATCTAGTACGAATATTTCTCCACCCTTTGCCATAGCTCCTGCCTGGATAACTAATTGTACTGCTTCTGGAATGGTCATAAAAAATCTTGTTATTTCTTTATGGGTAATAGTAACAGATCCTCCTGTAGCTATTTGCTTTTTAAATAATGGAATTACACTTCCATTACTTCCTAATACATTTCCAAATCGTACAGCTACATATTCTGTTTTACTATGTTTATTCATAGATTGTATAATGATTTCAGCTACTCTTTTTGTAGCACCCATTATATTTGTGGGATTTACTGCCTTATCAGTAGAAATTAATACGAATTTCTCTACCCTATATAAATCAGATAATTCTGCCACATTCATTGTACCAAATACATTATTTTTAATAGCTTCCTTAGGACATGCTTCCATTAGTGGAACATGCTTATGTGCCGCAGCATGGAATACTACATTAGGTTTATTTTTTACAAAGATATCATTTAAAGATTTCTTATCCCGCACCGAGGCTATTAAGACCTCTATGTTTAAGTTCGGATAATCTCTATTTAGTTCCATTTGTAAATCATAGGCATTATTTTCATAGATATCAAGTATTATTAATTTTTTTGGTTTAAAGTTACAAATCTGTCTACATAGCTCTGATCCAATAGATCCACCACCACCAGTAATTAATACAACTTTTTCTGATAAATATTGGCTTATTTCTTCTAAGTCAACACTTACCTGCTCTCGGCCTAATAGGTCTTCAATTTCTACATCCTTTATTTCTTTTATACTAACCTGTCCATCTATCAATTCATAAACTCCAGGTAGTTTTTTTAGCCTGCACTTAGTTTTACTACATTCCTCTATAATTCTCCTCGCTTCTTTAACATCAGCTGAGGGTGTAGCAATTATTATTTCATCGACTTCTTTATCCATTGCTATTTGTGGTATATTGGAGGTATCCCCCAAAATAGGAACGCCCCTTAATTTCTTTCCAATCTTTCCTATATCATCATCTACTATAACTACAGGATTGGAAAGCAACTCTGGATGACCATTAAATTCCTTAATCACCATTGCTCCAGCCTCTCCTGCACCTATAATCATTATTCTTTTGCAATCCTTTGAATTTGTAATATTTAAAATCCTTTTTAAATATCTTAGCATTCTATATCCAAATCTTATTCCAGCTATTAAAAAAGTATCAAATATAATCATTAATAAAAATATACTTCTAGGTATACTATTTTGTATTAAGAATGTATAGCTTAAAAAAACCGTATTACCTATAATAGCTGCATAAATCACCTGTATAAGTTCATTAGTACCTGCGTATTTCCATAGACTGTTATAAAGACCAAATATTGCATAAGCTATCATTTTTATAAGTATTAATGGAAGAAAGAAGGTAATAAATGACTCCTCAACATTTCCATTTAATTGTCCTTCAAATCTAATAAATATTGAAATATAATATGCTATTGGAATTAATATAGCATCACAAATTACTAATAATGTTGTCCTTAGGGATTTTTGCATTTCCTTCACTCCCATAATTACTAATTTCAACTGTTTTTATATGTATGTTTTATATTTTGACATTTTTCTCTAGTATACTTTATTTATTATACTATACTTTTTTAAAAAATTAAATGGAAATGAACGCCTTCTACTTTTTTTATGATAAAAATTATAGTAGAAGGTGTACATTATTATTTATTTATCTTAAGCTTTGCTTTTAGAAACATTTTATTTATTAGGTTTAATATATATCTAAATTCTGGCTTATTTTTATATAGGATAAATATTATTAAGCCAGTAACTATAAAGCAAATCAAGGTTTGAATTATTATAAATATTACTCCATCCAGATTTATTAAGCTTGATAGATAATAGGATAGTCCACCTGCAATAATAATTACTAAAACATACTTTATATTAGTAAGATAATATTCTTTTACGGATCTTTTAAAAACATGCTTATAAATGATATAGGGGTCAAACCACATATAGGTGAGTAATGAAGATGAGATTGTCCCTATAAGCACACCATATATTCCTATATATTGTACTAAAAGAATCGAAATACCTAAGTTAATAATAATTCCAAATACCGGTCGATACTTTGCCTGCTGGAAAAGTCCCATTGCTGTTCTAAATGTAGCCAAGGTCTTTTGCAATCCAAATATATATATTTCGGTAGCTACTAGGAATGCAAATGCTTGTGATAGCACAAACTCCTCTCCAATCCAAAGCGTTATAAAATTATTGGCAACTACAAAGGTTCCTATAGAAGCAAGTCCATAGGAGCACATTGTAAAAAAGTTTACTACTTTAAAAATCTTATGTTCATTTTCTACATCATCTGATGCATGTAAATCACCTAGGCTTGCTGCTATTGCATTGTAGAATTTATTAAGCATAGTTTTTATTACACTTATAATCAATAAATAATTTGAATAGATACCTATTATTCGTAGACCAATAAATATAGAAAGTATTATATTGTCTGTAGCATTAACTACTACACCATTAACCTTATAAATAAAGATTGCAAAGGTATTTTTAAATATATGTTTTCTTTCTTCTTTGGGTAATATATCATCACTTTTCTCTTTTATATAGGGAAACATCTTATCAGATTTTAATGCTATAAATAGGTTTTTTAGTATATTAAATACCACAACAGTCAAAATATAAAGAGTAAAATTATTAAATACCACTAATATAATTATTTGCATAATATTAGTCACTATAGAAAAGTAATACCCAATAATGGTACTGATATATTCTTTTTGATGGGCTTTTATAATCGCACTCTTATATGCAAAAAATAGATAGGTCGACACATTTTGCATTAAAAATAATAAAAATATTGCATTAACATTTATAAAGCTTACATCATCTTTAATAATATAGGGTAGAAAGGGGATTAAGCATACTCCCAGTGCTGCAACCACAAGTCCAATTATCCTATAGGTTTTTCTATATAGGTTCATAAGCTGATTGATTTTTTTCTTATTGTTTTGGGCTATAGGTTTATATAGGTCAAATATAATAGCAGAACCAACTCCTAGTTCTGCAAGGGCTAACATTGATAATATATTTGTAAAAAGTCCATTAATTCCTAGATATTGTGTACCCAAGGTTTTTATAAAGACAGAACGGGTAATAAACTTTAAGAGTATGGTTAGTACCTCTCCGCCGGTACTGGCAACAAGGTTCTTCATAGAATTATTTACTCTAGACATTAAAACCTCTCCTAATCCTATTCAATTACTTCTAAAAGCAACTTAGAATTACTTAATAAAGTCATAATTCTAATATAAATACATCCTATTAAATTATATCCATATCTAGAATCTTAATTCAGTAATCTTATGATGCCCTTTTCTTTCTTCGACAGGGGGAAGCGACATATAATCTCCATACATATTAGTCAGTATAACATCATAATTTTTCGGAGCCCAGAATTTATGTCCTTCAAATTCTATTTCTATAATATCTTTAAAATTCGAACTATTAATCGTACATCTTTTATAATTAATTTTAATTGCCTCAACCAATAAAGAAGATTTTTTTGTTTCTATTTTCTCGTATATTGTTGCAAGTTTTGTTTCCAAGGCATTATAAAGCTTTATAGGTATTGGTTTGGTGATATTAATAATAATTCTTTTCACAAATCCTTTAACCTTAGAGTTTGATGATTTTTTCCGAAGTTTGATTTTTTTCATTTCCCTAATAAAACGTATGGTATAATATTGAAATTTCCCCAATATTCCCTCTTCAATATTATCTAATGGAAATATATCTATAAATATACCGTGATGCATATTCATTCCAGAATATTGTTTTTGTAATGCTAAAGTATTATTTTTCCTAATACGAGCAAAGCTATGAAAAAATTGACTATCTGTTTCAAATGTTTGTAGAAAATATTTCTCACTTATATCTTTCTTGCATATCTCCAAAAATCTATTGTAATCTTCCCTTAACATGCAAACATCAATATCATCATCCCATGGAATAAATCCTTTATGCCTTACAGCACCTAAAAGTGTGCCTCCGAATAATTGATATAAGATCCCGTTTTTTCTACATATTCTGTCAAGTTCTATTAGCATTTCTAATTCCACATCTTGTAATTTTCTAAGATTGTCATCCACTTCTAGAATGTTACCAAATCCTTCATTCATAAACTTCACTCCATAGTTATTATTATATGTAAGCTTTTCTTAGTTTTAGTGGTGTTTTTAAATCTTATAATACTTTTTATACCAATCTACAAACTTCTTAAGTCCATCTTCTATACTTGTACCTGGTTTAAAGTTAATATCTCTTTCAAGATCTGAAACATCTGCGTAGGTTCTAAGTACATCTCCTGGTTGCATATCCATATAGACTTTCTCAGCTTCTTTTCCTAGTGCTGATTCCAAAGCATTTATAAATCTCATGAGTTGTACAGGATTATTATTACCTATATTATAGATCTTGTAAGGTGCAAAGCTTGTACTTAAATCGTCTTTGCTTTCGTCCCATTCTTTATTAGAAATAGGTGCTTTATCGATTAACTTCACAATTCCCTCTACTATATCATCAATATATGTGAAATCTCTCTCCATCTTTCCATGATTAAAGACTTTAATAGGACTTCCAGATAAGATGTCTTTTGTGAATGAGAAGTAAGCCATATCCGGGCGCCCCCAAGGACCATATACTGTAAAAAACCTTAGACCTGTAGTTGGTATCTTATAAAGATGACTATATGTATGTGCCATTAATTCATTGGATTTCTTAGTTGCAGCATAAAGTGAAACCGGATGGTCTACATTATGATTAGTAGAGAATGGTGCTACTTTGTTCCCTCCGTATACAGAGCTTGAAGAAGCATAAAGAAGATGGTTCACTGGGAAGTTTCTACATGCTTCAAGTATATTCATAAATCCAATAAGATTAGAATCTACATAAGCATAAGGGTTTTCAATAGAATATCTAACGCCAGCTTGAGCTGCTAGATTAATGACATAAGTCGGTTTATACTCCTCGAATATATTATCTACTTTGGTTTTGTCTTTAAGGTCCACCTTGTGGAAGTTAAAATTTTTATATTGTTTAAGTATAGATAGACGATCTTCCTTTAGATTAGGATCGTAATATTCATTTAAATTATCTATCCCAATTACTGGATAGGATTGATCTAGTAGTTGTCTTGATAGGTGAAAGCCAATGAAACCAGCAGCACCTGTTATTAGTATTTTCATTTTTATCTCACCTTTGTTTTATTTTTAAATCTTTCTTGATTTGTGTTGATGATATTTCTGGTGTTCTTGGAAGATATTTCACTTGGCAATATTCCTTTAAGAAATCAAATTTACCCTTCCAGTCATCACCCATAACAAATGTATCAATATGATACATTTGTATATCTGATACTTTTTGTTCCCATGACTCTTCTGGTATGACGAGGTCAACATATCTAATAGCTTCTAATAATTGTTTTCTTTTTTCATAAGTAAAGTAACATTTCTTTTGTTTTTCATTCCAATTAAACTCATCTGATGATAATACCACAACCAAATAATCCCCTAGTTCCTTTGCTCTCTTTAACAGATTGATATGTCCATAGTGTAATAGGTCAAAGGTCCCATAAGTAATAACTCTTTTCATTAATTTTTCCTCCCGGTTAACTGCTCTAAAATATATTCAGCAACTCTTGTTGATGCCATTCCACTTTCATAAATGCAATAGAATTCTTGTATTCTTTTATTTCTAGTAACAGTATCTTCTTTAAAGATCGACTCTATAATATCATATAATTCCTTTTGATTGTAGGCTATTAAGAATCCTATATCTTTAAAATCATAATAAAATGTTCTATCGTACTTAATATATTCATTATAATCACTTTGATATAAAATAGTTGGCTTTTTGGTAAGAATAAAATCCGTTGCAGAGGATGAATAGTCTGTAATTAATAAATCTGTTATTTGTAATAAGTCTACCATATCCTCATAGTTTGTTACATCAATAATGTCATCACTCTTAGGTATACCTTTTAGTCCAGAAACAGCGCTATGAGCCCTAGTTAAACATATCCACTTCTTTTTTGTTACCATATTTAGTTTATTTATTATTCCTGTTAAATCGACTCCTTTAATTTCCTGACTCCCTTTTCCTTTAGAAGCTTGGCGTCTCAAAGTTGGAGCGAACAACAGGATGTTTTCATCTTTATGAATATTTAACATTGTTTTTATATTATTAATTCTACTTTCATCATTATTAATTAATATATCATTACGGGGAGATCCTACCTTTAAAAACTTTCCATCATATTTAAATGCACTCTTATACATTTTCTCGGCAAATTTGGATCCAGTAACTATTGTATTGCATATCTCATTTTCTATAAGTCTATAATCCTTTGATGCAAATGTAGAATCATAAAGTATTTTTTTAAAAGCTCTATCTCCATGCCAAGTTTGAATATATATTTGGTCCTTACTCTTATATGTATATAAGGGCTTATTAAAGTTATCAACCCAAACCTTTGATGTGGCTAAAGCTTTCAAGGCTTCAGGTGTATTTGCCTTTATACAAGTTATATAATCTGGAATGTATTTCTTTTTCATTATAGGATCTTTAAATAACCAAACGATACTAATATCAGGGTCAACTTTATGTAGCTTTTCCGATATTGCCTTTGGATTATCTGAATATGACTTCCCTCTAAAACTTATAAAAACAACTCGTCTATCATTAACACCATAAACTTTATTACAAAATATCATATATATTCGTTTTATGAATCCAGCAATATTCTTAGCGAAATACTTAATAATTGGTATCGTTTTTACTTTTTTAAATGTATTCATGGCTTCACCTCATTTTTTACTTATTTTTCTTTCTCTTTAGCATATTTTTGATATGACCAGATTCTATCGCTTTATTAATTATTTGTTTGTTACTAACATAAATGAACAATACATAAACAATTAAAATAACCATTTTATAAGCAAGATTAATTGGGCTAAATACTGTTTCATATTTTGTATAGCTGAAATATAGACCCACTATCATAAATAGAAGGCTGGGAATTATTATGCTCAACATCTTTATAATTCTGTAGCCTACATCATCATATAACTTACTCAAGTATACTACTATAATAATTATTATTAATTTGGCTAGCACAAATGCTATAGCAGATCCATACATACCAAAATAAGGGACTAATATATATGCTAATATAATATCAGCAATACTTCCTGCTATAGTGGCAATAAATAATTTTCTTGCAGCTTGCTTGTAAAACAATACAATATTTACATAGAAGTAATACATGGATTTTATTGAGAACCCAACTACAAGTATAGGAATAATCTTCCAAGATAACATATAGTTATCGTTAGTCATCAAGATAACAACTTCTTGTGAGAATAAACCAATCCCCATATATATTAGAGAGTAAAAAACAAGTAATATATTAGATAGATTAACTGCCTCTTTTTTGCTTTGTGCGTCATTTTTATTCATCATTTCATAAAACCATGGTTGAAATGCCTTATTTACAGCAATTTGTATAATATCTATCATATGACCAAATTGCATTGCAATACTATAGAGTCCAACTTCCGCCAGAGATCCACTAGTGTTAATAAAAATACGGGAAGCTAAGCTAGCAATGCGTGTAGATAAATTATGTGGCATTAGAGGAATTGAATATCTAAGAGTTTCTTTTAAAATGGATATATCTATAGTCCACTCTATTAAATCATTCTTCTTAAGGTCCACAATCATATATAATAAATAACCAATATTCACAACTAATTGTGCTGATAAAAAGCCAACTGCTCCAAGCTTAAAAATACCGATGAATACGATTTTTAATACTGCAGTAACTATAAATACTATAATGTTTAATTTAGTTAACTTTTTTCCTTGTTGCATTCCTTGTAGTATGCTTTGATGCATGGTGTGAAGTGAAATGAATATCAAACTTAAAAATGCGATAAATACTATAGGATAATAAGCAATTCCTTCAAAGAATATTTTTATTACGATATTTCTAAATATGAACCCTAAAATTAAAGAAATTAATCCAGATATGCCTGTAAATGATATAATTGTACCATATAGTCTTTTAAGCTTATTTGGGTTTTCCTTAAAATCTGTATAGAATCTCATTGCTGCAGAATATAAGGAAAATGCCACAATGAAAGAAGCAACATTAATAAATCCTGTTACAAGATTAGTCACTCCATACTCATCTGGAGTTAAAAATAGAGTATAAAAAGGTAACAAAAGGAAACCCATCGCTTTTACTAATAATGAGCTAAATATATAAAAAAAAGAATTTTCTATGACTTTCTTTTTAGACGACATTTATAAATCATTTCTCCTTGCTTTAATTCCCTTGAGTAGCAATTCTCTATGAGCTTCACATTCTATATAATTTTGAATTGCTAATAGGTTTTCTTTATTACTCTTTTTTCTGAGTAAAAATCCACCAAATAATTTTCGATCTATCCTTGATTTCCATTTCCCGAATCCAAATAACTTTCTCAAATAATTATCTATACTCTTTCTAGCAAACTCATTATATTTTTTCTCAATAAATCCTTCTTCTAAGATTTCTTCAGATCTTTTGAAGAAGTTCATAAGTATATCTCTTTTTTCTTCTACATTTGCCAATCGAATTCCCTTTCCTGTAGTTACAATTGGTATAAAATCAACTTTCATGCTATCTTGAATATTCACATCAATAAGGATACTGTTATTCCAATATTCATTATCATGTTTATTAAATATAAAATTTCCTTGACCATAAATAATTGTAGAATTATTATAATTTTCATAGGCACCTATACAATGACTATGTTGGCATACAACCAAATCTGCGCCTTTTTCCACTATTTTTCGAGATACCTTCTGAAGATAAGGAGATGGATATCTATAATGTTCTTTACCTCCATGATACAATACAAATACATAGTCACATTCTTTCTTTAGTTTCTGTATATGGTCTAAACTCTCCAATGGATCAAACAAGTTTGCCCCTGGTGTTTCCTTAGTTGCAATGCTAAATTCATGCTCTGCGCAAGAATAAATTCCTATTTTTAATCCTTTATTTTCAATGATATATGGCTTACTTGCATCATATATGTTTTTCCCTGCTCCTATAAATTCAATATTATTATCTCTTAATGCTTTGATTGTGGAATCAAGACCCTTAACTCCTTGATCGAGTATATGGTTATTTGCAAGTACTATTAGATTTGGAGCTAATTTCTTTATCCCATTAATTGTATTCATAGATGCTTTTAGATTTGGACCCTTTTTCTCTATAGGTTCTGCTTCGTCTGATATAGGCGTTTCCAAATTACATATCTTAAATTCTGTGTTTTCCCATATAGAAAATAAATCATTACCCATTAAACTTATTAAATCCCCATCAATGAATAATTCTTTATTCTTTTCTGTTGGTACTAAATCACCAGCAATTAATATTTTCATAAGCCTACCTCTTTATTTTTGAAATTTAGATAAGTCTATCCAGCTGCCTAGAAGATAATCATGTTTTTCATTAGCAAAGTCCATAAAACCACTGACTGGAAAGAAAGTTATTTCACCAAAGTATATTCCTTTTTCAGTTTCATATAAATCTATTCTTATAAAAGGAAAGTCTTTACTTAGTACTTTACTTATTTCAATCATTTCCCTTAGATTTTTTGGTTTTGAAGGTGAAGGCGAACCTTTTTTCAGTTTCTTTCTGGGAATCTCAATCTCATTCCACTCTAAATCAAAATGATTGAGAAAATATCTCCCATTTCCCCTTCCACTCATCACCTGGATAAGTTTTGGTTCTCCATTAAAGCACATAAACTTATAATCTTTTAGTTCAATTCCAGATTCATCCACCATGTATTTTTCACAAATAATTCTTGGTTTAACATTTTTATAAACCCATTCCCTACCATAATAATAATAATTCCTTTTTAAGGACTTATTAATCTTCTTTCTAGCTGCTTCAATTTTTAGTTTGCTTTTATCATTACATATCACAAGCCCTCCAGAATCATGGGTGCATTTTAAAACAAATTGATCTGGCAGTTTAGAAAATTCAATTTCCTCAAATCTATCCCAAATTCCAATGAGCGGAATAAGGTATTCCTCCCCTATAGTTTTGGCTATATATTTTCTAACCTCATATTTATCAACTAAATCTGTATATACTGAATTTCTGTCATATAATTTTAACCATTGAAGTTTTTCATTGAAGGTTTGAGGGTTTTCTAAATTTAATTTTTTATTCATTTTATCTTTATACTGAATCTTTAATAATGTTTCATCTGAAAGCCAATTTAATAATCCTCTATTTGCTAAAACAGAAATAATTCTTTTAGGATTTTTAATTAAGTTTATCACTTTACTCATTTTCTAATTCCTCCTGCTTGGCTATGGAAATAGCTGAGAAGCTTAGGCAAATTAGTAGCTGTGCATGAATTCCATAATAACTTACAAGCCCTGTTTCTGATATTAGTAATGTAATTATTGTTACAAAAGCAAATATTGAATATAAATCTTTCTTTCTAAATGTATTTTTTATTATAGCTATATACATAGAATAATATATCCCAAATCCAATAATACCGGTATTAACTAAAAGTTCAATGAAATTATTATGAGAGTATATATATCTTCCTGTTGTATCTCCGAATAATTTAATAAAGTTATTTGCACCGTAACCCAATATAGGCTTTTCTTTAAGCCATAAAAATCCAAGTTTAATCAATCTCATTCTTTCTCTTGTGCTTCCATCTGATTGTCCTTCCCCTGTGAAATAGGACAATAAACTCTCAATTCTTGCTCCAATTATACTGTGGAAAATTGGAACATTCATAACGAGATAAAGTAGAATAATTCCACTAAACAATATTATTAAGCCAGCTTTTATCTTATTTTCACTGTTCATGTAAAGGAAAAATAATGGTGCAAATATGAGTATTAACAAAGCTTTCCTAGACCCAGTGAATAGTATAATGGCACCTAAAAATATAAATATACATAGATACAACCATCTTTTTTTAGCATTTTGCTGATGTATATATAAAAAAAACAAAACAAAAGTTGAAAAAGCCATTGTTAGTCCAATAGTATTAGCATTCCAGCCTTGCCCTAGGCTACCTACTCCAATTCTTACATTCCCAAGTGTCGTTAAATCAATTTTCCAAAGGATGTATAAAGAATTTATAATACTTGCCATAACAAACATTTTCATAACCATAAAAAAATTGTTTTTTTCAGTAGATATTGCTGATATAAACCAAAGAGCTACACTTCTTACTATCAATTTTTTTATTACTTCAATTGAGTATCCAATATTTATAGCCCATAGCATTGACAGTATATTAAAGCAAATGAATATTATACTCCACAACATATATTTTTTTGTTATAGTGTTGAAAGTGAATTTATTAGTTCGAATGTGCAAAGCAAAAAATATCATTAAAATTCCAAAAGAGCTCCACCATAAAAGTCCTGAATTTTTTAAATCTGCATTAAATAAAACGATAAAGTATAGTAATATGGAAAGATTTCTTAAGAAATCTATTTTTTGTTCATTCCACATTTTAATAATATTGGCTATCATATAATTGCCCAGCTCCTTATATTTTACAGTATTGCATCCATTTCTACATATATTTCTATTAATTTTCTTCTATATCTCAAATTTAGATTTATCAGGGAAGATTTTATTGAAGCTTTGGTTTATTTTTTCCTTGGTTTTTTCAAAATCATTTATCAAATCACTATCATTTAGACATATTAATTTATAATTTTGTTTTTCTATAGCTGTAACAGCGGATTCTAAATTTTTTCCCAGATTAAAATTCTTTCCCATTGCTTTGCCAGGTTTGAAATTACCTGAAGCAAGTTGCCAAAATTTAAATATATATTGTGTTAAATCTGATTTATTTCGAAATTTATTACTACTAGTAAAGATTAGTCGATCGGATTCTTTTTCCCAAACTTCGATAAAAGTTGATTTAAGAAATGCATTTGGTAAATGAGAGACATGAAAACCCGTAAAGTAATTCCAAGGAGATAATAATAATGTTTTTATTAGATACTTACCATAAATAGGATTATACCACTTGCTAAAGTTTTTTCTAATTGACTTTTTCTTATCGAAATATTTATTAATTATATATATTGAATTTTGAGCAGCACTTCCATGAATTTCATCAGCTTTAATTGCAATATCTATGGCAGCAATGTCTCTTGGATAACCCTCTAAGAAAAAATCAGTACTTTTAACTGGCTTTACTATAAACATATCATCATTAAAATAAACAAATTGTTCGGATAACTCCTCTATTCTGTGTAGATTAACCTCAATAGGTCTTGCACTATAAGTAGGAAGATATTCCTTAGGTATATAGTCTTCATGCTTTACAATGTTTAGTTTGGGATGATTTGTATTGAGCCATGAAGGGAGATGACCCCATGTAATAAAATGAATTTTGTTCACCCAAGGTGCATGCTTTTCTACTCCTCTAAACCAGTATTGTAGGTTATCAAAATCCCTATATCTAATATCACGATTATCAGTCATTATATCTGGTGAGAATTCTGCTTTTTCTTTTTGCCATTCTTCATCCTTAGAATCTACCCAACATATCACAAAATCTATTTTATTATCCATCTTATCCATCCCTTTTATAAACTAAATATCTAGATATCTTACATTTTCCTTCTTAATAAAGCTTTCAATTGTTTTTATAATTTCTATTGATTCTTTAGTGGTCAATTTATAGCTTTCAAATCTATTATTATTAATCATTGATATAAATTCTGATAGTTCATATCTTAGACCATCCCCATCAAATTTATAATAGTACTTTTTATTCCTGCTAAAGTCTTCAAATCTTACTTCGAAGTATTCAGTTTTCCACCATGGTGAGGGCACATACACATAGCCCTTGGTCCCGGAAATTATTAAATCTCCTTCTGATTTAACACCTAATCCAACCTTTGCAGTACCTATTGAACCTTTGTATATCAAATTAAATTTATTAAATAGATCGATGTCATTTTCCTTATCCATAAATGAATAAAAGTTTATATCTTCAACATTACTTCCCAATAATTTTATTATTGCCAGTAGTGGATAGGTCCCAAGCTCAGTAAGACTTCCCCCAGCTTGTTTACTATCAAGTTCCCTTATATCTCCACTAACTAATTTTGTAAAGGTTGCATCTACATTTATGACATTCCCTATAAGACCACTCTTTGCTATACTGACTAATCTTATAAATCCTGGAGAAAAGGCTGTCTTTATAGCTTCAAGGAGTACGCACTCATTTTTATTTGCCAGTTCATATAGTTCTTCGGCCTCTTTTACCGATAGAACCATAGGTTTCTCACATAGTACATGTTTTCCATTTTCAAGAGCAGCTTTTATATATTCATAATGGGTAAGATGTGGTGTGGCAATATATACCGAATCTACTTTCTCTAAAAAGTCTATATAATTGGTTTCATAAAATGCTAATTCATGTTTTTGGGTGAACTCCTTTAATGAATCTATATTCCTTCCAAATACTCCCTCTATACTCACTCCACTAACATATCTTGCTTCGGGAATAAATCTATTGGCTATTCTACCATAGCCTACTATTCCCATTTTTATAATCCCACTATTTTTAATTCTTAATTGTGTACTGGAAATCCCTTTCGTTCTTTCTAAATATACTAGTTTACAGTATTCCTTAAGATAATCAAATTTACCTAGCCAATCTGAGCCTATGGCAAAAATATCTACATCATATTTTAAGATGTCATTAATCTTTTGACCTTCATATTCTTCGATTATGATTTTATCTGCCAGTCCACTTGAACGGACATTTTCAATACGTTCCATGAGGTTTTGTTGAACATTTAATTTGCCTCTGCTTTCATCATAGTTTTCAGTAGTTACTCCTACGATTAAATAGTCTCCGAGTTTTTTTGCCCTTTCTAATAATCTATAATGACCCTCATGAAATAGATCATAGGTTCCGTATGTTATTACTTTTTTCATAAACTTATCCCTCTTAACTATTTATTTTCTACACAATAATATATACCTTTGTATTTTTTATATCCTTCATTTAGATTAATATAAAGTGTATCATGCTTTGGTACTTGATTTTCCTTAGGTGGTATCTTCATATAATCCCCAAATGCCATTTTTAGATATCCGTCATAGCCTATGGGAACAGGCATTTGATACCCTTCAAATTCCTTATATATAGCTCCTTGGAAATATTCCTTTAAATATTTAAGTCTAATAAAGCGAAATGCAGATACTAAGTCTGTAACATATTTTGTATTACTATCTATTGGGTACTTTGTCATCTGTTTTTCTGCGTGTTTCCATATCTTATATCTTGTTTCTTTTTTCTTAACTATCCTAAGGATCATTGAACTTATCAATCCTATATATTTAAAGTGAGTAGATGTGGTAGCTTCTCTATTAAATAAATGGAAGACAAATGCCCATCCTATTTGTATAAACCTTTTAATCTTTGATTCAGGACAGCCATCAATTGGGATTATATCTATGCGGACTCCATGATTTATATCTAAATGGGCTTGATAATCTCTAATGAAGGTAGTGTTGTTATCCCTAATAGTGGACATAGGATGCTTATAATTTACATCTTTATTGGTTCTACAATAGGAATATCTCTCGATATCTGCATGATTGTTCCATAGATCTCCTAGCCTCTCATAATCATCCCTGGGCATAAAGACATCTATATCATCATCCCAGGGTATAAACCCCTTATGCCGAATTGCACCTATACATGTTCCTCCGCATAGAAAAAACTGTAGTTCATGTTTTTCACAAAGGTCCTTAAAATATAGAAATATCTCTAATGATTTTAATTGTAAATCTCTAAGTCTTATTTCCTTATTTTCTCCTAGATATATGTCATTACTCTCCATCTTTTATTGCATCCTTTCCATCGGTACAATAATAAATGCCCTTATACTTTTTATAACCTTCATTTAAATTTATATATATTGTATCATGTTTAGGAACACGGTCTTCCTCTGGTGGATATTCCATATAATTCCCAAATCCCATTGTTAAATATTTATCATAACCCTTAGGGACTGGCATTTGGTGTCCTTCGAATTCTTTATATACTGCTCCCATAAATATTTCTTTAGGATACTTTAAATTTAAAAATGTTAAGCCTGAAAGAAGCTGAGTAATATATTCACAATCCTTAATATTGTACTTGATTATTTGCTTTTCAGCGTATGACCAAAGCTTATATCTTAGTTTTTCAGAAGGAATTATTGACATTATCAATCCTGATATCCATCTTACAGCTTTCCCTTGATTATCCGGTAGCCTTTGTGCATTAAATAGAGAGAATATCATGGCAAATATCACTTGACTTATTCTTTTTAGCTTTGAAGCAGGATAGCCATCCAGTGGAAGTATATCAATCCCAACTCCATGAACTATATCTTCATCTTTACTATGTCTATTGATAAATGTTGTATGATTATCCTTAATAGATGCAGCAATATGGTGATAATTCTTCTCTTGGGTGGTTCTGCAATAGGAGTATTTTTCGGTATCTGCATATCTATTCCATAATTCTTCTAGCTTTTCATAATCATCCCTTAACATAAAGACATCTATATCATCGTCCCAGGGTATAAACCCTTTATGGCGAATCGCACCTATGCATGTCCCACCACATAAGAAGAATTGTAGATCATGTTTTTCACAAAAGTCCTTAAAATATAGGAGAATTTCTAGTGATTTTTTTTGCAACAGTTTTAAATCCTCTTTTTTTATTGTCTTCATGTCATGAATTTCACTCATAATTGTAATTCCTTTCCTGCCTAACACACTCTATATTAAATTCCATTTTTAAATACAGTTTTTCTTTCATTGCTGGTAGCTCCAACTTCAGAGAAGACTATTTTATCTTGCTCCTTTATTAATTGTTGTAGGGTTTTATCATTTTCCAATCCCTTTGAGCTGGATTTTGTAAACATTGTTTTAATAGTTTTTAGTATTAGCACTATATCCAGTGGGAATGAGTAATTTCTTATATACATTAAGTCATATCTTAATTTATCCTCATGGGATGTGGTGTACTTTCCATAGACCTGTGCTAAGCCTGTGATACCTGCCTTAACATTAGTTCTATATCCAAAATCATTATTTTCTTTAATAAATTGATTTGCAAAAAAATCTCTTTCAGGGCGTGGACCTACTATACTCATATCACCCTTTAGTACATTAAATAATTGTGGTAGTTCATCTAATCTTGTCATTCTTAAAAAGCTTCCTACCTTAGTAATTCTTGAGTCGTTTCCTGTAGCAAGTACAGGTCCGGTTTCCTTTTCTGCATTATTAACCATTGTCCTAAACTTATACAGATTAAAGGGACGGTTATTTATTGTCAGTCTTTCTTGTTTAAATAGTATGGGTCCTTTAGATGATAGTTTAACCAATATTGCAGATATCATCATAAAGGGTAAGGATGGAATAATTAGTATACTTGATACTATAATATCAAATGCTCTTTTTATAAACTTATCTTCTACAGATAATTGTAATTGCTCTATCTCTAGTCCAGGCATATCATCAAAATTCGTTAGCTGAGATTTTACTAGCATTATTTCATAAAGCTCCGGTATAATATATACCTTTTTATTTTTATTCAATGATAGGGTAACTAGTTTACTTTTCTTATATTTTTCTAGTTTAGGACACACTACCAAAACATCTACTTCATCTATGATTTCACTAATTTTTTCAAAATCATAGTCGTTCACCATATATTTAATATGCCAGGATTCCTTATGGTCAATCAATAGTTTTTTTGCAATTATTTCGCTTTCCTTTTTATCTCCAATAATCATAACTTGATAAATACCAACAATTTTTCTAGTAAGCTTTATCAAGATTGCTTTCCAAATCATTAATAATAAAAATTGTAATACAAAGGATATAATAAATACACTTCGCGGAAAGGCAAATCCTCTAAAGATAAAGGTTAGTACCACTGTTGTTATTTGTAACAAAATTAATGATAGGAATATTGAAATTCCCATATCGGAAATTCTCTTTTTTATTACCTCAGATAGGTCATAAATATTTATATATATAAATGAAAATAGTATTATGAAAGGAATTAGATTAATATATGGCTCAAAGTTCCTAGCTGGGGGTTCAAACCCGTATCTAAACATAAACGCTCCATAGAAGCCAAGCATTATTAATCCTATATCCATAATAGCTATTACCCATTTATTTAATTTTTTAAATTTGAGTATATTTTTCATAGGATTTCATCCCTTTCTAATGTCAGTAATTTTTATAATGTCATTCCTTATTATATCATCTAAGCTGCTATATATAAAATTCCATAATAATCACATAAGTTCAGATGTAATGTCATAATGGTTTCCACTATTCCTATCTGAACTTATTGTCTATTTTATTAAATTCTATTCCTACCTCACTGGTGTCAACCTGAGGAGCTTGCAACGAAGGATCTTGGGTCAAGATGCTTCATTACATTCAGCATGACACTACATAATAGATGCCAGAGGCTGGATGCGAGACGCGAGATCCATGACACACTTGCTATGCTTCTTCATTTTTTGGGGGTGTTTCTGGATCACCTGTCCCAGGCTCAGGATCTACTGGTTCTTCTGAGTCATCTTCTCCTGGATCTTCTGGATCTTCTGGATCTTGAACTGGTGGATCAACTGGTGGTTCAACTTGTTCTTTATTCTTTACTATTACGGTTCTAGCCACAGTCTTTGCTGCATTACCTGATTTATCTGATACACTATAGGTAATAGTATACTCTCCAGGTTGACTTGTATTTATCTTACCTGGCGAGATAGAGGTAACTATTCTATCGCTGATATCTCCATCTACATCATCAGTCGCTTTAGCCCCTGGATCTTTAAAAGCATCCCCTACATTAAGAGTTATAGTTTTTTCTCCAATCAAACTTATCACTGGTGGAGTTTTATCCGGTGGTGCCTTTACTGTTACATTTATTTGCTTTGATATGCCTCCTACCCTTAGGGTAATTGTTGCGTTACCAGGAGAAATAGCCGTTACTATACCATTATCATTTACAGTAGCAATATCACTATTTGAGGATTCATAATTCAGATCCCCGGGATCGAACATTTTGTGATATCCAAGATTTGTAGTACCTTCTGTGCTTATCTCTGCCTTTTCACCTATATCCAAAATATCCTTAGAGATTTTCACATCAAGTGTTACAAGCTTATCCTCAGTAGGATCCTGTTCATCTGCCACTATGGTTATTCCATATATATCTTCAATAAGCTTTACCCTTTCATCTTGGTCAATGATCCAATAGGAAAGCTCGTTTAAATTCCCAAAATCCCCCGGCATAGTATGGGTATTAATATTCTCTTTATCCATATTCTTACCAAACAATGCTAAAGCAGCTATTTGGTTTAGATTAAGATTTGTTATTAGATTCTTTTGTACACTCTGATATATCTTAGGTAGGGATGAAAACATATTTGACTTCTTTAATGAATCAAATGTAGCCATTAAAATCTTCTGTTGATTTTCTACCCTATCTATATCCCCTCTGGGGAAATGCCTATAGCGTGCATAGTATAGTAAATCATGCCCATCTAATCTTTGAAAGCCTTTATCTACTATGATTTTACTTCTATCTCTACCATGTCTCCTATATAAATCTATAGGGACTTCCATTTCTACTCCACCAATGGCATCTACTACTTCTACTACAACATCCATATCTACTGCCACATAGTAGTGAAGAGGGATGTCACCTAATAGCTCGCTAGCAGTATCCATAAGATATTTAAAACCATCTTCTTCCTTATCTTCCCCATCTCCATATCTATATCCATAACCAAAGGCTGAGTTAAACTTGTCCTTACCTCCACCTCTATGGGCTATAGGAACAAAGCTATCCCTAGGAATAGATATCATATCTACAGTTTGTTCTTCTAGATTTATAGTAACTACAATATTAGTATCCGTTCTAAATAATTCGCTGGTTTTACTTCTTTTCTCATCCTTATCAAAGCCTACTAACATTATATTTATAATGTTTTTATCGAACTGGGCATTAATATCTATTTCATCCTCATTATCTATTGGAGAAAAAAGATCCTGAGGATTTTTTAATTGATTGTAATAATGTGCTCCATAGGCTACCCCTGAGAGTACTAATACAGATACTACTATAATTATGGTATAAAACCTCTTCTTATTTTTAATTCTAGTTTTCTTCTTTGTTCTACGCTCCATAAAGTATCACTTCTTTCTATGGAAAATTATCACACTTTAATAATAAACGAACCTTTACCTATTATGAGGCATTTGTATATCTAAAACAAGAGGAAATTGTAAATTTTTATTGACAATATAATGAATTTTTCTTAATTTTTCCTTAAGATAAAGGCGACTTTTGTAATTAAGTCGCCCTATTTGCTGAATGGTAGTTGGAAGTTGCTAGTTGATAGTAGATAGTTATCGGTAACCTTAGTTACTAGGGAACAGTTGTAAGGGAACAGTAAAGGCTAAAAGCTTTTAGAGATTAAGGCGTTGGGTTTTTCTGTTCCCTGTTCCCTATTCCCTATCATCATTTTTCTTTACTTATTGCTACCTCTGATAAAATATCCTTAAATGTCTTATCGTTTACTAATTCCTTTAGATAATTTATAAAATCCTCTTTTAGGTCGTCTCTTTTTAGTGCGAATTCAATGGTAGCTGATAAAAAGCCAAGTTTATCGCCTACATCATATCTCTTTCCTTTAAAGGTATAGGCATACATTGCTTCTACCTTTGCTAATTCCTTTAGGGCATCGGTTAGTTGTATTTCTCCCCCGGCACCTGGTTTTGTGTTTTCTAATATTTCAAATACTCTAGGGGTTATTATATATCTTCCTAAAATGGCTACATTAGAGGGAGCAACATCTAATGCTGGTTTTTCTACTAATCCCTTTACCTTATAAATACCATCTTCTATATGTTTTCCTTCCACAATTCCGTATTTTGATACATCTTCATCTGCTACTTCTTGTACTCCTAAAATAGTTGTATTATATTCATTATATACTTGAATTAATTGTTTTAGACATGGTGTTTGGGCCTCTACTATATCGTCTCCAAGCATAACTGCAAAGGGTTCATTTCCTACAAAGGATTTTGCCTGTAAAATCGCATGTCCCAACCCTTTTGCCTCTTTTTGACGAATATAGTGAATATCCACCATATTAGAGATATCTTCTACTAACTCCAATAATTCTGATTTTCCCTTTTCCTTTAATACCATTTCTAATTCTACATTTTTATCGAAATGATCTTCTATGGATCGTTTATTTCTTCCTGTTATTATCAATATTTCTTCAATTCCTGAAGCAATAGCTTCTTCTATTATATATTGTATGGTTGGTTTATCTACTATAGGTAGCATTTCCTTTGGTTGTGCCTTTGTAGCTGGTAAAAATCTTGTTCCTAACCCTGCTGCTGGGATGATGGCTTTGCGGACTTTCATATTGGTACCTCCTGTATTCTTAATAGTATTGGGAACAGATAATAGGGAACAGGGAACAGTTAAATCAGTATAAACAGTAAAATCATGGAACAGGGAACAGAAAAACATAAACCCTGTAAAACCAGTAAAGTCTACTAATTGCATTTCTTTTTTATACTATTTATAAGTCCGTTTAACATTTTCCCTATTTCTATACTCTTATTATTTGTTACTTTGAATTGCTCATCAGTTAAATAACCTAGATCTTTGGAGAGTATGAGAAAATATCTTGTTTCTTCTAATGATCCTCTAGCTATAAATAAGAATCTCAAGTAATCTTTAAAAGATCCTCTTGCATTACCTTCTACTATATTTGCGCAAACTGAACTTACTGCTCTACACAATTGATTTGTTATTCTATAATTTTCTCTAGTTGGGAATTTATCAGTTAGCTTGTATACATCTAATGTCAGCTCATGTGCTTTTTGCCAAACATCTAACTTCTCAAATGGACTATATCCCATAAATATCCTCCTAGGTTTTCCTGGTTTTACTGTTCCCTGATTTTACTATTCCCTATCCACTATCGCAAACATCAGCTCGCCTTTAGCTGCTACTTGGTCGTCTACGGTGGCTAGGGCTGTGGCTTTGCCTATTCCTCTTCTCATGGTTATTAGTTCTACTTCCATTTTTAGTACATCTCCTGGTTTTACTTGCTTTTTAAATCTCATTTTATCTATACCTGTAAATACGGCTAGCTTTCCTTTGAATTCTTCCTGGGTCAATACACAGGTAGCCCCTACCTGTGCCATGGCTTCTACTATTAGTACTCCTGGCATTATTGGGTTACCGGGAAAATGGCCTTGGAAGAAGGGTTCGTTTATGGTTACATTTTTAATGCCCACTGCTCTTTTCCCCTCTTCTATCTCAATTATCTTATCCACCAATAGAAAGGGATAGCGATGGGGGATTATTTTTTGTATTTCGTTATTGTTTAGCATATAATTAACCTCATTTCTACTTTATCTTTATTTAACGGGGTCTATAACGGGGACACATCTCTGGTGAAGCATCAAGAAATGTCCCCTTTAACATTCTTTTTCTTTACTGGATATTATAACTTAATTTTGATTGAAATGCCAGTTTTGGAGTTCTGAATAAAATGGTAGAAGGTAGATTGTAGTAAATAAAATGGGGACACATCTCTGATGAATCGTCGAGAAATGTCCCCTTATTATGTGAGGGAAATACTAGTTTTGGGGTTCTTTATAAAATAGATTGTAGCAAATAAAATGGGGACACATCTCTGATGAATCGTCGAGAAATGTCCCCATTTTATCTATGATAAATGCCCCTCATTATAAATTCTTTTTAAGAATATATACTGTTTTTATTATCACTGGTTATGTTTTGAAGTAGGTCTAGGTTTTCTAATGCTTTTCCTGTTCCATAGACCACACAGGATATGGCATCATCTGCTATATGTACTGGTACTCCTGTTCTTTTTTCCATTAGCTTATCTAATCCGTATAGTAATGCTCCTCCACCTGTCATATAAATACCCTTATCACTGATATCTGCAGCTAGCTCTGGTGGTGTTTGCTCTAATACTGCTCGTACTGCTTCTATAATGGTTGAGATTGTTTCGCTAAGGGCTTCTCTCATCTCAACAGAGGTTACTGTAATGGTTTTGGGTAATCCTGATAGTAGGTCTCTACCTCTGATGTCCATGGATACTGCTTCATCTCTTGGGAAGGCTGTTCCTACATTAATCTTAAGATCCTCTGCGGTACGGTCGCCTATTAATAAATTGTGCGCTTTCCTCATATGTCTAATAATGGCTTCGTCAAATTTATCTCCTGCAAATTTTATTGAAGAATTTACTACTATTCCTCCTAGGGATAATACGGCAATATCCGTAGTTCCTCCTCCGATATCTACAACCATATTACCAGAGGGTTGGGTGATATCCATGCCTGCTCCTATGGCTGCGGCTACTGGTTCTTCTATGATAAAGGGTTTGCTTGCTCCTGCTTGTAATACTGCTTCTTCTACTGCTCTTTTTTCTACCTCTGTTACTCCACTAGGTACACCAACCATAACCCTTGGTCGGAAAATCTTCTTTCCACAGGTTTTTTTAATAAAATATTTTAGCATTCTTTGGGTGATGCTAAAATCTGATATTACTCCGTCCCGCAAGGGTCTTATGGCTACAATATTTCCAGGTGTTCTTCCTAGCATCCTGCGGGCTTCTTCTCCCACTGCTAATATCTTATTTGTGTTTGTATCTATGGCTACCACTGAAGGTTCTTGTAATACTACTCCCTTATTCTTTATGTATACAAGCACACTAGCCGTACCTAAATCGATTCCGATATCTGTTTTTAAACTAAACATTGCAAACCCACAACCCCTTTTTCTTTTTATTATATTGTATAATTCACATTATTCAAAATTTATTTGTCTTACCCTTGATTTTCCTATAAAAGTAAAAATATTTCAAGTATTTTTTTATATTTTCCTTTATTATATGAAAAAAATGTCGATTATAGCAACTTTTTTATTGGGAATCAAAAATTCAGTAGCATTAACTGCCTACTGAATCTCTTTTTTTGTTATATACTAGCCTCTTTACCCTTATATTTCATTTTTGTGGCTAAGCCACCCCGTAAGTGCCTTTCTGCTTTATTTTTATCTAATACATTTTTCACATCCTTAGCAATTTGTGGGTTTATCTTTGGAAGCCTCTCGGTGACATCCTTATGTACTGTAGATTTACTTACTCCAAATACTTTTGCGGTTTCTCGTACCGTTGTATTGGTTTCAATAATATAATTGGCAATTTCCACTGCTCGCTCTTCTATATAGCCCTTCACATCGAGCAACCTCCTTCACTGAAAGCCTTTTTTTAATTATTATGCATGAGGTTGCGGTAATATGTTAGGAAGTTAATAGATACTGGTTTCTAGTTGATAGTATTTGAGGATTTCCTATTTGTGAAGGGAATGGTGCTCCAAGGCGATTCCTATTAGTTTATCTGTATAATCCGCCATAAATAACGGAATATTTAATAGATCATCATCGAGGCGCAGATTATTTAATGAAAATCTTATACGGAGTTTTACCTTGTCTTTAAATTTTTCTTTAAATTTTTTCAAACTTCTGCTTTCCACATTGGTCTCTGATTTCACCTCTATGGGTAAAATGTCATTTTCTCTCTGGATAAGAAAATCCACTTCATATCTCGGATTATCCATAGCCCAATAACGGGGAATTGCTTCAAATTGTTTTTGTAATGCCTGCAGGACATAATTTTCGCTTAAAGCTCCTTTAAACTCCACAAATAGCCTATTACCCTCACCGAAGGCAGAAGGAGCCAAAAGAGACAAGCGGCGTAATAGCCCTATGTCTACCATATATAGCTTAAAAGCAGATAAATCATCATATGCTGAAATTGGTAGTCCCGGAGCACTACTTCGGTATATCTTATAGGTCAAGTTGGCATCACAGAGCCATTGCAGTGCGTCCTCATATTCTCTGGCTCTAGCCCCCTCCTTAACGACTTTATAGATGAATTTCTTGTTCTCCCTAGCCAGTTGGGAAGGAATTGATTTCCATAGTAAAGATATCTTTGGAAAATCCTTGGGGTCAGGGTGTTTGGCAAAATCCCGTTCATACGCCCCTAAAATATTGGACAGCACCTGCTGCATAAGCTCCACATCTCGATCATTTGTCCAAGAGCGGACAGATTCTGGCATACCACCTGTTACGAAATACATTTTAAGCTTTTCGTATAATGGATTGAAAAACGCCTCGTTTATGGGCTCAATTTTATCTATGGTGTCCATAAAAGTAGCAAGGTTATCATCACCATTAGCCATTAAAAATTCAGTAAAGGTCATAGGCACAATTTCCAGAAAATCCACTTTGCCAACTGGAAAAGAAGCTGGCTTTGATAGTGTAATGCCCAAAAGGGATCCTGCACAGGCTACATGATAATGAGGAGTGTTTTCGCAGAAATACTTTAGCGTATTAAGAGCATTAGGGCATTCCTGTATCTCATCAAAAACAATGAGAGTCTCCTCAGAGTTATACCGTTTAATCATTTCACCGCTAGCCATTGTTAGATTTTGCAGGATACGCTCCACATCTTTGGTGCTTTCAAAAAACTGTTTATATTCTGGGTGCTCATCAAAGTTAAAGTAAGCGATATTTTTATAATGACGCTTAGCAAATTCTTTGAGAAGCCAAGTCTTGCCTACCTGACGCACACCTTTTAAAATAAGAGGTTTCCGATACTTAGAGCTCTTCCAGTCCAGCAGTTTCTGCATAATCATTCTTTCCATAATGCCACCTCCAGATTATCACATTATTATAAATATTTTATGTGAAATAATCACACTTTTTTATAGTATAACCTATTTTCTAGCTATTAGTCAAGGAAAATCACATTATTATAAATATTTATGTTTATATAATCACATTTATATTTTTTGATGAATTCCTATGGGGGAGGGAACAAGTTCCCTTACCTCTGTCCCCTAAAAATTTTTCTTGTAACTGGTATAAATTCTGCCACATTTTGGACATAATACCAATGGAGGTGTAGGATATGAGGAAAAGATTATTTACTAAAAAATTTAGCAAAGAAAAGTTGGCAAGATTTTTTGATAAAGAAGGATTTTATGTAGTAGTGTTCTTATGTGTTGCTATTATTGCAACTACTGCTGTTTATGTTACGCGAAACAATATGGATTATTTTAGTCAAGGAGACACCGATGAGATAGCTGATAATTATGAAGATCATGAGTATTATCAACCTGAAGATATTGAACCTGTAAATGAAGATGATAATCAGTCGGTTGCAAATACTGATGATGAGGAAGAATTAGAAGAATCTCAGGAGGAAGTAGCTGAGGATGAGGAAGAGAAAGAACAAGTTATTGATAAGAATATGATTCCTGAAAATGCAACAGCTGTAATATCCACTAATACTGAGTCATCCCAAGAGTCTAATGGGGGATCCGCTAAGGATATTTTAAACAAGTTACAAAATCCCGTGGAATCAACCTCTATCACTATGGACTATAGCTTTCAGAGTCTACCTGTGTTTTCTGCAACCTTAGATGAATATAGATCAGATCATCAAGGTATAGATATTAGTGCAGAGAAGGGTACCTTAGTTAAGGCTTCTATGGATGGTAAGGTTATTGATATTGTACAGGATCCTAGACTTGGCATGATGATTACCATTGACCACGGCAGTGGTGTTATGACTAAATATGGAAACCTTGACAGCAATGTAACTGTAACTAAAAATCAACAGGTGAAATGTGGGGATACCCTAGGTAAGGTTGGAAATACTGCAATGTTTGAGATAGAGGATGAACCCCATGTGCATTTTGAAGTATGGGATGGGGATGAACCCGTAGATCCTAAGGATTGTATAGATGATTTGAAGATTAGTGATAGTGATAATGAGTAATGATGGAGAATTTCTCCATCCTTTTTTTTATGGAAAGATAAGATTCTTCGCTGGGCTCAGAATGACTCCTTTCGGAACGCATACAATGCGTTCCCTAGTATACAAATATTTAAGGCTTTTCAAAATCTTTTAATATCTTCAGCTTTTGCTGTTTTTTTATTAGATAGCTTAACGGGATTTTTTATTTTTATATATATTATTAGTTAAATAAATGAATATTTAATATATATTAGGGTAAAATTATAAATAATTGCCATCAAATAGTGGCATGAATTAAAAAATGTGATATAATGATAGTATAATCACGGCAAGGAAGAAGGAGATACTATCAAAAATATTAGATTAGAATTTTTAAAATCATGTCTAATAAGTATCAAAAGAAATGTTGCTATAGATAACTATACTATGATAGATAGAGATAAGAACACTAAATTTATAAGAGAAAATCTATTAACTCTTGAAGATGTGAAAGAAATAATTTTAGATTTAACTCCACTAAATATTGTAAAGGGAAGGAAGAAGATCAAGGAGGATATAAAGGCTATATTCTAATATTTAAAAGTGAATACTTATCCAATAAAATAATATACATAAAAATTAGGTATAGTCCTCCTGATAAAGTAGTATGCATCTCATTTCATGAAGATAGCTAAATTAGATTGCTTTTGTTAATAATTTGGAGGAAGAAAGGAATGATATTTATGTCCAAGGTATATTGTCCAAATTGCCAAGATAAAGTAAATTTTACAACAAGAAAAAAAACAATCAGTACTTTTAAAGGATATGAAGTCAATGTTGAAGAGAACATTGCTGTATGTTCTATTTGTAATGAAGATATCTTTGTTCCTGAAATAGAAGATGATAATACAAAAAAACTTTATGATAAATATAGAGAAGTAGCTAACATTGTTTCGCCAAAAGATATAATAGAATTTAGAGAAAAATATAATATATCACAAAGAGAACTTGTTTCTATTATGGATTGGGGTAAAATGACGGTAAATCGATATGAACATGGTTCAATACCTAATTCTAGTCATAATGATTTATTGAAATTAATTATGTCTAGCGAAGTATTTTTTAAAGAAAAGGTTGAAGAAGCTTTTAGAAAAGAGCGTTTAAGTATAAAAAGTTACGAGGGAATTCGTAATACTATTAATATTTCAATTCAAGATGAAATCAAAAAATTAATTATCCTGTCTTTAATTCATAAAGAAAGTGAATTTAATGGGTTTAGAAAATTTAATATTGAAAGACTTTGCAATTTAATTAGCTATATAGCGGATAAGGTGGATTTATATAAAACAAGTATAAATAAATATCTATGGTATATTGATTTTGAAAATTTCAGACGCAATATAAGATCAATAACTGGATTGCAATATATTAAATATACCTATGGACCTATAATTGAAGATTTTAAATATGAAGAAATTTTGAAATTATTTAATGAAAATTTCTATATAGAAGAGAAGGAACAAGATTGTAATACAGTTACTTTAATTAGAAGTAAGAATAATTATGATTTATCTATATTTAAGGAAGAAGAACTTAAAGTAATTAACGATATAATTAATAAGTTTAAATTTATGAGTTGTAATGATATTTCGGAACTTTCACATCAAGAACAAGGTTGGTTAGAAAATAACAAAAGAGATTTAATTAATTATCATTATGCTAATGAATTAAAGGTAAAATTCGAAAATCATTAGAACTTCTTCTAATAAAGTAATAACCTTTAAGGATGGAGAATTTCTCCATCCTTATTTTTATTGAAAGCTAAGATTCTTCGCTCTGCTCAGAATGACACCTTTCGGAACGCATACAATGCGTTCCCTACAATTAAGGCATCATTCGGAATGCATGGAATGCATATCCTACAAGTATTTAAGCTTCAGAATTGCATCTACATCTCATTTATATTTACAATTTCTACTCCTTGGTAATAATGTTTTATTATCTTTTTATAGTCGCTTCCCTGTTTTGCCATTCCATCGGCTCCATATTGACTCAAGCCTACGCCATGACCATAGCCTATTACGGTGAAGGTCATCTCCTTGCCCTTTGTCTCTATGGTAAAGTCTGAGGACTTTAAACCTAGGGCTTCCCGTGCTTCTCGTCCTAAAAGGGTTTTATTGCCTATCCGTATACTTGCTATTTTCCCACCCTCTGTCTTATCTATAATCTCTATTTCCTTTTCTATATTTTTTTTATCTATCTTTATATCTGGAATTTTTTCCTCAAGCTTTGTGACAAATTCATCTATGGTCATTTTTACTTTAGTTACCATGTGGGGTGATCTATCTTCATATTCACTTATTACACTTCTTAGATAGGGCAGCTTTGTGCTAAAGTAATCCTCGGAGTTTTCGGTTTTTCCTCCGCTGGTAGAGTGAAATAATGGGTCTATTGGTTGACCATTATAGGTTATTATCTGTCCAGTCGTGCTGGAAATTGCTTCTATTAATTTATTCCATAATGACACATGATCTAATATACCTAGGTTTTTATCCTCTCGCCAAGCCTTTAGGCGGTCTTCCTTACTTATCCATGCCTGACAATGGGCATAATCTGTACATACATCTTGTTCTGGATGCTTCTCATTGGGCTGGGCTCCAAATTGCTGCATTCTTCTTATGGTATAGGTTCTAGCTGCTATCGCTTGTGCCTTTAGGGCTTCTAATTCAAAGGTTACTGGCATTTCTGCGGCTACTACTCCTACGATATATTCTTCAAGTGTCAAATTCATTACTTCATTATTTCGATGGTTTAATACTGAAATCTCTATATCTTCTCCTTTGGGTAAATCCAGCATCTTTTTTTCTTCTTGTGTTATATCACAGCCTCTGATAATTAAGACAGGAAGAATGATTACCACTATAAGAATGATTGCGATGACATATCCTATTAGCTTCACATTTTTATCCCCCTTGTACAATGATTGTCCTATATTTTAGGTATCCTTATATATATTCTACATACATTGGTAATATGCTTTAATTTATTTCCTACATTTCCCGGGCAATTGCGACAGCAAGTGATATTGCACCAGGAAATCTGTCAAAATCCGAGGACACTTCGCTGATGAGGCGTCGAGAAATGTCCCCTTAGGATATATTATAATTATAGCCTATTATAATATGACATAATCTTCGTTATATTTTTGACATGTCGAGAAAGGAGGAATCCTAAATCCGGGGAAAAACCTTAGAACCGAAGGGGACACATCTGATGAGGCGTTAGAAATGTCCCCTTTAAAAAGCGTTGAGAAATGTCCCCTTGGAAGAAAAAGCGGTAGATGATATAAGGTATAAGGTATAGGAAGGCGAAAAAACATCTATTATATCCTAAAAATAATAGGGCTAAGATTTTAGCCCTATTATTTTTACTCCTATGAATTTTTATTATTGCTATTTGCGATATATTATTGCGCCTAATTTTTTTAATTTATCTTCTATGCGGTCGTATCCTCTATCTATATGGTAGATATTATCTATAATGGTTTTGCCTTCTGCTACTAGTCCTGCTATTACTAAGGCTGCTCCTGCTCTTAGGTCTGTGGCATTTACCTGTGCTCCTGATAATGTATCCTTTCCTTCTATAATAGCGGTTCTTCTGTCTATTCGGATATTGGCTCCCATCTTTCTCAGCTCGTCCACATGCATAAAACGATTTTCAAATACTGTTTCTATTACGATGCTGGTGCCCTGTGCCAGTGCAAGCATTGCCATCATTTGTGCCTGCATATCTGTTGGAAATCCGGGATAGGGCATGGTCTTTATATCTATCTTTTTTAACTCTTCTGGACCAACAATTCTTATAACCTCATCGTCTATCTCTTCTATATAAACCCCTGCTTCCTTTAGCTTTGCTATTAGGGGATGGAGATGAAAATTTACTACATTTTCTATTATGATATCTCCTTTTGTCATTGCTGCTCCTACCATGTAGGTGCCTGCTTCTATTCGATCGGGAATGACTTTATGCCTTGCTCCCTTTAGTTCTTCTACCCCATCAATTCTTATGGTATCTGTCCCTGCTCCATTTATCTTTGCGCCCATCTTATTTAAAAAACTTGCTAAATCCACAATTTCTGGTTCTTCTGCTGCATTTTCTAATATCGTTTGTCCCTCTGCTAAGGTAGCTGCCATCATTATATTCTCTGTCGCTCCCACACTGGGAAAGTCTAAATAAATCGTTGTCCCCTTTAATTTCTCTGCCTTTGCTTCTATAAACCCACTGCCCATATTTATCTGGGCTCCTAGGGCTTCAAAACCCTTTAAATGCAAATCTATTGGTCGGGAACCGATGGCACATCCACCGGGTAATGACATCCTGGTTCTTCCCATTCTTGCTAATAGTGGCCCCATAACTAAAAATGAAGCTCTCATCTTCCCTGTTAGGCTATAGGGTACTTCATTATTATCAATATTTTTGCTGTAAACTTCTAATTCATTTGGTTTTGCATTCTTTACATCTGCTCCTAGTGTAGCTAATAGTTCACAGAGCACTTCTACATCCATTAAATGAGGTACATCCTCTAGTACACATTTATCACTTGATAATAATGTTGCCGCAAGGATTGGCAGTACTGAGTTCTTTGCTCCGCTAACTCTTACTCTGCCACTTAGGGGGGGACTTTTTTCTACTATAATTTTTTCCAAGCTTGCACCCCCATTTCAGTTTTAATATTCTGTTGCTATCAATGGTGTCCCAATCCAAATATAGGTTTTATCGTCGTGTTCACTATACCTCATGGCTGCATTTAAATTGATTTGATCTCCAGCCAATTGTATATTGTTTTCTAGTTTTGGGCTATAGCCGGTTAAACTGACCATTTGCCCATATTCTGTTTCTTCCATTCCTTCAATAATTTGTCCCTCTATGGACTCGAAGGTTTTACCTATAACTTCCCTCATTATATCAGTATTCAATTTATTTGAAAAGGTACCATAGATTGTCATTGCATATTGGTATTCAAATCCTTGTTTTGTAAAATAATCCAAAATGATTTCTTCTACCTGACAAATATCTTTGTAATGATTAGAAAGATATAAATCTATTAATAAATAGCTTTCAATAGATAATCCTTCTTTTTTAAAATTTTCCATTACTATGGTGATATAAATATCTTCATCCTTTTGATTGGTTACCATAATCTTATTATAGTCCCCATCCTCTGTAATGTCTATTTCTGCATCCTTTTCTAAATCTAATATACTGGCACACTCAAGGGATATCTCTTCCATTTCCTCTAGGGTGTAGTCTCCATCCTTTATTTGACTCCATATGCTTATATTAGTACCTTCTAGTTGTCCGTCACTGGCGTCAAAGGCTGTCATTAGTACATTATCATGACCTTTAGTCTCTTTAACCTCATGAATTTTTTCATTTTCCTCAAATTCTACTGAGGGCTTTTCCTCTTCATCATTGGACTTTGCGGGAACCTCTTGGTTTGTAAAAAACAAAATAGATAAAAATAGAACTATTATAATTGCTGATGCTCCCAAAGCCTTCAACCAATTTTTCCTCATTATCTAACCTCCCTGGATATTAGTTGCTAGTTATCAGTGATTTAGGGAACAGTTGTAAGGGAACAGTAAAAGATTTTAAGTCTTTTGGATTTGGTTCTAGGTTTTTCTGTTCCCTGTTCCCTGTTCCCTGTTTGTTTCATATAAAAAAGGGAAGCAGATATAGAGGCGAATTAGTAAAAGGGGGATAAAACAATTCAGCTCTATTCTCAAACCTCCCTAGTCTTTAAAATTATTTCCAGGAAGGTAGAGATTTATACCTTTTTATTTTTTATTTTTTAAATTATTATCTTTATCTTTATTATTAAACTTTACTATTTTATATATTCAAGTTATAGCTTGGTAAATTTTTTTTAAAATTTTTATATCTTTGATATAATAATTTTAGGTAGAAGGTATATGGTATATGGTAGAAAAAGAACTTTAGGGGGAAAAGTATGAGTAATAGTAGGTTCGAGGAATTGGAAGTTTGGAAAAAAGCACACCAATTGACTCTTGATATTTACCGACTAACCGAACAGTTCCCATCAAAAGAACAATATAGAGTAAACAGTCAGCTTTGTAGAGCTTCTAGTTCTATTTGTGCTAATATAGTTGAAGGTAACGCAAGAGGCTCATATAAAGATTATCTACGATTTCTCTATATTGCAAGAGGTTCATTAGAAGAAACTAGATACTTTATTCTATTGTCAAAGGATCTAAACTATTTAACTGAAATACAATACAATAATTTAAATCAACAAATTATTATTATTAGTAAAATGTTAAATGGAATGATAAAAGGTTTAATAGAAAAATATTCAAAAGCAGATATAAGGTAGAGGCTATGAATTTTGGTATCTGGTAGATGGTAGAAAAAACTTCTACCTTCTACCTTCTACCATACCTGCCTTTGCCTTTTCTACCTTATACCTTCTACCTTATACCTTCTTTATAAAGGAGTTTTTATATGTTAATTGTAAATAATCTTTCAAAGAATTACGGGAAGTTAAATGCTTTGTCGGAAGTTAGTTTTGAAGTGAAATCCGGGGAGATTGTGGGTTTATTAGGACCTAATGGAGCTGGGAAGAGTACGGCATTAAAGGCTATTACCGGGTTAATTCGCCCTACTGACGGAAGTATTACCATTGGTGAATATAGTCATAAGGATTTAAGGGCGAAAAGTATGTTTACCTATGTTCCTGAAACACCGGATCTATATGATATGCTTACAGTGATGGAGCATATGCAATTTAATGCCTATGCCTATAGTCTTACCGATTGGCAGGATAGGGCCGCTGAGCTTTTGGATGCTTTTGATTTAAAGGATAAGGCTAATGAGCTGGGGAAAAATCTTTCCAAGGGTATGAAGCAAAAGGTTGCCATTTGCTCTGGTTTATTACATAATCCTGAATTGCTGATTTTTGATGAGCCCTTTATCGGATTAGACCCAAAGGCAATCCGGGAGCTTAAAAATATCTTTCGCCTATTAAGGGATGAGGGGAAATGCATTTTTATCTCTTCTCACCTATTAGATTCCATACAGGATTTATGTGATAGGGTTTTAGTTTTAAAAAATGGAAAGCTTATCGCTAAGGGAACACTAGATGAGCTAAGATCTAAGGTTGAGGGAGGAGAAGTTTCTAGCTTAGAGGATGTATTCTTGGAGGTGACTAAGTAGTGGGTGCCTTCGGATTTTTATTGCTTAATGATTTAAAGAAATTTAAAAATTATATTCTTGAAATAAAAAAGAAGCCATGGAAGCTTTTAATATATCTTTTGTATATTGCCTGGCTTGGCTTTATATTATTTACTGCCTTTGGTGGTGCTGATGAAATTGAACAAATAAAGAATATCGAGTTTAAGATGGATGTTTTTTCTGTAATTGTCAAAACCTTGGTTTTACTTTTATTTTCCTATACCCTATACTCTGGAACCAAGAAATTTGATGGCTTGTTTTCCATGGGGGATGTAAATTTCCTATTTCCTTCTCCTATAAGTCCAAAGGTAATATTAACCTATTCTATGTTTAAACAATCCCTATTAGTAAGCATTTCCAGCATTTTTATTGCCTTTTTATTTCCTATGCTGCAAATTATCTATGGTCCCTTAAGTCCGATAGGGGTAGTCTATGGTTTAGTGGGGGTCATAACCTTATTTATATTTACTGTGCCCTTTTCCTACTTGACCTTTGTGCTATCCACTCGTTTTGGGCTTAGGGAATGGCTACATTATATACTTTATGCCATTGTGATTTTTATCTTAGGGTCCATAGCCTTTGGTATTTATAATCAGCAAAATATTTTAGATGGTTTATTTTATGCCTTTAATCAATCCTTCTTCCCCTACATACCTGTGGTGGGGTGGACTGGCGAGTTAATCCAAGCAACTATTATGGGAAAGAGTTCCCTTACTACTTTAGTTTTAGTTTTGCAAGTATCTACCATAGCTATTACTACTTTTTTTGCTATCTTTCTTGCCCAGGATTATTATGAGGATGCACTACCCTCTGCTGAGCTAAAGGCTGATTTAAGGAGAAAAAGCAAGGAGGGTAAAAGGATTTCCCTACCCAGTGATAAGGATTCTAAGAAAAAGATACGCCAGGTAAATGTAAGATATGTGGGTAATGGTCCCTGGGCATTTCTATGGATGAACTTGGTCACTAATAAAAGATCCTCCGGTTCTCTATTTCTTCGATGGATGACCTTAGGTATCTTAGTGATTTCTATAACTGCTGGATTATTAATTCCTGAAAAAACAACAATGGTATTTTATATTATTTCAGGTGTTATTGCTTACTTTGCATTTTTAATGTCTGTTCAGATTTCTATGGACTATGAATTAAAGATGAAGCATATTTTTATCCTGCCGGGACAGCCTTGGAAGAAGATTTTGGCGGTAAATATTATTGCTGTATTAAAGGTTTGTATATATATGGCTACGGCATTATTACCCATTGGGATTATCTTTAATGTTCCTGTGTATTCCTTATTGGCTGGGCTAGTATTTCCTATAAGCATGACTATTTTAAACCTTTTTAGTACGGTTATTATTCATATATTAATACCCAATAGCTTTGATTTAAAGGCATTCTTTCCTGTAATTAGGATTTTTAGCTTTTTACTTTTCTTAATCCCGCCTGCCATAGCAGGTATTTGGGTGGGTATCGCCACTCAAGATGTTGCTATAGCATTCTATAGTATAGCCCTTATTAATATTCTTATGAGTGTGCTGTCTATATGGATTAGTGATAGGGTATTTTGGAGGTTGGAGATAAGATAGGGAAAAAGCAGGTAGAAGGTAAACCTTGTATAGCATTTGTGTATACAATGTGATATAATGAGTATACTATTAATGGAGGTGATATAAATGGCTAAAACTTCTAATATAAATATACGAATTGATCCTACAACCAAAGTAGAAGTAGAAAAATTATTTTCTAATTTTGGCATTACAATCACGGATGCGATTAACATATTCTTGCATCAATCTTTATTAACTGGGGGATTACCATTCTCAGTAAAACTACCAAATCCTAATGCGACCACATTGACTGCAATGAAAGAAATTGAAGACCTAATCGCAAAAAAGACTTCAACCTCTTCCCAAAGTGTCGATTGCTTTTTTAAAGAAATTAAAATAGATGCAGACCGTTAGGTATACTGGCCAATTTAAGAAGGATGTTAAAATCGCAGCTAAACGCGGATACAAAATGATCCGATTATATAGGGTCATGAAATCACTTGAAAATGAAGAGGTTTTAGATGCAAAGTATAAAGAACATCCACTTATTGGCAACTAGAATGGCTATTTAGAATGTCATATCGAACCTGATTGGCTTCTCATTTACAAAATTGATGGCATAAATTTATATTTCGTCAGAACAGGAACACATTCAGATTTGTTTTAGACAAAGGGGACACATCTCTGATAATTCGTGGAGAAATGTCCCCTTTTTAGGTCCACTGGGCTGTATCTGCCATTATTATTACATGTTTTGGGGTTACTTTAATGAAGCCTTCCGATAGGGATGCTTCTTTTACTTCTTTTTCGGGGTTAAAAATCCTTAAGGCTCCCGCTTTAAGGTTTGTTACCATGGGGGAGTGATTTGCTAGTACGGCAAACTCTCCCTCTACTCCCCGTGCTACTATTCTATCTACTTGCCCTTCAAAGAAAACCCTATCCCGTGTAATTACCTCTAAATAATAGGTAGTCATATTTTTCACCTACTCTTTACCTTTACTGTCTTTAGCTCTTTTTACTACATCATCAATGGTGCCAGCCATAAGGAAGGCTGATTCTGAGATATTATCATGGAGTCCTTCTAATATCTCCTTAAAGCCCCTTATGGTTTCATTTACCGGTACATATGCCCCTGGAATTCCTGTAAAGGTTTCGGCTACATGGAAGGGTTGGGATAGAAATCTTTCTATTTTCCTAGCTCTTGTTACTATCAGCTTATCATCCTCTGAAAGCTCATCCATACCTAGGATGGCTATTATATCCTGTAATTCTTGATATCTTTGTAATACCTCTTGTACCTGTCTGGCCACACTATAATGCTCTTCTCCCACTATATTTGGAGCTAAAATTCTGGAGGTAGAATCCAGTGGATCTACTGCCGGATAGATTCCCTTTTCTACAATAGAACGGGATAAAACGGTGGTGGCATCTAAATGGGCAAAGGTTGTAGCCGGTGCAGGGTCAGTTAAATCATCGGCTGGCACATAAACTGCTTGTACCGAGGTTATTGAACCCTTTTTTGTGGAGGTAATTCTCTCCTGTAATGAGCCCATCTCTGTTGCCAGGGTTGGTTGATATCCCACGGCGCTGGGCATTCGCCCCAATAGGGCTGAAACCTCTGATCCGGCTTGGGTAAAGCGGAATATATTATCAATAAATAAAAGCACATCCTGGCCCTGTTCATCTCGGAAATACTCTGCCATGGTAAGTCCTGTAAGTCCAATACGCATTCTTGCTCCCGGGGGCTCATTCATCTGCCCAAAGCAAAGGGCAGTTTTATCTATTACTCCTGATTCCATCATCTCATGGTAAAGATCATTACCCTCTCTGGTTCTTTCTCCCACTCCTGCGAATACTGATAATCCTCCATGCTGCCTTGCAATATTATGTATTAGCTCCTGGATAAGTACGGTTTTCCCTACTCCAGCTCCACCGAATAGCCCTATTTTACCTCCCTTTGAGTAGGGGGCTATTAGATCTACTACCTTTATTCCTGTTTCAAACATTTCCGGCTCTGTTTGTTGTTCTTCAAAGCTTGGAGCTGCTCTATGAATAGGGCTTCGGGTTATATTTTCATTTACCGGTTTTCCATCAATGGGCTCCCCTAGTACATTAAACATCCTTCCCAGGGTTTCATTTCCAACGGGTACTGAGATAGATTGTCCTGTATCTATGGCATCCATTCCCCGTATTAATCCATCAGTAGAGGACATTGAAATACATCGTACAATATCATCCCCTAGGTGTTGACTAACCTCTGCCACAATCTTTTGCCCTTTATTTGTTACTTCTATAGCGTTATTTAGTTTTGGTAGATTTTCCGGTGTAAATCTTATATCTATTACCGGTCCGATTATTGAAACGATTTTTCCAATGTTTTGCGTCATTTATTTGCCTCCTATTTAAAAGCTGGTAGATGGTAGAGAAAATCTTCGGAACGGCGAGGGCGCCGATCCCTACTGATTTAGTTATCGGTTATCAGTTATCGGTTATCGGTTATCAGTAAAATCTTAGATCCTTCGTCGTAAGCTCCTCAGGATGACTCCCTTTATTGTCATACTGAACGAAACCTACCTATATCAATGATTTTATATTTATTGGAAGCAAAAAGAACCGTCCCTTTTGCTTTTTCCTTTTGCTTTTTCTACCTTCTACCTGCCTTTATCTTAGTGCTTCTGCTCCACCTACTATTTCTGTAATCTCCTGGGTGATGGCTGCTTGTCTTGCTCTATTATAGGTTAGGGATAAATCATCTATTATTTCATTGGCATTATCTGTGGCTGATTCCATTGCTACTCTTCTTGCTCCCTGCTCACTGGCTGCGCTTTCAACCATTGCTCCATAGATGGTGTTTTGTATAAATCTAGGTATTAGTCCCCTTAGTACACTTTCTGCCGAGGGCTCATAATTAACTACCAGCTTTAACTCATTATCCTCTTTAGTTTGTTTGCCCTCTTCTTCTGTATCTTCATAGCTTATGGGTAAAAGCTTTAAAATTTCAGGTTTTTGGCTTATTGTGGATATAAATTTTGTATATACCAGATAAACCTCATCAACTTTTCCCTCTGAAAAGAGCTTCATTACACTTTCTGATATCTCATTAGCTATTGCTATGCTTGGGCTATCTGATATTCCTATATATTCCTTTATTATCTTGAATTCTCTTCTTTGAAAGTAATCTCTCCCTCTACTGCCTAGGGCATATATAAAAATCTCATCCTTATTATCCATGGCTTCTACTGCTAGCTTAATAGCATTATTATTATATCCCCCTGCAAGTCCACGGTCTGCTGTTATTATTATAAAAGCTTTATTTTTAACCTCCCGTAATTCCATATAGAGATTTCTAACCTTTCCAGTAAGCCTAACAATATCTTTTATGGTTTCTATCATTTTCTCAAAGTATGGTCTTCCAAGTTCCGCACCTTCCCTTGCCCTTCTTAGCTTTGAAGAGGATACCATTTCCATTGCCTTTGTAATCTGTCGGGTGTTATTTACACTGCGGATTCTTCTTTTTATATCTCTTATGTTTTCTGCCATGATCTCACCTCCTGAAAGTAGGTGTTAATGTAGCTTATTTTTAAAGATTTCTTTGAATTCCAAGATAGCTTTTTTTAGTACTCCCTCTGTTTCCTTAGTCATTGTGCCGGTTTCCTTTATTTCTTTTCCCACCTCGGGTCTTTGGTTATCCATAAAGACTATAAATTCCTTTTCAAATTCCCTAATCCTTCCTACCTCTATGTCCTCTAGGAAGTCATTTGCCACTGCATATATACTCATAACCTGATGCTCTACCCTCATTGGGGCATATTGCTCCTGCTTTAATACCTCTACTATTCTTTCTCCCTTGGATAATCGCCCTAGGGTTTCTTTATCTAAATCTGAACCAAATTGGGCAAAGGATGCTAGTTCGCGGTATTGGGCATATTCAATACGCAGGGGTCCAGATATCTTCTTCATGGATTTTATTTGAGCTGCTCCTCCTACCCTAGATACTGATATTCCTGGGTTTACCGCTGGACGAATCCCGGAATGAAATAGCTCTGACTCTAAGAAAATCTGTCCATCGGTAATGGATATTATATTGGTAGGAATATAGGCCGAAATATCCCCTGCCTGGGTTTCTACTATCGGCAATGCGGTTATTGATCCTCCCTTATCTAATCGTGCTGCCCTTTCTAGTAATCGGGAATGCAGATAAAATACATCTCCCGGAAAGGCTTCTCTTCCCGGTGGGCGTCGGAGTAGTAATGACATAGCTCGATATGCCACGGCATGCTTTGATAAATCATCATAGATAATTAGCACATCTTTGCCCTTATGCATAAATTCCTCTCCTATGGAACAGCCTGCATAGGGTGCTATATATTGTAGGGGTGCCATTTCACTGGCTGTTGCGGATACTACAATGCTATAGTCCATCGCCCCGAATTCCTCTAGATTCTTAACTATCTGTGCCACGGTGGAAGCTTTTTGTCCTATTGCAACATAGATGCATATTACATCTTCATCTTTTTGATTTATAATTGTATCAATAGCCAGGGCACTTTTTCCTGTCTGCCTATCCCCAATGATTAGCTCTCTTTGCCCTCTTCCAATGGGTATTAAAGAATCTATAGCCTTATATCCTGTTTGCAGGGGCTGATCTACGGATTTTCTCTCAATAACCCCCGGTGCCACTACATCCACCGGTCTGAATTTATCTGTTTGTATTGGTCCCTTTCCATCGATGGGTTGACCTAGGGAATTAATAACCCGTCCAATCATTGCATCTCCCACAGGCACCTCTACAATTCTTCCGGTGGTCTTTACTATATCTCCCTCTACTATATCTTCCTCATCTCCTAAAAGAACACAGCCTACACTGTCTTCCTCTAGGTTTAATGCCATTCCAAAAACATCATTGGGGAATTCTAGAAGTTCTCCTGCCATGCACTTTTCTAAACCATGTATAAGGGCTATTCCATCTCCTACCTGGATAACAGTCCCCACATCTTCCATTTCTAATTTTTCTTGATATTTTTCTATTTGTTTTTTTATTACTGCGCTTATCTCCTGTGGTCTTAGCTCTACCAACTATTTCACCCCAATCTCCTGCAGTGGTATTGCTTTTAATTCTGTCTTTAATTTTTCTAGCTTACCCTTTATACTTCCATCTAGGATTCTATTTTCTGCATAAATGACTAATCCTCCCATTATAGAAGGATCGATTTTATTTTCTATAATTATTTCCTTATTAAATTGTTGTGCTAATCTATTTTTTAGTGAATTAATCTGTTGTTTATTTAAGGCTACAGCACTAACAGCCTTTACTGCTAAAATATTATTCTTTTCGTATACCATGTCTTGAAAGCCTAAAAATATATCCTTAATATTTTTTTGCCTTTTATTATCTATAACAACAAAGATAAAATTTAAAAGGTAAGGGTTTATATATTTTCCAAACACTTCCTTGATTATCTCTTTTTTTTCTTTATTGGTTATTAGGGGAGAATTTAATAGCTTTTGAAATCCTTCTTCCCTATTTAATTGATTTATTATTTCACTGAATTGCTTATGGAATTCCTCCAGTAGATTATTTTCTAATCCTACTTCCATTAGTGCTGAGGCATATCTTCTAGCTACCATGCTAGACATATACATCCCTCATCTCTTCTATATATTGCCTGATTAGTCTTTCATGACTTTCATCCTCTAGGCTATCCTCTATAACCCTGGATGCAGCACCTAGGGCAATCTCAATCATATCGTTCTTTAATTGATCCATTGCCTTTGTTCTTTCCCTGGTGAGCTCTAGATTCGCCCTTTCAATAATTTTCTTTGATTCTTCCTGTGCCTGCTTTATTATTTCTTCACTGCGTACCTCTCCTCTTCGGGTGGCGTCCCTAATAATCTGTCGCCCTTCATCCTTAATGGTCTCAAGCTTTGACTCATAGCTAACCTTTAATTCCTGGGCATTTGTCCTTGTCTTTTCTGCTTCCTCATAATCTGCAGCAATCTTATCCTTTCTGTCCTGCATAAACTTTGTAACTGGTTTAAAGAGAAAATAGGATAGGGCTGCGAATAGTATTAGGGTGTTAACAATCTGCAAAATAATTGTCCACCATTGTATACTAACTAGTCCAACTTCTCCTTCCATAGATTTATGCCTCCTTTCGTTGTGGGCGAATTCATTCGCCTGGGTAGATGGTAGATGCTCTCTGGTATTCCTTTTGGGGCTGGTAGATGGTGGAGAAAATCTAAAGTCAAAACTAGGCGAGTAAAACGCTGCCCCTACAACCTATGGAACGACGGGGGCGTCGATCACTACAACTGTTCCCTGTTCCCTGCCTTTGACTCTTATACCTTATACCTTATACCTTATACCTTATACCTTATACCTTATACCTTCTACCTGCCTTTATCCTGCTAATCCTATTAATGGGTTTGCGAATAGCAAAATCAAAGCTATTATTAATCCATAAATTCCTGTGGTTTCTGCCACTGCTGCTCCTAAGAGCATTGTTCTTATAATATCTCCCTGGGCTTCTGGCTGCCTACCTACCGCCTCGGCACCCTTGCCTGCGGCATAGCCCTGGCCGATTCCAGGTCCTATTCCTGCTATCATAGCAAGCCCAGCGCCTATAGCTGAACAAGCTAGTATTAATTCTCTTCCTGTAACCATATGTACTCTCCTTTCTGTATGCGAATTTCAATCGCAGGTATATGGTAGATGCTTATTGGTATTCCTTTTGGGGCTGGTAGATGGTGGAAAAACCCTGCGGAACGACGGGGGCGCCGATTCCTACTGATTTAGTTATCGGTTATCGGTTATCAGTAAAATCTTAGATCCTTGGTCCCTTACTCCTCAGGATGACACCCTTTATTGTCATACTGAACCTTGTGAAGTATCTTAGTTTTTCTCTGTTCCCTGTTCCTTTAATAGGGTGGACAGGGTCGTCCACTCTCTTATAGGCGTCAACCATGAAGCAAAAAGAACCGTCCCTTTTGCTTCTTTACCTTATACCTTATACCTTCCTTTTCTATAACAATCTTAATAATGGGTTTGCAAAGAGTAGTAGTAGGGAGATAATTAGTGCATATATCCCTGTGGTTTGTGCCACTGCTTGGCCTAAAAACATTACCCTTACTACATTACCTTGTAAATCCGGTCTCTTACCCACACCTTCTACTGATTTTCCTGCGGCATAGCCTTGTCCTACTCCCGGTCCTATTCCTGCTATCATTGAAAATCCTGCTCCTATTACTGAGGCTATTAAAACTATAGCTGAACCCTCTAATCCAATAGCTGGATTTGCAAAGAGTAGAATTAGGGCTACTACCAATGCTAAAATTCCGGAAGTCTCTGCTACTGCTGCTCCTAAAAGCATAACCATGGTAATATTTTTACCGTTTTTAGGGTTATAGCTAACCGCTTCTGCTCCCTTTCCTGCGGCATAGCCCTGACCTATTCCCGGTCCTATTCCTGCTATCATTGCTAGTCCTGCTGCTATTGCAGATGCCGCTAAAACCAGATGCCGGGTTTCAAATTGTTGTAAAAAGCTAAATAATCCATTTTCCATTTTCTCACTCCTCAGACTTAATCATCCATTGCTCCAGATATAAATACCATTGATAACATCACAAATATAAAGGTCTGTAATAGTCCTGCAAAAACATCAAAATATATATGGGGAAGAATTGGCACTATTATTGGCATTACAGAGTAAACCAGATTCATAATAATCAATCCACCTACTATATTTCCAAAGAGACGGAAGGATAGGGATATTGGATTAGCTATTTCTCCGATTATATTTAAGGGAAGTAAAAATACGAAGGGCTGGGCAAATCCCTTTAAATATCCTAAACCCCTGGATCTTAGACCAAAATATTGGGTTGCAATAAAGGTCATAATGGATAGGGCAAAGGTTGTATTTAAATCTGCGGTTGGTGGCCTAAAGCTCAGCAATCCGATTAAATTCGCCAATGCCAAAAATAATGCCAATGTACCCATATAGGGTGCAAATGATATTTTTTCCTCACCCATTGTAGACTTTGTTAGTCCATTTACTCCATCTACAATAAGCTCTATTATTATTTGGAAGGTTCCGGGCTTCTTTTTTAAGCTTTTTCCCCCATAATATGCAAATATTATTAGTACAACCATGATTATCCAAGTCACTGTCACTGTTTCTGTAATTGGAAGACCAAATATACGAAAAATTACCCTTGGAGCAAATTCCAAGCTTATCCCACCCTTCTTACTTGATTAAATACAAGTTTTATTATTACCTATAATCTGTAAATTATTAAATCCTTTTTAACAAATCTTTAGTATTTAGAGAATTGCTTAAAAGGATTGCGAGTTTTAGAATTATTAAGCCTAGGATAGTACCTAGTATGTTTATATAGGGTGCTTTTATGGAAATGTATAGGCATACTGCGGTAAATATATATCGGATCATATATCTGCTGGATGCATAGACCTTTGCTTTTTCGGTGGGAAGCTTTACAGCTTTATTTAGGGCTATATATAAAAGCCTGAAGTTTAGAAGAGACAGGGTCAGTCCAAAGACTATCCCTAAAATCATTGGTATAGGATCTCTATGAAAAAAGGAAAGGCAAACTACTAGGATAAAAATAATTGCCACTCCCATAAGTATTTGGTTTATACTTATTTCCCTATTCCTTTTCATTATTTTTCTTTACCTCTTTTCTAGATAATTTGGTTCCCATAACTAATAGATATCGAAAGGCTGCCGCTGCTCCTATTATTGTTAATATAATTAAAAAGAGACTATTTTTTGCAAATCTATTATCTAAATAATTGCCTAAAAGAACTCCGCCAATTATTGGTGTTATCATTCCCAAACCTAGTTGAGTTAATATGGCAATGCTGCTAAAGGGAGAAAATTCCTTCTTCTTTGACATATCATCACCCCTCCTATAGCTTTTACATAATTAAAGATGACCTTGCAGCTATGATTTTACCTGAAGAACTTCTTGTTTTTATTTGACTAACTTAAACTTTATTTTTTAGCTGCAAAGTCATTTCTTTATTATTATGTTATTTTTTGAAATATTTATGTATTTTTGGTTAAATTTACAATTAATTATCTTTCTAATTTTACTGCCTCTATATTTTTAGCCCTGGCAAACCAATCTATCTCCGGTTCATAGCCTTCGGCATATACAACCCTTGTTATTCCTGAAGTGATAATAAGCTTCTGACAATCCTGGCAGGGCTGATGGGTTACATAGATGGTAGCTCCTTCTCTTTCCTCCGGAGAGGTTTCTAAAAGACAATTCACCTCGGCATGAATAGTCCTCTTACAATGACCATCTAATAGATAGCAGCCTTCATCCTCACAATGGGGCATTCCAGAAGGACTGCCATTATATCCTGTACCCTTTATTCTCTTATCCTTAACTATTACTGCCCCTACCTGTAGCCTTGGACAAGTACTTCTTTCCTTTACTTGAAAAGCTATATCCATAAAATAATTATCCCAATCCTTACGCATAATCCTTCACTCCTTTGTTTTTATAATACCCGAACATTAATTTATAAAAATACGAACATTAAAAGCGAACATTTTAAAAAAATAATCCCCTCCTTACACCAAGAAGAGAATTATTATTTTTGCCTTTATGCTATTTAGTTCCGTATAATCTATCTCCTGCATCTCCCAATCCAGGAACTATATATCCATGGTCATTTAGACCTTCGTCCACTGATGCTGCATAAATATCCACATCTGGGTGAGCCTTATTTACTTTGTCTATGCCTGTCTTAGCGGCAAGTAAGCACATAACCTTTATATTATTTGCTCCTCTATCCTTTAAAAATTGAATACCTGCTATTATAGATCCACCTGTTGCCAACATTGGGTCTAATAGTATTAATTCTCTATCCTTAATATCACTGGGAAGCTTGCAATAATATTCTACTGGATTTAGTGTATCTGGATCCCTATAAAGACCAATATGACCAACTCTAGCTGTTGGTATCAGTTTAAGCATTCCATCAACCATTCCTAATCCTGCTCTAAGTATAGGTACTATCCCTAGTTTTTTCCCGCAGATAGCATTTACCTTTGCTGGTCCTACCGGTGTTTCAATATCTACTTCCTCTAAGGGTAATTCCCTTGTTACCTCATAGCACATAAGCATTGAAATCTCTTCTACTAATTCTCTAAATTCCTTTGCTCCTGTTTTTTTATCCCGTATTATTCCTATCTTATGTTGTATTAAGGGGTGATCAAAAATCATTACCTTACCCATATAATAAAACCTCCCTTTATATTTTAATTCAATTATTATCTTTCATATTTTCTTTCTATATCCATAATTTTATTTACTCTTCTTTCATGTCTACCACCTTCAAAGGGTGTGTTTATCCATACATCAACAATCTCAGTAGCTAAATCTGGACCTACCACTCTACCCCCTAGGGCTAAAACATTGGCATTATTATGCAATCGAGACATTTTTGCTGAAAAGCTTTCACTTACAACGGCTGCTCTAATACCCCTTACCTTATTTGCTGCTATAGAAATACCCAAACCTGTCCCACAGATTAAAATCCCTCTATCATATTGTCCTTGGGCAACTGCCTCTGCTACTTTTTGTGCAAAATCGGGATAATCAACTGATTCTAAGGAATGGGTACCAACATCCTCTACATCATAATTATTTTCTTCTAAATATTTCTTAATATGCTCCTTTAAGACATATCCACCATGATCACTTGCAATAACGATTTTCATATTTTTTACACCTCCTAATTATAGTCAAAATCTAATATATATTCTTCATTTACATTTATAATACCTTTATTTTATGCAAAAAATTTATTAATTATTTTTGGCAATGCGATTTTTAATGCTGATAATAACTGCTGGGCGGTTTTTTCATATTCTTCCTCTGGTAATCCAAAGGGGTCATATATATCCATATTTTCTGTCTTCTCTTCCTCCTGAATAAACTCTAGAAGTGTAAATACCTTGTCCCTTACCTGGGGCTGAACTATTAATATTTGCTGCTTATGGGACTGGGTCATAGTAAGAATTAGATCGGCTTTTTTTACCAGCTCTTCGGTCAAAGCTTGGGTTGTATGATCGGAAATATCTATATCCATATTCTTGGTAACCTTTATGGACTTTGGATTAGCTTGACCTTTTTGGAATACAGAAATTCCTGCAGATCTTACCTCTATTTCCTTACTAGAATGTTCGGATTTCTTTAAAAGATCCTTTAATATCCCTTCTGCCATGGGGCTACGACAGGTATTCCCCGTACATACAAAGAGTATTGTTTTCATAGTTAAGCTCCTTTTTATATAGTTGCTAGTTGCTAGTTGATAGTTATCAGTTATCAGTTATCGGTTATCAGTTATCGGTTATCGGTAAAAGCTGTTATAAGGTAGATTCTTATAAGTATTGCTATAAGGTCTGGTATATGGTAGAACAATCTACCCCTTCTACCTTCTACCTTCTACCTTCTACCTTCTACCTTATACATAGATGATTTTATGTCCTGCTGCTTTATTCATACGATTTATTATTGCCATCTCTATGCCTTGTCCTTCTATTCCTTCTGCTAGTATTACATCTACCTTTTCCTCGTCAAATTGTCGCAGGAGATCAAATAGATTTGCTGCGATAGATTCTGGCTTGTCCCTGCTGCCGGCTGACATTATTGTTCCCTTTGAGTAATACTCTAAATTTTCCTGGACTGCCAATATTCCTATATGTTTTCCCTGGGCGGTATAGTCATCTGCCATCTCATTTATCTTATCTATAACCTTCCACCTTGGACCTTGGATTATTGTCATGGGTGCATTGGGTGCATAGTGGGTGTATTTCATTCCCGGTGCCTTTGGTTTAAAATCCTTCTTTCTATCCTCCATTATGCCCTTGTCTATTTCTACTTTTCCAATAAGCTCTTTTATCTGTTGGTAGGTAATGCCTCCTGGACGCAAAATAACGGGTATAGGAGAGGTTATATCTAATACAGTAGACTCTAAACCTATAGTTGATTGTTTTTCCTTTAAAATGATTTCTACCCTTCCCATTAGGTCTTGAATTACATGCTTAGCCTTTGTAGGGCTTGGCTTACCTGAAAGATTTGCACTTGGTGCCGCTATGGGCATTCCAGATTTTTCTATTAATTTTTTTGCAAGGGGATGGGAGGGCATTCGAATCGCCACTGTGTTTAATCCCCCTGTAACCTTTTCCGGTACTATAGAGGATTTATTGAAAATAAAGGTAAGGGGTCCTGGCCAAAATGCAGACATTATTTTTTCAGCTATTGGGGGTATTTCGGAAACTAAGGGATCAATTTCCTCCCTTGAGCTAATATGTAAAATCATGGGATTATCTGAGGGTCTTCCCTTTGCCTTATATATTTTATCCACTACATGGGGATCTAATCCATTGCCTCCTAATCCATATACGGTTTCAGTGGGAAATGCGACTAAACCACCCCGTCTAAGTTCCTGGGCTGCTTGTTCTATTTTCTCTTCATCCTCTTTATCTCCTGTTATTTTTAAAATCAAGGTATTTATCATCTGTATCAAGTCCTTCCCTGTGCAAGTTATCAGTTATCGGTTATCAGTTATCGGTTATCGGTTATCAGTTATCAGTTATCAGTAAAACCTAGTTCATAGTTTCTGGTTACTAGTTCATAGTAAAAGCTTAAACCTTGGAACCTCTAGCATCTGTTCCCTGTTCCCTGTTCCCTGTTCCCTGTTCCCTGCTTTTCCAT
>CAZHJK010000010.1:0-35434 GCA_964533275.1 uncultured Eubacteriaceae bacterium | reverse complement strand
TCTAGCATCTGTTCCCTGTTCCCTGTTCCCTGTTCCCTGTTCCCTGCTTTTCCATATTATATCAATGATGAAAGTAGGATACCAAATATTATTCCTAAAATTATTCCAAAGCCTGATATTCTTCCCTTCCACATATCTCTGGATTTTGGTATTATCTCTTGACAGGTTATAAAGAGCATTGCTCCCCCTGCAAAGCCTAAGCACCAGCCTATAAATGATTGGGAGATTTCTCCTAGAACTGCTCCTAAAAATGCTCCTATCCCCATGGGTATTCCGGCTATTATTGTATATAAAAGTACTCGACCCTTTTTTACCCCACCTATAGTTAAGGGTGTTGCCATTGCTATTCCTTCGGGTATATTATGAATTGCTATTATTATTGCCAAGCCTATTCCAAGATTAGTTGTTGCCATATATCCTGATCCTATTGCCAGACCCTCTGGAAAATTATGAATTAGAATTCCTATCCCTATTAATATCCCAGTTTTAACAAAACTATCTCTATTTTTTTTATTTTTATCTAGTTTTATTATTATTTCATCTATTAGAGATATTAAAAGCACACCCAAAATTATACCAAAAATACCTAGGGGAAGTCCAACCATTATAAAGGCTTGGGGTAATAGGTCAAAACAAACTATTGAAATCATTAAACCTCCCGATATTCCTAATATAATACTAAAGAATCTTTTTGAGGGGCTTCTAAACATGTAGGATGACAGCCCCCCTATACCTGTTCCAATCATACCTGCCAAAAATCCTATAATTGTAATTATTAATATTGAATTCATATAATCCCCCTAATTTAACCAAAAAAGATGCCCCTCATCGAGGACATCTTTTGTATTTTCTATATCTATTATTATGCAACACTAAGTTGGATTTATTCTTCATTTTTTAGTTTGTCAGCTTGATCGGTGGTGGTAAGAGCATCAATCATCTCATCTATTTCCCCATCAAGAAAGGCTTCCAGCTTATATACTGTAAGTCCTATTCTATGGTCGGTAATTCTTCCCTGGGGGAAGTTATAGGTTCTAATTCTCTCACTTCTATCCCCTGTACCTACTTGGCTTTTTCTATTTTCTGCTATCTCTTGGTTTTGCTCCTGTTCCTTTATCTTTAAAAGCCTAGCCTTTAGAATGGTCATGGCTTTATCTTTATTTTTTAATTGAGACTTTTCGTCTTGACAGGAAACTACGATACCACTTTCTAAATGGGTTATTCGAACAGCTGAATCAGTAGTATTAACACTTTGTCCTCCATTTCCAGAGGATCTGAAAACATCAACCCTTATATCATTTGGACTTACCTCTATATCTACATCCTCAGCCTCAGGCAGCACTGCTACAGTGGCTGTGGAGGTGTGAATTCTTCCTCCTGATTCTGTTGTGGGAATTCTTTGTACTCGATGTACTCCACTTTCATATTTCAATCGGCTGTAAGCACCATTACCCTCTATTAAAAATACTATTTCCTTAACTCCACCGGAGTCAGGAATATTAGAGCTCATGGTTTCTATTTTCCAGCCCTGTCTTTCTGCATAACGGGTATACATTCTTAGAAGATCCCCTGCAAATAGTGCAGCTTCATTTCCACCTGCTCCTCCGCGGATTTCCACAATAACATTCTTTTCGTCATTTGGGTCCTTTGGTATTAGAAGTATTCTTAATTCTTCTTCTAGTTCTTCTTTTCTGTCTTCTAATTCACTTAGTTCGGTTTCCACCATTTCTTTAAAGTCTTTTTCCATCTTATCCTGCAATAATTCCTTAGCCTCTTCTATGCCGGAAATTATTTTTTTATACTCTTTATATTTATTTACAATAGGCTCTAAGTGAGAATGCTCCTTCACCAGCTTCTTCCATTGATCTTGATCTGAGATAATATCAGGATCACTTATTTTATTATTTAATTCTATATATCTTTCTCCTAAAAAGTCTAGTTTATCTAACATGGGTTTCCCCCTCCATCTAATTACATTTTAAAAAAAGCAGCAAAGCTACTTTCCCATTAGGGGCGCAATTTCCCCTTGGTGATGTTAAAAACACCATCTGAGCATTTTTTATAATATAGGAAACAGAACATTCCTATAAAAAATTATAACATTTAATTAGCCTATCGTCTAGTATGCCATTTTTACCATTGATCATGTAGAGATGACTAGTGCAAAGATAATATAGATAATTATGCTTATTATAGTGGCTAAAACTGTTGTATTTGTAGCTATATTCCTATTGTCCTCTGTGCTATATCTTCCTATAAAAAGTGACATTGCAAAGGGTGGAGGCAGGATTAGATAGGTAAACCAAGCATAGTCAAAATATGGATCTGGGGTTAGGATTCTGTCAAGAAGTAAAATTTTAACCATATACCCGAGGATAAGAATTAGTGGAATTCTAATCACTAATATCCTAAAACTGTCCTTTATATATCTTTTATCCAGCTTAAGATCATATCCTATAACTATTAGTATTAGGGGAGTCACTAGGTTACCTAAATACTCTAGGAAATTCTCTATACCCTTATATATAAAGTTTTCACCTAGCACTATATTAAGACCTGTAATATTTAAAATTAATCCAAGAATGACTGCTATTATAAAGGGATTTTTTATAACATCCATTACCATTTGAAGGGAAAAACCCTTACCGCTTTGCTTCATTTGTAACATGGCTATTAAAACAAACCAAAAAAATATTTCATGGCCAACTGATAAAATAGTATATTGAGATAGATTCTCTAGCCCGAATAGTGATAGGTATAAGGGAATTCCTAGGGTAGCTACCGCAAAGCCAGGTATTAAATAGGGTAATGAAGGGATAGATAATCCTTTTATTTTAACTAAGCCTATGCCTATTAGAAAAAGAGCGCAAAAAAATAAGAACAAAATGATGGTCAGGCTTAGATATTCTATTTTTAGCTCCATATCCATAAAACTAATAAATAGTAGTGCCGGAAGACCGATGTCAATGGCAAGCTTTTTTAGTCCATCCGCAGTGCTCTTTCCTATGATTTCTTTTTTATGCATAAAAAATCCAAAACCAATAAGTAAAAGAATTGGTAATACGCTTGGTATAATCTCAAGCATAATTTTTTCCCCCTTTATCCATATATAATTATTCCTGCCATTCCCGATAGTATGATAACAAAAATGGGATTAAACTTTTTGTATGCCACAAGATAGAATACTCCTAGGGCTATTATTATTCCAAATATATCAATAATAGCTTCCTCCACTAATAAAATTGCCGCGGAGGTAATTAGTGCTAGAATAGTCGGTCTAATTCCCTTTAGGGCATTTTGAATAGTTTGGCTTTTTTGAAATTTTAAAAAAACTTGAACTAGAATTAAAACAACAATAAAGGAGGGAAGAATCACTCCAAGGGTTGCAATGGCAGCGCCTAAAACTCCACCTGCCACTTGATAGCCTAAAAAAGTAGCCATATTAACTGCAATGGGTCCAGGGGTCATTTCCGCTATGGCGACAATATCTAAAAATTCTCCTGTGGTAAGCCATGCATGGTTAGAGATAACCTCTTCCTGTATAAGAGGTAGCATGGCATATCCTCCTCCAAAGCTAAAGGCACCTATTTTAAAAAAGGTTATAAATAAGTCAAATATAATACCCATTATTCTCTACCCCTTTCCTGCTTTTTTGATGCCACAACAATTCCCGTAAGTGCTGAGGCTATAATTAATAATATGGGGTGAATTCCCAATAAAACAATGGCTATTAGGATAATAAGAAATTGGGCTATAGTACCCTTTGTAAGATCTGTAGACTTAGATAATTTATATACTGCTGCTGCTATTAGTGCCACAACGGCAGGTCTTACTCCTTTAAATACACCCTCTACAAAGGAAAAGCTTCTAAAATCTTTAAAGAATATCGCAATTATCAAGATTATAGTAAAGGATGGAATTACAGCCCCTAAAGTGGCTGCGATTGATCCCTTTACCTTACCTATTTTATAGCCAAGAAAAACTGCACTATTCACCGCTATGGGACCAGGTGCCGACTGAATAACTGCAAACATATCCATAAATTCATCTGTACTCATCCATTTCTTTTTATCTACCACTTCCACTTGAATAAGGGGTAGCATTGCATAACCCCCACCTATTGTAAATGCTCCAATTTTTAAGTATATTAAAAAAATCTCCAATAGTTTCTTCATAAATTGCTGCAACCCCTTATTTTTAAATAAACTTCTCTTTAAGAATCAAAATAATTTTTAAGAATTAACTTTGGCTATAACTACTCTTTCTATTCCTGATAGGTCCTTTTTTATTATAACATACTTAAACCCATATTCTCTCAGTATATTTTCCACCATTTGGGCTTGATCATGACCTACCTCAAATAGAATTCTTCCCTGGGAAGACAGGAATTTTTGCCCCTCTTTAATTATCCTTCTATAAAAGTCAAGTCCATCTAAGCCACCGTCTAATGCCAGTTCCGGCTCATAGCCTACTTCTCTTTGAAGCTTTAAAATATCATCCTTTGGAATATAGGGAGGATTAGATACTAATAAATCTACCTTTCCATAAAATTCTTCTCCAAGGGGAGAAAAAACATCACCTAAAAAAAAGCTTACATTATCTTGTAAGGATAATTTTACTGCATTTCCCTTGGCCACCTCTAATGCCCTTGGTGAGATATCTATTGTATGAACTTTGGAGCCCTTTATAAAATGTGCCAGGGAAAGAGCTATAGCACCGCTTCCAGTTCCAATATCTACTATGGTCAAGGGTGATTTCATAGAATTTGCTTCCTCTATAGCAGCCTCTATTAATATTTCTGTATCAGGGCGGGGAATTAAAACATCTGGAGATACATTAAAATCAAGTCCCATAAATTCCTGTAGTCCTGTAATATATTGTACGGGTACACCCTGGGCTCTTTGATTTATTTTTTTGTAAAATGTATCTTGCTGCTCCCTATCCAAAGTCTCATTAGATCGAGTAATAAGATCTAACCGTTTCCAGTTTAATTGGTGGGCAAGGATAACCTCAGCATCCAATCGAGGGGTTTGGATATTTGCTTGCTTTAGTATTTGGGTAGCTTCTATTATTGCTTTATGTATGGATAATGGATTCATGGTATTGCTCCTTAGACGGAACGCATTAAATGCGTTCTTTACTGTTTATAATATTTATCTAATTCCCATTTAAGGGGATTCTCATCTATATACTTCCATATCTCTTGATATTCTATATAGTTTCTAATAACATGATCATGAAAAGATTTCTGCCATATTTGTAGGGAACGCATTGTATGCGTTCCGTTTTTTATTTCTTTTTTATAATCCTTAGTAATAGATGATTTAAATGATTGTATTATTTTGGGTAACAACATTTTTGAAGATTCAATTTCTTTTTGCGGAACGCATGAAATGCGTTCCCTACCTTTTATTATAATAATCATATGTAGGTGATTTGGCATTATAATATACTTATCAATATTAATATCTTTATATAAAGAACTTAATCTATCTATATGGAATTTTACAATACTACCATTTTTATTTAATACCATTGTCCCATCCATTATTCTCCCAAATATGTTGTATTTATTATAAGTACATATAGTAATAAAATAATACCCTGATTGTGAATAATCATAATTTTTTAAACGATTATTTTTCCTTTGAGGATAACTCATTGTATTAACCTCATTCTCTTGAAATTTGCGGAACCCATGGAAAGCTTTCCCTACCTATATATTATATTAATATCTTTGTAGGGATGGCATTGTATGCCTTCCATTATCTTTTTAATTTCGTCGATATGCATATAATAAGTTTCCTATATTATAGCTTTTAATCAGGGTCATTGCGGAACGCATGAAATGCGTTCCCTACATTAATAATTCATTTTTAGTCAAAAAGCTGACCTACAGGTCAGCTTTAATTACAAACTTATTCAGCTTTTTCTTTCATACCATATTTTCTCTTAAATCGCTCTACACGTCCGCCTGTATCTACAAGTTTTTGTTTTCCTGTGAAAAATGGATGGCATTCAGAACAAATCTCTACCTTTAATTCTTCCTTAGTAGATCCTGTTTCAAAAGTATTACCACAAGCACATTTTACAGTTGCTTTTCCATATTTTGGATGAAGTCCTTCTTTCATTGTGGTTTCACCTCTTTCCTTGCCTTAATATCATATCGTTATTACATTATTAATATGTTCATCACACACTTTTAGTATTATAACAGAATATCATATACTTGACAATAGTATTGATATTACTATACCATAATATTTATTTTTTCTGCAAGTTTTAGTTGATAGTAGGTTGATAGTAGGGAACTGTGCCCTCACAGTTCCGTTGTTTAAATGCATATCGGAACGACGAGGGCGTCGTTCCCTACATATAGGGTCATATCTTATTTTAAGTCCATTAGAATATTTTTCATATTAAATAGGAATTCTTCATTGCTTTTAGTACGGGAAAGATATCTAATAAGTATTTCTGTTACATCTGATACGGGCATATTATTCATTGCCTTTCGAATATCCCAAATAGCTTCTAGTCGTTCCCTAGTCAGCAATAGGTCCTCTCGCCTTGTACCAGACTTATTAATATCAATAGCAGGGAAAATACGGCGTTCTTGAAGCTTACGATCTAGATGAAGCTCCATATTTCCGGTTCCCTTAAATTCTTCAAATATAACATCGTCCATTCTACTTCCTGTATCTACTAAGGCAGTTGCCAAAATGGTCAGGCTACCCCCTTCTTCTATATTTCTAGCTGCTCCAAAAAACCTTTTTGGTTTATGTAAGGCACCTGGATCTAATCCTCCGGAAAGTGTTCTTCCCGATGGGGGTACTACCATATTATTAGCCCTTGCCAGTCTAGTAATACTGTCTAAAAGTATCACAATATCCTTTTTTTGCTCAACTAATCGCTTAGCCCTTTCTAATACCATATCTGCAACCTTAATATGGTTTTCAGGCAATTGATCAAAGGTAGAATAAATAACATCTCCCTTTATGGAGCGTTGCATATCCGTTACCTCTTCAGGTCTCTCATCTATTAATAATACTATCATTTCCATTTCTGGGTGATTAGCTGAAATGCTATTGGCAATCTTTTTTAATAGAATTGTTTTTCCTGCCTTGGGGGGAGCTACAATTAATCCTCTTTGTCCCTTACCAATAGGCGCAATAACATCTATCAATCGTGTTGATAGATCCTTCATATCATATTCTAATTTTATCGGTTTATTAGGGAAAATCGGTGTGAGATGATCAAAGGAAGGACGATTCACTACTGATTCAGGTTGGTCATCATTTACTCCTTCCACAAAGAGAAGGGCATCGTACTTTTCTCCTTCTTTTGGAGGCCTTATTTTGCCTATAATTTTATCACCAGTTTTTAGATTAAATCTCCTAATCTGTGAGTGGGATACATATATGTCCCTATCTCCGGATTGATAATTTTCTGCTCTTAAAAAGCCAAAGCTTCCTTCAGATAGTATTTCTAATACTCCTACCCTTGTTTTAGCATCCTCAATAGAATCCTTTAACTTTGGGTATTTGGGTTTTATATTTTTATTATTGTTGTTGTTCCCGTTGGGTTTTTTCTCTGAAGAGTTTGTGTTTTCTGATTTCTGCTCCTTTGGGTGAGCTTCTTCCTTATTGGTAACATCTTTATTATTCATAATAAGGGTTATTAATTCATCTTTTTTATACTTTGTTACCGACTTAATATTTAATGCCTTGGCTATTTCTCTTAGTTGCATTACATTCTTTTTTGTTAAATCAACTTGTCCCAACATAACACCTCCATATTCAATTGTATTATATACCAAAATGGAAAATTTTAAAACATTTATTGTTGAAAGGACATAGAAGATAGTCGCTAGTTAATAGATATTAGATACTAGTTTATAGATTTTGGAATTCCTTTAGGGCAGAGGAAATAGGGATTAAATCTTTTATGGAAGCAAGAGAACCGTCCCCTTGCTTCTTTTGCTTCTATCTCTTTGGGTCCATATGAAGGCTATCCCAGGGGGCTATACTATTATTCTTTTCTATAAAGATGGTATTAATATTCAATAGGTTTTCAACATCTTTTCTATTTTCTGCTGGTATAATGTAAGCACTTCTACAATGCTGGCATCTTAATTCTATGCTGTCGGATAATAATGTAATCCCAACATCACTTTTTCCACATTCGCATATAATATCCTCTTTTTCGGCTAAATCGTGCAGGATATTAATGCATTCCATCATTATTTCACTATTTACAAAGTAATCATCATATCCTAATTCATTAATAAATTCTTCTAAATCCTGTTCATATTTATCCACAGTCTTTTCTACACTATTCTTTTCTCCTACAAAGCATAATTCTAATTCATAATCAGTACAGCATAATACTATGGGTTCATCATTATTGTATATTTCTCTTAGGGAAAAATAGTAAATATGGGGAACATTACATATAACACATTCTATATTAATCATAAAATTTTTATAGTCCTTTGTTTGAATTACGAGTGCCGCATAGTCACAGCAGGGACAATTTATCTTTAAAGATTTTTTCCCTGATAATTCAAAAATTGATATATGTCTAAATTCAATTTTTCCACATTGTACGCATCTATAAGCAATGGTAAATTGTGTTTTCATATGGGCACACCTCCTTATTTCTATTTAAATCTTATGCTTTTCTCACTTAATTATTTCTCCATAAGTTTAAAAAATCCTCTAAAAAATACTATTTTTCTATATATGAGAATTTAAAAAAAATAATAAAAGAGCACATCATTAAATAAAAATATCAAACATTATTGTGCCAATCTATTTGTTTGTTCCATATTTTATACCATATTTTTCATAATATAAAAGTATTCCTATTATCCACATTATCCACATTTACTTGTCCACAACTTTATTATCTAAATATTTATACTCTATTCTCTTCTTTTTTACCAAATTTCAAAAAAATCCTATCGAACATACAATCTATTCACAACTTTATCCACATTATCCACAATTTTTGGTGGGTTTATCCACAGTTATTGCTTTCCTATATATATAATATTGTCAAAAAAACGCGAACAATGGAAAAAAATATCTTCAACAATTAGTTATCAGTTATCGGTTATCAGTAAAACCTAAATCCTATCATTAGAATGTGGATTATCTAATGCTGTTGGGTAAGGTGATGTCTTTGCAAATTCCCTTACTCTTCTTTCTCCCTTAACAGTTGGAAGTACTGTTCCAGGTCCGCCTATACAGCCTCCTGGGCATGCCATCCCTTCGATAAGATAGCCATCTCTTTTTCCTGCCTTTGCCATTGCTAGCATTTTCCTGCAATCGGTAAGACTATCTGCCTGGGCATAGTCTATTTTTCTATCTGGATATAGTCTTTGAATATTATTAATAATAGCATCTGCTACCCCTCCGGAATTAGCATATCCTCTGCCAAAGACCGAAGCATCCTGTATTTTAATATCCTCCTCTATATCAGCCAAATCGATATCCTTTGCCACAAACATTCCTATCAGTTCTTCAAAGGTAATGACAAAATCTATATAATCTGTAACCTCTGTTTCTAAGGCTTCTAGTTTTTTAGATATGCAAGGACCAATAAATACTATCTTTGCTTCAGGATCCTTCTCCTTAATGGTTTTAGCTGTTTCTACCATAGGTGTGTGGGAGGAGGATATATTTTCCCTTAGCTCTGGGAAAAACTTTTCCACGGTCATTGTCCAAGAGGGACAGCAGGAGGTTCCTAAAAAGGGCTGCTTTTCCGGTACAGTTTCCACAAATACCTCTGCCTCATGTATGGATGCAACATCTGCTCCTAAGGCTACTTCAACCACATCCTCAAACCCCAGTCGTTTTAGACCTGAAATGATTTTACCCGGTGTAGCTAAGGGTCCAAATTGTCCCACAAAGGATGGTGCGATCTCTGCATAGATCTTTTTTCCTCCCTTAAGTGCCTTGATCAATTGAAATATCTCAGATTTATCTGCAATTGCTCCAAAGGGACAATTTACAATACACATTCCACATGCCACACACTTTTCTTCATTTATCTTTGCTCGCCCTAAATGGTCACTTTCAATGGCATCAACTCCACATGCCACTGCACAGGGACGCTCAAAGGATACAATTGCGCTATAGGGGCATACTTCCTTACATTTTCCACACTTCACACATTTCTCTTTATCTATATATGCTCTGTCTTTTTGCAGGCTTACAGCATTTACAGGACAAACTGTTACACAGGGATGTGCTAAACATTTTCTGCAATTATCTGTTACATAAAATGATTTTGTAGGACATGCCTCACAGGCAAAGGTTATTACATTGACCAAAGGATGGGTGTGTATTCTATGGGGAACATTGACCTTCTCTGCATCTAAGGATACCCTAGAATGCTCATCAACTCTCCTTAGGGATAATCCCATTGCTAAGCGAATACGCTCCCCTACTATTGATCTTTCCTTAAATATACTATCTCTAAAACGGGCAATCTCTCCCGGTAGTATCTTAAAGGGTGCTTCGTCTAACTTGCTATAATCTTCATCCTCTTCAAAGGCAATTCTTGCGACTTCTGCAAATACCTGCCTCCTAATTTTAGTTATTGGTGTATATATTCCCTTCATCCCTTAATCACTTCCGTTATCTTTGCCATTACTCTTTCAGCGGTGGCATTATGTATTTTATCTCCATTAATCACTACCACAGGGGCTACTCTTGCTTCTTTACAATCCTGGAAGCATTTTACTGTTTCCACTTCTATCTCCTGGTCTTGATATTCCCTCTTCATATCATCTATTAACTCAATAATGTTCATGGCTCCCATCATAGTGCAATGGGTTCCTACACATACCTCTACCTTAACCCTTTTCATTCTTTTCCCTCCTTTGCTATTTTATAGTATGTCTAAAAATATTTATAAATATTTATATAAGGCTAATGAAAAGGACGAACCTTATGGTCCGCCCCGGTCAGGCTGATTTACAGTCTGATTATGCTTCTTTATTAATTAATTCCTTAACCTTCATAAGTCGGGTAATTGTACTTCTTTCGCTTTCATCTAGCTTCATTCTAATAAATCTTATGGTTTCTTCTAGATCAGGTATTGTTCTATATTCTAGTGCGTTTACCCTTCTTCTTGTTTTTTCAATTTCATTTGCCATTAGTTGACAGGCTTTTTCCACTTCAGCTAATTCCAATAACTTGGACATTATAGCATAGAGCTTGGATATGGCATCATCCAATTCGGAAGAAGTTTGAGCAAAACCATAGGGGTATATTGCACCTTCATCCCCCTCCAGCTTTCGAATAAAATTCATAACCGGTACATTTACACTCATAACATTCTTCTTTTTTATATCCACTGAAATGCTTTCCTTGGGAAAGGCTACTGCCTCCTCTAGCATTTCTGGGGACATGGCTGCACTAGCTAATAAAAAATCCTTAAAGGAACCCTGAAGTTCTTGCTCTACATCCATCCTAAGATCTTTATTTTTTCTTATTAACTCGATGAACCTTCTCATTAACTCATCCTGCTTATCCTTAAGAAGTTTATGACCACGGCTAGCGGTTTTTAACCTTCTCTTAAGGGTGGTGAGCTCCATCCGAGTAGGATTCACATTTAGCTTAGCCATCTACTCAGCCCCTTCGTCATCCAATGGAAGATATTTATCAAGGTATTCATCCCTAATTCTCTTAAGTTCACTTCTAGGAACGATCTTTAATAACTCCCAGCCTAAATCTAAGGTATCTTTAATATTTCTATTGTTTTCATAGCCTTGATTTACATACTCTTTATCAAAGGCTTCTGCAAATTTGGCAAAGGCTTTATCCGCATCGGATAGTGCGGTTTCCCCAAGTATGGTCGCCAATTCCCTTGCCTCTATTCCTGATGTATAACCTGCGTACAATTGGTTCATAGTATCCGCATGGTCTTCTCTTGTTTTTTGCTTTCCTATACCCTTATCCTTAAGTCTTGATAGGGAAGGAACAACATTTATAGGAGGTTGAATTCCTCTTTTATATAGATCCCTGGAAAGAATTATCTGTCCCTCTGTAATATATCCTGTAAGGTCAGGGATTGGATGGGTAATATCATCCTCAGGCATAGTAAGGATTGGTATTTGGGTTATGGAACCCTTTCTTCCTTTAATCTTACCGGCTCTTTCATATATGGTTGAAAGGTCAGTATAAAGATATCCTGGATATCCCCGTCTTCCCGGTACTTCCTTTCTAGCTGCTGAGGTTTCCCTAAGGGCCTCTGCATAGTTAGTCATATCTGTTAGGATAACTAGAACATGCATATCCTTTTCAAAGGCTAGATATTCTGCACAGGTAAGTGCCATCCGTGGTGTTGCAATTCTTTCAATAGCTGGGTCGTCAGCTAAGTTCATAAATAATACGGCACGATCTATAGCACCTGTTCTTGTAAAGTCATCAATAAAGAATTGTGCTTCCTCAAAGGTAATACCCATAGCAGCAAATACAACGGCAAATTTTTCATCGGTACCTACTACATTTGCCTGCCTTGCAATCTGAGCTGCAACATCATTATGGGGTAGTCCTGATCCTGAGAAGATAGGTAGCTTTTGACCTCTAACCAAGGTATTCAATCCATCAATACAGGAAATTCCTGTTTGAATAAATTCATCTGGATAGTCCCGTGATACTGGGTTCATTGGTACACCATTAATGTCTATTTTATTCTCAGGAATAATCTTTGGTCCATCATCCTTAGGACGACCTAAACCATCAAATATTCTTCCAATCATATCGGGAGAAACTCCTAATTCAAGGGGTTTTCCTAAAAATCTTACGCTGGTTTTCTTTAGGTTTATGCCCGAGGAGCCTTCAAAGAGCTGTATCATAGCCTTATCTCCGCTTACCTCTAAAACTCTACCCCGTCTTTTCTCTCCTGTTTGTATCTCTATTTCAACTAGCTCTTCGTATTTAACTCCTTCTACTCCTTCAACAACCATCAAAGGACCTACTACTTCACTTACTGTTTTATATTCTTTAAGCATCAAGGATACCTCCTTTGCTTATTAGGTTATCAATATTAGCTATTAATTCTTCTGTTATCTTTTCTATTTCTTCTATATTATCCTCTGGAATATATTTAGCTCTGGCAATTTTATCCCTTACAGCTAATTTTTCAATTTCCTTGATATAAACACCCTTCTTCAATGCTTTTATTCCTTGATCATAGAATTCTAATACTAGCTTAAGCATTAGGTTTTGTTTTGCAAAGGAACAAAAGGTGTCTACCTCATGGAAGGCATTTTGCTGCAGGTAATCCTCCCTTATGGACTTAGTAGCCTCTAGTTTTAATTGGTCCTCCTCGGAAAGAGAATCCCTACCTACTAGTCTTACAATTTCTTGTAATTCTGATTCGTCTTGAAGCAGGTTCATTGCCTTTGCCCTATTGGATGCGAATTCTGGGTCAACATTTTCATCCATCCATTTATCTATACTTGGTTGATATAGCGAATAGGAGTTTAACCAGTTTATGGCTGGGAAGTGTCTCCTATAGGATAGAGCATAATCCAATCCCCAGAACACCTTAACGATTCTTAGGGTTGCTTGGGATACCGGTTCAGATATATCTCCTCCCGGAGGGGAAACGGCACCAATAACTGTTATAGCACCTTCTCTATCATCTCCACCATAGCATACAACCTTACCTGCCCTTTCATAAAAGTCAGCAGCACGGGAAGCTAGGTATGCTGGATATCCTTCATCACCAGGCATTTCCTCAAGTCTTCCGGACATTTCTCTTAGTGCCTCTGCCCATCTAGATGTTGAGTCAGCCATAATAGCGACTGAATAACCCATATCCCTATAATATTCGGCTAGGGTTATACCTGTATATATTGATGCCTCACGGGCGGCAACAGGCATATTTGAAGTATTTGCTATAAGCACGGTTCTTTTCATTAGGGACTCCCCGGTTATTGGATCTATTATCTCTGGGAATTCCATAAGAACATCGGTCATTTCATTACCCCGCTCGCCACAGCCTACATATACTACTATTTCTGAGTCAGCCCATTTAGCAAGCTGATGCTGAATAACTGTTTTTCCGGATCCAAAGGGACCTGGGATAGCAGCTGTTCCACCCTTAGATACAGGGAAGAATGTGTCTACTACTCTTTGTCCGGTAAGTAGGGGAACTGTAGGATTTAATTTTCTTTTATATCCTCTACCCTTTCTTACAGGCCATTTTTGCATCATTTGTAGCTTCTTATTTCCATCTAAGGTACAAACCTCATCTACTACTGTATATTCTCCCTCTTTAATATCTGTTACTTCACCGGATACACCAAAGGGTACCATAATCTTATGAAGTACTATGGGAGTTTCTTGCACTGTACCAATAACATCGCCCTCTTCTACCTTATCCCCAACTTTTACAGTGGGTGTAAAATACCATTTCTTTTCCCTATCAAGACTATGTATTTCAACTCCCTTGGAAAGGAAGTCTCCTGCCAATGCTCTTAGGGGTTCTAGTGGTCTTTGTATTCCGTCAAACATAGCCTCAATTAATCCTGGTCCCAATTCTACTGAAAGAGGTTCTCCAGTGGTATAAACAGGGTCACCAGGACCTATTCCTGTTGTTTCTTCATATACTTGAATGGAGGCCTTGTCACCCCTCATTTCTATAATTTCACCAATTAGCTTATTTTCAGAAACCTGAACTACGTCATATACGTTAGCTTCATCCATCCCCTCCGCAACAACTAAGGGGCCAGATACCTTTATTATTTTTCCAACCTTCAAGATAAGCCCTCTCCTTCTATAAAATATTTGATCCTACGGCCTTCTCCACATTCTCATTTATCCTCTTCATACCTATATCTAAGGTGCCTTGATTACTTGGTATGAGTATTACCGCAGGGATTATCTCATTATCATATCGTTCTATGGTATCTGGTATTAAACTGGCTGTTTGCTCAGTTATAAAAATAATACCATAGTTATTTCGGGCGATGGTGTCCACAGTTTTTCTTGCTTCTTCACTACCATATACAGTATATACATCAACCCCTAGCGCTTTGAAGGCAAGGATTGAATCTTTGTCTCCAACAACAGCAATCTTAAACATATAAATCACGCACCCTTTCCCTTGTGGCATCTGGAGAAATATTATTTAGCTTTGAAACCATTATAATTCTTAATATCTTAATTTCTGTTTCCTTCGCGACGATATAAGAAAAAATGGGTTCCGGTCCGAAATTTACATATTTGGATGGCTTATTTATTTCCATTAGATAATTGTCCATAAATTTTTCAAAATCCGATAGTCGATTTGTCTCCCTATAGGAATCTAAACCCTTTAATAATCCGGGACTGATCCTAGAGTTTCTAAATTTCTGCATCATATTTTCTATAGAATCGTTTAGGGTAAAGAGGATATCATCCCTGTCTATGTTTCCATCAGGTATTATTACATCCTCGAAGAATGTCATATCCTTACCTTGTTTTTTTAATCTGATGGATGATCTTATATTAATAAAATCAATCATATCCTTAACATATTCTATAAAAAGTTCTACCTGGGAATCCTTTGCCATCCTACATAAATGCTTGTAATAGAATCTATCTAAAATCAAATCTATTCTTTGTGGATCCTTAGTCACTTCATAATCCTTTTGAACTTCCTCGATTGCTTCCCTATATTCTGGCTCCATATCCTTATGATTTCCCTCTAGAAATGCTTCCTTAAGTCTTTGAAAGTCTATTACTTCTATAGGACTATAGAGCTCTGATAAATCCTTATTTAATTCCTTTTCCTTAAACATTACCTTAAGATTATGATAGTCATATTTTAAAGCCATTAAATCCACGATAGATTGATCCACAGTAACTTCTCTCATTGTTTTATATACTCTTTTTAACTCACTGGAGAGAATATTTTCATAGTCTTCTCCCCTGCTTGTTTCAGAAACTGCATTTGAGTATTCTGTTTCATTGAGAGCCTTAAATACCTCATCGATATCCTTTGCTTCTATCATTCTATCTATTTTCGCCCTTGAAAGGAGCTTTTTTTCAAGGACTCTGGTTCTTGATACACCTTGGATAAAATCCATTCTATCCATGAAATCACTCCTATCCTTTGAAGAGGTCTCGAGCTATTTCGGTTTCAAGTTCTTCCCTTAGGTAGTCCACAAGGGAGTCAAAAGAGAAATTTAGTATTGTATCATTGTCCTTTAGTATAAATCCTGAATCCAGGGTTTCATCCTCAGATACCTTTACTGGTAGCTTTAATGACTTTACCCTTTCCTTCATGTTCTCAGGAACCACTAGGACTTCATTTCCCTTTAAGCTTAAATCCTTTATATTACTCTGTAAAAATTGAATATACTTTTCTTCATCTATTTTTAATAATCTTTTCTTAGACTCTTTAAATACCTTATTTATTACCTCTTGCTTTGCTTTTAGCTTTTCATCCCTTACCCTTAATTCTGCATTAGATATGACTCTTTCCTTCATTAAAGCTGCTTCACTATTAGCTCTTTCTAGGATTTTTGACTTTTGATCATTTGCTTCCTTAACCCTAGAATTAATTATTCCATCACTTTTCGCCTTAGAATCCTTGGTGATTTTATCAGCCTTTAACTTAGCCTCTTCTAGAATTTTTTGGGTAAGATTATCTAAATTTGACATAGCTTCACATCCTTAACTATTATCCTAAAAACTTTCTAGAAACTTACTGCATTGGTAAGAATTAATGAAATAACGAAGGCTAATAGAGCATAGGTTTCAACCATAACTGAATAGATAATACCCTTGGTTGACTGCTCTTCATTTTTAGCCAATATAGAAATACCTGCTGCGGCAACTTTACCTTGAGAAATAGCTGATCTCCAACCAACAAAGCCTATTGGAAGACAAGCTGCTAATAAATAAAGTCCTTCTGCTAAAGACATACCGATATCTAATTTACCCATAACTAACAAACCAATAACGAAACCATATAAACCTTGAGTACCTGGTAATAATTGAAGAACTAATGATCTACCAAATTTTTCTGGTTCCTCGATAATAAGACCTGATGCCGCTTCCCCTACTATTCCAATACCTTTAGCTGAACCAATCCCTGAAAGAAATACTGCTACTGCAATACCAAGTCCTGCGAAAAATACTCCTCCATATTGTACTGCAAACTCTGTAAAAGTCATTAAAAATTCCTCCTTACCTATTTTAAATTAATATATTTTGCATTGCTTCTAAATAAATTAAAGCCTTTTCCTCCACCCTCATAGAATTTTCCGAAGAACTCTACAAAGGTAAGTCTTATTGTATGAACATAAGCAGATAATAGGGTTAAACCTAAGTTAAATACTTGACCCCCTATAAATATAATAACGGCGAAGATAATTCCTATAAATCCATTTCCCGCTACCATATCTGCCATCATATTAACTGCACTTGCTATAAATCCACCTGCTAATCCTAGTGCCATCAATCTTGAGTAGGAAACAAAGTCTCCAACATAGCCAGATATCCCGTAAAGGGAATAAATCCCTCCACCAATTCTTCCGCCAATGCTTTTTGCATCTCTAGCTCCAAATAGTACGATACCTGCCATGCCTATTATCATTATCACTAAGGATAGGGTCTTTATAGCAGCTGGTATAGTAATCACCATTGGTAATAAGAATCCTATGGCTCCTAATAAAGCTAAATACCAAAAGCCTACATCATATAAGGCATCTAATGGCTTTCCATCTCTTATACTTACATATGCCTTTATTCCTAGTCCATAGAAGATATGGATTAATCCAAATCCTATAGAAATAATCAATAGGGCATTGTAATCCTCAGCGGGATTAAATAACCCCTTCATAGGAATAATGCCTCCAAATATAGAGCCATATAAAATTCCCCAAAACATAACTGAATAGCTTAAATAATAGAAGAATTTCATAAACTTTCTGGTGTTATCTGATAAATTGAATCTTTTTAATACCATCAGGGTGCCTATTAACATAAGTAACCCATAGCCTAGATCTGCGCCCATCATTCCAAAGAATATTAAATAAAATGGTGCTAAAAACGGCGTTGGATCTACTTCATTGTACTTAGGAAGTGCATACATAGCTGTTAAGGATTCGAAGTTCTCGGTAAACTTTGAGTTTCTAAGTAGTATAGGTGCATTTAGGTCATCCTTTTGGGCTTCTTTTACTTCCAAATAGTAAACATTATTCACTGCTGCCTTAACAGCTTCTGTAAATTGGTTTACCATATCTGTCGGAATATAACCCTTTATAACATTAACTTTTTCTGTCATTAAGAAATTTTCCGAGGATGCAATTCTTAATTTTTTATTCATTAGATAATCGTATACAATTTCCATATCAGGTAGATTATCTATTAAGGCTTCCATTTCCTTTTCATAATCCTCTATTTCTTTTTCTAATAATTTAATTTTTTCTATAAATTCTGAGATTTCTTCTTCCGGGTTACCTTGAATGCTTAATTTTACATCTGAAAAACTATTATTTCTGAGTATTTCAATAACCATTTCAGCTTCCGACTTAGAGGATAGGGTTAAAATATAAAGGTTTTCTTTATCTTCACTAATAACCTCAAAGTAGGTGTACTTGGTTTCTAATAATTCCATATCTAGTTTTTCTTTAAGCTTTTTAGGAATAGTCCCCATGTGTACTTCACTTTGTTCAAAGGAATTAAGATTTTTGATTGGAGAATTCAGCTTTACCCAAGGTTTTATCTCATCTATGGTTGCCTTTATTCTTGCAACCTCTTGGAGCAAGGCTTCCTTCTTTGTGTTAAGATCTCTAAGTTGATTATATGTTGGAAGAAAATCAATACTTAAAGCCTTTTGTTCAAGTTCCTTAAAATCATATGTATCAAGCCCCTGCTTCATAGCCTTAATGCCTGTTTCTCTTTTGTCGTACTTAGATAAAATATCAATTATGTATTTTACCCTTGATATTTCTTCATCGTTTTCAACTATACTTTCAGGAACCTCTACATTTTTTAAGCCTATTTCCTTAAGTGATTCATCCTCATTTAGATTTAGAAAATGAACATATTTGAATTTTTGAAGTTCATGGAGAAGATTTTCCCTTTCTGAATCGAAGGCAAACAAGCTGAAATTACTCATATTAACTATTGCCATTTGCGTTCACAATCCTCTCAATAATAATATTGACTGCAGAGTCTATTTTTTCATTGCTTAAGTTGCTAAGTTCTTTAGCCTCCTCAATCCCCTTCTCAATGATTGGTTTTGCCTTAGACTCTCCTTCTTCTACTGCTGATCTCTTAATATCCTCTGCATGTGTTTTTGCTTCTGAAAGAATACGCTTATACTCTTGTTCAGCAAATACCTCTGCTTCATGAATAGAGTCATTAGATGTTTGCGACGCATCTTGTAATAAGGTCTTTGCTTCTTCTTCTGCTTTCCTTACGGTTTCTATTGCATCTTTTGCCATCGCTTCACCCCCTTTGATATATTTTTGTCAATAATATAGTACTTCTTAGTATTAAATTATATAACAATTGCAAAAACAAAGCAATATATTATAAAAGCTGTAAATATTACTATATATGAAGGAACTTTTTTGATAAAATTTGGTAACATTTACAGTGAATGTTATATCCTTATATATTTTTTTGTTAATTTTTTATTATAATATCCTCTATATTTATGCTTCCACCGGATAAAACTCTTGCATATATTACACCTTTTGTTAAGGGACAAGGGCTTTTAGCCTTAATTAATGGGCAGTCATTGTAGCATTTTTTACCAAGCTCTGTTATCTCTAATACAATTTCACCTATTGTAAATTTATCTCCAATAACAACATCCTGAACTTTTAGATCTTGAATAGTAATATTTTCTTGGAACCTTTTTGTACATAAACCCTGGGTTTCTAATTTCTCTATTTCCCTTCTGCCTTCTTCAGAGAAAATAGCAATTTGTCTATGGTCCTTCTTAGGGATATCATTACCGATTATGCCAATATCTTCATTAAGGTCTGCAGCTTTCACAAATTTCTGTTTATTTTTGCCCTTAATATATATTCTAGATATTCTCATTAAATCCCTCCCCACTTTAATAAAACATTAATAATATTTTATAACAAATTCCTTAAAGTACAAAATAAACTTAAAGTTAAACTTTAAGTTAAAAAGAAGCAAGGGGACGGTTCTCTTGCTTCCAAAAAAATCCAGCATTGTTTCACCTTTTGAGTGATGCCTATACTGGATACTTAAATGATTGGTATTTTATTATGCTGGTGATTTGTTTTTATTTTTTTTAATTACTTGCCTTAATCCTATCTCTTCATGTCTTATGGTTCTAATAATATTTTCTTTGTGTTTAAGTATGGAAAGAAGTAGCAGTCCAATGCCTATTATTATACAAACTATAGGATATTTATAATAATAGGACAATATGGGTAATAAAGTAAACATACCCAGGGTGCCTAGGGCAATATAATCCGTTACTATGGTTATGATTACAATTGTTATGATTAAAATAATGCCAATTCGAAGATTAAATGCCATTGTCATTCCTATAAGGGATGCAGCCCCTTTTCCTCCTCGGAATTTTAGAAAGAAGGGGAAAATATGCCCTATTATCGCTGCAGTTCCTGCAATAAAGGCAAGGGTTATAGAATGGGGATATAAAAATTTAATCGCCCATACTGCTATTGCCGCCTTTAATATATCTCCAAATGCTGTTATAATCCCAAATTTCCATCCCATAACTGTGGTTACATTAGATGCTCCTGCATTATGGGTTCCATGATTTCTTATATCTATATTATTTGCAAGCTTTCCTACGAAATATGCTATCTGAAAGCAGCCTAATAGGTACCCTATAATAGCTACTACAAATATCGACATTAACTCCATATGCTCCCCCCTTACTGCTTTATAGATAATTAATTATACCATATGTTTTTTAATTAATACTAGAAAATTAAATAGTATAAACATAATACTTGCAGGGGGCCTCTTGGCGACTAGGTATAGATATGGGGGAACTGTTAAAATGCAGTAGGAACCGTCCCCACTGCATTTTACTAGATTAAGTTAATCGACCTGGAGGGCGTTTTCTAATGCTGCTTTAATAAAATCCCTAAATAATGGATGGGGTCTATTTGGTCGGGATTTAAATTCCGGATGGAACTGGCAAGCCACAAACCAAGGGTGGTTAGTTAATTCGATCATTTCCACAAGTCTTTCATCAGGAGATAATCCACTAAAAATAAGTCCCTTTTCCTTTAAAATGTTCCTATACTCATTATTTACCTCATATCGATGCCTATGTCTTTCATAAATAACTTCTTGTTGATAGGCTGCATGGGCTTTAGTATCATATGATATTTTACAAGCATATAGCCCTAGTCTCATGGTACCGCCCTTTTCATCAACATCCCTTTGCTCAGGCATTAAATCTATTACAGCATAGGGAGTTTTTTCATCTAACTCAGAACTGTGAGCGTCCTTTAATTGTGCTACATTTCTTGCATATTCTATAACAGCTGCTTGTAATCCTAAACAAATTCCTAAAAAAGGTATCTTGTTTTCCCGTGCATATTTTATAGAAGTAATCTTCCCTTCTATGCCTCTTTTACCAAATCCTCCAGGTATTAGAATTCCATCCACATCCTTCAAGTATTTATCAACATTATCCGTAGTAATATCCTGGGAGTGTATCCATTTTATATCCACCTTAGCATTATGGGCTATTCCTCCATGACTTAGGGATTCTGCGATAGAAAGATATGCATCCTTTAGCTCAACATATTTCCCCACTAGTGCGATTGTAACCTTTTTCTCAAGACGACCTGCTCTATTAACCATATCCTCCCATTCTTCTAAATCAGCATTTTGACAATCAACTTTCAACATCTTACAGGCAAGATTTGCAAAGCCCTCCTTTTCTAGCATCAAGGGAACTTCATAAAGATAATCAGCATCTAGATTTTCAATAACTGCTTCCGGCTTTACATTACAAAATAATCCTATCTTTTCTTTTATTTCTGTTGATACTGGCTTTTCAGAACGGCATACAATAATATCAGGCTGAATACCAATACTTCTTAATTCCTTAACACTATGCTGGGTTGGCTTTGTTTTAATTTCCCCCGCCTTTCCTAAATAGGGCAATAGGGTTAGATGTATGAATAAGACATTTTCAGGTCCTACATCATATTTTATTTGGCGAATTGCCTCAAGGAAGGGTTGACTTTCAATGTCTCCTACTGTTCCGCCTATTTCTGTTATTACAATATCAGGGGTGCTATCCTTAGCTACTCTTCGAATTCTTTCCTTTATTTCATTGGTGATGTGTGGGATAACCTGTACTGTTCCTCCTAGGTAATCACCCTTTCTTTCTTTAGAAATAACAGACCAATAAATTTTTCCGGTAGTTACATTATTATATTTATTTAGATTTTCATCGATAAATCGTTCATAATGGCCTAAGTCTAAATCTGTTTCTGCCCCATCATCAGTCACAAAAACTTCTCCATGTTGATAGGGACTCATGGTACCAGGATCATAATTTAAATAGGGATCGAATTTTTGAATTGATACCTTTAGTCCCCTTGCCTTTAATAATCTTCCTAGGGAAGCTGCTGTTATTCCTTTTCCTAAAGAAGAAACAACTCCCCCGGTAACAAAAATGTATTTTGTGCTCACTTCTATCCCTCCCTGTTAAAAATCAAAATAAATTAGAGGGACGGTTCCTCCGATATGTTTTATCAAAAGAACCGTCTCCTATATATATCACTAGAACCGTCCCGGTGATATGTGAATTGCTTGTTGGTTTATATTTAATGCCGCTTCTATAAATGCTTCAGATAATGTGGGGTGTGCATGTATGGTATTGGTTATATCCTCTAGCTTCATTTTATTCTTAATAGCCAAGGCTCCCTCATGAATAAGCTCGGTGGCATGGGCTCCCATTATTTGAACTCCCAATACAATATCATCCATATCCGTTATTACCTTTACAAAGCCCTCTTCTTCCCCTATTGCCAATGCCTTTGCATTGGCTGCAAATTGAAATTTGCTGGATTTATAGGCAATATTATTATCCTTTGCAATTTTTTCCGTTAGTCCTACTGCTGCTATTTCTGGAAAAACAAAAATACAATTAGGTATGAGCTTATGATCTATATGATTTTCAATTTTCATAATATGTTCAACTGCTGTAATTCCCTGATGGGAGGCTGCATGGGCTAGCATTGTTTTCCCATTTACATCTCCTATGGCATAAACGCCTTGAACATTGGTCATAAAATTTTTATCTACTTCAATGCTTCTATTATATTTGATGTTTGCTGCCCCGAGATTTAAGTCTTGAAACACAGCTTGTCTACCGGTGGAGACTAATACAGCATCTGCCTCTAGGGTTAATTCACCCTTTTTATTTTCAGCAACTAGGATAAGCTTATCGGATTCTTTTTTAATCTCAATAACCTTTGTACCTGTATTAATGGCCATTGGTTTTATAGTATGCTGTGAGTTTTGGAAGCAAAAAGAACCGTCCCCTTTGCTTTTTTTTAGGGAGGCGGCAAATCGTTTGGAGAGGTCCTTGTCTAGTAGGGGTAGTATGTCTTTTTCGTATTCTACCACTATTACCTCTGCTCCCATTGCCTGAAAGATGCAGGCAAACTCCATTCCTATTACTCCGCCGCCGATTATTGCTATTTTTTCTGGGACCTTTGAAAATTCGAGCATTTCCTTACTGGTATAGACTCCTTCTAGGTCAATTCCCTCTATTGGGGGTAATAGTGCCCTTGATCCTGTAGCTATTATTATGTTTTTACTCCTAAGCTGGGTAGTAGTCTTATCTTCTCCTGTAATTTTTATAGTGTGGTTATCTATAAATTCTGCAGAACCTGATATAACCTCTACCTTATTGGCGGCTAAAAGCCTTTCAATTCCCTCAACCAATTGCTTTACCACCTTAGTCTTGCGGGCTTGAATTTTATCTACATCGAAGGAGTAATTATCTATACTAATGCCGTACTCTTCACCTTGGGATAGGGTTCTTAGCACCTCTGCATTTCTATAGAGGGTTTTGGTAGGAACACAGCCATAGTTTAGGCAGGTTCCTCCAATTTTATCCCTTTCAATTAGTGTTACACTTGCTCCTAATTGGGCTGCCCTAATGGCGGCTACATAGCCCCCGGGGCCTCCTCCAATTATTATTATGTCTCTATCCATCTTGGTCCTCCTATTCTGCTGCTTCCCATTTAAGTACGGGATGTCTTGCTGCCTTTACCTCATCTATTCTTTTTATAGCTGTGTTGTTTGGAGCATTTTTAAGCAGCTCTGGATTTTCCCTTGCTTCCTCACTTATTTTAATCATTACCTGGATAAATTCCTCTAGATTTTCTAAGCTCTCGGTTTCTGTGGGTTCTATCATAAGAGCTTCATGTATAATCAATGGGAAATACATTGTTGGTGGATGATAGCCGTAATCTATCATTCTCTTTGTTATGTCCAGGGTGGAAACCCCACTTAATGGTTGACCTAATCCACCTAATACAAACTCATGCTTGCATATATCCTCCACAGGCAGATAATAATGTTCTCTTAATCTTTCCTGCATATAATTAGCATTTAATACTGCCATTTCACTGGCTCGTTCTAATCCCTCCCCTCCCATTGTTAGGATATAGGTATAGGCACGAACTAGAACGCCAAAGTTACCATAGAAGCTCTTTACCTTTCCAATGGAATCTGGATAGTCGTAATTTAATAAAAATCTATCTTCCTTCTTTTCAATGATAGGTAATGGTAAAAATTCCATCAAGGATTTTTTTACTCCTACTGGACCGCTACCGGGACCTCCTCCCCCATGGGGCGTGGAAAAGGTTTTATGAAGATTTAGATGGACTACATCAAATCCCATATCCCCTGGTCTCGCTTTACCCATAATAGCGTTCATATTGGCACCATCATAGTATAATAGTCCTCCGGCTTCATGGATAAGACTTGCAATCTCTTCTATGTTTTTCTCAAACAAACCTAGGGTGCTAGGATTGGTGAGCATAAGTCCAGCAATTTCATCATTTAATGCTGCCCTTAAGCTTTCCAAATCAACGGCTCCATTTTCGTCGGACTTTACCTCTACCACATCAAAGCCTGCCACATGGGCGCTGGCTGGATTGGTACCGTGGGCTGAGTCTGGAACAATAATCTTGGTTCGCTTTAAGTCTCCTCTTTTTTTATGATATGCCTTTATCAGCATCAGGCCTGTTAATTCACCGTGGGCTCCTGCTGCCGGCTGAAGGGAAATGGCATCCATACCTGTAATCTCACATAGACTATCACTTAGGTTGTACATAAGCTCTAGAGCTCCCTGAATATTGTCTTCTGATTGATAGGGATGCAGTGCAGTGAATTTAGGTAATCCTGCCATGTCCTCATTAATCTTCGGATTATATTTCATTGTGCAGGATCCTAGGGGATAAAATCCGATATCCACCCCATAATTCTTTTGACTTAATGCTGTATAATGGCGTACTATTTGGTTTTCACTTACCTCTGGTAGTACTAGGGATTCTTGTCTTAAAAGTTCCTGGGGTATATCTTGGGTATTGTCATCCTCCCACTTTGGAAGGGTATATCCTATTCTGTCTTCTCTAGATATTTCAAAAATCAACTTATCATAATTTTTCATAGGATGACCTCCAATACATTTACTAGATTATCAATTTCCTCTTTTGTTCTCTTTTCAGTTACACAGAAAAGGATTTGATTTTTCCTATTGGGATATGCCTTTTCAATATTAAAGCCTCCTATGATACCCTTCTCTAATAGCTTATTGTTTAATTGGTCTATATCCATACTAGTTTCAAATACAAATTCCTTGAAAAAGGGTTTATTATATACCTCTTTAAATTTTCCTGTCTTTAATAATTCTCTATAGGTATAGTGGGCTTTTTGACTGCTCTGCATAGCAACCTCTTTTAAACCCTTTTTACCCAGAGTAGCCATGTAAATAGTAGCTGCCAGTGCATTTAAGGCTTGGTTTGAGCATATATTTGAAATAGCCTTTTCCCGTCTTATATGCTGCTCTCTTGCTTGTAATGTCAGGGTGAAGGCACGATTTCCTTCATGGTCCTCGGACTGCCCAACTATCCGTCCTGGCATTTTCCTCATCAGGGATTTCTTAACTGCCATAAAGCCTAGATAGGGTCCTCCGAAGTTTAAGGGATTTCCTAAGGATTGTCCCTCTCCTACTGCTATATCAGCTCCATATTCTCCTGGTGTCTTCAATATTCCTAAGGATATAGGATCTACATTCATTATCATTAATGCCTTATTATTATGGGCTAACTCCACGGCATCGGTATAATCCTCTATTACCCCAAAGAAGTTTGGATTTTGTACTATTACTCCAAGGGTGTCCTTGTTTATAGTAGATTTTAGCTGTTCTAAATCTGTGGCTCCATCCTTTATATCTATCTCTTTTACTTGTACATCCTTACAGTCCATATAGGTTTTTAAAATTCGCCTAGTTTCTGGATGAACACTTTTAGAAACTACTATTGTATTTCCTTTTTGTTTATCTAGGGCTATTAGAGCTGCCTCTGCTGTGGCAGTGGGTCCATCATATAGGGAAGCATTTGAAACATCCATACCTGTTAAATTAGCTATCATTGTTTGAAATTCAAAGATTACCTGTAATGTTCCTTGATTAATTTCAGGCTGATAGGGTGTGTAGGATGTATAGAACTCACTTCTAAACATAAGGCGGGGTACTATTGAGGGTATATAGTGGTCATAGGCACCCGCTCCTAAGAAGCAAGGGTATTCATCTGTACTTATGTTTTTATTTGCCATGGTACTTACTTTCTTACTAACCTCTACTTCTGATAAGGGATGGTCTAGGTTTAAGCTTCTATTTAATGCAATGGATTTAGGTATATCTTCAAAAAGATCATCTATGCTGCTCTTACCTATAAAATCCAGCATCTTTTCTTCATCTTGCTTAGTATTTGGAATATAAGGAAACATTTTTATTCCTCCTCAGCACAATATGCTTGATATTCTTCTCCACTTAATAGCTCATCTAGCTCACTTTTATCGGTCATCTTAACTTTAATAATCCAGTTTTCATAGGCATCTTCATTTACTAGTTCCGGTTCATCCTCTAGTTCTTCATTAACCTCGATTATAGTTCCTCCTACAGGCATATATAAATCGGATACTGCCTTAACGGATTCTACAACTCCAAAGCTTTCCTCTGCATCAAACTCATCATCAATCTCTGGCAATTCCACATACACAATATCTCCCAACTCATGCTGTGCATAGTCAGAAATACCTATATAGGCTTCTTCTCCTTCTACTTTTACCCATTCGTGCTCCTTTGTGTAAAACAAATCATTTAATACCTTCATTTTTTTTCCTCCTTTTTATTTTTTATAAAATCTTCATTATCTTTTCCTACTTTGCTCTTTTATAAAAGCCCTTCTTTACGATTCTTGCCGGAAAAACTTTTTTTCTAATCTGTACTTCAATTTCTTGACCCATTGCACTGTATTTTTCTTCTATAAGTGCCAAGCCTATATTTTTTTTCAATGTTGGGGAAAGATATCCTGTGGTCACCTTCCCTATAGGGTTCCCCTCCTTTAGGATGGTGTATCCATGTCGAGGGATACCCTTTTGCATTTCAAATCCCACCAGCTTTCTTTTTAATCCCTCTTGCTTTTGTTTTTCTAGAACCTCTTTCCCTATAAAATCATCCTTGTCTAACTTAACAAAGTAGCCTAGTCCAGCTTCCAGGGGTGTAATATCCTTGTCAATTTCATTGCCATATAGGGGAAGACTTGCTTCAAATCTTAGGGTATCTCTTGCACCTAATCCAGCGGGCTTTAAACCATCATCCTTGCCTGCTGCAAGTATGCTTTCCCAAAGCTTTTCTATATCCCCATTGGCGCAGTAAATTTCAAAGCCATCCTCTCCTGTGTATCCAGTTCTGGAGACTATGCATTTTATATCCTGTATTCTTACTTCGGGGTTAAAATAAAAGAATTTAATAGTTGATAAATCCGTATCCGTTAATTTTTGTAATATTTCTTGAGCCTTAGGTCCCTGAAGGGCAAGCTGGGAATATTCATCTGATAAATTCTTCAACTCTAAATCATAATTATTTACATTTTTTAGCATCCATTCATAATCCTTCTGTGTATTGCTTGCATTAACCACTAAAAGGAAACGCTCGTGGTTATATTTGTAAACCAACAAATCATCAACAATACCCCCATCCTCATAGCATATGGGTGAATAGCTAATTTGATTATCCTTTAACTTGGAAATATCATTGGTAATTAGCCTTTGTATAAATTCAAAGGCATCCTTCCCAGCAATCTCAACTTCCCCCATATGGGATACATCAAACAATCCTGCATTATTTCTAACTGCTTCATGCTCACTGATAATGCCCTCATATTGGACAGGCAGTGCCCAGCCAGCAAAATCAATAATCTTACCTCCCAGCTCTTTATGGGCATTATAAAGCGCTGTTTTTTGTACATTTTCCATTGGAATTTCCCTCCTTGTAAGTTATTAGGGAACAGTTGCAAGGGAACAGTAAAAACTTTTCTTAGTTATCGGTTATCAGTTATCAGTTAAAGCTAGTTGCTAGTTGCTGGTTACTAGTCGATAGTAAAGTCAAAAGATTTAAGCTTTTAAGATTTTAGATTTTCTTTTCTAGCATCTGTTCCCTGATCTCTGTTCCCTGTTCCCTTATTTCTTATCTTTTCTTTCCCTTCTTTTTTCAATAACATTATGATATCTTTTCTTTTGCTTTTCTATTTTCTTGTAAATATATTTCTCAATCTCCTTATTATATTTAATCGAGAAGTATATTACTATAATGCTTATTACACCTATAATAATCCATATCGGCATTGATAAAGTAATATTTCCACTACCAACAAGGGTGGATACAAACAAGCCGGGGGCTCTTCCCACTATTACAAAAAATAAAAATATTGAAAGGTCCATTGCAGATATGCCAGCTAAAAGACAAAGGGCATCATCTGGGAAAAACGGCAGAAAGAATAATATAAATAATCCTATGGTGTATTTTTCTGATACCAGCTTATTATATTTTTCATATGCCCTTTTACCTATAATCTTTATGACCAAGGGTTTACCAAATTTCCTAGCTAAATAAAACGCCCCAAGAGATCCCAATAAAACCCCTAAAACATTTAATAAAAAACCCAAAACCACTCCGTAAATAGCACCTGCTGCTAGGGATGTTACCATCCCCGGTATGGGAGATATTATTACTTGAATAATCTGAATAATTATAATAATAATTGGTCCTAATATGCCAAAACCTATTATGTAGTCCTTTATTTCTTCTGGATTTGATGCTAACTCCTTAAGGTTATAATATAGACTGGGAAAGTTGGCTAGATAAAGTGCAATTATGATTAGTATTGCAATAGCTATAATAAAACCCTTTTTTTTCAAGTCCCTTCCCCCGCATTTCTAAAAAATTTCATTATATCTTATTATTAACTATTATTTCCCCTTTATTATGGTTTAAATAATTTATTTTCCTAATAAATTAAGGGTGAACTTTGTTCATAGTCATCGAGAAAAGGAACATTATTCACCCTAAAAATCATCTTTGCCGCTTTCAGCCTGAGCACCCTCCTGAATTCGGCAGGGGATATTCCCTTGCAAACCCTTTTTTAATAACATAGGATAGTATGACTTTCCTTAGATATTAAAGTGCCCTAAGACTCAAAAAGATTCTGTTTGTATTCTATATATTTATTTCTTAATTCATCTACCTTTTCATTCATTGTTATTTGTAAGTCTGAAGCTCTTTGATAATCTCCCCTATGAAGGGCTTCCCTTATGCTCCCTAAAATAGATAAATTTCCATTAGAGCTTTTCATAAGCTCTTGTCTTAAATGATTTATATACTTCCAGTGAGCTTCATCCAGATCATTTGCTGTATCTTCTCCATGCAGCTTTTTGCATTCACGAATTAATTCCATATTATCATAGAGAACACGACCTTCTAATTCATTGGTCCATCTATCTATAGTGCTGGCTATTACAGAATCAATAATATCCTGGGTCATTACTCCACCATTTAAAAGTATTTCCAGCCTATCCTTATACTTTGCTAAATTATTCACATTTTCCCAAGGTGTTGCAGGGTGAATACCGAATTTAGCATCTCTTTCTTCCTTTGTGAAATGCTCAAATACATTTAACTCACTTCGATAGGCACGATTTCTTTCTAGATAGAAACCCTCTTCTCCATCCTCCTTAGAAATTTCCCTCTCTAGCTCCTTATTGTTTTTTCCACTTTTAGCTGCTGCTAACATTCCATCTAACATGGCTTGGTAAATGGAAGAAATCACTAAATAGGTATTGGAAAAGGGATTTGGTGATCTTACTTCAAATCTGGTAGCTATTGGTTTTGGAATATCCCGTACCAATCCTACTAATACTGAGCGATTTCTTGAGGGTTCTTCTGGAGTATGTCCAAGGGAGGTTACAATACACACTGGAGCTTCAAAGCCAGGTTTTAGTCTATTGAAGGCATCAATGCTAGCAGTTATAAAGGGATTGACTATTTCATAATTTCTTAATATACCCATCAATGCTCCATAGCCTAAAACACTTAAATAGTCTTCCTCAGCTTCCATTGGTGCAAAGAGATTTTTATATTTTCCGTTTTTTAACTTAGCCACTACACCTAGATGGGTATGCTCTCCGCTGCCAGCTACTCCTTCAGTGGGCTTAGCCCTAAAGGTAACCTCTAATCCATATCTATGAAACATATCCACTATAAGTCGTCTTATAAATAATTCATTATCTGCTGTTTGAAGTGCATTTATGGTATATTTCCAATCAATTTCTAATTGTTCCATTACATGATTAGATCTTCCATCTACACCGATTTTGCTTCTTACTCCTCCTACTTCCTTGTGGCCCATTTCGGTCTTTAATCCGTATTTATCCATTTCCATTAATGTTTTTTCCAAGGCTGTACGGACTGTCCCCTGGGTTCTCTTCCAATATTGTTCCTTTAATGTTTGGGATGTACTGAGCTTTTCCACATTTGCTAAATCCTCTGGGCTTTTAACCCAAAATTCCAGCTCAGTTGCCGAGGTAAGCTCAATATCTGCAATTTTATCAATACTCTTAATTCCCATGTTTTCCAATAGATGGGGGTGATTTTTCAATAAATCCATTGTTGATTGTTTAAAATATTTAAAAGCTCTATCTAGAATGGCTCTGGAACCCACTCTTTTATTTTCATGGACTAGAAAGGATGGAATAACTAGTGTACCCACCGGCAAATTACTTTCTTCATCTAAAAGGTCATGATTATAATCCACCATCCAATTTACTTCTAAATCAGGGATAATATCTAATCGGGCATTATTTAAGGTGGCTATTTCATGAAGAACAACGCTTGAGCCGTCTGTTTGAATACCGAATTGTAAAAAATCCTCCATATCCTTTATAAATACATGTATTGGGATTTTTTCATCTGTAGCATTGCCTCCTAAATCAATTCCCATAAAGGAGACAAACTTCACCTCATCGTGCTCCTTAAATAATCTTCTAAGGGTTTCGCTACCATGCTCCTCGGGTGGTATTACATATAGTAATTCTTTCATTTGACCACTCCTTTTTTAATAACTACTTGGATTTTTAATGTTATCTATTATATATATCTTTAGTCAAATTTTCAATTAAAAGATTCAATTTCCTCATAAATATTCTCCACAAACTCCTGGGGGATATCTTTATCATGCCATATTTCATGTGCCCTAACCGCCTGCCCTACTAACATAAATAAACCATTGGCGGTTTTTACTCCTAGTCCTCTGGCATATTCTAAGAATAAAGTCTGGGAAGGATTATAATTTAAATCAACAGCCCATTGATAATTAGATATGACTTTTTTACCCACTGGCGATTCTTCAATAAGGGGATCCATGCCTAAGGGGGTGCAATTAATTATAATGTCCTGATTCTTTAATGTCTTAATTCCCTCATAGGATAAAACCCTAATATCTTGATATTTTAAACCAGCTGCCTCTACATATCGGCTTACTATGGTTATATCTGCTATATTATTATCCAGCAGAAATTGTAACACTGCCTTAGCTGCTCCTCCTGTGCCCAGAACAACCACTCTTTTATTTTTTATGGGCATATTATAATGTCGAACCAACCGCTCTAATCCATAATAGTCTGTATTGTAACCAATCTTTTTATCCCCTTTAATAAGAATGGTATTTACCGCACCGATTTTTTCTGCTTCCTTAGAAACCTGGTGAAGATATTTCATAACCTCAACCTTATAGGGAATGGTTACATTAACTCCCCTAATGTTTAGTGCCTTTAAACCACAAATGGCATCCTCCATATCCTCCCTTTCAACCTCAAACAGATGATAATAAGCATCTATATTAAGCTTGCTAAATATCAAGGAGTGAATTTGGGGAGAAAGACTATAATTTAATTTTTCTCCTATTAGACCATAAAGTTGTTTCATATTTTCACCTCCGGGGTTATATGGTAGATGGTATCAGGTATATGGTATCGGTAAAAGATTTTAAGTCATTTTCTGGTATCTGGTATCTGGTAACTGGTATCTGACTGATATCTAGCAACTAGAATCTATTCCCTTCTACCTTCTACCTTCTACCATCTACCTTCCCTTGCCATCTACCTTATACCTCATCCTGTATCTCCTTACTAATCCTCATTAGTTCCCTAAAGAACTCCTCCAGGGGTTTTTCAAAGGTTTTATCCTTTAAATAGTTTAGACTTTTAATTAACACCTCTTGCTCCCTTGATGAGTTTAAAACAGGTAGCTTATTTTTTCTCTTATACTGTCCTATTTTAACTACTGCATTCATCCGGGATTCAAATAATGCCACTAGCTGTCTATCTATTTCATCTATTTCTTCTCTTAACTTGGCTAGCTCATCCATGCCTTCCCCTCCTTTTCAATCAATAAATCCAAGATTACTAAAGCTGCTCCTGCCTCTACTACCGGTATTGCCCTTGGAAGGATACAGGGATCATGTCGACCTTGGATTTGTAATGAAGTCTCCTGCATTTTTCCCATATCAATAGTTCTTTGTTTTTGTCCTATGGAGGGGGTGGGTTTTATTGCTATATTAAATATTATAGGCATCCCATTGGATATCCCCCCGAGTATTCCTCCATTATTATTGGCCAGGGTCTTTATTTGTCCCTTTTCAATTATATATTCATCCTTGGCTTGACTGCCCTTTATCTTAGTAATGTCAAAGCCCCTGCCAAATTCTATTGCCTTTACAGCTGGAATGGAAAACATCATTTGGGATAGTCTGCTTTCTATAGAATCAAAGAAGGGTTCACCCATGCCCGGAGGTAAATTTATAATGGCAGTTTCTATTATTCCTCCTACCGAGTCTGATTCTTTTTTTGCTGTAGATATTATCTCCTTCATTTTTTTACCTTGATTTTCATCTAATACCGGAAAGTCTTTAATGTACAATTCCTTTAATAGTTCAAGTTCAACATTAAGTTCATCAAAGCTATCATCTTCTACATTAAGTATGCTTTTTATATGACTGCCTATAAAGATATTTTTCTTCATTAAAAGCTGCTTTGCTATAGCTCCTGCTAATACCAGGGGTGCAGTAAGTCTACCTGAAAAATGTCCCCCGCCCCTATAATCATTAAAGCCCTTATGTTTTATATAACCCGTATAATCCGCATGGCTAGGCCTCATTATATATCTTAAATCTTTATAATCCTTATGTTTATTATCCCTATTCATTATTATTGCACAAAGGGGGGAGCCTGTGGTTTTATTGTTAAAATAACCGCTTAGTATTTCAAAGTCATCCTCTTCATTTCTTTCTGAAGAAAAATCCTTTCCACCTGGAGATCTCCTTTGAAGTTCCTTATTTATTAGTTTTAAATCAAGGGTTAAACCTGCAGGGATGCCATTCATAGTTATTCCTATGGACCTTCCATGGGATTCTCCAAAAATAGAAATTACTATATTTTTACCCCATACTCCGCTCATTTATTCTACCTCCTAGTCTTGAAAAGTCTTGCCAAAAGCTTGGATAGGACTTTTTCACAGCATCACTATTGGTAATTATAACAGGCTTTGTGCATTTAATAGAGGCAATTGCCAATGCCATAGCTATTCTATGGTCATTCCAGCTATCTACCACGCCTCCCCTTAAAGCATCAACTCCCTGTATAATCAGTCCATCTTCTAATTCTCTTACCCTTCCTCCCAGCTTATTTAGCTCGGAAGCCAATGCCCATAAACGGTCTGATTCCTTAATACGCAGCCTTTGGGCATTTATTATATTTGTAGTGCCTTTAGTTAAAGCTCCTAATACTGCAAGGATAGGCACCAAATCAGGGCATTGGGAAGCATCTATGGTTATACCCTTTGTTGTGGATGCAATGGTTGTTACCCCCTGCTCTTCAACTATTATATTTCCTGCCATTTTCCTTATAAAATCTATTATTATCTTATCTCCCTGTAGGGAATTAATATTTAGATGGGTGGTTCTTATCTTCCCCCCTAGAATTCCTGCTGCAAACCAAAATGCAGATTGGGAGAAATCCCCCTCTACCCTATAGGACACTGGTTTAAATTTTTGATTTCCCCTAATATAAAATTCCTTATATTCTTCATTTTCTACTTCTATAGAGAACTTCTTTAACATTTCTAGGGTTAAATCAATATAGCCCTTTGATTCTAATGGGGTTGTGATAATGATTCGTGAGTCCCCCTTTAAAAGAGGAAGTGCAAGCATTAATCCAGTAATAAATTGGGAGCTGATATCTCCCGGCACCTTGTATATTCCTGGATGAAGTGTGCCATTAACGCTTAGGGGCAATCCTTTATTATTAGACTCATAGGGTATATCTTGATTTTTAAATATTTCAAAATAAGGATCCAATGGGCGCTTTACAAGTCTTCCCCTTCCCTTAAAGGTTAGTTTCTCCTTAGTTAATGTAGCTAAAGGAATAAGAAATCTCAGGGTGGATCCTGACTCACCACAATCAATAATATTTTTTATAGGCCTAAGATTTGGGTTTCCCCTTATGGTTAAGGTGTTTGTCTCCCCTTGGTCTTCTTTGGTATAAAGTATATTTATTCCTAAGGCTTCTAGTGCATTACAGGTGTCTAATATATCCTGGGATAGTAAAACATTTTTTATAGTATTTTCCCCTTCACAAAGTCCGCTACAAATAATAGCTCTATGACTTATGCTTTTTGAAGGCGGAATTCTAATCTCACCATTTAATATGCCAGGAATGATTTCAATAGTTTTCATAACTTCCTCCCCGCAAACCAGGGGGTATTGTCAAAAATCTTAGTACAAATTTCTGACAACCCTTGATTTTTAAGCATT
>CAZHJK010000009.1:0-86411 GCA_964533275.1 uncultured Eubacteriaceae bacterium | reverse complement strand
TCTGTCCTAAATGTGGTGAAATTTCTTTATATATTGAAGACACTGATGAGATATCACATCTAATACACAGTAAAAAATTATAAATTATGAAAAAGGATTCTAAAGAATATTAATTATCATCACCTATCCAGAATAACACATCTAAACCCTTATTAAATATTTTGTAATTTATTTATGAGATAGTGGAAGTAATCATGTAATGAAGAGTGAGGATATAAGATTCCACCTATGCTGATAGGCTTAACCATCGTAGCCTTTGGGACTAGCTCTCCTGAAGCTGCAGTTAGTATCAATGCATCACTTAAGAATTCTAACGAGATTGCAATAGGGAATATTATTGGATCAAATATATTTAATATCCTACTTGTTGTTGGTATAGCCTCAATAATAAGACCAATAAACATAAAGCTTAAGACTATTCTTAAGGAATTTCCCTTTATGATATTGGCTACCATTGTGCTGTTCATTCTGGTAAATGATGTTGCTCTACAGGATTATTCCACCAATAAAATATCTCAGGGTGATGGACTCATACTTTTATCTATCTTTGGGGTTTTTTTATACTATTTGGTGGAAATGGCATTTCTATCTAAAGAAGTGGATCGAAGGGATCTTTCCAATGATAGCAAAAGCCTGACACTACCTAAGAGTATTGTATATGGATTCATAGGCTTAATAGGAATTATAATAGGTGCAGATTTTGTTGTAAAATCAAGTTCAAGTATTGCTATAGAGCTTGGATTGAGCGAAACTCTTGTAGGTCTTACCATTGTAGCTATTGGAACATCTCTTCCCGAGTTAGTAACATCCATTGTAGCTGCATACAGGGGACAGAGTGATATCGCTTTAGGTAATGCTATTGGTTCAAATCTATTTAATATTCTTTTGGTTTTAGGTATCTCTTCAGTGATACACCCTATAATAATTGAAGATAAAATTATTTTAGATATTGGATTTTTATTAGGTGCTACTATTATTTCCTATATCATAGCTACTACTAAAAGAAGCTCAACAAGATTAGAGGGTGCTTTCCTTATTATCCTCTATATTTGTTATATGGCTTTTATTATCATACGGAAATAATAAAAAAGTGTTACTAATTATAAAAATGCCGTCATTAGGAGGACAAAAGGATACTCAGTAATTTGGCCTTCATTTTTTTTGTTTAAGAAGGAAAAAAATGAGAAAAGTAGAATATATTAAATTATTAGAATTGTAAGATTTGATGGGCTTGAAAGTAGCTTTAATGGGCTTGAAAGTAGCTTTAATGGACTTGAAGATAGATTTGAAGGACTTGAAGGTAGATTTGATGGGCTTGAAAGTAGCTTTAATGGGCTTGAAAGTAGCTTTAATGGACTTGAAGATAGATTTGAAGGACTTGAAGGTAGATTTGATGGGCTTGAAAGTAGCTTTAATGGACTTGAAGATAGATTTGAAGGACTTGAAAATGGATTTGTTGGGATTGAAAGTAAAGTTGATGGAATTCAAATTAAAGTAGATGATCTTGATAAAGGTCAAAAAGAAATAAAAACCTTTATTCAGGAACTAGAACCTAAAAATGCCAATAGACATCTGGAATTAAAACAATCTATTAATGAATTAAGAAAGAATATATCTACTGTTGAAGAAGTTACCGCTAAAAATTGAACAGATATTATTGAATTAAAAAAAGTAAAGTAACACTAAAAAGTATAAAAGATTTAGATTTGCGTCCTTATATCCCTTATCACATCACCCCCTATTTGTTATAGACTTATAGGGGGTGATTTTATGGCATATGCCAGTAGATTTTTAAGAATAATGAGTCCATTTATGGAAGGAATAGATGTTGAAAATATTAGGTAAGACTTACAGAGCTGGGGTATCATGAAATAATCATCTTTGGATGGGTTTTTTATTACTAATTGAGAATTAAAGGATTTTAATCGCTTTGTGGAGAATGTGTAGAATAAAGAATTATTATAAGATATGTCCTAAAAATTCTAGAAGAATCAAATAAATAAGGGAGATACCATGAATAAGAAATTATTATTCATAATGTTTTTAACTATTTTAATTATATTTACTACAGGATGTAGTCAATCAGTGTCCGATTCAGAAAAATTTGAAGGGATACCCATATTTCCCGAAGACGATAGGATATATTGGGTGGAAGACGGAACAAAGCTAAAAGAGATCATTGATCTTAATATAGCTGAAACTAGTTTTTAAGATATTTTTTATAGTGAAATGGGGTATATTTATGAAGCATAGAATCCTAGGTATAATTGTTGGCACCATTTTTTTTATTTCATTACCAACAATTGCATATGCAAACTCCTCTTGGCATTGGTTGACCATAAGTCCTTTAAAAGTATTACCGTGGGCTATTCTTCTTACTTTAATTATAGAAACCATAGTTATTGTGAAATTTGGTAGAGTCTCCAATGTAAAAAAGGTACTTGGTGTTATATGCCTGGCAAATCTAGTTTCTTTTCTAGCTCCCTACCTTCTTCGTGCCTACAGCCATATACCCATAAGTGGTAGTTACGCATTGTTATCAGCCTTTGAAAAAGGTCCCTACTATATCGTCTTAAGCGGATATTTATTATTAACTATTGTGGTGGAATTACCTATTGTATATAGGTTTCTTAAAGAGAATACCATAAATAGAAAACATCTTAAAAGTTCAATTCTGGTAGCTAATATTGTAACAACATTATTGGTAGCAATCATTGAACGAATACTTTGTGTAGGTCAATGGTGAAAAATTTAATACTGGAAGCTATGGAGGTTAATTAAAGGCCTTTGCAGAGGATGTGTAGGAAAAGACTTATTATAAGATTAGGGGTAGTAACATGATATTTGGGGGAATGAATATCTATGAAAAAAAAAGAAAAATATTTTATAGGAAGTTGTCTATCTTTATGCATTGGTAGTGTGCTATATATTATATTCAATAATATAATCTTTCTTGCTTTGAGTTTGCTTTGTCAAATATTATTTATTATAAAAATGTACAGAAGCAAATGATATGGAGGTATTATATGTTAGGTCATTTGGGATTTTCCTATGTAGGTCTGATATATTTATTGATGTTATTCATTCCTAATTGTAATATCTTTTTTGCTTTTAGGAATACACCTTCAACATTTTAAAAAGATAGGTTTGGGGGGTAGTTAAATGGAAATAAGAGCATATAAGAAAGTTGATGATGAAGATAAATTAATGAAAATGATAGAAAATGAAGAAGGATGGACCTATTCTGATAATAATATGTCTGAAAAATACAGGATAGCTTTAGAAAATTCAATCACCTATGTTGCATATGAGGGGGATGTCTTGTGCGGGTATTCACGTTCTATCGATGATTTCGGTTTATATATATATGTCTGTGATTTATTAGTTAAGCCAGAATATAGAGGAAAAAATATTGGGAGAAAATTAATGGAGTATTTATATACTGATTATCCAAATCAGATTGTTTATGTTATGTCTGATGTGGATGAGTACTATAAGAAACAGGGATACCAGCGAGAAGGGTCAATATTTGAAGTGTCAAATAAGGGCGATGTGAAGTCTTAAGTTTTCGCTTTAATTTGGAAGATGGAAAAGAGTTTGTGATTGCCTATTGGGATGATGTAGTGTAAGTGAAAATGAATTGCCGATAATCAACAAATAGTAATAACACTTATTTGTATGTAAAAAATTTGAAAAAAGTTGCTTTATATATTGGGCTAGTTTCTTTAACAATAGAGATTTATCAGTCAATTTTTTCATTTTTCGGGTTGATTATTTTGCGTACTTCTAACATCGATGATATTATCTTGAATACCCTTGGGGGAGTTATCGGCTATTTTATTTATCATATCGCATTACGTAGCTGGGTCAATAGGTTTATTAAAAACTAAGTTGCCTATTATTGATTTCTTACTAGATAGGGTATGAATATAGATTGGTAAGGTCAACCATTTAAGGAACAGTTAAAAATTGCATATTAAAATCGAGGATTTTAAATAAAACCTATGTTATAATATTACAAAAAAGAGAGACAATTAAGGGGGACAAAAATGATTTCAGCAGCTAAGGTGAGGGCACAAAGTATTTTAAAGTATAATTGGATTAGAGTCGTAGGATTAATGTTCATAACTTTTGTTATAGAACTATTATCAGGAACAAATCTTTCAAATTTATATAAGAGAGATGGATCGATTGGTTTTTCATTACTTTCTATATCCTCTTCTGGGGGACTATCCTTTGTTTTCCTAGGAGGATTAATAGGAAGTATTTTATTTTTTATTATAGTAGATTTGATTGAAAATATTAAGAGGCAAGAAGACAGAGGATATTTAACAGCATTTTTATATCCTTTCAAGAATTGGAGTCTACTTATCAAAGGTTCTATAATAGGAATCTTCAATCGTATTTTATTATTTTCCTTTGCAATTACTCTAGGCATTTTTGTTTTTAATTTGCTTATTGTGAGTATGGGCGGTTTTACAGCATCTAGTCTAATAAGTACAGCAGTTATGCTTTTAATAATCTGTATATCCATGTGGCTGTATTTAGGGTTTTCACAGGCTCTATACATTCTGTATGAAGAACCCAAGTTAAAACTAAGGAAGTGTATCTACTATAGTTTTAAGATGGCAGATGGGAATCGATGGTGGCTCATTGGATTTTATCTAAGTTTCTATTTCTGGTTTATTTTAGGGGCATTAGCTCTAATCGTAGGGGTTTTCTGGAGTATGGCTTATTTTCAAGTTTCTAGATTTGAATTTTATCATGTTCTAAAAACTAGAACCTTTGGATCTTTAGGACTACCTGATGAAATATAATGATTAAATATAAAAAGTGAAATAGAATATTAAATTATCATCACCTATACATATAACTCATCTAAACCCTTATGCTAATAGGCCTTACCATTGTAGCCTATGGGAATAGCTCTCCTGAAGCTGCGGTTAGCATCAATGCATCACTTAAGAATTCTAACGAGTTAGCAATGGGGAATATTATTGGATCAAATATATTTAATATATTATGAACAACTATAATAATCATTTTCGGATGGTTATTTTTTTCATTAGAGAGATTAAGTTATATATATAATTATTAATTGGGTCTAAAAGGATTTTTATACCTTTGTAGAGAATGTATAGGATAAATAAGGATATTGTTTAAGGGGGAAGGGGTATGAAGCAAAATAGGATAATATATGCCATTATTGAAGTCCTTATTTTAGCAATCATTATTTTAGTAGCATTTACAGTTTTAAATTCGGAATATTTATTTGGTTGGGCAGCACATAATTGGAAGTTCTATTTGTTTTTAAGTTCAATTGCTCTGTTATTTCTTTTCCTGAATCAACGACTTGTCTCTTTACTTATGACTATAGGAATTGCTATTGGCATTTTTATGGGGAACTATCTTGGAGCATGGATAAACAGATATAATGAAAGTAAGATTGTTGAAGGTATGACGGCTGAGGAAGTGTATAGACTTAGACATCATCCTGGTTTTGAAATTTGGATTGGGGTAATTCTTTTATTTATTGTAATTGGATTTTTTTTGCAGATTATTCTTACAAAAAAAGCTCAAAACAGTAATTAAGTGAGAAATAGAAAAAACGGTAAAATATTTTGTTGTTTTGAAATCTTTATATTATATACCTTAAAAATTCATAGAGAGTCAAAAAATAAGGGGGATACCATGAATAAAAAATTACTATTTGTCATGTTTTTTGTTTTGTGGATCATATTTTCTTCAGGATGTAGTCAATCGGTGTCCGATTCAGAAAAATTTGAAGGGATACCCATATTTCCCGAAGCAACATTGGTAAAAAATACAAGGCTCACAGAAGATTACATAGAAAGGTATGAAACAGCAGACTTAAATACTACCTTTGAAGAATTGAAAGAGTTCTATATGGAGCATATAGATAAAAATCGGTGGTCTATAGAAGAAAATATATATCATAAGCAGGAAGAAAATAGATTTATTGGAACGATAGGATATATACTTAGGGATAAAGAAAGAGAGGTCTCTCTGATATTGACAAAACTAAAAAAGAATGAAGAAGGTAATGGACCATTACAGATTACTATAAATGGCAATCCTTTAAAGGAAGGGAAATTACAAGTCCATGGATTAAGTAAACATTGGGAAATAGCATTGGAATATACTATTATGAAAAATATATTATCTGCCACTGGCCAATTAACATATATTGGGGATACACCTCCTAAGGAATTGGATTATGACTTTACAATGTATCAAACCTCAGATGAAAAACTTCAAACCAAGGGAGAGCGAGAACTAAACGGCTTTCATGAAAAGTTTGACTTTGGAGGAGGAAATCATCGCCAGGTGGATTTAGAAGTTATTAAGGAAGCTATTAATAATGCCACTTTTGAACTGAAATGGGTGGAAAAAGGAACAAAGCTAAAAGAGATCATTGATCTTAATGTAGTTGAAACCAGTTATTAAGATATAGGGAGGATGCCTAGGCATCCTTTCGCCGTGCAATAATCCGTAATAATATTACTAACAATTCATCTAATGATTTAGCATCTTCATCTTTTGAAAAAGAGTAAATAACCTTTTTCATATCGATCACCTAAGACATGTTTATGTTCAAAGAAGTGATGTATGAACGGAAGTTTTTACAGAAGTTATATAATTTAATAGGAGTTTTGGATGTCCTTGTAGAATAGATTATAAGAAATATTTCAATAATCAAAACTATGACCATATTGACACAATAATAGATAGGGTAAAAACTTTTGCCTTCGAAGATACTAGGTGAAAATGCATTTGTACTAGGCATATATTATGACAAAGAAAAAAAGCGTGATGATGAGATGCGCCACTGAACGCAGATATATCATGATTATGAGGAGGAATTCAATGGAGCAAAGGATAGAATTATTTGTGAGAAATCGTGACATTATGAAAAGTAATTTTAAATGGGACAATTCTACTTTACATCCACTATGTGCCTGTCTTTATACAGAACAGGGATCAGTGATCGATGCTGAAAAGATTAAATGGAGCAAAAAAATTATTAAAAATAATACCAGATCTTTTTCTACATTTAGGGGAATTACGCTTTTAGTTTTAGCAACGATGCTTTCCCTAGAAGAAGATCCAGAGGATAAATTTCAAGAGGTGTTAAATGCCTATGAAAGCTTAAAAAAGGAATTCCGATCTTCACAATACTTGCCCCTTTCTGCAATTGTAATGACCGATATGGTAGAACCCCTTGATTATGATAGAGTGGTTTTAAAATCCAAAGACATCTATCAAAGAATGAAAAAAGAGCATCCATTCTTAACCTCAGGAGAGGACTCGGGTTTTGCAGTAATGTTTGGATTAAGTGAACTAACAGTAGATAAGGCGATAGAAGAAATGGAGAGGTGTTATCAGCAGCTAAAGGGTAATTTCTTCTCCGCAAATGCAGTACAATCCCTTAGCCATACTTTGGCTTTAGGGGAAGAAAATACCATAGAAAAGTGTATTCGTGTAATGGATATTTTTGACGGATTGAAGGAGAGAAAATATAAGTTTGGGACAGGTGTTGAGTTAGCGGTATTAGGTGCACTTGCACTGACAACGGATCATGTAGATAAGATTGTTGAAGACATCATAGAAGTTAATGAGTACCTACAAAACAGTAAAGGTTTTGGAGCATTTGGAACAGGTAAGGCACAACGGATGATGTATTCGGCAATTATGGTATCTCAAGAGTATAAGAAATGTTGTACAGATCAACTTATGAATATGACCTCAATCAATAGCATAACAAGCATTGTTATCGCACAACAAGTAGCTATCTCAGCGGCAGTTGCAGCAAGTGTAGCAGCTTCCTCTAGTAGTAATTAGGAGCATAGACCACCTACAAGACACTCTTATATTCTATACTTATTTTAGTTTGGATTTATATGAAGTAAGTGATATTTAATTAATGGAGGAAATAATGAAAAAAACAGTTAAAATTATTATAGGGATAAGTTTTATTTTCTACTTATTGGCATTAATTGTAGTATTATTTATAGATTCAAGAGGAACTGGATACGGTATGCCATTTTTAGCATATTTAAGGTTTTCGGTAAATATTATTCCCTTTAAAACCATAGGCACATATATTATGGCAATATTTGATGGAAGTATGAATCTAAATATTCCAATAAGAAATCTTGGTGGCAACTTTATTTTATTTTTACCAATGGGAGTTTATTTGCCAATTTTAATAAAGAAGTTAGATTCCTTTAAAAGCTATTCTATCTCTATGATTCCTCTATTACTCAGTGTTGAGTTAATACAATTAATCACAAGAAGAGGAAGTTTTGATATAGACGATATTATCCTTAATATGTTCGGAGCTTTGGTAGGATTTATAGCGTGGAAATCAAAGTTTGTTCAAAACTTACTAAATAAATATGAATATTAAAAATATTAAGATGTAATTTCTACATTAAATGGTATAAGTTGGAGCAGTTTTAAGTTGTTATTATTTACTTGGAAGTAGATAAATTGAAATAGTAGATGTTAGAGGAGTATATAAAATGATAAAAGAATTAGATACATCAAAAATAGATGATGTCATGAAAATTTGGCTTGAAACAAACATTAGTGCACATGATTTTATCTCCAAAGAATATTGGGAGGCAAACTATGATTTAGTGAAGAAGGCCTTAGCAGAAGCTACTGTATTTGTCTATGAAGAGGGAGATGAAATAAGAGGTTTCATAGGTATTATAGATGAATCATATATAGCAGGTCTATTTGTTTCTAATCAATATCAAAATGAAGGTATAGGAAGTAAATTATTGAAAAAATGCAAAGAAGACTATTCCGTTTTAAGCTTAGATGTATATGCTAAAAATATAAAGGCTGTCAACTTTTATAGGAAGCATGGATTTAAAATTAAAGAGGAAAAAGAAAATGATGAAACGAATGAAAAAGAATATTCAATGATATGGAAGAAATTATGAGCATAGGTCTTGGATATTAGTATTGGCTGCCTTTGCATTATTAACTTTACCATGTATCAAACCTAACAGAGATCATTGATCTTAATATAGTTGAAACTAGTTAATTAAATTCCCACCTATCCATATGCACTATAAAGATAAATGAGTTATCAATATACATAGACTATTCATGGTATAGTCACGTGGAAAATGGATTTAGAATTGATCATACCTTTATAGATGAAGGAAATAAAGATAAAATTATAGACTGCTATTATTCCCACAAAGAAAGAATTAATAGAATATCGGATCATTCATTGATGATACTAGAGTTGAAAGTATAGTAGCAGTTTCCATGCAACCATTAAATTGGATATGGTTTTAGTAAAAAGGAGATAAAATCATGAGTATAGGTACAAATTTAAAAAAATCGAGAAAAATGAATGGTTTTTCACAGGAATTAATAGCAGAAAAGATAGGTGTTAGCCGACAAGCAGTATCTAAATGGGAAAATGATATAAGTAGTCCTTCTACGAATAGTTTGATGAAGATTTCAAATCTATTTGGAGTAGATATAGATGTTTTGACAAATGGTGAAGTAGTAAGTGGGAAAAATGAAAAAGGGATATTTAAGAGAAATGAGTTTTATATTTTAGGTGCAGTTTTTAGTCTCTTGGCATTTATTGCTGGCATGACTTTTGGTGAAGTATTACCTATATTAATGGTTGTTGGTATCGCTGGTATGATGGGAATGATGTATTGTATTTCAAAATTGTAAAATCATAAAAAGAATCTACTTACCAAACCCACTTGAGTACGCCTATTAGAATCAATATGAAACCAGGTAATAAGGAGGTTTTTAAATTTGCTTGGAATTGTTCAACCTTATGACCTATTCTTAATCCAAGGGAGATAGAGATTATATTGATAAAGAATACAATGATTAAAAAATATAAGATGTTTGCATTTCCCATTGCATAGCCGAAGCCTGCACCTAAAGAATCAATGGAGAGTATAATACCTAGATATAGTGCCTCTTTATTATTAATATCCCCAGATATATCAAAGTCAGCCTTGCTAACATCAAGAGCAATATCAATAATAAATCCTATTTTTGGAATGTAAAGATTCATTAATTTATTATCAGAGATGACAGTACCTTTATTAGCAACGAAATATTTTATATAACCTTCCAACATAAAAAAGGAACCTAAGCCAATTAATACAATAGAACTGATTAAGGTAGCGGTGAATCCAGAAATGAATTGTCTTATTATATGTCCTATTAAGACGGATACTCCTAAAACACAAATAGTGATTATAGAAATTATAAGTATTGATAAGGAAGGTATTTTTATTTTTTTGATTCCATAGGCTACACCTAAAGCAAAAGAATCAATGCATAGAGCAAATGCAATTAATATAGTTTCAATCATGATGTTTCCTCCTTGGTCACAGCATGTAACGCATAATTAGTCTGTAATACTATATTATTTAGGTAGTGTTTAAGTGTTACTTTGGCAATCAATTAATTTAAGAAAATGTTCAATTAATTCATTCTTAGTGAGTTACACAGAGGAAAAAATATTGGGAAAAAATCAATGGAGTTTATTTATAGTGATTATCCAAATCAGATTGTTTATGTTATGTCTGTGTGGATGAGTACTATAAGAAACAGGGATACCAGCGAGAAGGCTCAATATTTGAAGTGGCAAATAAGGGCAAAACATAGAAACACTAATTTTATGAAAGCAGCCTTCCAAGAGGAAAATGGTTATGATTCAGAATGTATAGGATAAAGAATTATATCTGGAGAAATTAGTCACAACAGTAGGTGAATGAAATTTTTATAATTCAATAATATAAGGGGAGTAAATTTGATATGAAAAAAATAATATTTGCCCTATTGTGTTTAACTCTATTATTGGCGTTTACTGGATGTAATCGTTCTAAAGTAACAATGATACTTGATTTTGAAGTAACGGATGTACAGAACATTGAGATATTCAAGTTTATTGTCCCAATGGAAGCAAAAGGTATGACTGTAACAGAAAGCAAAGATATTGAGCAAATAATAACTGCTTTTTCCGAAATTAGAATAAAGCGAGATGCTATAGATGGAGATGAAACAGTAGGATGCGAAGTCTTAAGTTTTCGCTTTAATATGGAAGATGGAAAAGAGTTTGTGATTGCCTATTGGGATGATGTATTGAGAAACTCTAACGGTATTAATTATAAGGTATCTAAAAATTCTTTGGAGTCTTTATGGAATAATTTGAACTATGATAAAAAAAGTGTAAGTGAAAGTGAATTGCCGATAATCAATAAATAGTAAATAACACTTATTTGAATATTAATAATAGTAGCACTAAGCATTATTTATATAATAAGACGCAAAGGTAGATTTATGCGACAGTGAGGATCGTCCCCGGTGTAGCACTGTAAGAAGGGGAAAATCTAAAAAATAGGGAGTGATGTTTGTGAAAAATACCAGATTATGTTCAAAATGTAATTCGAATAACTTATTGAAAATTCCAGGAAAACATACTGGATATGGAGCAGGTAATATTATTACACTTGGATGGTCGGCTATAAATGCAGTTAAAGTTACTAGGTTTGTTTGTGAACAATGTGGCTATTCAGAAGAGTGGATAGAGAATAAAGAGGATATTGAAAGATTAATAACTAAATATAAATGAGCGCAATAATATGTTGCAATATTTATCATATTTGTTAGTCCATTTACCTTAATACATAATATCATATTTCATAAAAATTCAATTTATAGTGCACAAAAGGATGCCTAGGCATCCTTTTGCCGTGCAATAATCCGTAATAATACTGCTAACAATTCATCTAATGATTTTGCGTACTCATCTTTTGAAAAAGAGTAAGTAACCTTTTTCATATCTATCACCTAAGACATGTTTATGTTCAAAGAAGTGATATATGTACGGAAATATTAAAAAGTTATCTAAAAATTTCACATGGAATGATACGTTTTAACAATAGGCTATGGGAATAACAATCCACCTCATATAGATTCTAAAAATTCTTCTTTACATATTATGTAGAATTACAATTTTTTAAAGGGGAATTTGTAAGAATGTGGAATAAGTAAAAATAATAAGTATTTCCATATATTAAATGAAAGGAGGAATAAATTGAATGAAATTAAAGTTGACAGCATTTCTAATGAAAGAAAATTATCGGGATCTTGATAATGTAGTAAGAAGTGAATTAGTACAAGATGAATTCATAATCTGCGAACATTACCAACTAGAGGGAAAAGTTTTTACTGGTATAAATTCTTCTAATTGTCCAGATTGGATAGAGATTCTAAGAGAGGGTGTGACAGAAGAAATTCCAGATTTATTAAATCGATCTACACGAGCATTATTGTTGATAAAAAGACAAAATAGAATATTTGCATTCCCATTTGGATTCGGAAGGTTTATGTTAGACAATGAGGCTATAGTTAAAGATTTTGGAATTAAGGTTGTCCTTAATAGTGTTGACCCAAGTAGATTGCGTAGCGTAGATACTACTACATTTGATGAGCTAACAATACATGAAAGGACTCAAACAAGTAGAAGTGCAACTATGGCAGCGTTTGGTATTGATATAGTAAGAGACTTATTAAAAACTGTTACAGGGAAACCTGTAAATGAGAAGTATGGCAATGTAATAACAGGAAGAGACTCAGTTCAGTTTTTCTATGAATTAAATTTTTCAGACTTCGGTGTGTTATGTGACAATTTGTTCGATAAATATATAAGCAGAGATTATAGAGAAAACTTTGAGTGGTTTGATAATCTCCAAATGGTAAACGATCCAACTTTATTATTAGAATTAAATAATCAACTAATACAAGCAATTAATAGATGTGATGATAATACTTTCCACTTGGCTCCTCCAGAAGTAATAGATTGGATGAATATAGGTGGATTTTCTTTTACTCCATGTGGGAATGTAGAATCTGACCTACTTATAGAAAAATATTTTGAGTATTTGAACGAAAGACAACTTGATTTGGAAGCCCTTAAGAGAAACCAAGTTTTTGTAATAAACAATGATGGAGAAACAATAGTACATAAATGGAAGCTATATGATTGTGTAGTCTTTGAAGCTGAGTATAACAACGAATATTATATTCTAACTATAGGGGCTTGGTTTAAAGTTGACCGTAATTTTGCTGATTCAGTTAAATATTATGTTCAAACAATTGATGATACTGATCTAGTTTTACCAAATTGTAGAAACGAAGAATATGAGGAAACTTATAATAATAGAGTGAGCGAAGAGTGTGATAATATTATAACCTTAGATAGAAAAACGGTACAATTAGATGGAAGTTCTATAGAAGTTTGTGATTTGCTTTCAGATAGGGGACAATTTATTCATGTAAAGCCATGGAAAAGTTCATCGACACTAAGTCATCTTTTTGCACAAGGAAGAATTTCCGCAGTTAGTATGCTTCAGGATATTGACTTTAGAAGGCGAGCGCGTGACATTATAATGCAAATTAATCCTGAGTTTGTAGAGCTTATAAATGAAACTAGCGTTGATCCAAGTAGCATTGAAATTGTATTTGCTATTATTGATTCTAGCAATCGCTCATTACATGAAAGATTACCGTTTTTTTCTAAATTAAACCTGATGCACACTGTAAAGTTACTTAAAACAATGCAATTTAATGTTACTAAATATAAAATATATCGCGATGTATAATAATCTATGCCCAGAAGAACGAAATTAGTGTGAGAATACCCTTTCAACATTTATTGAATTATACACCTTAAACCGTTAAAATAGTTATATATCGACTTAAGGAGGCACCTATGATTACAGGAGAGATAAAAAACAAAGTAGATAGATTATGGGAGATATTTTGGACTGGAGGAGTAACCAATCCACTTTCAGTGATTGAACAAGTTACATATTTAATATTTATTAGAAACCTAGATGAACAAGAGGAGAAAAAGGAAAAGGAAGCAGTCTTATTAGGGGTAGACCACAAGAGATTATTTCCTGAAGATAAACAGTACTTAAGATGGAATAAATTCAAGAATCTAGAGGCACAGAAAATGTATGAAGTGGTAGCTCAGGAAGTATTTCCTTTCATTAAGGATTTGCATGGCAATAAAGACTCCGCCTATTCACGATATATGTCCGATGCAATTTTTATAATACCTACTCCTCAGATGTTAGAGAAAATCGTTACAAATATCGATCAAATACCTATGGATGACCGAGACGAAAAAGGTGACCTATATGAGTACCTATTATCTAAAATAGCTACCTCAGGTACCAATGGTCAGTTTAGAACTCCAAGACACATTATCAAAATGATGGTGGAGATGATGAAGCCAACACCAGAGGATATAATGATTGATCCAGCAGCGGGATCGGCAGGATTCTTAGTAGCTGCAGGGGAATATTTAAGGGAACATCATCAAGAATTATTCTTTGATAGAAAGTTAAAGGAGCATTTTAATAACTCCATGTTCTTTGGTAATGACATGGATAGAACTATGCTTAGAATCGGTGCTATGAACATGATGCTTCATGGAGTAGAAAATCCTAACATCGATTATAGAGATTCATTATCTCAGCAAAATATTGATATTAATAAATATTCTCTAGTATTAGCAAATCCTCCCTTTAAAGGGTCATTGGATTATGAAGCGGTAGCAGATGAATTATTGAAAATTACCAAGACCAAAAAGACTGAGATATTATTCTTAACCTTATTCCTAAGGATCCTTAAGATTGGAGGGAGATGTGCATCCATAGTGCCTGATGGTGTGTTATTTGGAAGCAGTAAAGCCCATAAAGAAATAAGAAAAGAAATCATTGAAAATCATAAGCTAGAAGCTATAATCTCCATGCCTAGCGGTGTATTCAAGCCCTATGCAGGAGTTTCTACAGCTATAATTATCTTTACTAAGACAGGAGCAGGCGGAACGGATAAAGTCTGGTTCTATGATATGAAGGCAGATGGATATTCTTTAGATGATAAAAGAAGCCCTATAAAGGATAACGATATTCCTGATATTATCAATCGATTCAATAATCTAGATCAAGAGACAGATAGAAAGAAGACAGAGAAATCCTTCTTTGTAGATAAAGAAGAAATAGCCAAGAATGAATATGATTTAAGTATAAATCGATATAAGGAAATAGAGTATGAAGAAGTTGAATATGAAAATCCTAAGCTAATCATAGGTAAAATCAAAGAAATGGAAATTGAAATTGTAAAGGGAATAGAAGAGTTAGAAGAAATAATAAAAGGGTAGGGATTAAATGAAATTTAAACATATAGAACTAGGAGATATTTTCTCTATAAAAAAAGGAAAAAAAGTTATACCAACTGAACAAAATAAAGATTCCATAAGATACATTCAAATAGAAGATTTAAGAACAGATGACAATATTAAATTTTGTAATCCAGAAGAAAAAAATGTCATAGCTAATGGAAATGATATTATAATTGCTTGGGATGGAGCAAACGCTGGAACAGTAAGCTATGGATTAAATGGGGCAATCGGTAGTACTCTGGCAATATTACATCCTAAAAATAATGATAATATAAATATATCTTATATAGGTAAATTTCTTCAATCAAAGTTTAAGTATTTAAGGGACAATTGTACTGGGGCTACAATACCACACATTCAAAAACAAGTTTTATTGAATTTAATAATTCCATTACCGTTACTTGAAACTCAAGAGAAAATAGTAGATGTTTTAGACAAAGCCCAAGAACTAATTAATAAAAGAAAAGAACAAATTGAAAAACTAGAAGAGTTTATACAAAGTGTATTTTTAGATATGTTTGGATATATAGCACGAAATACAAAACAATGGACATCTGAAAAGTTAGGAGAAAATACATTGTTAGTTTCAAGTGGTTCTACACCTAAAGGAGGAAGTAAGTCATATCTCAGCGAAGGAATACCATTAATAAGAAGTCAAAATATTCTTATGAATAAAATTGACTTTGATAATATTGCTTATATATCAGATGAGACTCACAATAAAATGAGAAGAAGTCATGTTTATTATAATGATGTTTTGCTTAATATTACTGGAGCATCTATTGGAAGGATAGCGGTATATAAGAATAAAGAAAAAGTAGCTAATGTCAATCAGCATGTATGTATTATTAGATTAAATCAAAAGATTAACCCATATTATCTAAGCTTCACTATTGCAACACCATATTTTCAAAATTTAATTAATAAACAAAATGCAGGTGCTACAAGACAAGCACTAAACTACAGTCAAATCAAGGAGTTTGATATTCTGATTCCACCAATAGACCTCCAAAACAAATTCGCATCAATAGTAGAAAAAACAGAGCAACAGAAGGAACTACTTCAAAAAAGCCTAACCGAAATGGAAAACAACTTTAATAGCCTTATGCATAGGGCATTTAAAGGAGATTTGTTTTAAAGATAGAATATATAAGTAAATAGCTATTTGGTTATAAGTAAATCTAGGAGGAAGTCCTATGGTTTCGAACTTTTCATTTTTAAAAAAGGATGAAAAATTAAATACTTTGAGTGGTGCATGTATAGAAGCGGAGAAAAGTATAGCCGTAAGCCCTGCTACAACGGCTATACTTACTAGGCGTGCCCTAGAATTAGCAGTAAAGTGGGTATATCGCTTTGATAATTACTTGAAGATCCCCTATCAAGATAATTTATCCAGCCTAATCCATAGTCCTACCTTTACTGACATCATTGACCCTGATTTATTTCCCCTCATAAAGTATATTATCCGACTTGGAAATATTGCAGCTCACACTAATAGTAGCATCAAAAGGGAGGATGCAGTTCTATCCCTTCACAACCTCCACCAATTTGTATCCTGGGTCGCTTATTGTTATTCAGAGGATTATCAGGATTCATCCTTTGATGAAAGCATCTTAGAGACAGGGACAGAAAAGAAGGTGAAAAGGGAAGAACTAGAAAACCTTTTTAATGAGCTCGGCTCAAAGGATGAAAAGCTTAAGGACATGGTGTCGGAAAATGATAAGTTGAGGGAAGAGCTTAGAAAGCTAAGGGAAGATAAATCCAGGGAAGATGATTTTGAAGTAGATACCATTAGTGAATTTGAAACCAGAAAGAGATATATTGACCTATATATCAAAGAGTCAGGCTGGCTCTTTGGGGATGATTGTATTGAGGAGTACGAAGTACAGGGCATGCCCTATGGCAGTGGTACTGGGTATGTAGATTATGTGCTCTTTGGCAATAATGGAAAGCCCTTAGCAGTCATTGAAGCTAAGAGAACTAGCATTGATCCAAATAAGGGGAAACAGCAGGCTAAATTATACGCCGATTGTTTAGAGAATAGCTTCCACCAACGCCCTATCATTTTTTATACCAATGGCTTTGATACCTATCTTTGGGAGGATAGAACCTATCCACCTCGAAGAGTTTCAGGCATCTATTCCAAAGATGAATTACAGCTAATGATTGATCGCAGAAGGAATAAAACATCCTTACAGAATATAGATATCAGCAATGATATTACCAATCGATATTATCAAAAGGAAGCCATAAAAGCAGTTTGTGAAACCTATGAGGATGGAAAGAGAAAGGCACTACTGGTTATGGCCACAGGCAGTGGAAAAACAAGAACCGCCATATCCATCGTAGATGTATTAGCTCGTCATGGCTGGGTGAAGAATGCGTTGTTTTTAGCAGATCGAACCGCACTGGTACGACAGGCTAAAAATAGTTTTAACCAACTTCTTGAAAATATGTCTTTGTGTAATCTACTTGGAGGGGATAACCCCAATAGCCGAATTGTATTTTCCACCTACCCCACTATGATGAATGCCATCGATGAAACCAAATCTGGAGAAGGAAAGAAACTCTTTACCATTGGTCATTTTGATTTAATCATCGTGGATGAATCCCATCGTAGTATTTATAGAAAATATAAGGCTATCTTTGATCATTTTGATGCCCTATTACTGGGACTTACTGCAACACCAAAGGATGATATTGATAAAAATACTTATCATATCTTTGATTTAGAAAATGGGGTTCCCACCTATGCCTATGAACTCGGGGATGCGGTGGATGATAAGTATTTAGTCCCCTATAATACCGTAGAAACAAAGATGAAGTTTTTAGAGGATGGGATAATATACGATGAATTAAGTGAAGAGGATAAAGAGAAGTACGAAGAAACCTTTGACGATGATGAAATGCCTGACTTTATCTCCAGTGACAAAATAAATTCTTGGCTCTTTAACGATGATACCATTGATAAAGTGCTAAACATTGTAATGGAGAAAGGGATAAAAGTTGAAGGTGGAGATAAGTTAGGAAAGACTATAATTTTTGCTAAAAACCATAAACATGCTGTAAAAATAGTTGAGCGCTTTGATATTTTATACCCAGAGCACCATGGGAAATTCGCTTCTGTGATTGATAACTATATTAATTATGCTCAAAGTTTACTGGATGATTTTTCTACCAAGGATAAAATGCCACAGATCGCCGTATCGGTAGATATGCTAGATACTGGGATAGATATCCCTGAGATTGTAAACCTGGTATTCTTTAAAAAGGTGATGTCCAAGGCAAAGTTCTGGCAGATGATCGGGAGGGGAACAAGGCTTTGTGAGGACCTATTTGGACCAGGAAAAGATAAGCAGAACTTTTTGATCTTTGATTTCTGCGGAAACTTTGAATTCTTTAGGGCAAAACCCAATGGGAAGGAAGTCAAAGGGACTAAAAGCATAACAGAAAAGATATTTAATACCAAAGTGGATTTAATCAAAGAATTACAGCATATGGACTATCAAGAAGGAAAGTATATTGCCTATAGAAATCAATTGATATCCGAAGTAGTAGGAGAAATAAAAAGATTAAATAGAGACCACTTTGTTATAAAGCAGCATCTAAGATTTGTAGATAAATATAGATTGGAAAAGGCATGGCAAAACATTGGGGATATTGCTATAAGGGAGATTAAGGATAATATCACCCCTTTAATCATTCCAAGTGAGGATGATGAATTAGCAAAGAGATTTGACTATTTAATGCTTACCATTGAACTAGCAGAATTGGTCGGAAGTAATGCTAATAAAGCAAAGGACAATGTGGTTAAGACTGCACAGGTTTTATCCAGTATAGGAACCATTCCCCAAGTGTTGGAAAAAAGAGAGTTCATTGAAAGGATAAAAACCGATGCATTCTGGGAAGCTGCAACCATACTTGATTATGAAATGGTCAGGGAAGCCTTAAGGGAATTAATTAAATTTATCGAAAGGGAAAAAAGAAAGATTTATTATACTGATATTGAGGATGAAATATTAGAATGGCAAGAAAACCCAGGGGAGTATTCTATTAATAATCTAGAAAACTATCGTAATAAAGTAAATGAGTATCTAAGAGAACACCAGGACCATATTGCCATACATAAGTTGAAAAATAATAAACCCTTAACCCAGCAGGATATTAAATCGCTAGAAAAAATCCTGTGGAATGAAGTAGGCACAAAGGAAGACTATACTAAGGAGTTTGGAGAGACCCCCCTAACTGTATTAGTAAGGCAAGTGGTTGGATTAGATCAAATGGCTGTCAATGATGCTTTTTCAGAATTTTTAAGTGATCAAAATTTAGATACCAAGCAGATAAGGTTTGTTAAAAGCATTGTAGACTATGTTGTTAAGAATGGAATTATGGATAAGAGAGTGCTTCAGGAAGATCCATTTAGATCTATTGGAAGTATTATTGATATTTTCACAACCGATAAAGCTATGAAAATAGTAAAGATCATTGATAGTATTAATGAAAATGCAAATAGAATTATGGGGGCATAGCTCTACCTAAAATGAAAAAAAGGTTTAGGAGTTTTTTGTAAAATGTAGTAATGTTTTCTAGATTTACAGGTAGCAGATAATTAATTAAAAGGGGAGGAATGTGAAGAGAATTTCAACAAATTTGTTAGATAAAAATCCAATGTGCTTTATATTAATAGGCATTAATATTGTAGTATTTATGATATTAAAGTTTATTCCTAGCCTAGTTGACAAGATATTATTATACTCAAAGATTGCATATGTAACTCAGCAACCCTGGACTTTAGTGACCCCTATGTTGCCCATCAGGTTGGTTTTCATCTCATTGGTAACATGCTAGCTTTCTTTTTTTCGGTAGGGAGGTAGAGAATAAATTAGGTTCAAAATATTTAGTGTTTATCTATCTAATAGCTGGGATTATAGGTAGAGGGGGATAACAATGGAATTACAATTATATAAGTTGAAAAAAAAAGATTTAAATAAATTAACTAGGGAAGAGATTACTAATTATTTGAAAAAGGAATGGAACAAGTGTATTGAGAATGAACAGTTAATATGGAATTTTCTGCAGATATTTAAAGAAAACAAAAAAGAAATTGAAAAAATCCTAAAAAATTATTTTGTTGTTTATGAAAATCGCAATTTATCCAATATTATAATAAGTAATGATCCAGATAGCCAACAACCTGGGATTTATAATTTTATGATTTTTGATTCTTTACATGATATTCAATCAGACAAAATGGAAGAATTAATTAAACTGTTATATGTGAACGGATATTTAAAAAAATATGAGTTTGATAATGTAAATATAAAAGAAATTGATATAGAGGCTGAAATTGAAATATCTGATAGATTTAGATTAGAGCATAATTTATTATGGATATATAAAGAATATAACGAATTGTTTAGGCCGGATATACTATGTGAGGAAAAAGATAAAGATAAATTATTATTTGGAAATCTTCTTTTTAAAAAAGAGGATTCTGAAGAAACAATTCTTGATAAATTTATTACCTATGGTACTATTGTTGATGTAATGGCGTTTGATTCAACGATTCTATCATTATCCAATAAAGGTTTATATTATTTAACTTATTCTATTACAAATGAGTTAGAATCTACATATACTAGTACAAAGAAGAAAGTAGATATGTTAGAAGAATTTCAAAATAAATTATCTCAAGAATTTAATAATACAACAAAGGTTTTACAAACTGTAAAAAGTGATGTAATAAATGAAGCCAATATAAATATAGAAAAAATGCAAGATCAAGTAAACAAATATACTGAAAAAACTAAAGGATTTTATAAGGATATTACAATTCTTCTATCTATATTAGTAGCTGCATTTTCATTTATTGGAGTAAATATAAGCACAATTTCAAGTCTTAAGAATAATATTACTACGGCAATTCTATTAATAAACTTCTCTTTAGTTTTTTCAATAAGTGCTATGTTTTTTATTATTAAAAATATAGTGTTCAGCAATTTAAATTTTGGAAATAAAAGAGATGGTAAACTGTGGTATTTCATTTTTTCAGTTTGCGTGATAGTGATTGGTGTATCAATTTTTTTAAGAGTAAAATTTAATATATAATTTATAAAGTTAGTAATTGGTATAAATTATATAAAATGTTTGGATTTGATGGGTTAATGCTATAACACTAAATAATATATAGTTAATCAAAAGAGAACATATCTATATTAGTTATTATATATAAACACTTTCATAGATTTACTAAATATATCATTTCATTTGCAGAATTGGATTTGATAAATCTACCCATTGAACAACCCTCCAAAAAACAATAACATTAAACATAGGACAAGTGGCATAGTTAATATACTTAAGTAATCATAACACTTGTCTTTTCTTATTGGCAGGTAGTTATCTTATAAACAAGAAAACTGGAGGTTTAGAAATGGGAGTTTTTGTTTATGATGATAATTACCAAGGTGCAAGCGATTTATTAAATATCACACATACCCCCTATGTATCATAAACTTATAGGGGGTGATTTTATGGCTTATGCAAGTAGATTTCTAAGAATAATGAGTCCATTTATGGAAGGAATAGATGTTGAGAATGTTCAGGTAAGACTTACAGAGCTGGGGTATTATGAAGGAGAAGTTGATGGTATCTATGATAAGGAGTTAGCTGAAACTGTAAGAGATTACCAAGAAGCCCAGGGATTAATGGCGGATGGGGTTGTTGGCCCTGACACATGGAATGCAATTGGGCTGAGTGAAGATTATATAGATTATTTTGATTCCACATATACCATTGTTATAGATCAAGAAAAGTTTTTATTAACATTAAAAGAGGGCGATACTACTACCGCAACCTTTCCGGTAGCAGTAGGCAAACCAGAAACACCGACTCCCAATGGGAACTGGAGAATAATTCAAAAGACATTGAATCCAGGTGGACCCTTTGGTGTGAGATGGATGAGGATAAGTGTACCCTGGGGTGGCTATGGAATTCATGGAACAGATGCTCCAGAATCTATTGGAACAGCAGCAAGCCATGGTTGTGTTAGAATGCAGAATGAAGATGTTACTCAACTATATGATATTGTTCCCTTGGGGACAGAGGTAAAAATAATTGGGGAAACCTTTACTGGAAGATTATTGTATGTAGGAGTTGATGGTGGATCAGATATTCAAAGAGTTCAAGAAATATTAGAAACAGTGGGTTATTATAATGGACCTGTTGATGGTAATTATAATGAAGAGGTAAGGGATGCTGTAATGGAATTTCAAGAGGATTATGGTTTGTCTTCTGATGGGGTTGTAGACACCAATACCTTTGAAGCTTTGGAAAAGGTTTATGATACCTTAGTGGATAGTCGAGAGCCATAGAAAATGGGGCAGATTAATTTTGTCCCTTTTTATTTTTAGTTAGATATAATATTATTAATATTCTTTGCAAATAAACCTGCCTTTTCCTTAATATTAGCTACCTTTAAAATGCTTCCTACATCATTGGAAGTTTCAATTAAACAGAAATATGGAGGCAGTATAAACCCTTTATTAATATTAAGTGCATCTATAAGCTGCTTTGCTATAGAATCACTGCCGGAATTTCCTGAGACTATTATTGCGAATATCATTTTATTATTAAAACTTATTTGTCTATAAAGGGTGGTAAGTCGATTGATTACTGCCATAAGATTAGATGAAATTGAGTCATTATAATTTGGGCAAATCCATATTAAAACATCAGAAGCTTCGATAACGGGGATAATTTTTTCTGTCATTAATCCACCATAACGGCAGTTTCTGTTTTTTCCATATTCTAAGCATGCTTTATAAGAACAGCCAAAACAATCAAAAACTGAACCATTTTCTATATAGAGCTCTTCAATATGATAATTATTTAATTCCCATTCTACCATTTGCCATAGCATTAAGGTGTTAGATGTTTTTCTAAAGCTGGAGTGTAAGTAGGCGAGTTTTGGGTCTCTATATTTTATTGGCTTAAACTCTATTAATCGAGTAGCCAGCTTGTGGGATAATTTTAGGGATATTTCCTCTAGGGAAAGTTCTAGTGTCTTTTGCCAGGTCCTAAGATTTTTTAAATTCCCTAATGCTTCCACTAAGGGATGACCAATAAAGCTGCAACCCAGCTGATTAGCTGAGAAAATTATGTTAGCTGCAGTACTTTTACTATAAAGGTCAGAATTGCTATGAATGAGTAGTGCTGCTGTACATCCTAATAATGAATCCTGACCCCTCTTTGTAAGTTCAGACATCATTTCCATAAGTGGGATATTAATTCCAATAGAATTAAGCTCTATGGCAAATAGAAGTTTTTTGTTTCTTAAATCCGGCATTTCCTGAGGATTTTTAATAACAATATAATTCTTATCCTTTAAAGCAGCATTAACCATTTTTTCTAATTGTTGTGAAATGTCTCCAGGCATTAATAGATGAATCATAGCATTTCCCTCAATTTATTATAGGTTTTTTCTAATCTAGCAAATAAAGGGTCAGGGAGCTCTAACATTTCAAGCTCTGTTCCTAATGATGTTAAGCGATTTTTAGAGCCCATATAAACGCCTCCCATATATGTGGCACTATAATGCCATTGTCCTGTTATAGTGGCGATTAATGACAGTGCTCCGGAAGAAAGTGCCGGTGCAATATAAGGTTTAAAGCCTATTTTTCTAAGTTCTAAATTTGCAGTGCAGGTTTTTTCTGTTAGGTCCATGGATAGTTTTTCGTTATAATTTTTAATACTATTCGCTACTACTAAATCTGCTCCATGGGGTCCAAAAACTCTTCCCTCATTAAGAAAATGTTTTGTAGTATCTGATTTATTTGCATAATACATTGCTCTTGCATTCATAACGCCTAGGCCATAACCTCTAACTTGTTCTGGATATAAACCCTTATAGTTAAAGTTTCCGCTACTATCTTGATTGCTAGATATATAAACTGATTTACATAAAAGGTCTACTGGATCTGAGACTACTGCAAAAATACCTCTATATTTTGCTTCCCTTGCCATTTTGCCGTAGATATTAATTATTTTTGAATTCTCTTCTAATTGAACCATTCTAACATCCACATTTTCTTCGCCGATAGCTGGAACTCTAGCTGTTACACAAAAGGCAAAGAGATCGCAATCAAAGACCTCTTCTTCCTTTAGAATTTTAACAGGGGGGAGATTAACACCAATATTATTTATTTGATTGACTTCAAATTCCCATCGCTTTAATTTATTAATATCTCTATCATAGATACCTATTTCCTTAATATTCTCTTCACCTAAAAGCCTGAGCCCCATTAACAGGGTGCTTCCAACATCACCTATTCCAACAATATTAATTCGCCATTTTGATGGATATCTTTGGGTTAATACCTGTTGCCAATCAGTATAGGATGTATTAATAGCTATTACTTGAGATAGTTGTATTTTTTCTAATAACCATTGAGGAAGATCATAGGATTTATTAGTATTTAAGCATAGTAGATTTAATCCTTCTAAATCAGTATAAATTAAGGATGGATGGGTGAGAGCAAAGCTTCTCCTGCTTTTTTGTGGATCTAATTTTTTTAAAAAATATATTACATCATTATCTCTAGAGGCTTCTTGCTCTGTGATTGCAGATAAACCTTCATGGTTATGCAATGAAAATAATGTGTTACCATTTAATTTATAAAAATACATTTTATTTTCTCCTTTCATCCCCTGTAATAATACTATGTTCTAGCTTTCTTAAAAGCTCTAAATCATTTCTAATGTAGCTGGAAGGATTAATGCTAAAGTCATAGGACATATTTGCCCCTTCATCTGGGTATCGAGGAAAAATCAATACATCACTTAATAATGATAGGGTTAGCTTTCTTTCATTAATCCTTTGATATTCATCCTCGAGTACTTCTAATATTTCCATAGCATTTATAATACAAACCTCAGAAAGATTATATATTGAACGGTTGGTTACACCCTTAATAAAATGTGGGGAGGTGTAGGGCAATATTAAATTTATTGAAGCAAGTATATTTTTCTTGGGATAAACTCCACGCCAGAGTGTATCCCCTCCAATAAAGGGATAGAGCTGATTTTCATTAAACCATAGCTTCAGCTTTGGAACAAAGTACGCACAATCTACCTTTCGTTTTTGAATATCCATTAATTCTTTACCCCTACCAGATAACAAACCAACAATTATTTTATGAACATTTATATTTTGCTTTTTTAATAATGGATCTATGCCTTTGATTCTATATCCCTTATGCAATAGATCATCTACTAATATAACAGGCTTGTTGAAGGAACCAATCATTTTAACCTGATTTGGTAAGGTAAGATAATAGGGATATTGCTCTATTTTAAAACTCTTCATATCAGGATTAAACATTTTTTCAACATGCAATGACTTGGTTATAGTATTAGGAACTATTGTATGACTTAAAATATTACCAAAGGGAACACACATTAATGGTCCTAATTGTCGAGGCTCTGTGGGTGAAGTTGGAACATTATTTTCTAGGCATATTTTTCTTGCGATAATTTCATTAATCATACCGCTGTCAAATGCTAATACTAAATTACCTGGATACAAATCGGTTAATGCCATCTGGAGTCTTGTTCTTGTTTTACGGATCACTTCCATTACTGCTAAATTCGTTTTAAAGGGTTCCTTTATTAATGGCTCTAGGTCTAGATTTAGGGTACAGGGATTAGACATATCAACTGCTAATATGGAGTTTTTATCTTTAGACGAAATATCTATAAACCCTTGAATTTTTATTATATTAATTAATTCTTCATTAGGCTCAACATTAAGTTTATTATGATAAACAGCATATCCATAATCATTTTTTAAGCAATAGGCTAGGGTTTCAGTTATAATAATTTGATACATTCTAGATTTATCTCTATCAAAGTTAATAAAAAATCCGTCTAAACTTATTATTCTTCCCTTATAATTATCACGAATCTCTGAAGTGATTTGAACATCATTAAATTCCTGATAAATCTGATCAGAGGGTATCCAATGTATAATACCATAGGCTAATAGATTATCACTATCTTCAATATCATTAATTAGGACTATTTTTCCTTCGGGTTTTTGTAATATCCTTCTAATGTTGCCATATGCTTTCTTAGAATCTCCATGGAATGTTTGAATAATTCTATTTAATAAATTATTACTTGGATCTGAAATAACATTTACATCAACAGAGATACTTTGTATAACAGACTTATATTGGGGTTCACGACGATATAAGCTATTTTCATGTATATATTTATGAGCCAAGGGATCTATTAAATTTGAAATATCCATATCACTATCTATGTTTTTTCTAATTTGGGATGAACTAATATCCTCATATTGGGGTGGAATATTAAGCTGTATTACATCCCCTTTTATATATTTTAAGGCTTCTTCTAGGTTTGCCTTTTCAGTATTGTTACTATCTCTTCGCTCAAATATTACATGGGGGAATTGATGTATAGAATGTTTTGTAATAGGCGCTTTATAGGCTGAGGCATTTAGTATAACATCACTTCCCACAACAATATAAACCTTATCACTACCTAATTTTTCCTTAAGGGTTTTTAAATCTTCATCATTTGAAATATTAAGGGGAAAATTCTCAGGATACAAATATATATCCATTTCATCTGCGATAGACATATTTATTATTTTTTTTCGTATTAAATGGGGTTGTGTTCGCTTAGACCATGAAAACTCATCAACTGTTAGATAAACCTCAAACCCTTTGTCCCTTATTGATTTACAAATCTCTTTATGACTTAATGTGAAAGGGTCAAAGCTACCGGTAAACAGTGCTAATCGTTCTGGACTCTTTACATTAATCGGTCCATATTTAAAGCTATATTCTGCAATAAATCTATATATATGATTAAGACCCGAGGAATTTGTTAAAAACAATAGTTTGTTTTCCTCTGTATCCACCAGTAAGGTTAGAATTTTTTTACCAATAGCTTGGAAAATAATATGTTTTTCTTCTAGGCTTAACTTTTTACTTCCAAAGACTCTCTTACCCAATACACTGAAGGATATTTGTCTTATTTGTAAGTCATCATGGGCTAATCCATTTAATAAAATACCTAAAAGTTTTTTATTTATTTTATTATGATCTATATCTTTTTCTGAAAAAATTTTTTTATAGTAAGGATAGCTGGTAATGATTATACCAACAGTTCTAATTAGCAAAGATTTTATCTGATTATTACTTTGTTTTATTTTATATACTATATCCTCAATAATCTCGTCTATTTCAAAGGGCTGAAGATGTAATATAACTTGACCTAGATAAGTTGGTATAAATTTTGTGAATTGATAGCTTTCTAGTTCAAGAGCACGAAGTAACTCAACTGCAATATCATTTCTTTGTTCTATGGGTAGGTGGGGTAATAGGGCTATTAAAGCCTTGCCCGCTGAATTTCTTACACTTTCAATGGCACTTACCTTTAATAGATTACAATAGTGCATTGCAGTATATAGTCCATCTTTATTACCCTGATCTAGGAAGTGTTCTAGCTGCATTTTTACTTGGACTTTTTTTGTTAACCAATTGGTTGCAGTTTTTAAATTACTTAAATATATATTTGAATTTTCATTTAAATCCCTTATATATAATTCGGTGTATTTATTAATAATTTCCTCATCCCAGTTTAGATATTTAATTAATTTAAGTTTAAGATAATTCTCTGCTGGGGAGTTTTCTATATATTCATCTGTTAGAAGGCTATTTAAACTTTCAATAAGAAACTCATACTTTTCTATATGTATAAGAAGATGCTGAAATGCCTTTAATGCCGCAACCCTAAGGGAGGGCAAGGTGCTTTTATAATTACCCTCTACATATTTAAAGATATGAGATAAGGATTCCTTATCCTTTTTTAGGGGTATATGCCCTACAATATCTAGTAAGCATATATTAATATAGGTCTTATAGTTGTTATTTTCCTTGTAATATTTAAGTATAATTTCTTTAAAGCCATCATTTTGAATAGAGCTACAATTTTTAAATATAGATGTAATCAATACCTTAGTGCTATATCCAATCCACTTACGATGAAGGGGGATACTTTGGTAGCTGGGATTAATAAAAAGCTCAAGATACTTATCTAAAAGACTTAAGCTATTTACCTTAGGTTTTTGAAGGCAAATTCCTTCAGGGATCTCCTTACGATAATCTTCATCAAACAAGGCAATTAGATTACCCATCAGCTCTGCGCTATGCCTACGAATATCTTCCTCTGGATGGGTTAGTTTTTCATAAAGGAATCTAAGCATTATAATTTTTTGGTTTTGGGTTAAGTATGTAGAGTATTCCTGCAGGATATCAAGGTACTCACGCAGAAATCTAGGATGATTTTCACTGCGAATTATCTCCAATATCTCGCTAAGGGAGGTTTCGTCACGAAATTGATGCATTAGATGTATATTATGATTAATAGCAAGATATTTTAAGTGTTCAGTTATATCATTTTCCCTCATTAAAGAGTAGTATTGGTTTCGCTTTCTAAGTTTAGATATAGATAATTTATTTGGATCAACTTCAACCCCTATATGGCGTATGAAATTCTCAAAGTCCTTTAATTTATTATAAACACGAATATATCGCCTTTGCTTTTTATTATCTACATTGTCTAGTTTGTTTAAAATTACATCAAAGGATTCCTTGAGTGAAAAGAACTTCATTTCTAGTTTGTTCTCGGAATTAAGAAAGTTTTTAACCCTAAAGTCTGAATATATTAATATTAAGGATTCTATAGAAAGATTCTCCAGCTCTAAATCCCATACCGAGTGATTTAGGGCTATATGTCCTATGTAGGTTATATCATGATTTTTAAACCATAAATCAGTATAATAGTAATGTAGATATGCAACTCGATTTCCATCAGATTCCTTACATCCATATTTACCTAGATCATGTCCTGCAGCAGCGCCGGATACTCTTCCTAAATCTATTGGCATACCGGCATTATAAAGCTGTTTTCCTAAAAAAAGTGCTAAATGATGCACTCCTGATATATGATCTAATGTATTATATCCCATCACAGCCTGATTAAGCTTCATCATTTCCAATATGTATTCATCATGAAATAATTTCTTGAATTGATAGTATTCACTGGATACTTTATAATGTTTACTTTCTTCTTCTGATAAAAATTTTATTGGATAGATGCTAGACATTGAGTTATCATTAAAATGATCGAGGGTTTTGGAAATCGCTCTAAAAACCTGCAGATAAAATAAGGATGCTCCTTTCCATTCATTATTTAAGTTAATTACAACAGAATTGGGAAAGGAGTAACTAAGGGCATATTGATATATATAGTAAAGGGGATTAGGGGGAGATGATTCACCCCATAATTTATCTAGAGTAGGTTTACATAGATTATATACAGCCTTACAGCTAAATTCATTATTATTTATAATATTTTCAATTTCTTTTAAAAACTCAGGATTTCTAATTTCCTTTACTATAAATTCCGTAGTTAGTCCGGATAAATTTAAAAAATTTGGTTGTAGAAGTTCTTCTGAAATAAGATGATATAATTGTTGAGGTTTAATCATTTTAAATCTCCCCTTAATTTCTAAGATATATACATTATATCCTGTGGTGGTAACTTTAATAAAAAATTTTTTATTAATGACTAGTTAATAAATTTAATACATTTAATACTATGACTTTTTTTTATGGTAATTAGTATAGAAGTTATTATATGATTCTAGCATTTTCTTTAAAAGGTTAGGGGTATCTAATCCATAGGGACATCTACTTTTACACTGACCACATTCTATACAATCATTTACAAGATCCATTTTTTTTCTCCATTCATCAGTCATAAAGGGTTCATAAGAAGAACGATCTAATAGATAGGATATCCTAGCAGCTGTAGGAATTGGAATACCTACTGGGCATGGCATACAATAACCACAGCTTCGGCAAAAGCTACCAGCTAACTCCCTGCGATCCTTTTCAATAATCTCTAACATCTCAGTATCTAATTTAGGAGGATTAGCTTCAAGAGAAATAAATTCATCTAACTCCCATTCCCTTTGTATACCCCAAATAGGAACTAAATTTTCATATTGTCGTAAAAAAGTGAAGGTGGAGGAAGCATTTGTTATAAGACCTCCTGATAATCCCTTCATAGCAATAAGACCAATATCATGATCCTTACATAGCGGAATTAATTCTAAATCCTTTTGGGATGATATAGAGCATAATGGGAATTGTACTGTATCATAAAGTCCTGAAGTAACAGCATCTTTTGTTAGTTTTAATTGATGATTAGTAATTCCGATATAACGAGCCTTTCCCATTCGTTTAGCCTTTAGTGCCGCTTCATAAAGACCGCTTTCATGTCCTTCTACTGGTAAAAAGGGTGGGTTATGTAATTGTAATATATCCACATAATCTGTTTTAAGGTTTTTAAGACTTGTTTCTAGATGTTCTAATAATTCTTCTCCACTTTTAGCATGACTCTTAGTTGAAATGATAATATTTTCCCTAACATCAGATAGTGCATATCCTATTTTTTCTTCACTATCACTATACATACGAGCTGTATCAAAATAATTAATTCCATTATTGTAAGCTTTTCTTAGTAAATATTTAGCAGCTTCAAAGGAAATTCGTTGTATAGGTAATGCTCCAAAACTAGTACGACTTACCATTAGGTTTGTTCTTCCAAGACGTATTTTTTCCATTGATGAAAACTCCCTTCATTATAAATATAAACTAAGTCTATTATAACATGTTATACAACTCACTACATAAACACCTATCTGAACACACTTTGATTTACAACCCCTGTTATTATAATTATAAAAACAGAAGTTTTCTATAATATAAAAATATAAATATGTTAAAATATAGGATAAGCAAAGCATAGAAGGAGGTTACTTGGGTGAGATTAGAATTACCATTTTTTCAGAGAGATTCTATTACTCTTGCACAGGAGCTATTGGGCAAGTTATTGGTTAGGGAAATTGATGGGGTAAAGATTGTTACAAAGATTGTTGAAACAGAAGCATATATGGGTGCCGAGGATAAGGCAGCCCATTCTTATAATAACCGCAGAACACCAAGAACTGAAGTTATGTTTGGCAGGGCAGGTATTGCATATGTATATATTATATATGGTATGTATTATTGTCTAAATATAGTTGCAGCGAAAGAAGGCATTCCCCAGGCAGTGTTAATAAGAGGGGTTGAGCCTATAGAAGGTTTAGATATCCTAAGGAAAAACAGGATTATTAAAAGTAAAAAAATTCAGGATCTTACCAATGGACCTGGCAAGCTATGCCAAGCTTTAAATATTGATAAAACTTTAAATGGCAGTGATTTAATTTTAGATAATAAGCTTTATATTATAGACAATAAAGAAAAGCATGAAACAATTTCAGCAAAAAGGATAAACATCGACTATGCAGGGGAGTATAAAGATAAGCTTTGGAGGTTTTATATAAAGGATAACATTTACATATCAAAAAAATAAAGTTGATATTAAGTACTATATCGAATTCAAAGTCTCTAGGAAAATACTAGAGGCTTATTTTTGTTTCCATATAAATGTATAGATAAACTCAACTTCCATATAATATTTGTATTATAAATTTATTGGGAATTGCATAAATAAAACTTTTATCAAACACAAGATATAGAACACTGTGTTTGATAAAATCAAGTATTCAATTTCTACTAATAAAATAAATAGGAGTGATTAAAATTAAAGCAGTGATTATGGCAGGGGGAGAGGGTACCAGACTTAGACCTTTAACCTGCGCGCTTCCAAAACCAATGGTACCTATTTTAAATAAACCAATAATGGAGTATATCATAAAGCTTTTAAAAAGAAACAATATTGAAGATATAGCTGTTACCATGGCTTATCTGCCAGATACCATAATGGATTATTTTGATGACGGATCTAAATGGGGGGTTAAAATTAATTATTTTATAGAAGATACTCCTCTAGGTACAGGTGGCAGTGTTAAAAATGCCCAAGAATTTTTAGATGATACCTTTATTGTAATTAGTGGGGATGCATTAACTGATATACATATAAATGAGTCCATAAATTTTCATAGAGAAAAAAAATCAAAAGCTACCCTAATACTAAAAAAGGAAGAAAACCCATTAGAATATGGAGTCATTGTAACAGATCAAAGGGGTAAGATCATTAGATTTTTAGAGAAACCAAGCTGGGGAGAGGTTTTTAGTGACACTATAAATACTGGAATATATATTTTAGAGCCTGAGGTAATGGATTATTACAAAAAAGGGGATAAGTTTGATTTTAGTAAGGACTTGTTTCCTAAGCTTTTAAGGGATGATATACCTATATATGGTTATGTAAGTGAAGATTATTGGTGTGATATAGGTGATATAGAAACATATACAAAATCTCAATTTGATGTATTGCAAGGATTAGTAAAGATAGATGAACTACAAGACGAGTATGAAGAAATTCAAAAAGGAGTATGGTTAGAAAGGGGCACTAGATATGGTGAAGGAGTAGAATTTCGCCCTCCTGTGCTTATTGGTAAGAATAGTTACATAAGAAATAAAGCTGTTATTGGTCCCTATTGTGTTATAGGTAGAAATTGTAAAATAGGAAAGGAAACCAGTATAAAAAATTCTATTATATGGAATAATAGTTATTTGGGCAATAGGGTACAATGCAGGGGCAGTATTATATGCGATGATGTAGCCATAGAAGACAGAGTAAATCTATACCAACAATCGGTAGTCGGGAATGGTGCAAGAATAGACTTCGGCGCTACTATAAACCCTAGTATTAAAATTTGGCCCTTCAAGAATGTTGAAGAAAATACAATTGTAAACCAACATCTTATATGGGGAAGCAATGCTAAAAAAATATTATTTGGTCATAGAGATATTTCAGGGTTATTAAATATTGATATTACTCCTGAATTTGCATCTAAGATTGGGTCGGCACTTGCATCTACCTTGTTAGATAATAATGGGCAATTAATAGTTACATCAGATCTAAATAAAGGTAGCCAAATGGTTAAACAAGCTATAACTACGGGTGCGCTTTCAACGGGAAGAGGGGTAATTGATATAGGAACAGGTCCCCTTCCACTACATCGTTATGCTATAGGTTATTTTAAGGCACAGGGAGGAGTATATATAAGTGCAGAAACAGAAGATCCTAATAATATTCATATTGAAATAATGAATAAAACATCCGCTAATATAAAACGACCTATAGAAAGAAAAATAGAAAATGTTTTTAATAGAGGAGATTTTGAAAGGGTTAACAATGAACAAATGTCTAGGGTCTTGCATCAACAGGGATTTTCATCTGCATATATTATCAAAGGTATTTCTTTAATTGAAAATATAGAAGAGTTAAAGCAAAAAAATCCTAGCGTAGTAATTTCATCTCCTTCTGAAAGCATATTATATCTGGCTTCAGCGATATTAGAAACCGCTGGGTGTAGGGTATTTAAAATAAAAACATCTAATAATCCAGAGGAATATTTGTCCCTTATAGAGCACCAGATGAATATTAATAATTCGGAAATGGGTGTGTTTATACATGAAAAGGGTGATAGTCTTATTCTTTTCGATAGGGATGGACAAAAAATCCAACAGGAGGATTATGAATTATTTGCTGATCTTTTAATTTTAAAGAAGGGTGTAAGCCAAGACTTAGTAGTACCTTATACCTTTCCGGAGGTATTAGAGGATATAGCTGAAAAATACAATAGAAAGGTTATTCGAACTAAATCATCTCCTTCCCATGTAATGAATGAGATGTTATCAGGTGAAGGGAATGATGATGGTAAGGTTTTATCCTATGTACTACATTATGATGCAATATGGGCAACATCTATAATCATAGACTATTTAGCTAAAGAGAATGTTTCCCTTGGGGAATTAAGAAGTGAAATACCAAAGTACTATTATAAAAAAGGCAATATTCAGTGTAATTGGAAGGACAAGGGAAGGGTAATTAAGGAAGTTATTTCAGAGAATGAAAAGGAAAATTTAGAATTATTTGAAGGAGTAAAATTTAAAAGTAAAAAAGGCTGGGCAATTATACTCCCTGATAGTGAAAAACCCCTATTTAACATCTATGTACAAGGTACTTCAGAAGAATATGCTGAGGAGCTTTCAACTTTTTTTACAGATAAAATTAAGAGGTTAATTAATGGTGAAAAATAGATATAGAAAGGTTGATGGATATGATTGAAATAAATGATGTACTACTAAGTCCAGAACAATTACAACAACACGGAATACGAGTTGCAGAAAATCATAGACTATCGCCCAGAGAAAAAACAGCTGTTTCCTTAAAGGGTAGACTGAGGAAAAATTATAATGAAATATTTAATGTATACAAGAATTTGAACCAGGATATAAAGGAAGATATATATCTAACTCCAGCATGCGAATGGTTGTTGGATAATTTTTATATTGTTGAAAGTCAAGTAAAGAATATTTATCAAAATTTAAACAGAGAAAGATTTCAAAAATTAAGGGTCTTAGATAATGAAAGCCTAAAGGGTATGCTAAGGGTCTATGCTCTTTCTCTAGAAATGGTTTCCCATAGCGATGGCAGGATTGACGAGAAGCTTATGGTAGGGTTTTTAAAGGCATATCAGACTAGGAAGGCCCTATCTATTGCTGAATTATGGGCGTTACCCTTAATGCTGACTATGGCTTTAATAGAGAATATAAATAATATATCTAAGAAAATTGAAAATGCTCAAATTCAGCTTAGAACCATAAAAAAATGGGAGGGGCTGGAAGAGGAACAATTATTAGCTGCCATTAAAAAGTATTTAGAAACCTTAGAGGGGATACATCCTATACTTGCAGAATATCTAGTTAAAATTCTTAGAAAAAACGATTTACATAATGAAGAAATTCATGGTTATCTCAGGGATAAATTAGAAAAGAGGGAGGAAAATTTAGAGGATATATTACAACAATCCTATCATCAACAAGCCAGTAGAAAAATTTCTATTGGTAACTCTATTACCAGCCTTCATATTATAGCTAATCTTGACTGGAATGACATAGTGGAAGAACTCTCAGTAGTGGATAGAGTTTTAAGAAAAGATCCTTCAGGAGTTTATAAAAAAATGGATTTCGAGTCTAGGGATTACTATAGATATATTATAGAGAGTATAGCTAAGGAATGTAAGGTTGCTGAAGGTTATGTTGCGAAAAAGGCTATAGAATGTGCCCAGAAGGCTGCTGAAAAGGATGAACTTTTGAAAAGACAGCATGTGGGTTTTTATATAATAGATAATGGGAGAAAACAACTATTTAGTTCCCTTGGCAAGGATAATAAGGAACAGAAAAAGAAAGCATTATCTGTTTATACTATACCTATTACTATATTTATAGTTATTGTCGCTGTTCTTTTAAGTTTATATGCTTATTTTCAATATATTGCAGTTAATGAAGATATTATAAATGGAATTACCTTAAGCATCTTTGTATTTTTAGTATCTATAATACCCCTTAGTGATATTAGTATAGGCTTTTATAATTGGTTTCATATAAGAAGTGCTAAACCAAGATTTATACCAAAACTAACCCTTCCAGAAGGTATAGGAGAAGAAAATGCTACTCTTATTGTTATGCCTACACTTCTTAGTGATCCAGATTGTGTTGAGGATATTGTGAAACAATTAGAGGTTCATTATCTTTCAAATAGGGATGATAATTTTTACTTTGCTATAGCAGGGGATTTTACAGATGCAGAGGATGAACATTTACCACAGGATGAGGACATTATAGTAAGGGCAAAAAGGACAATAGAACATCTTAATAAAAAATATGATAACAATCCATTTTTGTTTTTTCATAGACATAGGACATATTCAAAAACTCAAAGTAGGTGGATGGGTTGGGAAAGAAAGAGAGGAGCGCTAATTGAGTTAAATGAATTATTAAGGGGAAAGAAAGATACCTCCTATACTTATTTTGCAGGAGATCTAGACAGCCTACCTACCATTAAGTATATTATTACATTAGACAGAGATACTCGTTTACCCATTGAAGAAGGCAAGAAACTAGTGGGAGCTATAGCTCACCCCTTACATGAACCTATAGTTAATGATGATAAAAATGTGGTGGTTGATGGTTATGGACTTATCCAACCAAGAATCAGTTTAGATATAGAGTGCGTTAATAGAACTGCTTTTTCTCGAATTTTCGCAGGTCAAGGGGGAATTGATCCCTACACAACAGCGGTTTCTGATGTTTATCAGGATTTATTTGGTGAGGGCATTTTCACAGGTAAAGGTATTTATCATGTAGATACATTTCAAAAATGTTTGGGCAATAGTTTACCTAGAAATACTATTTTAAGTCATGATCTATTAGAGGGTAGTTATATACGAACTGGTTTAGCCAGTGATATTCAATTAATAGATGGTTACCCCTCTAATTATAATTCTTATATGGCAAGACTCCATCGTTGGGTAAGAGGAGATTGGCAGTTATTACCTTGGCTATCCAATAAAGTAAGAAATATTAATGATGAAAGAGTCACTAATCCCATTAATAATCTGTCTAAATGGAAGATACTAGATAACCTAAGAAGAAGTCTAGTATCCACCTTTAACATGATTTTTATAATATTAGCTGTGTTATTTTTCCCTGGAAATATTTTTGTATGGCTAGCCTTACCATTGGTATCAATATTTTTTCCGACGGTATTAGGTTTTTTAAACTATATAACTAAAAAACACAAAAGAGAAGCTAAAGAAAGGTTTAATGGAAACATGGTCTTTGGCTTAAAGGCATCTTTATATCAAGGATTATTATCCTATGTATTTTTGGCTCATCACAGCTTTGTAATGTTAGATGCCATAATTCGTACTCTATATAGAATAAATATTTCTAAAAAAAATATGTTGGAATGGAAAACCGCAGCTGATGTTGAAAAGAATATTACCAATGATGCTATTGGATATATTAAGAGAATGAAATGGGCGATAATAATATCCCTTATTTTTATTATGATTGCTCTATGGACAGCCCCTTTACGGCTGGTTTTTGCAATGATAGTGTCTTTGCCTTGGATTTTTTCACCTTGGATTGCAATAAGAATTAGTCAAGAAGAAAAAGAAACAGAGGAAGTATTAAGGAAGGAAGACAGTTTAATATTAAGTCGATTATGTAGAAAAATATGGGCATTTTATGAGGATTTTGCAGTGGAGGATGATAATTTTCTGCCCCCAGATAATTATCAAGTAAAACCATCAAACGGTATTGCCCATCGTACTTCTCCTACTAATATAGGCTTTTTATTAATGGCAATATTATCAGCTCGGGATTTTGGATATATTACAACACTAGAGATGATAAAAAAAGTCAAGGAGACACTTTCCACGATTAAAAGAATGGAGACATGGAATGGGCATCTGTATAATTGGTATGACACCCAAAGCTTAAAGGTTTTAACTCCTCCATATATATCCACAGTTGACAGTGGTAATTTTATAGCATATTTAATGACTTTAAAAATAGGTCTAAAGGAATATTTAAAGAAAAATCTTATTAGCATAGAACATGTAGATGGTTTAGAACAGACCCTTCAATTAAGTAAGCTTAAGGATTTTCGTATAATAAAAGCTATTCATAGTGAAAATGAAAGTGATAATCTTTCATTGCAGGAATGGGTAGAATTATTAGATCTTATAGAAAAAGCAGAATGTGAGGATACATATTGGTACCATAAGTTCTGCAAGACGATAAAAAATCATAGGGATTTACTGCAAAATTTTTTTCCAGATGTGATTATTCAACAATCTGAATTATTAAAGAAGTTAGAGGAATTTAAAAAACCCCTGGAGTATATCCAAAGAAATAATAGTTTAGAGGACTTAGAGGAAATATATATAGATCTTAAGGAAAAATTAGAAAACATATACCAACAAAAAGAAGTTATCCTGGATTTTGATATCCAAGAAACCATTATAGATTTAGAAAGATGCTTAAGTAATATAGATGACACAAAAATAAGTATATATAGTTGTATAGAGGATATTGAAAATATAATTAATGATACTGATTTTAGTCAATTATATAGTCAAAAAAGACAACTTTTTTCTATTGGCTACAATGCCCAAGAAGAAAAGCTAACAGATTCCTACTATGATTTATTAGCTTCTGAGGCAAGGGTAATAAGCTATCTAGCAATTGCTCAAGGGAAAGTACCTAAAAAGCATTGGTTTAAACTAAGCAGGGCATTAACTAAGGTTAACGGATTCCAATCCTTAGTATCCTGGACAGGTACTATGTTTGAATATTTAATGCCACCTCTTATAATGAAGTATTATGACAATACACTTTTGTCTGAAACCTATAAAACGGCAGTGGCAGCTCAAATCAAATATGGTAAAGAAAGAAAAGTTCCCTGGGGTACTTCAGAATCTGGATATTTTGCCTTTGATTTAACCCTTAACTATCAATATAAAGCATTTGGCGTTCCTGAGCTTGGATTAAAAAGGGGATTAAAAACAGATATGGTGGTTTCTCCCTATTCTAGTCTATTAGCTTTGCCTATAGCACCAGTAGAAGCAATGAACAATATTTATAACCTTATTGGTTCTGGACTTGAAGGGCAATATGGTTTATATGAGGCTGTGGATTATACTTTAAAACGCCTACCTGAGGGAAATTCAAAGATGATTATTAAGAGCTTTATGGCACATCATCAGGGTATGAGTATTATGGTACTGAACAATATGTTAAATGGTAATATCATGGAAAAGAGATTTCATAGTCATCCTGTAATAAAGGCTGGGGAAAGTTTATTGCAAGAAAAGGTACCCCTAGGAATAATAACCACTAAGGATTATAAAGAAGAAATTCAACCAATGGATAGAGAGGAAAGAAAGACTAAGGATGTAGATATAGAAAGAGTATTCGAATTGGTGCCAGGGGAAATGCCTCACTATCATATTCTTACAAATGGTTTTTATAGGATGATGATTAATACCCAAGGCTCTGGATTTAGTATTGCTGGAGATATGCAGGTAACTAGATGGAGAAAGGATATTGGTAATTATGGTAACTTTATATTTATACGAAATTTAGAAAATAATGAAATATGGAGCGCTACACATAATCCCGTATGTAAGGAAGCGAATGAATATAAGGCAGTATTTTCAGAAGATAAGGTAGAATTTATCCGCAAGGATGGAAATATAGAGAGTCATACAGAAATAGCAATTGCTCCTGAACATCCTGTGGAAATTAGGAAACTTACAATTACTAATCATGACACTAATGAATTAGAATTGGAGGTTACTAGCTATGCAGAACTAGTTTTGGCTCCTCAATCAGCGGATGTGGCACACCCAGCATTCAATAATCTCTTTGTAAGAACAGAAAGAATGCAAGATATAGACGGCATTATAGCCTCTAGGCGACCAAGGGGAGAAATTAAAAAAACAAATTGGTCCTTCCATACTATTAATATTGATGGTCAGAGAATAGGGAGCCTGCAATATGAAACAGCAAGAAATAAATTTATTGGAAGGGCAAGAGAGTTACCTAATGCAGAAAGACTTTATTTACCCCTTGAGGATAGTCTTGGGGCTGTATTGGATCCAATAATAAGTTTAAGATCAAAGGTTAAAGTACCGGCACAAAGCAGTATAATAATAACCTTTGTAACAGGTATTGCAAAGGATAGGGAACAGGCAAAACTCCTAGGAGTAAAATTTAATGATGCACTCTCAATAAAGCAGGCATTTCAATTATCTAAAATAAGAAATCAGATTCAATTGCAAAATTTAGATATGAGCAGAATAGAAATTACTCTATATCAAGATATGATGACTCACATAATAATGCTAAGTCCTCTAAGAAGGGAGAGTTCTGAACTTCTGAAACAGAATAATCAAGGACAAAGTAAGCTGTGGTCCTATGGTATTTCTGGTGATATTCCTATTGTATTAGTCAGTGTTTCTGCAGTACATGAAATGGATGTTGTAGAACAGGCTATAAAAGCTCATAAATACTGGAAAACTAAGGGGCTAAATGTTGATTTGATTTTACTTAACGAGGATGAAAGCAGTTATTATCAACCTATGGAAGAGCTACTAAAGGAAAAAATATTTAACTTGGGTAGTGGACATTTAATTAATAATTATGCTGGAGTTTTTATATTAAATGCATATATACTTCCTAGGGAAGATTATATTTTATTATATAGTTCAGCTAGATTTATATTAAAGGGGAATGAAGGTAATATTAGTAATCAACTAAAAATAGATATAAAGGATGAAGCACTTCCACCATTAAAGAAATTTAGAGCGCCAATTACAAGTTACTCTGTATTAGAGGAAGAAAAGATGGAGTTATTTTTCTATAATGGTTATGGAGGCTTTATAAGGGACGGAAGCGAGTATGTAATTGAATTAAAAAACAATCTACAAACTCCTACTCCTTGGATTAATGTAATCTCTAATCCGGATTTTGGTTTTCAAGTATCTGAAAATGGATCTGGGTTTACCTGGGCAGAGAATAGCAGAGAGAACAAGATTACACCTTGGTCCAATGATGCTACAACAGATCCTTCATCAGAGGCGATTTTCATAAGAGATGAGGAGGATGGAAGTCTTTGGACACCTACGGCACTTCCTATAAGGGAGCAGGAGAAATATACCATACATCATGGCTGGGGTTATTCGGTGTTTCATCATGATAGTCATGGTATATATCAAAAATTAAACATGTATGTTCCACTAGAGGGTTCTATAAAGATTAGCATGTTAAATCTACAAAACCATAGCAATAAGAAAAGGAATCTAGTTCTGACATATTATATAAAACCAGTATTGGGAGTTTCTCCAGAAGACACACTTCCCTTTATTGTTACAGATTGGAACAAAGAGTTGGAAAGTCTTTTGATAAACAATACATATCAAACAGAATTTCCTCAATCCATTGTTAGTCTTTCTTGCTCAGAAGCTGTGAATTCATACACCGGAGATAATGAGGAGTTTATTGGTGATAGTGGTGATTTAAGTAGTCCGACAGCATTAAAAAGAGAGAAGCTATCAAATAGGGTAGGTGCAGGATTTCTTCCCTGTGGAGCTATACAAATAGAAATTTCTCTACAACCTAATGAAGAAAAGGATATAAGCTTTCTTTTAGGCTACAGCAATGACTCAAATAGTTTAGAAAAACTAATAACACAATTTAAAGATATTAAAAATGCGGAAGTTGCATTAGCGGAAACAAAGAATTATTGGAAAAACCTATTGGGGAAAATTAAGGTTAGCACTCCTGATGTTTCTATGGATTATCTTTTAAATGGATGGCTTCTGTATCAATCCATAGCCTGTAGATTATGGGCAAGGTCAGCATTTTATCAATCTGGCGGAGCCTATGGCTTTAGGGATCAATTACAGGATACGATGAATATTTTGCCGGTATTTCCCCAGGCAACCCGGAAACAAATATTAATTAATAGTGCTCACCAGTTTATAGAAGGAGATGTACAGCATTGGTGGCATCCAGGGCCAGATGACAAGGGAATTCGTACCCGTTTCTCTGATGATTTACTTTGGTTACCACTAGCTGTTGCAGAATATATAGAACAAACCCAGGATTATAGTATTTTAGATGAAGAGGTACCTTATCTTGAGGATGATCCCTTAGAAGAAGATCAGGATGAAAGATATGGGGTGCCACGAATCTCAAGTCAGAAGGGTTCAGTATATGAACATTGTATAAAAGCCATTGATAAATCATTGAATTTTGGAGAACATGGATTACCGCTGATGGGATCCGGTGATTGGAATGATGGTATGAGTACAGTGGGCAATAAGGGTAAAGGAGAAAGTGTCTGGGTAGGATGGTTTTTGTATTTAATATTAAATCGTTTTATTCCCCTATGTGAATATAGAGAGGATTTAGAAAGAGCCAAGAATTATAGAGATAATGCAGAATATATATTAAAAAACATTGAGAATAATGCATGGGATGGAAATTGGTATAGAAGAGCTTACTTTGATGACGGTACTCCCTTAGGTTCTATTGAAAATGATGAGTGTATGATTGATTCTCTTGCCCAGTCCTGGTCCATAATTTCAGAGGGAGGAGATAAACAAAGAAGCATCCAAGCAATGAAGTCGGTTGAACAATATTTAGTGAAGAAGGAAGAGGGATTAATTCTACTCTTTACACCTCCCTTTGATGAGGGAGAGTTAAAGCCTGGTTATATAAAGGGCTATGTTCCAGGGGTACGGGAAAATGGAGGTCAATACACCCATGGAGCTACTTGGGTAATAAATGCTTTGGCTATGCTAGGAGAAGGAGACAAGGCAGCAGAATATTTTAATCTGATAAATCCTATTAATCATACCCGTACACAAATAGAATGTGCCACCTATAGAGTAGAGCCCTATGTAATGGCTGCGGATGTATATGCTGTTTCACCCCATGTTGGGAGAGGTGGTTGGACATGGTATACAGGAGCAGCAGGTTGGATGTATACAGTCGGTGTTAAGTATATTTTAGGCATACAGCGTCAAGGAGATAAGCTTTTGATTAATCCATGTATTCCAAAGGATTGGAAGGAATATGAAATTAGCTATAGACATAATGATAGTCAATATATTATTAAGGTAATAAACCCCTATGGAGTAAATAGGGGAGTAAGTGAAATAAAAATAGATGGGAAGATTATAGAAGAAAATTATATTCCACTAAAGGAGGATAAAGAACAATATTTTGTTGAAGTGTTTTTAGGGGAAAAAGAGAACCCAACTTAATGCACATTATAAAAATGATGCGTCGTATTGGATATATATTTATAAATAAAATTACACAATCCTCCAGTGGCATTGATGGATAATACCAGCAATTCATTTCAATGTAAATTCTAAAGTATTTGTAAAATTTTCTTTAGATCTACATTAGTATTTTAAATAGCTATTGTAATGTTATGATGTAAGGATCTCAACCAATTTGCAATTGGTTTCGTTGAAAGAGAAATTGTTAAGCAATTTCATTTCACACTCGCTTCGCTCAAACAATCCAAGCTTCTTAACGAATTTACATCTTCATTCATTGGGTATTATAACCATCAGCTGCCAAGTCGTCTCTTTGTAAGTTTATTTATATGTATTAGCAGAAAGCTGATACTTAAATATCAGCTTTTTGTTTTGATTATGACCTATTTACCTTATCTATGGAAAGTATTTTTACTGGACAGTTCTCTACACAGGTTGAACATTGAATACATACATCATTATCAAATTGATTGTTTTTGTTGAACTCCTTGTAGGGAGATAATTGCATAGGACATACCTTTGAGCATTTACCACAGGAGTGACAAAGTGCTGTATCTGTAATGGAAACCTTCTGATCGGTTTTCCTATTAATTTTTAGCAATTTTCCTAATTTATAGGATAATGTTTGTAGAGTTCCCATGGGACAAAAATTACACCAGGTTCTAGAATTTATAAAAAAGGAAAACAAAACACCTACAATTAGAACCATTAGATAGGTAGTAACAAAAATAAAACCTAATTTATCCCAAAAGACTGCTTGATTGTAGTAGGCTGTAGCAGAGATTATTTTTCTTGTTATTGAGAATGCAAAAAAGCCAAAGGCTGCTACTTTTAGACCAGTGCTTTGAAAAAATTTAGGGAATTTAGCATTAGAACTTATTTTTAATAAAACATGGTCAAATAAACTACCGTGGGGGCAAATATTCCCACACCAATATCTTCCCTTTAAAATACCTGTGATGAAAAGTCCAAGGATAACCCCGAATACCAATAGACCTAATTTAGGATACCAAAGACCTCCTATTGCAACAATCAATGTAAAAATCCATGCGTACTTTCTAAGGGGTGTGAAGATACGATTTGTTTTAATAAAATAATTATTATTCATAATTTTATGTCCCTCCCAGTTGAATATTAAGGAATATACCATATACCCCTATACAGAATACTAATTATAAATGATTTTTCTCTTTGTGTCAAAGTAATATATTACAAATTAAACCGTAGGAACTATCCCCACGGTTTAGTCCCCACGGTTTAGGTAGGGGCAAACGACTCTGTTTGCCCGGGTTTTATGCGCTTTTTTCAAAAATATGTCTTACGGTTATATAATGGTACTTGTCCTTTTATATAACATCTTTGTATGGGGTATATTATCCTCTATAAATTCTTCTCCAAAGGCAGAAAAGCCTAATCGTTCATAAAAGGGAATGGCATAGGTTTGAGCATGAATTAAAATATCAGGATAATCTTGTTGCTCCAATCTTTTAATACATTCCTTCATTATAGTAGCACCATATCCTTTTCCCCGCTGTTCCTTTAAAACAGCTACTCTGCCAATGGTTGCTTGACCATTTTTATTTTCAAAAATTCTTGCTGTTGCTATAGGATTTTCATTATTATCAAAAAGTATAGCATGCTCTGATATTTTATCTATAACATCAAACTCCCATTCTGGAGGACAGTTTTGCTCTTCTACAAAAACCTTTGTCCTAATATAATAGGCATCAGACAGATCATCAGGAAAAGTAATCCATTTAATATATAAATTTTGCATCTTTATTCTCCTTTAAATATCTAGTATACTAGGATTATATCTAAAAAAAAAGCATACATCAACCATATAAATTTAGCTTTCCCAAAAACACAATATATGGTATTATAATATAAGAATATACATATATGATGTATTTTTTATTTTTTTTACCCTATAATTTATTATTTACTTGCCGATAATATATAGGACGAAACAAAAAGGAGGAACAGGCTTGAATGAATTATTAGTAAGAAAGTTTACAAAGGAATTAGAGAGTAACAGTGAAAAAACAGTTTATGATCTATTTGAGTGGAAGAATGTAGATGTATTTATGAAGAATTGGAAAACAGGCAAGGTAATATTAGACATGAAGGATTTAGAATTTCCAGTGCAATATAGTCAAAATGCCTGTAATATTATTGCTAGTAAGTATTTTAGAAAAGCAGGAGTACCCAATGAAGTAGGCCATGAAAGAAGTATGAAGGAAATAGTGGACAGGCTTGTTGGATTTTGGGCAGACGCGCTTATGGAAGAAGGTTTAATTGACAATAAAGAGCAATGGCAAATTTTTTATGATGAACTTACATATGCATTTTTAAGTCAGATGTGGGCACCTAATTCTCCTCAATGGTTTAATACAGGATTAAAAAGAAACTATGATATTTCTGGTACTCCCGATGGGCATTATTATTATGATGAAAATTCGGGTGAGGTTGTTGAAAGCGGGGATAGATATACCCGTACTCAGGCTTCAGCCTGTTTTATAGTATCAATTGCTGACCAACTTATGGGCAAGCATTCTATTTCTGAACAATATGTGACCGAAACAAAGCTGTTTAAGGGTGGTTCCGGAGTTGGAACAAATTTTTCAGCATTAAGGGGTAAAAATGAATTATTAACCAGTGGGGGATTTTCCTCTGGAATGATGAGTTTTTTACAGGGATTAGATAAAAATGCAGGAGCAATAAAATCCGGTGGGACAACCCGTAGAGCTGCAAAAATGGTAATAGCCAATATCGATCATCCTGAGATTGAAGATTTTATTACCTGGAAGGCGAAGGAAGAACAAAAAGTTCGAGATATGGGTAAGGTGGGATATGATACTTCAATGGAGGGAGAAGCTTACCAAACAGTTGGAGGGCAAAACAGTAATAATTCAGTACGAGTTAATGGAGATTTTATGGAAAAGGTAGCAATGCTCAAGGAAAACCCAGATGCTTATATAGAGCTACAGGGTAGAGTTGATAACAGTGTTAATAAAAGTTTGGGAGTTAGGCATCTATGGAATTTAATTAATAAATCAGCATGGGAATGTGCCGATCCTGGACTACAATTTGATGATAGATTTAATGAATGGCACACCTGTCCTGCTGGTGAGGATGGAGAACTTTGGGCAAAGCATAATAGAATAAATGCTACTAATCCCTGCTCAGAGTATGCCTTTTTAGATGATACAGCTTGTAATCTTGCATCTATAAATGTATATAGATTTTATAATGAAAAAGACAATTTTTTTGATGTGGATTCCTATACCCATTTAATTGGAATTATGCAAATGGCATTAGAAGCTTCTATACATTGGGGACATTTCCCTACAGAGGATATTGCAAGAAAGAGCTACATGTTTAGAACGACAGGAGCTGGACTAGCTAATACTGCGTCACTATTTTTAGCAATGGGTTATCCCTATGATTCGGAGGAAAGCAGAAACTTAAATGCTACTCTTGTAGGGATACTAACAGGTCATTCATATTATGCTTCATCGCTTATGGCAAAAAAGGTAGGAGCATTTCCTAAATATAAAAGTAATAGTGAGCATATGAAAAGAGTAATAAGAAACCATTCTAGAGTAGCAGGAGCTATTAATACATCCTATGAGGAATTAAGTTATCAACCAATAGAGATAAATCATGAATTATTAGATAGAGAGAATTTAAACCATTTAAGCAATTCTTTAAAAGAGGGATGGATCAAGGCTATAGAGTCTGGAGCGAAATTCGGTTATCGTAATGCACAGGTAAGTGTAATAGCTCCAACGGGTACCATTTCCTTTGCAATGGATTGTGGAGCCACCTCTATCGAACCCTATTATAGTCATGTTTTATATAAACAATTAATAGGTGGAGGTACAATGGAAATTGTAAATCCGATATTAGAAATAGCACTAAAGAATTTAAAATATTCTAATGAGGAAATAAAAGATATTATTGATTATATGATGGAAAAAGATAATCAGGGAATGTTAGTTAATACAAGTATAGTTGGAGCTCCACATTTAAAGCCAGAACATATAAAAATATTTGAGACAGCCAATGATATTTCCCCAGAGGGACATGTAATGATGGTTGCTGCGACCACTCCACTAATTAGTGGGTCTATATCTAAAACTGTGAACTTACCTAATGGTTCAAGTCTTGAGGATATTGAAAGAATTAATTTATTAGCTTGGCAAAAGGGAGTTAAGGCAATAGCCATTTACAGAGATGGTTGTAAAGCAAGTCAGCCATTATCATCTGGTTTGAAAATTGATAGGGAATTAAGCTTTGAAGAAATGGACTATGCGGATTTAATAGAATACGCTAAGAATTGCAAAGAAGAGGTTCCCACAAGAAAGAAGCCAGGAGGAATGAGATCCGGCAGAACCCATGCAGCAAAAATAGGAGATATTGAACTATATGTAACCATAGGATTTTATGAAGATGGGGATATTGCAGAGATATTTGTTTCCACTGATAAAGAGGGTACGGTGGTGAAAGGATTGCTAGCTTCATTATCTAAAGCAATATCTAATATGCTGCAATATAATATTCCTCCAAAGGAAATTTCAAGATTACTAAGGGGACAACAATATGAACCATCAGGCTTTGTAGGTCGACATCCCTATATAAAATATGCATCTTCAATATCTGATTTGGTAAGTAAGATGATTGACATTGAATTAGGTGATTTCTCAAGATGTCAAGTAAAGCCAGATAGCTTTCATTTTATAAATAAAAATAACTTTGAAGAAGTATTAGCAACAAAAGAGGCTCCTCAACATTATTCAAAGGATACAGAGGGAGAAAGAATCTATGGTGAAAGCTGTAGTAATTGTGGAAGTAATCACATGGTAAGAAATGGAACTTGTAAGGTGTGTAAGGATTGTGGGTCTACAACTGGATGTAGTTAAATAGTATATGTTATCTTTATAATTATAAATTAAAAAACATGGTAATCTATAGCAATCTATGGTTACCATGTTTTTTTAATTTTTTATTAAAGAAAATAACTGTATAGAACAGAACACATAAATAAGACCAAGTAGATTAATAATAGAATAAATAAAATAAAAGGAAAATTTATAAAAATTGATGTAGGTCAATTATTTTTCCAATAAGGCGTGTTAGAATGAGATTAATTACAAATTAAGAAATAGTAAAAAGGAGAGGGATAGTATGACTGTATTTAATAAAGTAAAAGAAAAGAACCTTGAAAGATTAGATCAATATGTACCCATAGTAGATCGTGTTCATGGTGATAATCATCCAGAATTTCATGATGTGCGTAAATTATTTGATGAAATCAATGTAAAAATAAAAGAAGCAGGATCAGAAAACAAACCAGTATTAGATAATGAATTTAAACAATTACATGAAATCACTGATAATTACACTGTGCCCGATGATGTATGTGAAAGCTATGAAGCAGTATATAATATGCTAGCAGAATTAGATAAAGCATACCACGAGTAAATGGATTATTGATTTCATAAGATAGGAGGTTTAAAGGAGAGATGCAACATCATATTTTAAGCAGAAAAAACCAGATTACATTAATGAGTGGTATATTGATTGCCGTTGGTTTTATGAGCAGATGGACTATGGGCAATATGGTTATATTCCGTTGGGCAATGATTATCGCTTCTCTCTTAGGGGTAAGCCCTATTGCTATTCAAGCATATCAAGCCTTGCGAGTAAAAGTAGTAAGCATTGATGTTTTAGTTACAATCGCCGTTATTGGTGCCTTTTTAATCCAAAACTTTGAAGAGTCTGCAATTGTTACATTTCTATTTTTATTCGGTGCTTATTTAGAACTACGAACATTAAATAAAACACGTTCAGCCATTAAAGAACTAACCGAAATGGCACCAGAGAGTGCCCTGAAGCAAATTGAAAACGGTGAGTTTGAAGAAGTAGAAGTAGACGAAGTAGATGAAGGAGATATCCTGCTTGTTAAAACAGGTGCTAAAGTTCCTGTTGATGGTACAGTTTTAAGTGGTGAGGGACATATTAATGAAGCAAGTATTACAGGAGAACCTGTTCCTGTTGGAAAAGAAAAAGATTCTAAGGTTTTTGCCGGTACAATCTTAGAAAATGGAACCATACAAATTGTCGCTGATCGTGTTGGTGAGGATACAACCTTTGGTAAGATTATAGAACTAGTCGAAGAAGCACAGGACTCAAAATCAGAAGCAGAGCGCTTCATCGACCGATTCTCGAAATACTATACCCCAGCTGTTCTAGTTATAGCCTTTATGGTATGGTTATTTACAAGAAATGTTGAACTGGCTATTACAATTCTTGTTCTAGGTTGTCCTGGAGCATTGGTCATTGGTGTACCAGTATCTAATGTTGCAGGCATTGGTAATGGAGCACGGAATGGTGTACTACTAAAGGGCAGTGAGGTTATTCATGACTTTAGCAGATCGAATACAATGATATTCGATAAAACAGGCACACTAACCATTGGAAACCCAGCAGTTTCAGAAACTAAATATTATGCAGCTAATGCCTCAGAAGTGCTAGGTTATCTTGCAAGTGTTGAGCGTGAATCCGATCATCCTTTAGCAAAGGCTGTTTTACAGGAAATAGGGGATACAACATTTTCGCCAGTTGAAAATACAGAAGTTGTGAAAGGAGGCGGAATTGTAGCCCATGTGGGTGGTCATAGAATAGCTATTGGTAATGTTGCCTTAATGGAAAAGGAAAATGTTTTGCTGGATGAGAAAGCCAAAGCGGATGTAGCGCGTTTAGAAAAAGATGGGAACTCATTAGTACTAACCTCTGTTGATGGTCAGTTAAAGATTATGATGGGGGTTCGTGATCAAATTCGTACAGGTGTTAGAAAAGACCTCCAAAGGTTAAAAGCCCTAGGGGTAAAGAATCTTATTATGCTTTCCGGTGATAACCAAGGAACGGTTGATGTGGTTAGCCGTGAACTAGACCTAACTGAAGCACATGGTAATATGTTACCTGAAGATAAGGCTGAATATGTTAAGAAGTTAAAAGAAGAAGGTCGGATTGTCTCTTTTGTTGGAGATGGTGTTAATGACAGTCCTTCACTAGCACTAGCAGATATTGGCATTGCTATGGGAACTGGTACAGATGTCGCCATTGAAACATCGGATGTTGTATTAATGAACTCAGACTTTGGTCGATTACCCCATGCTGTGGGATTAACAAAAGCCACAAAGAGAAATATGATTCAAAACATAGTCATTGCTATAGGTGTTGTCTTAGTGCTACTTGCCAGCGTACTTTTTAGTGAATGGATGAATATGTCAATCGGTATGTTAGTACACGAAGCAAGTATCTTAGTGGTTATCCTTAACGGTATGAGATTATTACGTTATCACCTAAGATAAATTTAAATTGAGATTTTTAAGTATTAATCCAAAAATAATAAATGGGAGGAGATTTTAATATGAAAACAGCAACAATACAATTAGAAACATTAACTTGTCCATCATGTATGCAAAAAATTGAAGGTGCAGTAAAGGGTTTAGACGGTATTGACCAGGATACAGTTAAAGTATCATTTAACTCAAGTAAAGTAAAACTAAACTTTGACGAAGATAAGATTACAATCGATGATATTGAAAGTACGATTACTAAGGTAGGTTACGAGGTTCAAAAATCTAAGGTGAAGTAGATTGAATACCCCCTAGAAACAAGTCCTCTAAAGTTGACAGAAATGACATTCTGTTGGTTTTAGAGGACTTTCTGTTATTAGATATATTAGTAAAGCACGACTTGTAATAGTTTCTTTATATTTGATTTGGATAGGGCAATGGTTTAATGTAATAATATAGTAGAGGCGAATTCATTCGCCGTTCATAAAAACAATTTTAAAATAGTGAGGTGTAAAAATGAATAAAAATAGAAAATATAGTTTTGAAACTAGAACCATCCATGCAGGGAATAAGGGTAAAAATGCAAATAATGCATTGAATCCACCTATTTTTCAAACTTCTACATTTGTATTTGACGACATTGAGCATGTTGAAAAGGTTATGTCCTTTGAAAGTGATGATTATGTATACACTAGAGGTAATAATCCTACCCTAAGACTATTTGAAGACAGAATGGCAGCATTAGAAGATGGGAAAGGTGCTGTTGCGTTTGCCTCGGGTATGGCAGCCATAAGCTCGGTTTTACTTTCTCTACTTAAACCAGGAGATAATCTTATAGCAAATAAAACTCTATATGGCTCAAGCTATAATATAGTAAATAAAGTACTTCCCCAATATAAGATAAATAGTAAAATGGTAGATTTAAGTGATGTTGATAGACTTCTTGAGGTAATTGATGAAAATACAAAGGTTATTTATTTCGAAACACCAGCAAACCCAAACCTTATGATAATAGATATTAAGAACATTTGCAGGATTGCAAAAAAGAGGGGAGTAAAGGTTGTAGTGGATAATACCTTTGCAACCCCATACTTTCAAAACCCCTTAGTCTTAGGTGCAGATGTAGTGGTACATAGTGCTACAAAATATATATCCGGTCATGGAGATGCTATAGGTGGAGTGGCCATATCTAAAGATGAAGATTATATCCAATCTCTGAAATTTGATTATATGTGTGAGTTCGGTGGGGTTATGAGCCCCTTTAATGCTTGGCTTTTAATAAGAGGGCTTAAAACCCTTAGTGTGAGGATGAAACAGCATGAGGAAAATGCAATGAAGGTAGCAGAATTTTTAAAAAGACATCCAAGGATTAAAAAGGTTTTTTATCCAGGACTTGAGGATTTTAAAGGTCATAAAATTGCAAAGGAACAAATGAGTGGTTTTGGTGCGATGATAAGCTTTGAGGTGGATGGAGATTTAGAGGATGCAAAGAAAGTTGTAAATTCTGTTAAATTAGCACAGCTTGCAGTAAGCTTAGGGGATTGCGAAACCCTTATAGAACTGCCAGCGGCAATGACCCATAGGGGTTATCCTAATGAAGAACTGATTGAGTTTGGGCTCACAGAGAGCATGATAAGAATTTCTATAGGATTGGAAAACTCTAAGGATATTATTGAAGATCTGGATAATGCATTAAAGAGTATTAGCTAATTCTAAGTAAGGTAAAATAAGCCGCGATTATATTTTAAAACTTCTAAGTATGTAGTATTTTATGATTTTATTATTAGGATTTGGGTAAAAATAAAGAAGAATGAAAGATTTTTTTGTTGCGTTCTAAGGAGAGAGAATATGAAAAAAATACTAGATTTAAATAAAACTATATTCGATATTTCCCAAGACAATCCTGATATATTAGAGATAATGAAGGAAATAGGCTTTGAAGATATTAGTAAGCCTGGAATGATTAACACTGCAGGTAGGATAATGACTATATATAAGGGAGCCAGAATGAAAAAAATAGATATTGAACATATCAAAAAGATATTTAAGAATAAGGGTTATGAGATTATAGAATAAGGGAGGAAATATAATGAGCGAGCTTATTAATAACAGGGAGCATCGAAAAAAGGCACTAAAAGAAATGATAATGGAACTGCATGAAGGTAAGGGTTTAGAAGAAGTAAAGCCGAAATTTGAAAAGTTATTTGGGGGAGTATCTGCAAGAGAGATATCTGATATTGAGCAGGAGATAATTATGGAGGGAATGCCAGTACAAGAGGTACAACGCTTATGTAATGTACATGCTGCTGCATTTAAAGGATCTATAGAGGATATACATAGGGATGCTAAGGAAATTCCAGGACATCCAATACATACCTTTATGTTAGAGAATAGAGCACTAGAAAAATTAATACAAGAAAACATAGAACCTCATTTAAAGGAATTCGAGGAAAATCCCAATAGAGAAGAAGCTAATAAATTATTAGAAGATTTAAACTTGCTTTATGACATAGATAAGCACTATAGTCGTAAGGAAAATCTAATCTTTCCCTATCTAGAAAAGTATGGAGTTACAGCTCCACCTAAAGTAATGTGGGGTGTTGATGATGAGATTAGGGATAGGATTAAGGAAGTAAAGGTTCTATTAAAGAAAGAAGATTTAGATAAAGAAGTTATTTCAAATAAGATTCAAGATTTAAACTATGAAATAAATGAAATGATATTTAAAGAGGAAAGCATTCTATTCCCAATGACTATTGATAATCTTACTCAAGATGAGTGGATTATTGTTATGGAAGAGAGTGAAGAAATAGGGTATTGCCTTACTGGTCCTGCAGAAAAGTGGGAGCCAGAAAGATTTACACCTGATGATCAGGAAGTCGAAGAAAGCGCAAAGCAGGATAGTGGATATATAAAATTTGAAACTGGATTTTTGTCTCCAAAGGAGATAAGTGCGATATTTAATAATCTTCCTGTAGATATTACCTTTGTAGATAAGAATGATATTGTAAAATATTTCTCCCAATCAAAGGAAAGAATCTTTGCACGAACAAAATCTGTAATAGGTAGAGAGGTTTCTAATTGTCATCCACCGGCTAGTGTCCATGTGGTAGAAGAAATAGTAAGCGACTTTAAATCAGGGAAAAAAGATAGTGAAGAATTTTGGATACAAATGGGAGAACTTTTCGTATATATACGGTATTTTGCTGTACGAGATGAATATGGAGAATATATGGGAACCTTAGAAGTAACTCAAAATATCCAACCAATACATCAAATAAAAGGTGAAAAAAGATTAATGAAAGATTAATGAATATTAAAATAAAAGGATTTAGCAAATCAGCTAAATCCTTTATCAAATTACAAAACGAATAGTTTTTCTCGTATGTTTTTACCTATATATTCCCAGGTTAAATGAATTACTAAGATTTGAATCGGTAATACAATTATTTCTTTTATAATTCTAGGTACCAATAATACAATATATGCTTTACCTGTCATCATTGCAATCCATAGGGTATTTAAACCTAAATTAATAAATAGTGTTATGATAAATACAGCTAAAAAGATATTTAACCAGGACTTTGGTCTATTGTATAGAAAAATACCATAGGTTAAGCCACCTAAAAATGCACTTAGTGTAAAGCCAGGGAAAAATGCTCCCTTTGGAAAGATCATCATACCTAATACATCAGCAAGAGCAGCAGTGATACCTCCTACTAAAGGTCCAAATAACATTGAGGATAATGATATTGCTATAAAGCCAAATCCGATTCGTACTATAGGGGTTTCAATTGCGAAAAATCGAGTTAAAATTACCTCTATAGCAATTAATATAGCTATAAAAACCAAGGATCGTGTTTTATTCATCCATAAACCTCCTCTCTAAAATTGTTAAAACGACATGCGTCACTTAAAGAGAGTTCCTTTAGTGACAGCGGAATGCGGTAAAGATATCGCAAACTTAATTAAGTTTTTCGTCTAGTGGCAACTTCCCGTCCAACTAGCACTTAACGCATCTAAACCTACTCTGTCATTTATGAAATTATGGATATAATTATATTACCCATTATAAAGACATTTAAAATTTTAATCAATATAATTTAAATATTGACAAAGTTTCTAAAGTATAAGAACATTTAAGAGCTATAATAAATGTAATAATTAAGATTATAATATTTTAAGTATAGGAGAGATATTATGTCAAAGGAAAAAATATTAATTATTGAAGATGAAGAACATATACAGGAACTATTAACCTTTAATCTAAATAAGGAGCAATATATAGTTATAAATTTATTAGATGGAACTAACGCATTAGAAATAATAGCTAAGGAAAAGCCTGATTTAATTATTTTAGATTTAATGTTACCAGGAAAAGACGGTATTGAGATATGTAAAGAAATAAGACAAAATCAAGAGTTAAATTATTTACCAATAATAATGCTTACAGCTAAAAGTGAAGAAATCGATAAGGTACTGGGACTAGAAATAGGAGCTGATGATTATATCACTAAACCTTTTAGTATAAAGGAATTAATCGCAAGGATAAGAGCAAATTTAAGACGTACTACTATAAATAATAATACTGAAAATGATATAGTTATAAAAGTAGGAGATATATTAATTGACAAGAGAGGTTACGAAGTATTTAAAAATGATAAAAAGATTAATTTAACCCTAAAGGAATTTGAATTATTATACCTTTTAGCTACCAATAGAGGTAAGGTGTTAACTAGAGATTATTTATTAGATAAAATCTGGGGATATGAATATTTTGAAGGTACAAGAACTGTAGATGTTCATATTAGGCACTTAAGAAAAAAGCTAGAAGAAGAAACTACATGTTTAATAGATACTATTAGAGGAGTGGGATATAGAATAATTGAATAGAGGATGAATATCATGTATAAAAAAATATTTATTGTTTTTTTAATAGTATTAATAATTGGCATTTCTTTAACAGGTATTCTTTCTATGGAGGTTTCAAAGAGTGTTTATCTTTCTAATATAGAAACAAGATTAAAGGATGATGCCCATTTAGTAGCAGAATATGTATATGGTGAAAATCTGGTCTCGGAAAATATAAGTGTTGATAATATAGAGCTAATCGCAAAAAATACCAATAATAGGATTACAATAATTAATTTAGATGGTAATGTTTTATACGATTCCCATAAAAACATAGATGCAATGGATAACCATAGGACGCGAATTGAAGTAAAAAAGGCATTAATGGGAGAAGAAGATAGTATTATTAGGTACAGTGATACATTAGAAGAAGATATGATGTATTATGCAATTCCAATTATAAAAAACGAAAAGATTATAGGTGCAACTAGATTATCAATTCCATTACATGAATTAAATTTGATTTACAGTAAACTAATTAAAAATATAATAATTGCTTCTATTATTGGGATAATAATATCTTCAATAATAGCTTACATTTACATATACTATGTCACTAAACCCATAAAAGAATTAACTTTACAAGCTAAAGAGCTTGCAAAGGGAAATTTTGAAAATACAATTAAAAATAATAGTAAAGATGAGTTGGGGGAATTAGCCCAATCCTTTAATGAAATGGCAATCAAATTAAAGGTCTCTATTGAAGAATTAAAAATACAAAATACTAAATTTGAAACTGTTTTAGATAGTATGAAAGATGGAATTATTGCTGTTGATTTAAATAAAAACATTATGCTTATGAATCCTTCTGCAAAAGAATTATTCCATATCAAAGAAGAAGAGATTGTAGTAGGAAAAAACATTTTAACATTTATTCGAAATGTAAAATTATATAATGAATTAGAAAACATATCAAATAATAATATGGAAAATTCTATTGAAATCCAAATTGATTATCCAAAGAAAAGAATACTCAAGATTTATTCAAATCCAATAAGATATTTAGCAAAAGATGAAAGGATAAGTGGGGTAGTAATTGTAATAAGAGATTTAACAGAATTGAGAAAATTAGAAAATATTAGAAAGGATTTTGTGGCTAATGTTTCCCATGAACTAAAATCACCAGTTACATCTATCAAAGGTTTTGTTGAAACCCTAAGAAGCGGTGGAGTTGAAGATGAGAATACAAGGGATAAGTTTTTAGAAATAATATATTATGAATCCGAAAGGCTAATACGCCTTGTAGAAGATATATTAATGTTATCTAATTTAGAAAACAGCAAAAGTCCACATAATGTAAAAAAGATTATAATTAAGGAAACTCTGCAAGAGATAGTTCAAATGGTCCAACAATTAGCTGATAAAAAGAATATCAATATAAGTACAAAAATCAGCACAGACCTGCCGCCTATATCTTTTAATATAGATCAATTTAAACAAATGTTGATTAATATTATAGATAATGCTATAAAATACACACCTGAAGATGGAGCGATAGATATTATAGCTAAAAGACAAGAAAATAATATTGTAATAGAGATTAGAGATAATGGGATTGGAATCCCTAAAGAAGATATTCCGCGATTATTTGAAAGATTTTATCGTGTAGATAAAGGGCGTTCAAGAACAGATGGAGGAACAGGCTTAGGCTTAGCGATAGTAAAGCATATCTTACAATCTATGAATGGAAAAATTAGACTAGAAAGTGAATTAGGGAAAGGAACAAGCTTTATACTTTATATTCCAATTAAATAATAGAAAAGAAATTTTCATAATTGCAATTAATAAAGCTAGCACTAGATGTTTATTAAAATATTTAGGTGCTAGCTTTTCTCATTTCTAAATTTATTTAACATAAACTTAACATGTTTATAACCTAGAATCAACCAAAGGAATTACTATTCTTGCTAAACTTATAATTGTAAAATACAAAAAGAAAATAGAAAGGAGTAAAATATGAAAACATTTAGTAAGAAATCTGTAATTATGTTATTAATATTGATTGCTTTAACTGCATTATCATCAGCTTGTTCTACAAATCAAGAGACCACAGAAGAAGGAGGTTTATCTGGTACTATTACATTAGTAGGTTCTACATCGGTAACTCCAGTGGCACAAGAATTAGCTGATGCTTTTACTGAAAAAGAAACTGGAGTAAAAGTAGAAGTTCAAGGGGTTGGTTCATCAGCAGGTATAAAAGCTTCTGTTGACGGTTCAGCAGATATAGGAATGTCTTCAAGGAATTTGAAAGATGAAGAAAAGGAATTAGGTATAGAAGAGCATATAATTGCCTATGATGGAATTGCAATAGTAGTTCATCCCAGTAATGAGGTATCTGATTTAACAGCAAAGCAAATCTCTAAGATTTATAAAGGTGATATTACAAATTGGAGTGAAGTCGGTGGAAAAGATGCTGTTATAGAAGTGATTAGTCGTGAAGAAGGTTCAGGAACAAGGGGAGCCTTTGAAGAATTAATGGGATTAGAAAGTGATGAAGGAACCTTAGTAAAGCAAGATGCAACCATATCAGATGGTAATGGAGCAGTTTATGCTAGTGTAGCCCAAAAGGAAACATCCATCGGATATCTTTCCCTATCTTATCTAGATGAACAAGTAAAAACATTAAAGGCTGATGGAGTAGAGCCCACTGTTGAAAATATTAAAGCAGGAACTTATAAAGTTTCAAGACCATTCTTAATGTTAACAAAGGGTGAAGTAAGCGATGCTACTCAAGCATATTTAGACTTTGTGTTTAGCCCAGAAGGTCAAGAGATTGTTGTAGAAGAAGGAGTAATATCTGTAAACTAATGAAAAAAGTAATTAACAGGTCCTTTTATCAACATAACTAAGAATAGTTTATGTTGATAATACTGTATTTTGGAGGTGATAAAAATTCAACAAATGGAAGAAAAGAAAAAGAACAGTAGAAAATTTGATAATAAATTAAATGCAAAGCCCAATAAATTTTGGACTGGAAACAAATTGGGAAGTATTGGAGCAAAAGCAATAGAAAAACTATTTTTTATAAGTGCAGCTATAGCAGTTTTATGCATTATAATAATTACAATTTTCATTTTTTATAGAGGCACACCAGCGATATTTGAGATTGGACTTAAGGATTTTGTATTTGGTGGGGAATGGAAGCCCTCAGGAAAACTATATGGGATATTACCTATGATTATGGGCTCCATATATTCTACCTTAGGAGCTATTATTATAGGAGTTCCCATAGGGGTTTTTACTGCGATTTTCATAGCAGAAATAGTTCCTAAAAAATTTGTAAGGATTATTCAACCTGCAGTTGCACTTTTAGCAGGAATACCATCAGTAGTTTATGGGTTTTTTGGTTTGGTTGTATTTGTTCCAATAATATATAAACATATTGGAGGAAGTGGAAATAGTTTACTAGCTACAAGTTTAATCTTAGGAATTATGATTTTACCAACCATCATAAGCATATCTGTTTCCTCTATTAATTCAGTTCCAAGGGAATATAAGGAGGGAGCATTAGCATTAGGTGCCTCCCATATAAACACCATTTTTAAAGTGATTTTACCAGCAGCAAAATCTGGTATACTCGCTGGAGTAATTTTAGGAATTGGAAGGGCAGTAGGAGAGACTATGGCTGTTATATTGGTTTCGGGAAATGCTGCAATTATACCTAGTAGTCTAACGGATAAATTAAGAACTATGACAGGTCATATTGCCTTAGAAATGAAATATGCTATGGGATTACAAGAAGATGCTTTGTTTGCTACTGGTGTGATTTTATTTATATTTATTATGATAATCAACCTGATCCTAAACATTATGACCCATAAGGTAGGTGAATAGATTTGAAAGGTAATATTAAAGTAAATGAATATGTATTAAAGGCACTTATTTGGCTATCAGCAATATTTACAATTGGGATATTGCTTTGGATTTTATTATATATAGTGGTAAATGGAATTGGAGTTATTAACTGGGAATTTTTGACTAGTACTCCAAGAGAAGTAGAAAATGCACTATGGCCTATGATTGTAACTACTTTATATTTAGTTGCTTTATCATTAATTATTTCTACACCTATCGGTATTTTCGCAGCAATTTATTTAGTAGAATATGCTAAACCAGGCAAAATTGTACGAATTATAAGGTTTGCAACAGAAAGTTTATCTGGTATTCCATCTATTATTTATGGTTTATTTGGAATGACATTTTTTTATATGGTATTTGGATTATCATTTTCCCTATTATCTGGTGCAATAACCTTAAGTATTATGGTGTTACCTAATATAATTCGTACTACAGAAGAGGCCTTAAGGGCTATACCAAATAGTTACAGAGAAGGAAGTCTAGGCTTAGGAGCTTCAAAACTTAGAACGATATTATATGTTGTTTTACCGAGTGCTCTTCCAGGTATTGTAACAGCTATAATTTTAAATATAGGGAGGATTGTAGGAGAAAGTGCTGCTGTTTATCTAACAGCGGGTATGGTACCAGAAGTTCCAACAAGTATCATGGACTCTGGAAGAACCTTATCTGTTCATATGTATTTATTGGCAAGTGAAATGATTGATTTTGATACCGCATATGCAACAGCTACAGTCTTAGTAATAATGATTTTAGTCATAAATTTAACTGCAAATAAAATTGGATTGTTCTTAAATAGAAAAAGAAATATTTAATCGGAAGGATGTGTATAATGGTTGAAGCAAAAATATCAGTAAAGGATCTCAATCTTTTTTATAGTGATTTTGAAGCATTAAAGAATATAAATATTAATTTTGAGGATAAAAAAATATCTGCATTAATTGGGCCTTCGGGTTGTGGTAAGTCTACTTTTATAAAATCTATAAATAGAATGAATGATTTAATCGATAATGTCAAAATAAATGGGGACGTTTTTATTGATAATGTAAATATATATGAAAATACAGATGTTATTCAATTACGAAAACGCGTTGGAATGGTTTTCCAAAAACCAAATCCATTTCCAATGAGTATATACGATAACATCGCCTATGGACCAAAAGCCCATGGAATTAAGAAGAAATCTAAATTAGATGAAATTGTTGAAAAAAGTCTGCGTGGAGCTGCTATTTGGGATGAAGTAAAGGATCGATTACGAAAAAATGCATTAAGTCTTTCAGGTGGGCAGCAACAAAGGATTTGTATAGCAAGAGTATTAGCAGTTGAGCCCGAGGTATTGTTAATGGACGAACCAACCTCAGCATTAGACCCTGCATCTACCTTAAGAATAGAGGAACTAATGAGGGATTTAAAAAAACACTATACTGTCATAATCGTTACCCATAATATGCAACAAGCTGGAAGAATTTCTGATTATACTTCATTTTTTCTAAATGGAGAAGTTATTGAAACAGGATCTACTGAAGATGTTTTTTATCGCCCTATGGATAAAAGAACCGAAGATTATATAACTGGAAGATTTGGTTAAAAGGAGGAGGATTATATGACAATTCGTATGCATTTTGATGAAGAATTAAAAAAATTACATGGTGATATCTTATTAATGAGTGCAATGGTAGAAGAAATGTTGACAAAATCTATAGTATCTTTAATAGAAAAAGACCCTGAGTTAGCTGAGAAGGTTATAATGTCAGATGAAGAAGTTGATAAAAAAGAAATTGAAATACAAGATTTTTGTATCAAATTAATAGCAAGACAACAGCCTTTGGCTAAGGATTTAAGATTAGTAGCAACAGCTTTAAAAATTATTACAGACTTAGAAAGAATTGCGGACCATGCTGTAGATATAGCTAAAATAACAAAAAGAATCTATAAGGAAACATATATTAAGCCTTTAATTGATATACCTCGAATGGCAGATTTAACTATTATAATGCTAAAGGATTCTATAGATTCTTATGTGAAGGAGGATATTGACCTTGCTCAGGAAATATCATTAAGAGATGATGAAATAGATGCATTATTTAAACAAGTATATATGGAATTATTGTGCTATATGATGGAGGATCCAAAAAAGATTACACAAGCTACACATTTTTTATTTATAGGTAGATATTTAGAGCGTGTAGCAGATCATATAACAAATATATGTGAGGCAATTATCTATTTAGTTACTGGAGAATATAAGGATTTAAATGAATAATTAAAATGCTACAACAATAGCTAGATGCAAATATCTAACTATTGTTGGTGTAGCTTAAGTTTGATATTTACCTTTAAAAGTATATTGATTTATCCCATAATCCATAGTATAATTAATTTTGTCATAACATCATAAATTATGGGGGTATGGCGCAGCTGGGAGCGCGCTTGACTGGCAGTCAAGAGGTCAGGGGTTCGAATCCCCTTATCTCCACCAAACTCTTATGTACCAAGGGTTTCAACACTTTAGCAAAACATAATAAATAAATTCAGACCACTTGACTTTTTGAAGTTTTTTAATGAGTCAAATGGTCTATTTTATTTTCTGAAAATGGCTTGTATCTATCTTAAAAATACAATTTTAGGAGTGATGCAAATGAAAAGAATTATTATGCAAAAGAATATTGTTGATAAAACTATTGAAGAAGGATTTAAGGAATTTTATAGGTTTTGTCAAGTTAAGAATTTATCCCACAGACTTTATTAGGGGACGGTTCTTTTTGTTCAATATATGGTATAATATGGTATAGAGGTTATAATTATATTTGGGGTGGAGGGTTTTTATGCCAAGAAAACCAAGAGTAACTAGTTCTACTGGATATTATCATGTAATGGTTAGAGGGATAAATAAGGAGATCATTTTTAAGACTTCAGCGAATAAAGAGATGATATATACTCTAATTAAGGATGCAGCAGAGAAGGAAAACTTTGAAATTGGAGCATGGTGCATCATGGACAACCATATTCATTTACTAATTAAATCTGATTTAGAATCTATGGCAAAGATAATCAAAGTAATGAATTTAAAATATGGAGCTTATTATAATAATGAAAATAATAGATCAGGACCAGTTTTTGGTGATAGATATCGTAGTGAAAATATTGAAGATGAAAAATATCTACTTGAAGTATTGAGATACATTCATAACAATCCTGTGAAGGCTAAAAAGGTAAATGATCCTTCAGGATACAAATGGAGCAGTTATAATCAATATACTATAGAAAAAAAGGGCGATATAAATATAAATCAAAGAAACTTCATTAAAACTCTTTTTGGAAATAATATGGAAGCATTTATTGAATTTCACAAAATAAAGGAAGAAAAAATTTTCCTTGATTTAAAAGAGGATATGGAAAGCCAGAAGATTGAATTAAGTCATACTATTATAAAGGAATATTTTATCAAAAATGAAATTACAGGAATAAATGAACTTAAAAGTAGACCTAATTTAGCAAAGGAACTTATAATAAGATTATCATTAATACCAGGGATGACAATAAGACAAATGTCTGATTTAACAGGGGTTTCCATTGGAACAATACATAATATTATTAAAGAGTATCGGCACAATTGAACAAAAAAAAAGAACCGTCCCCAAAACCGTCCCCAAACTGTCGAATAATTACTGGTATAAGTAGTATAAGAGAATAAATATCATTAATTTGTTGAAGCAACAATCTTAACTGTAGAGGATACAGACTTTTGGGAGTAGATAACGAAAGATAAAAATGATTAATCAATGCTAAAAGTGACTGGCATTCAAAATTTTTTTATTGTTTGAATAATATAGGAGGATTATGTTAATTTTTGTCGTATTAATAAAATTATGACAATCAGGTTTATTTAGCGCAGATTCACCTAAAGTTTACAAAATGTTCTTTTTAAGTTATTACTAACTTGTAACATGGTCCTATTTATAGGGAAATTATAAGTACAAATGAAAGAAGGTGAACATGTTGAAGATATGTAGAAAAGAAAGAAAAAGTAGTATTATTATTAAATTGGTAATATTAGTCATATTATGTTTACTTATCAATGTTTTCCTGTGTGATTCAATATATGCATCAAATGTGGAAGGCAAACTTCGTGAAAAAGTAACTATAGAGAATCCTATTGATGTCTTTACTATCTATTCTTATATGAACTATACGGGATATGACAGAGATAATAATCAAGAGGATAATGGAAAGATGGTATACCATCCGGTTCGAGAAGGTGTAAGAGCAGATTTGGTGGGGATGAATCTTAATTTATCCAATTCAACATACTTTGCAGATATAGATGCAGTACATACCATGGTAGAAGGTGATTTTGCATGTATCACTGGATATGTGGGGAGCCCACCTAATTTCCAATTTGAACCTTCAATTGTTAGTATTTTTGATTATTATATGTGGGACTTTTCTGGCTTAGATGAATTGCTAACTGAATTCTATAGGGAAGCTGATATTGATGCCCTATATAATAAATATAAGCCATATTATGATGAAGAGATTAGTAAATATCAGGATAAGGTTTTCCCTGTTTTGACAAAAATTGCTGAACACTTTAATTTAAATTTGGATGATATTCATGGATTTAGAATAGCTATTAATTTATTAGAAAGTAATTGGAAGGGCTATATGATAGATCCTAATGGTAGATGGGCAGAAAATAGTTCTGTAATTCTTATGGTAGGACCAGAGCCTTCTGGGGAGCCAAATTTAATTAATATAGCCCATGAATTTTCACATGTATTTATATCACCTATTATAGATAATTCAAAAGAAGCAGAAGAATTGATCTACGCACTTTTTAGAGCATATGGGGAGCCTAAAGCAGATGGATATGGTAGTTGGAATCAAGTTATAGATGAATCATTTGTTAGGGCTATATCTGGCTGGGCAACAGGTCAGAGCGATTTTTATTATTATAACGAAACCCAAGAGGGCTTTATATTGACTGAATATATCTATAATAGCATTACTGATTTTAATAAATCAGAGTTAGACTTTGAAGATTATATAAAAAAGCTGATGGTGGACTATACAAATAAATTAAATGAAGAGCACAATTTGAAGGACAGCGGTATAATAGGTTCAATACGAGTTGAGGATATCTCACTTGAACAATCCAGTTTAGAGCTTAATATCAATCAATCTTACCAATTAGACCATAGGATAATCCCAGATAATGCATCAGTGAAAAGTATAACATGGAAATCGACCGATCCTACTATTGCTACTGTTGATGATAAAGGTAATGTCACAGCCCTAGATAAAGGTCATGCAACCATTATAGTTAGTACCATAGATAGTGGTAAACTTGCTTTTTGTAATATAGAAGTGTTGGGAGTACAATCTAGCAGTACTATTTTGTCTTATCTACTAAATAATATAAGTTGGATTCTAATAGTCATTTTGTTATTAATACTGCTATTACAATACAAGAAAATGCGAAAATATGACCAAATCATGGAAGAAAATGGGGTGGTTTTAAAATCCATTCGAATAAAAGAAACTTTCAATAATATAATGAAAAGTTTTAAGAAAAACCTTAGACCAATAACTATATCCTGTTTAGGTATTATCGTAACTATAATTTTAATTTCATTATTTAGTAGTACATCAAAGGATATAAACATTAATGATATAAAAAATGAGCAACAAAATAATGATATAAAAAATGAGCAACAAAATAATGATATGTCCAATGAACAACAAAATCTGGAAAGTAAAATAGTGGCTGCTCCAATCTTAGTTGAAGGGGTAATTGAAAATACTGGTTTAACAGGAACCTATAATGTAATGCTTTTGATAACGAATGAGACTCTTATGACAGGGAATCAGACAGGCGCGGAGAATATTCTAATTAATGAAGGAATAACTAGATATCAATTTAGTAGTGGAATGAATATGTTAGTCGGCGGAAACTATGAGTACATAATGTATATTGATACAAATAAGAACTACGAATTAGATCCTGGAGAGTTAAAATCAGTAGTTACCTCAGCACCACCCTTCGATGGTAAAGCACCTATTACTATAGATTTTACAGAATGGGAAGAATAATAAGCGAAAGTCATTAATATAAACATGAGCTTTCTATATAATAATAGCTGCCCTACATTGGCAGCTCCATTATTTTATAGGTCAAAAAAAGTTTAAAACGATTGTTACCATCATTTAAGTTCAAACCAGTTATCTCGGATATTTTATTTATTCTATGGACCATTGTATTTCTGTGGATAAATAGTTTTTTAGTAGTTAAGGTCATGTTCCCACCATTCAAAAGGTACTGGTATAAAGTGTTATAATAATCAGTATTATTTTTCTTATCATATTCTAATATCTTATAGATGCTTGGATGGCAGAATTCCTGTATTTTTGAATTATTATCCCTAAGTATAAGCAGATCATAGATATAAAGACCATCATACTCAAATATAAAATCCTCTCTTTTTAGTAACTTACCTAATTTTAATGCAGTTTTAGATTGGATATAATATTTTTTTATATCCATTAGATTGTGAAAAACAAGACTGAGACCTATCACTAGGTTGTTGTCCTTTAGAATATTAACAAGCTTTTCTTTTATATTTTCCAATTGATTATCGTTCTTAATATTTAATATGATGACTATGTGTTCATCATAATAAACAGATTTACATGAGAGGAGAAGACTCTCAAAGGTCCATCTTAAATGTTCAACAAAATGGGAGTTTGCACTACTTTCAGGCATACTTACTGCTGCTACTATAAAATTATTGTAAGTCGCATTAAAGAGGGATTCAGACCTCTCCTCCGCTATCTTATAATTTCCAATCCTTTCATCAAGAAGATCTGCGATTAAGTATTCATGGATTACTCCTGTACGATTCTCGTACATTTTATTTTTTTGCATTTCTGAGGATATAACATCACAAAGCAAACCGGTAATATTAATATCCTCCTCATCCTTAAATTTTCTGTTATTTTCCAAAACACCAATATACCCAATAATTTTATTATTTATTACTATTTTCCCCACTATCCTTCTAAGGTTTTTCGAAAAAATTGAATCTATAATAACAGGTAGACTATTTTCGGCTATTCTTTCCATAACTCCTTCTCGAATATATGGTGAAAAATATTCCTGTGACCCATATCCAAGATTGTTAAGTTCATCCCAAATAGTATCATCTACATTTGTATTAGTCGAAGAGGCAATAAATTTAGAGGATGCATCAATTAAAAATACTGGGTTACCTAATATTTCTGAGCCAACCTGTACAATATACTTTAATCCTTTCCCTTCTATTAAGGAGTTTAAGAGTTCTGCGGAGCTATCGGTAAGTTTTCTATTTAAGCTAAATATGTTTTGAATATCATTGAACAGTTTAAATATATCGGTTTCAATAGGGAATATAGCTGCATCTACATGGAGCAGTGAAGTGTCTAAATCACGATCATTTATAATTAATAATCCGATGTTTTTGTATTCGGGTATTTTATCCTGTATCATGGACGCCTTTGCAATATAAAGAATATTCTCGTCTATATTCATTTCTTTATGATATATAAATCTCACTTCTTTATAAGATATATCGATATCATGGTTTAAAAGAATATCGATTTTATACCCTGACAACTTTGATAATATTACATCAAACTTAAGATCCATTATTCTCACCTCCAATATAGTATAGTACAAAATGCACAAGAATGTCCAGAAATAATTGTTGTTTTATACAATGATAACGGTATCTAGCCATGTTACAATATTGTTAAATTATTAATTAACATAGTGTTAATATCTATGTTTAAGAACCAACATACCTCAAGGAATCAAAAATAATAATTAAGGAGTGGTATTCTTGAAGATTTTACAACCTGGAAAAATCTCGAATTTGGAACTAAGAAACAGGGTAATGTTTGCCCCTATGGGTTATAATCAGGATTTTACCCCAGAAGGACATGATTATTTTGTTGAGCGTGCAAAGGGTGGGACTGGACTAATTATCATACCCATTTTTGCTACCGAGGCAGTAGAATTACGTGGGCAAAGTGCAATTTTGAATGAAGAAACCTTTGATGACTTCTTAAAAATTGTGGATGACATACATGCCAATGGGGCGAAGGTATGTACTCAAATAGTGCCTGGCTATGGAGCAATATCCATGGATTCTAAGAACTATGATGTTCCTGTATCGGCTTCAGCCGTACCTTCTATTTACAATCCAAGTATCATATGTCATGAACTTACAAAGGAAGAAATCAAGGCGATACAAGATGGTTTCCGTGGAACAGTAAAGAGGGTTAAAAAATCTGGTGTTGATGCCATTCAAATACATGCCTATGGTGGATATCTTACCGATCAGTTTTTAAGTGCTGTTTGGAATAAACGTACAGATGAGTACGGTGGAGATGTAAAGGGCAGAGCACGTTTCTTACTAGAGCTAATAAAAATTGTTAAAGAGGAATGTGGAGAGGAATATCCACTAATTGTTAAATATTGTCCTGCTCATTATATGGATGTGGAAGGCTATCGTACCATAGAAGAGGGTGTAGAGCTATCTAAAATCCTTGAGGAAGCAGGTGTACATCTTTTACATGTGGATGCGGGAAGCCATGGCATGCGTTGGTATATAGCGATGCCTCCCATATATCAACAGGAACAGGTATATCAACTTAGAGCTTCTGAAGCAATTAAAAGGGCTGTTTCCATACCTGTTGCAGCTAATGGGAAATTAGGAGATGTTCAAAAAGCTGAAACTGCCCTTGAACAAGGTAAATTGGACTTTCTAGTAATTGGTCGTGGATTACTCGCTGACCCATATCTACCTGCTAAGCTAAAGGAAGGTCGTCCTGATGATTTAACTCCCTGTATCGGATGTAACGAGAATTGTATAGGTCGCGTGTCTGCAGGCGAACACATTTCCTGCACTGTAAACCCTGCCGTAGGACGAGAATCAGAGTTAGAGCTGAAACCTGCAAAGACAGCAAAGAAAATACTGGTGATTGGAGGAGGTCCAGGTGGTATGTCGGCAGCTATTGATGCAGCAAAGGTTGGCCATAATGTGGAATTATGGGAAAAATCAACCCGTCTTGGAGGCATGTTAATATCAGCAGGTCGTCCAAGCTTTAAGCTGGAGATAAACCATCTTATTGACTATTACCGTACACAGCTACTGAAGTTAGGTGTTAAAGTGAAATATAGTACCGCTGCAACACCAGAAACTGTTATGGAATCAGGTGCAGATGCAGTAATTGTTGCAACAGGAAGCAATCCCCTGGTACCTAAGAGTATTCCGGGTATTGATGGAGACAATGTGGTAACGGGTATAGATGCTATGTTGGACAGATCTACCTTAGGAACTAATCTTGCAGTAATAGGTGGTGGACTTGTAGGTTGCGAGACATCCTTACATCTGACCTCAAGGGGCAAGCAAATTAATCTTATTGAAATGCAGCCAAAGCTACTACCAGAGCCTATTTTTGCAATGAATGAAATGATGCTGGCTGGCATGATATATAGTGATAAGAATATTTCTGTTCATACTGGAACAAGGCTATTAGCCATTAATGAGAATAGCATAGATGTGGAAAAGGATGGACAGAAAATTACCATAGCCTGTGATACTGTGGTATTGGCTATGGGACTTAAATCTGAAAATAACCTTGTAAAAGAGCTACAGAACAAATTACCTGTCTATGCCATAGGAGATTGCCAAGCGCCAAGAAAAATAGCCGATGCAGTTGTGGAAGCGCGACAGACAATACTCTCCCTTTAAGAATAAAACTACTATTACAATATAAAAAGGAGGATTTTATTTTGAAATATAAAAATCTACTTGGTCCAATTAAAATTAGAGGTTTAGAATTAAGAAATAGGGTTGTTTTCCCAGCAATGGGGTCTGGATTTCTTAAAAACGGACATGTTACCGACAGTTTCATTGATTATCATGTTGCAAGAACATTAGGGGGAAATGGTTTAAATATAACAGAAGCTGCGGCGGTTCATGCTCCTTCAGCTCCTAGAGACTTTCTTATGAGAATATGTGATGATGAGTGCTTACCAGGTCTAAAGAAATTTACAGATGTCATCCATGAAGCAGGAGGAAAAGCTTGTGTTCAATTATGGCAGGGAGGAATTGCTGCTGTTTCAGGAGATCCAGAGGTAATGTGTATTGTACCTGTTGAAACAAAGGTTGGAAATACAGTATATCCTGCTGCAAGTGTGGAAACAATTCATGATGTAGTAGAGGCTTATGGAGAAGCTGCTAAGCGGGCTGTAAAAGCAGGTTTTGACTGTGTAGAATTCCATGCTGCCCATGGATATTCCCCTCACTCCTTTTTAAGTGCTGGAATTAACAAAAGAAACGATGAGTATGGTGGTACTTTAGAAAATCGCGCTAGATATTCCCTTGAGTGTATTGAGGCCATACGTAAAAATATACCCGATGATATGCCAATATTAATGCGTATTGTTGCACAAGATGATTATTTGGAGAATGGTTTAACCATAGAAGATACTATTGAATTCTGTAAAATGGCACAAAAAGCAGGAGTAGATGTTTTAGATGTATCCAGAGGAAATGCTCATAGTGCTGGAATAAAATTTGAAGTACCATCCATTGATCTTCCAAGGGGCTTTAATATAGATAATGCTGCAAGAATTAAGAAAGAAACGGGAATGATTACCATAGGAGTAGGAAGAATTAATTCTCCTGAGCAGGCAGAGGATATTATTGCTAAAAACAAGGTAGATATGGTTGTAATAGGAAGAGGACAAATAGCTGACCCAGAATTTTGTAAGAAAGTCTACGCTGGTGATGAAGATAGTATTATTCGCTGTATAGCATGTAATCAAGGCTGTGTTGATCGATTTATGGGTAACTTAAGTTTAAGCTGTCTGAGAAATCCTTCTGTAGGAAGAGAAAAAGAGTATGCCCTTGCAAAGACAGATGATCCCAAGAAGGTTCTAGTTGCTGGTGGAGGTATGGCTGGTTTAGAAGCAGCTATTACATTAAAACAAAGAGGACACGATCCAATCATTTTTGAAGAATCCGATCAATTAGGTGGACAATTCCTATTAGCGGGACTTGCACCTAGAAAAGAAGAAATGAGAAAAGCAGCTATTTCAAGAGGTAGACAAGCACAGAAAATGGGAATTGATATTCGATTAAATACCAAAATAACATTAGAGATTTTACAAGATGTTTCACCTGATGAGATTATTGTGGCGACAGGAGCAGAACCTATCAGACTAGATATTCCTGGAGTAAATCTTAATCATGTCACCAATTCCTTTGATGTTCTTGAAGGGAATGTAATACCCAAAGGAAAAGTAATAGTTATCGGTGGAGGATTAGTTGGTTTAGAGGTAGCAGAATATATTGCTGAGAAAGATAAGGGGAACCAAATAACGGTTATAGAAATGTTAGATGAGGTAGGGAAAGATCTTGGAATATTTAGAAAGATTTGTGTAATGGAAAATTTGTATATTACAGGAATTCAAACAATGGTAAACACAAAATGTCTTGAAATAAAGGAAGATTCCATTATTGTTGAAAAAGACGGAGAAAACCATAAGTTAGATTGTGACTATGTTGTAGTAGCTGTTGGTTCTAAATCTATGGATTATGATGAAATAATAAATTACAGCGAAGAAAATAACACTCCTTATTATGTTATTGGAGATGCTTTAAAGGCAAGAAGAGCTATTAACGCCATTGAAGAAGCAGCAGAAGTAGCAAGAGAGATTTAATAAGCATCAAAAACACACCACGCTAGCTATGTATAAAAGCTGGTGTGGTGTTTTCTATACTACTTAATAATTTATAAAAAATGTAGATTATTGGAAATAATTGCTGTATAATTAGTAAAACTAGCTATAAAAATAATGATCCTTTGAATGGGTTAAAAGAAAGGAAAAATTATTATGGTTCATTTGGTTTATTGTGATGATAAAGAAAAAGTTTTAGAAAAGATACTAGAAGGTACAAAAACAATGATTATTAGAGCAGCGGCAGGGCGCAAGATACCCCATAGCAGGGTATTTGAAGGTGAAACTCTTTATTTCATGATAAAGGGAACTGCAAAAATATCTGCAATGGCTACAGTAAAGTCGGTTGAAAATCATGTTAAGTTATCTGAAGATGAGATTGTAAAAACGCTGGCAGATAATCAAGAAAAGTTGAATTTATCAAAAAAGCAACAAAAGCGATGGCATAAAAAATGTATGTGTTTGATTGAATTTGAAAATGTAAAAGAAATAAAGCCAAAGGATTTTGACCATCAAGGCAATATGGATGATTGGCTTATCATCGAGAAGATCGAAGATGTGGTTGTAGGTACAAGCATTCCATATAATTACGAAAAATCAAGGTTTTAAGGATGTATAATTGTATATATAGGCTCTCTAAGGGGAGTCTTTTTTTGCACCTTGAAAAAATTAATCCAGAAGAACATATAGAAAACCACAAGGTTTATTCAGTGGTATCGGACAGGGACTTGCCTGGTAACATTCTATCATTCACTCAGGATTAATTATGGTGCTGATTCAGTGAGTATTAATTAATAAATTTACTTATCTTATCATCTAATACTATTAATTATATTTAAAATAATAGAGGCAACTTCATTTCTATCGATTATACTATTATCAGTCGTAAAACTAGAATGCATGAAATCTGTGAAGCTTTCAACTATTCCTTTGTTTCTAATTATGATGTTGTCCGTTATTTTAAAATCGGTATATGATTGAACAATATATAGCAGCTGACTTCCAATAGTGTAGATTGCAAAATCCGAATTATAAAAAGGGCTTTTATCTTTCATAAGATAAAGTGTATAGTTTTCATTCTCATTTACGAACATTAAAAGGTTTTCTAATATCTTAATTCGTTCGCTTTTACTGAAATTAATATTTCTAAATATTTGTAGTTGCCCCGTAGTAGCAAAATTTCTAAGTCCTTCCATAGAAATGATTTCAAGAGCTTTACTCTTTTTTAATCTCTCACGAAAAATCTTCATTCTTCTAATAAGTAATTCGGTATATTCCTTTGGTATGTTCTGTTCCTTTGCTTTTTTCTTAACAATATCAATAGGAAATGTATAAAATCCATTTTCTGGATGGAGTAGAGAGGTTTCTGCTTGAACCATTTGTTCATATTCAAACATGTAAAGAGACTGATTTTCATTGGTTTTTAGGTTGAAAAACAATGGTAAGGAGTCAGCGCATATTTTAGTGAATTCTTCGTTTAATAGTAAAATGGTCTCTTGGCATTGTGAATTATAAAGGATGCCATTTTCAAAGTCCTCTGAAAAAATAAAAGCAGTCTTAGAATCAATACTAATAAAGTTCGGAAAAAATGTTTCGTAGGCTTCAGTAGTAGAATTTATCGTTGCATAATATACTCCATATATCTTTTCAAAAACAGATAGAGGAAAAAGGGATTCGACGATTTTTAGATTATATAACTTGTCCTTTTTAAGTAAAGTATCCCTAAAACGAATTATATGTTTTATTGATAGATTTCGTTTACTATCATTTATTTCATGTAATGTTTTAGTAAGTATGTTAATAAAGTCTTGCTTCGGCTGTAGAATTAAGTTGACATTAGAAACATCAGGATTCTTTCTAACTGAATCCAATAGATATAATATGGTACTCATAACATTGGATTTATTTTTTATAGGAAGGATGTTGGCATTCTCATTTACCAGTGTACTAGCCTTTAATTTATATTCATAGGTTAAATCCTTTTCATATGTATTATTTAGTTTTAAAAGCATATCTGTTATAAGCTTTCTACCCTCCACAATTTCCCAGCCATACAAAGTACATTCGTAGCTTTCCAATAGCTTTTTCTTTTCTGATCCCCTCAAATTTAGTTTTTCTGATATTTCATTCAACTGGTCAAGGTCAGGTAATTGTTCACTATTTAGATAGCGGTAAAGTAGTGAACGGTTTATTTTCATGGTAACGGCGAAATTCTTTTTATCTATACCCTTTAGGGCTAATAAATCTCTTAGGTAGGAACCGAAACTTAATATTTCATTCATTTATATACCTCCAACATTTTAATAATCTTCGTCTATTATATAGCAAAAGTTAGTAAAAGTACAATGTGTTCATAAATATTATGAAATAAAATTGAAAAAAATTATATTAAAATATCGAAAAATGTTGTAAAAAGAATAAATAACTTCTATAATGAAGTTAAATGGATATTAGCAATATTTTACAGATTCTTTTCCACTTAAAAAAATTTGGCCAATATTAAATGCAGTCAGTATATTTTAATAATTTAGGTAATTTTGTATATTAACTTGTTTAAACTTACAAGTTGGATATAAAAAAAATTTATGAAAGGGGGAAATGCGTTGAATTACAAAAGAATTAGAATATCATTATTATTCATGATGATTATTCTTATGTCGATGGTTTTGATCTTTGGTTGCTCCAAAAAAGCAGATAACGATCAAGAACAAAATACTGTATTAACCATCGATGAAGCTCAGTCCATTACCCTTGGTGATGACTACGAAAAGGTCATTATACAAGTATCTGGTGTTGTCTTAGAGGATGGTACTGTAGATGAGGTAGTCATTGAGCCATCTGTGGGCGATGGAGAAGTTACGCTAAAAAACATCCAAAGTCTAAAGTTATGTGTGCAAGGGGGTGGGACCGACAGTATATACTTGACAGGAAATTCTTCCATTAAAGAAATAGAAGCACAAAGGGAAGATGGTCCGGTAAGAATACATACGGACGAGTTCGTAAAAGTAGACACCCTTACCATAGCAGAAGGCAGCCAAGATGTCATCGTAACAGGAACTGTTGACGATTTAGTAGTAGAAGCATCAGATGTCCTAGTCACAGCAACAAAAGCTATTTTAAAGAATGTCTCTATCAATGGGGAAAATAGTATAGTAATTATTGAAGAGGACTCTGAAGTTGAAGGAGTAATTCTATCCAAAGACTCCAATGGATCAAAGGTTGTCGTAAACGGTACAGCAAAAGAGGTTATAGTTGAAAGCAGTGATTCAGAGGTAGAGATAACAGGCTCAGTTGATGTATTAGTAGTAACGGGTAAATGTAATATAGTTATTACTTCTGAAGTAAAAGAAATAATCTTTATGGCAGGAGCAGAAGAATCAACCATTACCATTGAGGGGGATGGTGTCGTTAACCTTATAAGAACCGAGACCAGCATTGCCACCCTAGGAGATGGAGTCATTGAAGAGGTAATCTCCAATAATACCAATAATGTGACAGGTGATATCACTCCAGGAGAAACCACTATACAAGATGATCTCTTTGTTGATGAGGAAGAAGAGGACCAAGGAGATGTAGTAGGGACAAGACCAAGTACGAATAAACCAATTACCACGACACCTAGCGCTCCAACACCAGTTACCCCAAACCAAGTGGATAAAGATCAAAAGGATCAAAAAGATAAAGAAGTTCAGAAGCCAAAATATACCGTTACCTTTAATACCAATGAAGGAAGTGCCATCAGCAGCATTAAGGTCGACTTTGGTAAGGCTATCACCAAACCCGAAGATCCCACCAGGGCAAACTACAAGTTTGCAGGATGGTATAGTGATAAGGAGCTTACAAAAGCATGGAACTTTACTCAAACTATGCCTGCAAAGGATATGACATTATATGTGAAGTGGGATGAGATCAAGGTAAGTGCTATTAATGTGAAAGGTACCGGGGATGCTACAGCAATAGATATAAAGAATGGCATATTACAGATGATTGCTGAAGTTAGCCCATCAAACGCAGGCAACAAATCAGTAAAATGGACAGTAACAGAAACATATGGATTAGCAACAGATAAAGCAACAATCAGCAATACTGGTTTATTGACAGCTGTTAAAAATGGAATGGTTAAAGTAACAGCAACGGCACAAGATGGATCTGGTAAGGCTGGTAGCGTTGAGATAACAATTAGCAACCAAGTAGATACAACTGCTTATGATGGAGCTGTAGCATTGCTTCCAACGAACAATGAAGATGATATCTACACCACACCAAGCTGGGCATTATTTGTAGCAGCCATAGAGAAATGTGACCTTGAGCTGACAGAAGTCGCTGGTCAAGCAGCTCTGGATGCAGAAGTACTTAAAATCCAAGCAGCACTAGAAATGTTAGAGCTAACTGCAGAAGTAGATACAACAGCATATGATACGATTTTAGCTGAAGTACATGCATTAGTTGAGGAAGATTATACTGCAGACAGCTGGGCATTGTATGAAGCAGCAATAGCCGGTTGTGACCTAACTTTATCAGCAAAAGACGGTCAAGGCGCTTTAGATGCAGAAGTACTTGCAATCCAAGTAGCACTTGATTTATTGGAAGTAGATACAACTGCTTATGATGAAGCTGTAGCATTGGTACCAGCGAACAATGATGATGATATCTACACCACATCAAGCTGGGCATTATTTGCAGCAGCAATAGACGAGTGTGATCTAACCTTGACAGAAGCCGCTGGTCAAGCAGCTCTGGATGCTGAAGTACTTAAAATCCAAGCAGCACTAGAACTGTTAGAGCTAACTGCAGAAGTAAATACAACTGCATATGATACGATTGTAGCTGAAGTAGGAGCATTAGTTGAGGGAGATTACACTGCAGACAGCTGGGCATTGTACGAAGCAGCAATAGCCGGTTGTGACCTAACTTTATCAGCAAAAGACGGTCAAGGCGCTTTAGATGCAGAAGTACTTGCAATCCAAGTAGCACTTGATTTATTGGAAGTAGACACAATTGCTTATGATGCGCTAGTAGGTTCATTACGGGAAAACAATGATGATGATACCTATACCACACCAAGCTGGGCATTATTTGTAGCAGCCATAGAGAAATGTGACCTTGAGCTGACAGAAGTCGCTGGTCAAGCAGCTCTGGATGCAGAAGTACTTAAAATCCAAGCAGCACTAGAAATGTTAGAGCTAACTGCAGAAGTAGATACAACAGCATATGATACGATTTTAGCTGAAGTAGGAGCATTAGTTGAGGGAGACTACACTGCAGACAGCTGGGCATTGTACCAAGTAGCAATAGCTGACTGTGATTTAACCTTAACAGCCAAAGACGGTCAAGGCGCTTTAGATGCAGAAGTAATTGCAATCCAAGAAGCACTTGATTTATTGGAAGAGTTAACCTACTCTATAAAATTTCAAAACTTGCAGGATGATTATAACTTTGGTACTCATTCATCTGACTATGATGGACCAGGTATGCTTATTAGGAATGTAATTCTTAAAACAGGAACTGGGGATATAATTAATCTGAATGGTGAATTAAGTGGAGAAAATCCAGATGCTTTCATATTAGATTTGAATGACGATGGTTCTACTTGGGCTACAACATTAAATGAAGAACGAGATTGGAATAAATTTAGTGTATATCCTAAAGGAGGATTAGCATCAGGAACATACAAAGCCATCGTTACATTTACTGCCGATCATGGTTTAATCTTATCATTCAATGTAACCTTTGGTGTTTCATGATTAAAGAAGCCACTTTATTTCCACTAATTAATGAAAGTAATGTAACACAAAAGTCCCGTGGGAAAGCAAACAATTAAGCTCTCTCACGGGGCTTTTTCTTTACCCCAGCAAACCTTGGGAGAAATCAAGCTCTTAAGGGGCTGGGGTTTTTTTGGGACAAGAGGACATCATCGGCATTCTATGGGGAGTCTTTTTTGTGCCAATTTTTTATGGTTATTTTTGGAAATAAAGGGTTTTAGATAAATGCTGTTGAAATAGTATATATAATTAATTATGAATACTGGGATTGGAGTTGGTTTTTTGAATATGAATGTGGATACCTTAAGGGATTTTATAAAGGGATTAGGTGTTAGTGATATAGGTTTTAGTAAAGTTACAGGTTTTGTCCCTGAGAATTGGTCTAAGTATAACTATGCTATCAGCTTTGTTATTCAATTATCTAATGGAATTATCAATGATATAAAAGAAAATAACGAACCGACTCAGACTTATTTCGCTCATTATCGAAGTGTAAATTATCATATTAATGAAGTTACACTAAGGACTACAATAGCTCTTCAAAATAGTGGATATAATGCCATAGCAATTCCATCTTCTCAATCCTTACATGACAAACCTTACAATAGCGTATTCTCACATAAAAAAGCTGCTACACTCTCAGGTTTGGGTTGGATTGGTAAAAGTGGACTTTTTATTCATCACAAGTTTGGTCCTAGAGTACGATTAGGAACAATCCTAACTGATATGGAGCTACCGCTAACAACTCCGATTACTACTTCTAAATGTGGAGATTGCAATTTATGTGTTATTAAATGTCCAGCTATGGCTATAGAAGGAACTAAATGGGTACAAGGAATGGAAAGAAATAAAATCTATGATGCCCACGCTTGCAGCAGCTACATGAAAAAGAATTTTCAGCACATTGGAAGAGGATCAGTATGTGGAGTATGTATTTCCACATGTCCAATTGGCAATGTATAATATAAAATATATTCCGCATAAAATAATATAAAGGGAGGGGCAATAAATTTTTGAACAAAAAGAACCGTCCCCAGAATAGATAGAACCGTCCCCAGAATAAAGTTTTTAGAAAATTTTTTTAGGTATTGCACTAAACTGTTAGAAAAGATACTATATAGTTAATAGTTTATCAAAGTTTTAGGAACTTATAAAATTTTTAAGGGGGGAGAAAATTGAAGACAAGGGAAATATGCAAATTATTGAATGCACAGGTACTGGCTGGAGAAGATTTATTAGATAATGAAATTGAGTCTGCATTTGGTTCGGATTTAATGAGTGATGTACTTACTTTCGCTAATGGCAGGATGGCCTTATTAACCGGTTTAAATAATCCGCAGGTTATTCGTACGGCAGAAATGAGTGATGTACCATTGATTATATTTGTCAGGGGAAGAACCCCTTCACAGGAAGTTATTAATATGGCATCTGAACGAAATATCTGTATCTTAGCAACGGAATTTATAATGTACGAAGCATGTGGAACTTTATTTAAGGCAGGTCTTCTTCCATGTACAAGACTTCTCTAATGGATGATAAAGTTTTAGTAGAATACATTTTTACAATTATACATGGTAATTATGAAATTGCAGGAGATGCATCAAGTAGTATAAAAAAAATTCTTAAACATATGGATATGGATAGGGCTTTTATAAGAAGAGTAAGTATAGCATGCTATGAGGTCGAAATGAATATGGTTATTCACTCTATGGGAGGTAAGATTAGGTTAGAGATTTTATCTGATGGAGTCATTATTATTGCTCAGGATAATGGACCAGGTATACCTGATATTGAAAATGCCTTAAAGGATGGCTACTCGACAGCTTCAGAGGAGGTTTTGTCCAGAGGCTTTGGAGCGGGGAGAGGATTTTCAAATATACAACTTAACTCAGATAAGTTTTATATTTATTCTGAAGTTGGAAAGGGTACAAAATTAGAACTACACTTTAAACATAAGAATTTATAGTAATTTTATTAATTATTATTTAAGTGGGTATCATATCAATAATAATTCTTAAATTATTATTGGAGGTGCCTAAAATTGAAAGATAAAAATCTAAGAGAAATATATCTTGCTGGTGGGTGTTTTTGGGGAGTTGAAAAATATTTAAAGGGCATATATGGTGTAATAGATACCGATGTTGGTTATGCAAATGGAAATACAAAAAATCCTACTTATGAAGAAGTATGCTTTCAGGATACAGGTCATGCTGAAACAGTTAGAGTAAATTATGAACCCAGACTTGTTTCCTTATCCCATATTCTTAATCTATATTTTGATATAATAAATCCTACATCTTTAAATAGACAAGGATTTGATATAGGAAGTCAATATAGAACAGGAATCTATTATATTTATCCAGAGGATGAAGGTGTTATAAAATCAGCCATTGAAAAACTTCAAAAGAGATATGACAAACCTATAGTAATAGAGGTACAACCTTTGACCAAATATTATTTAGCAGAGGAATATCATCAGGACTATTTGGAGAAAAATCCTAGTGGTTATTGCCATATTGGAAAAGACAGTTTTGAAAAGGCAAAAAAATCTATTGTTGATCCAATGGAGTACTCTTCACCCAGTGATGAAGAAATAAGAGCAACTTTAACAGATTTACAATATAAGGTAGCTAAGGAAAATGCCACAGAGCCCCCATTTAAAAATGAGTATTGGGATAAATTTTCTACTGGAATTTATGTGGACATAGTTACAGGAGAACCTCTTTTTTCTTCTAAGGATAAGTTTGATTCTTCTTGCGGCTGGCCTAGCTTTGCTAAAACAATAGATCCTTCTGTTGCTTATACTAAAGAGGACCTTTCCCATGGGATGATTAGGAAAGAGACACGAAGTAGAGTGGGAGATATACACTTAGGACATGTTTTTAATGATGGACCAAAGGAATTAGGTGGTCTTCGTTATTGTATAAATTCCGCTTCTATTCGATTTATTCCAAAGGATAAAATGGAAGAAGAAGGTTATGGAAAATATATTTCTTTATTAGAATAAATGATTAAATCTATTTAAACTTCTCGTAAGTTTGAGAAAGGAAGAGATAAAATAATGGCAGATTTAAAATATGAAATAGTAGATAATTTTGGAGTAATTTCAGAATCAAGTAAAGGTTGGACAAAGGAATTAAATCTAATTAGCTGGAATGGTAGGGAACCTAAATTTGACCTAAGGGATTGGGCGCCGGAACATGATAAAATGGGGAAAGGAATTACATTAACAAAGGAAGAGCTGAAGGAATTAAGTAAGCTATTAGAAAATATGGATATATAGTAAATGGGACTGTTTTATATACAGTCCCATTTTTAAGATTATAGATTTAACAATCGATCGATATTGTGTTGATCAAAGCCTATAATGATGTTCCCTTGAATATCAATAACAGGAACACCTCGTTGCCCGGATTTATTAATCATTTCCATTGCCATTTCTCTGTCAGATGACACATCATAATCAACAAAATCAACATTATTTGCACTTAAATATTCCTTTACTCTTGTACACCAAGGACAAGTTGGTGTGCTATATACCTTTACTGTCATTTAAATTTCCTCCTTTAAATTTTTTATATATTCAATAGCACTTTTCCCAGCATGGGCTCCTTGACCAACTGCTGTGGAAATTTGCTTAAAACCTCCAGTGCAATCTCCAGCTGCAAATAAACCATCTATATTGGTTTTTTGCTGACTATCTACTTGAATTGTATTTTTTTGTATCATAACTCCTAATTTACGGGCAAAATCTACAGAGGATGCTGTACCGTAAGCTATAAATACACCATCAATGATTTCTTCTGATTTATCTTCAAAAAGAATTTTTTCTATAGCATGTGACCCCTCAAAGGACTGGATTTTCTTTGAATTAATAGATATATCCTTTTCCTTAAGATATTTTTTACTAATAGTATTCATTTTCATATCCTGCGCATTTGTATAAAGAGTTATATTTTTTGTATATTCTTGCATTTCCTTTAATTCTTGAATTGCATAATCAGTAAAGCCTAAGATGCCAATCTTCATATCTTCATAGAAAAATCCATCACAGGTTGAACAATAGTGAATACCTTTACCTTCTAATTGATCTACATTTTCTATAGGTACTTTCTTAGTAGGCTGCCCTGTTGCAATAATAACTGACTTACTCTTATAGATATTATTATCTGTTATAACTTCAAATACATTATTCTTGGTTATACCTACAACCATTTCTTCTTTAAATTCGGCACCTACGGATTTTGCCTGTCGGACACCTATTGCTAATAATTCTTCTCCTGATTGGCTTTCAGCACAGCAATAATTATCTATCCTATCAGATTTTTCTAAAACACTTTCCCTACCAAGAACTAGGGATTTTAATTTTGCTCGAGCTGTATATAAAGCAGCCTGAAGTCCAGCAGGACCTTTTCCTATAATAATAACATCATACATAAATAAACCACCTCTACTATTCCGATTAAATAATTAGTCTGCTTACTTTTAAAATATTAAATATCTAAGTCAATATTCATTATACCCTATAGGGGTATTCTAAAACAATAATTTTCATTTGTCAAATTTTTTATATATATTAATGAAAAATAACTTCTTGTAAAAAAGTGGAATATAGTATATAATTCTTTGGGGCTTTATATGGGCAATTATTTAAATAATGGAGTTGTTTTTAAGTTTATAAATTGCAAAAATAGGTGTAATACTTATTATCATAGGAAATAATAAGAAAAAGATTAAAGAGGAGTTTTTATAATAATGGAAAAAATTAAATTTGAAGAATTAAATATTTCAGATGAAATAAAAAGGTCAATAGCTGATATGGGATTTGAGGAGCCAACTCCAATACAATCAAATTCTATTCCTTATATTTTAGAGGGAAGGGATGTAACTGGTCAGGCACAAACTGGTACAGGTAAGACTGCAGCGTTTGGAATACCTATTCTAGAGAAGGTTAATCCAGAGGATAAGTTTCTACAGGTTCTAGTACTATGTCCTACTAGGGAATTAGCTATTCAGGTTTCTCAGGAGCTAACAAAACTATCTAAATATATGCATGGTGTTAAATCGCTACCTATATATGGAGGTCAGCCTATAGAGAGACAAATAAGTGCTTTAAAAAAAGGAGTACAGATTGTTATTGGGACACCAGGTCGTGTGATGGATCATATGAGAAGAAGGACATTAAAGTTAGCTAATCTAAAGATGGTGGTATTGGATGAGGCTGATGAAATGCTAAATATGGGCTTTAGAGAAGATATTGAAACTATATTAAAGGATACTCCCCAGGAACGACAGACAGTATTATTCTCTGCTACATTACCTAAAGCTATCTTAGATATTGCAAAAACATATCAAAAGAACACCCAGATGGTAAAGGTAGTACAGAAAATACTAACAGTTCCAAATACAGAACAATACTATTTTGAAGTTAAGCAAGTTAACAAATTTGAAATATTAACCCGTTTAATAGATATAAATAATCCAAAGCTAACATTGATCTTTTGTAATACTAAAAGAAAGGTAGATGAGGTAGTGGATCTACTTCAGGGTAGAGGATACTTTGCCGACGGACTTCATGGAGATTTAAAGCAAAGACAAAGGGATCAAGTAATGGAAAAGTTCAGAAATGGCAGTGTAGATATCTTAGTAGCTACTGATGTTGCTGCAAGAGGAATTGATGTAGATGATGTAGATGCTGTCTTTAACTATGATGTACCCCAGGATGATGAATATTATGTCCATAGAATTGGTCGTACTGGTAGAGCAGGTCGTTCAGGAAAAGCATTTACCTTTGTTGTAGGAAGAGAGATATATAAGCTAAAGGATATTCAAAGATATACAAAAACTAAAATAAAGCTGGAGAAAAATCCTACCCTTAGGGATGTTGAAGAAATTAAGACAGGAATGCTTATAGATCAAGTAAAGAACATCATTGAAAAAGAAAGTTTAGGTAAGGAAAGACAGATTATTGATAAGTTATTAGAGGAAGACTATACCTCGATAGATATAGCTGTAGCCTTACTTAAAATGGTAGCAGGCAAGCAAAACGAGGCAGAAGAGATTAAGGAAGAATTTGAAACAAAGGGAACAGGCGCAGAACCTGGAATGGTACGGTTCTTTATAAATGTGGGGAAAAATCAAAAAATTAGACCAAAGGATATTGTGGGAGCTATTGCAGGAGAAACAGGTATTCCTGGCAATTTAATTGGTTCTATTGATATTTATGAAAAATTCACCTTTGTAGAAGTACCTAAGCAATATGCAAAAAAAGTATTACAAAGTATGAAAAAAAGTAGTATTAAGGGAAAATCCATTAATATTGAAAAGGCAAATAGAAGATAGGTTAGAGCCGAAATATTTTACTAGAGGAGCAGTTTGAAACTGCTCTTTTTTTGTTGACATTCTTGTAAAGTAACCGAAATTAATAAGTTCCATATTATTATTATATAGAAAGTTTTTTAATAATTTTGGGGGTGTAATTATGAAAATATGGCTTGATGCAGGACATGGAGGTAATGATTCAGGAGCTTCTGCCTTTGGAAAAATAGAAAAAGATTGGACATTAGATATAGATACTAGAATAGCAGAGATCCTTTCCTATAACAATATTAAGCATGAAAGAACAAGAACAACGGATATTACTGTAACGCCAGATATTCGAGCAAGCAGGGTAAGAAATAGTGGTGCAGATTATTGTATTTCCTCCCATATTAATGCTGGGGGAGGAGAAGGTGCTGAAACCATTCATTCAATTTATAATGAAACAGGAAAAAATCTAGCACAGCTAATTCTAGATGAATTAGGAGAGATAGGTTTAAATAAAAGAAGGGTTTTCTCTCGTGAAGGTTCGAATGGGGACTATTATTTTATGCATAGAGAAACAGGAAGTGTTACAACAATTATTGTTGAGTATGGTTTTATTGACAATGAAAATGATAATAATTTCTTATCTCAGGCTGGGAATAGACAAAAATGTGCAGAGGCTGTTGTTAAGGGAATATTTAAATTAGAGGGTATAAACTATATGCCTATAGAAAATGACAATGAAGAAGACAATGACGAAGATGAAGATAATAACAACAATGATAACAATGATAATGAAGATGCACTACAGGAAGGAGATCGTGGAGAAAGAGTTGAAGAATTACAAAGAAATCTTTTAAGTTTGGGTTATTCATTGGATAACTATGGAGTAGATGGCATTTTCGGAGAAGAAACAAAGAGAGCAGTAATTCAGTTTCAAAGGGATAATAATATTTTAACAAATGGTGTTGTAGGACCTGCTACTCAATTAAAGATCCAAGAGCTTTTAGCTAAAATATCAGAAGAAACAATTTATCGCGTAATAGTAGATGGAGAGCAAGTAGGTGCCTTTGAGGTACACGAAAATATTTTAAGGCAGGTAGAGAATTATTTAGGTGAAGCAAATAGTATTATAGTTGAAAAGGTTAGATAATATTAAATGTTGAAAAAATCCAGTACAATAAAAATGATTACTGGATTTTTTTCTAGCATAAATCTGATATTGGAATTATAATACTGTATAAGGAATAAAAAGATAAAATGATTAATTTATTATAAAAGTAAAGTTATCATAAGATATTGAAGGGATGATTAAGATGCTTGAGATTACTATACCTGGTAGAGAAAAAATGATTATAGAAAATATTGTTTTTGATTTCAATGGAACTCTTGCTGTGGATGGAAGGTTAAGAGAAACCATAAGGGAAATGATAATCGATATTAATAAATTTCTAAATGTATTTATTCTAACAGCAGATATCTATGGTACAGTTAATAAACAATGTGAAAATTTAGGAGTAAGCATTAAAACCTTTCCCCATGAAAATACTGGTATTGAAAAAAAGAAAATAGTTCAAAAACTAGGAAAACAAAAAACCATTACAGTTGGAAATGGACTTAATGATATTCCTATGATGGAGGATAGTATTTTATCCATTGGAGTTATTGGAAAAGAAGGTGCTAGTGGTAAATTATTAACTAATAGTGATATAATAGTAAATGATATTATTGATGTTTTCGATATGATTAACAACAGGGATAGAATTCGCGCAACCTTAAGAAGTTAATAGTTTCTAAGAGGGTATATGTAAAAATATTTGTAAGTATATAATTAATATTAATTGTAAAAAACCTGTAAATGTTTGTCAAAAGATAGTAATTCTCATTACTACTTAAATATTTTATGGTATATTATGTATAGAAATTTGAAATATTGCAAGAATAAAAAGAGCAGGACAGAAATGGAAATTTTTGATTTAAAAAAAGGAGTGTAATATATGGATTGCCCTGTATGTTCAAATAAGGATATAGGAAAAATCGGCAGAAGCAAATATTTTTGTAGTAATTGTTTTTCTGAGGTCTCTATTAATAAAAACAAACTCAACATATTTGAAATTGATGAGAATGGAAGCCTGGTAAAAACCTGTGAGAAATTCCTAAAGGATATTTTAGTTCCATCAAAGCAATTAAAAGAAAAATATAATATTTAACTAGATCATAAGCATAAATAAGCATATATAACCATATAAAGTGTGATATACAAAAATCCTCTCTTATTTTAGAGGATTTTTTGTTTTTTTGATGAATATAGATAATTAGTAAGATAGTAAATTTTCTGCAAAGGAGGAAAAAATGAATACTGAAAAGATATCATTTCAAATGATTTCTAATGCAGGTCAAGCAAGAGATCTTATTTTTGATGCATTAGAATTGATTAGAGATAAAGAATATAAGCATGCTGAGGATAAAATAAAAGAAGCTGAGAAATTAATCTTAAGGGCACATGAAAGCCATGTATATTTAGTAACAGAAGAGGCAAAGGGGAATAAAGTAGAAATAGATCTATTATTAAGTCATGCCATGAATATTCTATTGGTTACGGAATCCGAAAGGGATATGACAAAAAAAATAATGGAAATTGATATAGCCAGATTTGGGGAAAAACAAGAGTAGTATATGCCCATTATGTAGATATTTTTCGTTTATTATGGTATACTAATGTAAATCCTAGGATGTGCGTATAATCTGTATTTTCAACCGACAAAGTTAATTAGGGAGTCTGGGTTTTCTCATCTATGTTAAGCCTTATTAAAGGAAAACAAAAGTGAGGGATAAGGCACCCACCTGCTTGAGAGGCGGGGATGAAAATAACGGAGAAACGGCATCTTTGGGAATGCCATCTCCGTAATAGGGGATGGCTTTTAATTGTAAACCAGCTTTTCTTAATGGTTTTTGGATTATTAAAGGGGGAGGATGTAATGGTTTCCAAAGATTTAGTGATAATGAATAAAACTGGGTTACATGCTAGACCAGCTTCTAAATTTGTACAAATTGCAAATGATTATAAGTGTGAGATTTATATAGAAAAAGAAAACACTAAGATTAATGCAAAAAGCATAATGGGAGTTATGACTCTTGGAGCTAGTAAGGGTACAAAAATTACTATTATCGCAGAGGGTATAGATGAAACAGAAGCCATAAAGGTTTTATCGGATCTAATTGAATCAAAATTTGGAGAAGAATAAAAAAATTCCTAATTCCTAACTTAGGAATTTTTTTATTGTAAAAATTTATATATAATTTTACACATATTTATGACCACATTAAAAATAAT
>CAZHJK010000008.1:0-91818 GCA_964533275.1 uncultured Eubacteriaceae bacterium | reverse complement strand
TTTTATGAAGTAGGATAGTTGGTCTTGTCCGTTAGGAGTAAATCTTTACTGTTACACAAGAGCGTGCGTGTTTTTCACGAGCTTTATATGTTTATTCATAATAATTTCACTTAGAAAGGGAGAACTATATGGATATTAATTCAAATATCTTTGTTTATAATGAAATAGGAAAGTTAAAAAGTGTTTTATTACATTGTCCCGGAAAAGAAGTTGAGAATATAGTACCAGATTATTTAAGAAGACTCTTATTTGATGAAATAGTTTATATGGAGCAGGCAATTAAGGAACATAATCAGTTTGCAGAGATTCTTAAAAATGAGGGTGTGGAAGTTTTATATTTAACAGATCTAATGGCAGATATATTAAAATATAAGAATATAAGGGAGGAATTTTTATTAGAATTTATGATAGATGGAAAGGTAGTTACCAGGGGATTACAGGAAGCTCTAATGGAGTTGCTCCAAGATTACTCACCCCATGAACTTATAAGCAAATGCATTGCAGGTATAAGAAAGGAAGAGCTTACTAATATAAAACCAAAGAGTCTTGGAGATATGGTCAAGAATCCCTATCCTTTTTATTTAGATCCAATACCTAATTTATTCTTTCAAAGAGATCCTTTTGCTTCCATAGGAAGAGGGATATCTTTAAATGTTATGGCAAATGAAACAAGAAATAGAGAGACAATTTTTGCTAAGTATATTTTTACATACCATAATAGATTTAAAGATATAGAAAGATGGTACAATCGTGATAAAACTCACCCTATAGAAGGAGGGGATATCTTAGTTCTTTCTGATAAGGTAGTAGCAATAGGAATAAGTGATCGTACTGATGCTTCTGCAATTGAGAGTTTGTCAAAAAGATTGCTATATTCAAATGAAGATTTCGAAAGAGTTTTAGCCTTCGATATTCCAAAAACAAGGGCATATATGCACTTGGATACAGTATTTACGATGATTGACTATGATCAATTTTCCATTTATCCAGGAATAGAAGAACCTTTAGAGGTATATAGTATTACAAGGGAAAAAAATAATGAGCTTAAACTATTATACGAGCAAGATGATCTTTCTAAAATATTAAAAAAATATTTAAATTTACCCTCATTGAATCTAATTAGATGTGGAAATGGGGATCCAATCGATGCCAGCAGGGAACAATGGACTGATGGTAGTAACACCTTGGCAATTTCTCCTGGCAAGGTTGTTGTTTATAATAGAAATTATGTTACAAATGAGGCTTTTCGTAAAAATAATATAGAAGTACTGGAGTTCGATTCCTATGAATTATCCCGTGGTCGTGGGGGACCAAGATGTATGAGCATGCCTCTTGTAAGAGAAAAAAATTGTTAAAAAATATTTAAAAATAAAGGGTTTTATTGATTTATAAAGAAGTTAATAATATATAAGTTACATAATAGTATAGGATGATTATAAGATATAGAAGTGAACAGTTCTATTCCAATACTACAAAGAGAATAATTAGAACAAATAATATGGCAGAACATTTAGCTTAGGCTTTTTGTTCTTTTTACTACCATCACTTGTTAAAATTTTGTTAAGATAGCAGAAATATTACTAAGTACGAGGGGTGAATACTTGAAGACTAATAAAATAATTTTATTGATATCACTAGTTATATTTTTATCAGTAGGGTGTAGCTTAGTTAATGAAAAAAATGACTATGATAGCTTGGTAAATACAATAAAAAGTATTGAAATAAGTATAAATCAACTTTTTAATCTTAATATTACATTTGATGAATATAAAGAGGCATTTGTAGATAAATTTATAAATGTAGATGTAGAAAAAAAATATCTTAAGGAAGATGTATCTGTTTTTAGTGTAATAGAGAAGGATGAAGGAAATATAAGATTTATTAAACGTGGTGAATTAGATAGTGGCACTATACAAGAAATAAGTGGTGTTATAAATAAAGAATCTTTTTCAGAACTAACAGAGATGGAGCTATCCATCCCTTATAAAAATGATAAGGAAAATAAAAAGACTATTTATGTAAGAAACATATATGAATACCCAATATGTAAGAAAAGAAATAATGGGAATGTTAAAGCAGATAAAGTATTAAAAAAATTTATGTTTACAAGTATCGATAATCAATGGAAAATTAATTCAATAGAAGAGACACATTTAGAATGTCTTAGAGAAAAAGAGGGAAATGGTAATTATGAATGGGTGACAATATCTAAAATTATGCATGAAGGTGAAGAAATAGAATTTTTATCTGCAATAAAAAAAGAAGAAGAAACATATGTAGAAAAGGAGTTGTTTTTTAATAGATTATCTATGGTGGAAAGGGAAAGTAAGTTAAATGATATAAAAGGACAAGATATTACAATAGGTAAATTAATTGAAGTAGTTTTTCCCGAGATTTTAATTGAGCTTTCAGATGAATCAAGGGATTTAGCATATAGTACAGATTATTGTTGGAATGAGGTATTTCACAATTCTATTATGGAACATATTAAAAAAGATCCATATACTCCAATAAATTTACAATTAGAAGATATATGTAAATAATATTGATTATATAAGTAAAATTAAAATACATATTAAAATATTTAGATATATTTATTAATTAGGACTTTTATATAATAAAATATAAATCACCTCCATATATTAATATAAATGGAGGTGAAAGGATGAGGAAAAAGTTTATCGCTATTATACTTATTATTATTCTTTCAATAATTACTTATAACATAAATGACTCATCAGTAGAAGCTAGGGAGGAGCTTGTGCAATATCAAGGATGGGAAAGAAGTGAAATATTAAATCTAAAAGAAGATGAAACAGGAATCCTTATTGAAATAAATGAAAAACAATTATATTTAATTAAAGGAAATGAAATTATAAAAACTTATCCAGTTGCTACAGGAAAACCAGGATCACCTACTCCTATAGGAGAATGGGTAGTTATACATAAGGCAGCATGGGGTGGTGGATTTGGTGCTAGATGGATGGGCCTAAATGTGCCCTGGGGAAGATATGGTATACATGGTACAAATAAACCTGGGAGTATTGGTTGGAATGCGTCTGCAGGATGTGTTCGTATGAACAATAATGATGTAAAAGAGTTATTTGAATATGTTTCTCATGGCACTAAGGTTGTAATAAGGGGAGGTCCATATGGTCCCTTTGGTACTGGATTTAGAACACTTGTGCCCGGAGATAGAGGACAGGATGTTATGGTGGTCCAGAGAAGGCTACAAGAACTTGAGCATTAAGAGATGGAGATAGATGGAATATATGGTACAGGTTTGGAGAGAGCTCTAAACCAATGGCAGAGAGAGAAAGGTATACCAATAACTAATAGGATAACTCAAGATGTTTATAATAAGTTGGGTATTGAATTATTTGATTAAGTATATGAATAATTTTTTCGCTTAAGGGGTTCATTAAATACATGAACCCTTTTTCTACTGGTGCTGCTAAAATTTGAATTAGTTAAAGTATTACATTAACAAAAGATAAATGATGATAAAAGAAATATATCATTGATTTTAAAACATAGGGTTGTTACAATAATAATTGGCTATAAAGGAAAATTTAGGGTATTTTAATAAGGATAAAGTATTATAATAATAGATAGAAAAGTAATCCATTAGATTTTACATAAGAAAGGACGAATTGATATGAAATTAGAGCTTAATAAAATTTATAGTGGCTTTAGATTATTAGAAGAAAAAAAAATTAAAGAAGTTAATGGAGTAGGAAGATTGTTTATTCATGAAAAAAGTGGTGCATTGCTTTATAATATCGAAAATGATGATAATAATAAAGTATTTTCAATAAGTTTTAGGACACCACCAGAGGACAGTACGGGTCTACCTCATATATTAGAGCATTCTGTATTATGTGGATCAAGAAAATTCCCTACTAAAGAACCCTTTGTAGAATTAGCCAAGGGATCTCTAAATACATTTTTAAATGCAATGACTTTTCCAGACAAAACTATGTATCCTATAGCAAGTAAAAACGAAAAAGATTTTGTTAACTTAATGGATGTTTATTTAGACGCTGTTTTTTATCCAGCAATATATGAAAATCCAAACACACTAAGACAAGAAGGTTGGCACTATGAAATCGATGAGACTGAAGGTGATATTTCATACAAGGGTGTGGTTTATAATGAAATGAAAGGAGCTTTTTCCCAACCAGAATCTGTTTTATTTAGAAAGATTCAAGAGGAACTATATCCTGATACACCCTATGGAGTTGAATCAGGTGGAGATCCTGAATTCATACCAAATCTAACCCAAGAACAATTTCTTGCCTTTCATAAGAAATATTATCATCCATCTAATAGTTACAGTTATATTTATGGTGATGGAAATATTTTAGAATATCTTAAATTTATAGATAATGAATATTTAAATAATTTCGAAAAAATTCAAGTAGGATCAGAAATTAATCTACAAAAACCATTTGATAAACCTAAGGAGTTATCTATAGATTATCCTATATCAAAGGGTGAAAGGGAAGATGACAAGACATTCCTTAGTTTAAGTTACTCTGTGGGTAATTCTACCGATGCAGAAACCTATTTAGCATTTGACATATTAAATTATCTATTACTTCAAACTTCTTCTGCTCCATTAAAGAGAGCTTTAGTAGAAGCAGAGTTAGGGAAGGAAATTATAGGATCCTTTGAAAGTAGTATATTACAACCTGTTTTTAGCATTGTTGTTAAAAACTCCAATGTGGAAAAAAAGGAAGAATTTAAAAATATTATTTTCGATACATTAGAAAAGCTTGTGAAGAATGGGATAGATAAGAAACTGATTGAAGCTGCAATTAATATATATGAATTCCAATTAAGAGAAGCTGATCATGGTTCTTATCCAAAGGGATTAATATATGGAATTGAAATTATGGATAGCTGGCTTTATGGTAGTGATCCTAGCATACATTTAGAATATGAACAAACTTTAAAAAAAATTAAGACTGCTTTACATACTGATTATTTTGAAAAATTAATTGAAAAATATATATTAAATAACAAGCACTGTATTATGTTGATTGTAAAGCCAAAGAAAGGTATGGCTGAGCAAAGAGAATGGAAAGTGCAAGAAAAGTTAGCCCAATTTAAATCTGGCCTTTCTAAGGAAGAAATACAAAGGCTGATACAAGAAACACTGGATTTAAGGAAAATGCAGATGACCTCTGACACAAAAGAAAAATTAAACACCATTCCTTTGCTGTCTATTGATGATATCGAACCAAAAGTAGAAAAACTGCCATTGGAGAAAAGAAATGAAAATGAAATTAATATATTATTTCATCCACTATTTTCTAATGGAATTTCCTATGTAAATTTATATTTTGATATAGATATGGTCCCACAAGAACTTATACCATATGTTTCGCTACTTTCCCAGTTATTAGGTAAGCTAGATACAAAAAAATATAAATATATAGACCTTAGCAATGAAATTAATATTCATACTGGAGGTATACAATATAGAGTAGAAGCTTTTGGTGAAAATGGTAGTGATGAAAGATATTATCCAAAATTCATAGTGAAATCTAGGGCATTAGTCGATAAATTACCCCAGCTACATTCTTTATTAAAGGAGATTATAATAAACACAGAATTTTCCGATGATAAGAGGCTTAAGGAAATAATTCAGGAAACTAAATCTAGGATAGAGAAAAGAATACAAAGCCAAGGTCATTTAGTGGTAGCCCATAGGCTTTATTCCTATTTTTCACCACTTGGTCATTACCTTGAATTATTAAATGGCATTGCCTATTATAAATTCTTATCAGATTTAGACAAAAATTATAGTAATAAAAATCAAGAAATAAAAGAAAACCTTTTGAAAGTTTCACAATTAATTTTTAATAAAAATACTTTATTAATAAGTTTAACATCGGAAGAGAAGCATTATAGTATATTTAGAAATCAACTACCTACATTAATTGAAGATCTAAGAACAGATACTATTAATAAAATAGAATATAAATTTGATTTATCCGCTAAGAATGAGGCTTTTATGACCTCTAGTGAGGTACAATATGTAGGGAAAGGATATAATTTTAAAAAAGTAGGACATTCATATAATGGAACTTTACAAGTATTAAAGACTATTTTAAGCTATGATTATCTCTGGAATAGTATTAGAGTTCGAGGAGGAGCTTATGGTGCTTTCTTTAATATAGGCAGAGATGGAAATATGTTTTTAGGTTCCTTTAGAGATCCTAACTTAATTGAGACCTTAAATGCATATGATGGGACACCAGAATATCTTAGTAACTTTGATGCTGATGATAGGGAAATGAGAAAATATATTATTGGTACTATCAGTAGATTAGATACACCATTTACAAATGCTACTAAGGGGGAAGTTGCAACTGCAAGATATCTAAGACATATTAAACATGAAGATTTGCAAAGAGAAAGAACAGAAATATTAGATACTAAGAAGCAAGACATTAGAGATGCAAATAAATTAATCCAGGATGTTTTACAAAAAAACTATATTTGTGTCTTAGGAAATGAAGATAAAATTACTTCCCACAAGGAAGCATTCAATAATTTAATAAACCTCTTTGAATAAAGAATAAGTTTAAGGAGTGGGTTGAATTATTACCCATTCCTATTTTTGATAGGAGAATTAGCTATGCCATATACATATATGCTTAGGTGTAATGATGGAACATATTATACAGGTTGGACTACAAATGTACAAAAAAGGGTTGATACTCATAATAAAGGAAGGGGAGCAAAATACACTCGATGTCGCTTACCAGTTTATTTAGTATATTGGGAATGGCAGGAAGATAGAAGTTCAGCTCAAAAAAAAGAAGATTATATTAGAAAGCTTACTAGAAAAAGAAAAGAAGAAATAATTAAGAAATTCCAGGAATGTAATGAAATTTCTTCTTCTTAATTGTTTAATAGAAAGGTTATAATATCTAGATATAAAAAATATAATAATATTTATATACTTACTTCTATATTGGAGTGATAAACATGAAAAAATGTATTTTTATAATATTACTAGTAATATTATTTTTACCTATTTTTATAGATGAGGTTTTAGCTTTAGCTTTTGATTTAGAAATCGTTGGAGAAGGGGCAGTGTTAATAGAACAAAATACAGGCAAAATCCTATATGAGAAAAATAAAAATGAAAAAATGTATCCTGCTAGTACAACAAAGATTATGACTGGGATTTTAGCTTTAGAACTTGGGGATTTAAAGGAAATTGTAACAATAGGAGAAGAAATTGAGATTATACCAGGAGATAGTAGTTCAGCAAGTTTATTTGTGAATCAAAAAATAACCTTAGAAGAATTACTTTATGGTTTGCTATTACCTTCTGGAAATGATGCAGCTAATAGTATAGCAGTTCATATAGCAAAAAAGTTAGTTAATGATGAATTTATAACATACCAAGATGCAATCGAGGTATTTGTTGGTTTAATGAATAGAAAAGCAAAGGAAATAGGTGCAAAAAACACTAATTATGTTAATCCACATGGATACCATGATGATGAACACTATACAACTCCATGGGATATGGCAATGATTACACGAAATGCAATGGGCAATGAGAAGTTTAGAGAAATTGTTAAAAGCAAATTTTATACATTCAAGAATTCTAGTGAAGGTATAGAAACTGATAAACAATGGAAAAATTATAACGAGCTACTACAACTAAACAATAAGAACTATTTTCCATATGCAAATGGTGTAAAGACAGGAAGGACTACAAAAGCGGGAAGGTGTTTAGTATCTTCAGCCACAAAGGATAATTTAAACTTGATTTCAGTATTATTTAAAAGTACAGAAGAAGATGTCTGGAAAGATTCTAGTGAAATATTATCTTTTGGGATAGAAAACTTTAGGTATCATACCCTTGCTAATAAAAACCAAAGTATTGCAAAGATTAAGGTAGAAAAGGCATTTAATAAAGATAAAAATGAATTAAATGTTATAACAAATAAAAAACTTCAGGTATTATTAAATAAAGCTGATATTCCAAATATTGAAAAACAACTTTATTTGGGCAAAGATAATACACAAATGCTTGAAGGGGAAAATATCAATTTAGTAGCACCAATAGAAAAGGGAGAAGTTATTGGCTATGTTACATATTCTATAAATGGTGAGGAGATTTTAAAAGAAGATTTAATTGCAAATAATACAATTAGAAAAAGAAATATTTTTATTACTTATTGGTGGTTATTTGCATTAATGTTAATAGCAATTATTGCTATATTTGTTTCAAAGTTTAATAGATCCTAAGGATAAAATTATGTGTATACTTTACTATTTAAATAAAAATGAAACCCAGTAGTCTCAAGAATTTCGAGCACTGGGTTTTAAAAGTTTTAAAGATAGACTATTAATTATTTTTTGAATAAAATTCTAAAATTTTTGTGTCTTTAACATCTATTGGAATCTCTTCTCTATTTGGCATCTTAATAAGTTTACCAGAAAAACTTTCAGTATATTTTTCTAAATATGGTAGAGATACATTTATAGTTTTAAAATTATCTAAAAATAGATTATTCATTCTCGATGAAGCTTTTAGTGATAATTCATCCTCTACTTTAACTTTGTATGAGGGACGGTCTACTTTCTTGTCATTTACAAAAATATGTCCATGAACCACCATTTGTCTTGATTGCCTTAATGAAGAAGCAAAGCCTAGTCTATAAATTATATTATCTAATCGAGTTTCTAAATCTTGTACTAATATTTCCCCAGAATTTTCCTTTGTATTATTTATTGCTTTTTTAACATAATTATTAAATTGTTTTTCAAGCAATCCATAATAAGCTTTTAATTTTTGCTTTTCCAGTAATTGTTCTCCATATTCAGAGTGTTTATGTTTTTTTACTTCTCTATTTAATGCCTTAGGGTGATTAAAAACATTAACACCAAGATGTCTTACTAATTTAAATCTAGGACCCATAGGTCTAGCCAATAAAATTCCTCCTTGATATAAGTTAAATATTGACGTGCCAGCTAGCCTATTAATATAATAGCATAATATAAATAGAATGTAAATGATAATTATTATCAACTGCTACGGCATTAATTTAATTCCTAATAAAGAGTTTGGTAATTTTTTTTCCAATGGTATTTTCTTTTATATTAGATATTTCATTTTGTAAAATTTTATTTTCACTATCCATATAAGTGATTTCTTTTTTTAAAATCTTAAGGTCTTTTTGCATATTCTCTACTACATTTCTATAATCATTAACTTCAGATTTAAGCTTTATATTTTCATCTTCAACTATTCTAGCCCTTAGTCGATCTTTCATTACCTGGTTACTAGATTTACTTTTATTTTGATTTTCTTCTTTTGATGTAAGTGTCTTTAAGGATTTTTGATTTCTATCATCAGATATTCTTAAATCCTTTAAAATTTTATATTCTCCATATAATTTAATTAGAGAGTCTTTGTATATTTTTAAGTACATTTTTGCTTCATATTCATTTAAATTATCAATTGTGGAATCATCTAGAGTTTTAGTCATGTAATGCGGGAAAGGCATTTTTTTTGTATCAAATGTTCTATCAGCAAAATTAAAGAATTTGCTTTTATCTGTATTCGAATGTGATCGTGGGGAAGGGTAAAAAGTGTTTATAGCACCTGTTTGATTTGCTTTAGTAGTATCATCATTTTGTTTAGTAATAAATGATAAAGGATATGTCCTTAGGTTTTTATGGTCTAATACAATATTGCTGCTTCTATCATTATTTTTTGTCTTTTTAGATATATAATTAAATAGGTATGGATTAGATAACTCTGCTAATGCAGTATGGGATATTTCCCAGGATTCTCCTAAATCATTAGATCTCAAGTAATAAAGTATGTTCTTTTCAATCCAGTATAGAGATAAAGCATTATTAATTTCAGCAAAAAATGGACTGTCTATTTTATTTATACTAGAATATACCTCTTGTTCTTTATTCCATTGGGATCCGTCGGTAAATCCTATATCTTTATTACGGTAGCACAAAGTATATTTTTCATCCTTTTTTGATATCCAACAAGTATGTATTTTATGGGTATCCTCTGTTAACCAAATATTTGGTGCATATTTTTCTCCTTTTTTAAATGTAAGACTATTCTTGTTCCAGAGACTCACATTAGAATGAAATTGAAAATACTCAATTTGGTTATTTACACCATCCCACCATTGACTGATAAAATAAATATTACCAGAAATGTCTTGTGTGCTTGCATATTGTGTAGTATGGTTTTTAATCTCGGCTTGAAAAAATTTATTGTGTTTCCATGTTTTATCTTCCCAATATTGATCAACCCACATCCAGTTATTAGTATTTGATGCACCTTTTATGTTATATAAAAGATGAGTTTTGTTTTTCCAAAAGTGTAAGGAAAGTAATCTAAATGAATCTTTATGTTGATTTAAATTATATAACTTTTGAGTATTCCATTTCTTCCCATTGAAAAAGTAATAGATAATATCTCCAGATATTTTTCTTATTACAATATGAATGTCATTTTGTTCCCCAATATTTACTACAAAATCTTCTCTACACTCATCTGCCAATTTTCCTGAGTATATTTTTTTATTTTGATTATTATAGAGTTCGTATAGTATCTCATTATTGGAAGTATGTCTAAAGGTCCACGAATTTAAAAAAACATCTGAAATATAATAAGAATTTGATTTACTATTTATCATAAAAATAGCACCTACCTTCTTTAACCAAATAGTTTATTAATACATATATATGTAGTGAGTATAATTTATTGCATATTTTAATATCCTTTTAAATTAAAAAATGCACAAAATACTCATTAGGTCATATGATAATTGTAGAATAGAGAGTATTTAGAGGAGGTTTTTATATGGAGAATATTCAAAGTATTTTTAATGGAGATATCATTGTAAGTGAACTATGTGATTTAGAGGGAAGAAATTTAGAAATAGATTGCTTAAAGGTTGATAAGGTATATGATGCATGTCAACAAAGAGAATGTATAGAAGATTTATTGTTTGACTTAGATTTTCCAAATTGTGCACCATCTGAAGGATTTGAATTTTTGCGTTGTGAATTTGGTAAGGCGAGATGTGAAGACATTCCTGGTGTCCCAAGATTTACAGAAATAGATGAAAACTTTGCAAGACTTCAAATTGCTTGTGCAGTACCTGTTTATGTAGTAGTAAGAAGAATATGCGATGGACAAATTTTTAGACTTAAGGCTAATCCCATTGTAGGAGGGGAACAGCAGGATGACAATAGAATTAGATTTGTAAAAGATATAGTTGTTTATGCACCATCAGAGTTTTTACGCCAGGGTAGATTTGATTGTGCATGTGAGTCTTATGCTGAATGCGATGATTCAGATGTAGCTTTTGAAGGAAGAGATAATATTAGATTAACTATTGGAGTATTTCTAATAGTTAAGATTATATCTGAGGTAGAACTTTGCATTCCAACTTTTGGTTTCTGCGATGTCCCAGCACCATGTGATGAGTTTCCAGCTGATGATGAGTTCTGTGAAATCTTCTTAGATGAAGAGTTAACACCATTTCCAGATTTTTTCCCACCACAACAAAATGAACTAAATAATGATTAATAATAAACAAAATGACTGACCTATGGTCAGTCATTTTGTTATATATATTATTTTCTAATAAACATTTGAGTTACAGTTATACCTGCAGATGATTGATTTTTTACAATACCAATTCCAATATGTGTATAATTTGAACTTAGTATGTTATTTCTATGACCTTCAGAATTCATTAATGAGGTATGTGCTTTAAGCATTGTTGAATTTCGTGCAATATTTTCTCCTGCTGCTCTATATGTGATACCAAAACTTTTCATCATATCAAAAGGACTACCATAGGTTGGAGATGTATGTGAAAAATAATTTTTATCTACCATATCTTGTGATTTAATTTGTGCCACTCTAGCAACTTCTGTATCCATTTGTAAAGGTGCTACACCAGCTTTTGCTCTCTCCTGGTTTATATGGTCTAACATTTTCAACTCTTCGGCATTTACAATATTATTTGTTCCACCATTAACAGGTTGTTCAGGTTGCTTTGGTTGTTCAGGTTGCTTTGGTTGTTCAGGTTGCTTTGGTTGTTCAGGTTGCTTTGGTTGTTCAGGTTGTTCAGGTTGCTTAGGCTGTTCAGGTGCTGTATTGTTATAGTTTCTAGTAAAGAAGTAGAAAATATTATTAAGTTGTTGTGAATTATTGCTACTTCCTCCAACATAGTTTCCTTGTGTATTATTGTTATTAGTAGATACTATACTTTGGAAAGAATTAGATTTTGAGTTAAAATAAAATATCTGTGCACTTGCTGCTGGAGCAAAAATCATTAATCCCATTACTATTAATATTGTTATTGCTACTATTTTATTTTTCATGATGTCACCGCTCTTTCTTTATATTTTTGTTAAATCATGTTACAACTTGGATACAAATTGTTTACATAATTAATAATAACTTAATAAACAATTCAATGCAACACCTTAGCTTAATAATTATTGTGGTAATTTCTGTAATTAATCATTTTTGTAAAGTAATTATAAGTAATTAATCAAAGTAATTAATCAAAGTAATTAATTAAAGTAATAAAGGATTCTTCCTTTTAATCTTCCTTTTAATATAGGTGAATTTATTGACAATTTTAAACTAGTATGATATTCTTATTTTATAATTCCGAGTTGGCAACTCGGAATTGAGAAAGGATTATTTTAAGGGGTGAATATTTATGAAACTTTCTACAAAAGGTAGATATGGAGTTACTGCAATGTTTGATTTAGCTGTTAGATATGGGCAGGGTCCTGTTTCTATAAAGGAGATTTCTGAAAGACAGTATATCTCTGAACCATACTTAGAACAACTATTTGCAAGTTTAAGAAAGGCTGGTCTGATTACAAGTATAAGAGGCGCTCAAGGTGGTTATGTATTAGCTTTTCATCCAGAAAATATCAAAGTTGGAGATATTATAAGAGTTTTAGAAGGTCCTATTGCCCCAACTGGTTGTGTAATAGAAAATGATCCTATCCTATGTGAAAAATCTAATATTTGTGTTACAAGGGATATTTGGGTAGAAATTCGAGATAAGATTAATGATGTTATAGATGGTATAACTTTAGCAAATATGGTGGACAATTATGAAAAAAAGTTAAATGATGAAGCTTATATGTATTACATTTAATATAAAGGTTTGGAGTTGATAAAATGGAAAGAAGATATTTTGATTATTCAGCCACTACACCGGTTGACCCAGAAGTATTAAATGAAATGATACCTCATTTTACTAATGAATTTGGGAATCCATCAAGTATTTATACCTATGGCAGAGAAAGTAAAAAAACTATTGAGAATGCCAGGGAAAGTATTGCATCCTTAATTGGTGCTGACCCTAAAGAAATTTTTTTTACTGGAGGAGGATCGGAAGCTGATAATTGGGCAATTAAAGGTATTGCAATGTCCCTAAGGGATAAAGGAAATCACATTATTACTTCAAACATAGAACACCATGCTGTGTTACATGTTTGTGAATATCTTGAAAAACATGGATTCAAAGTAACTTACCTACCTGTTGATAAAGATGGGTTAATTAGTCTAGAGGATTTAAAAAAAGAAATAACTGATAGTACTATTTTGATATCTATAATGTATGCTAACAATGAAATTGGTACAATTCAACCTATAGAAGAAATAGGCAAAATAGCAAAGGAACATAAGATTTATTTTCATACTGATGCAGTACAAGCATTGGGAAATGTAAAAATTAATGTAAAGAATATGAATATAGATTTAATGTCGATGTCAGCACATAAAGTTTACGGACCTAAGGGAGTAGGCGCACTCTATATTAGTAAGGGTGTAAAGATTGAACCTCTTATTCATGGTGGTGCCCAGGAACGTAAAAAAAGAGCTGGTACTGAAAATGTTCCAGGTATTGCAGGTTTTGGGAAAGCTGCTGAGATTGCAAATAATAATCTAGACAAAAATATTGAGTACTTAACAAAACTCAGAGATAAACTAATTAAAGAAATTACTAATAATATTGATTATGTAAAATTAAACGGTCATCCTATAAAAAGATTACCTGGAAATGTTAATATTAGTTTTCAATTTATAGAAGGTGAGGCTCTTTTGCTTAGCTTAGACATGGTAGGAATATGCGGTTCAAGTGGTTCAGCTTGTACATCGGGGTCCCTTGATCCTTCTCATGTACTATTGGCAATAGGCTTACCCCATGAAATTGCACATGGATCATTACGCTTATCATTAGGTAGATTTACTAAGGAAGAGGACATAGATTATGTTTTACAAGAGCTTCCAAAAATAACCAATAGATTAAGAAGTATGTCACCATTATATGAAAAAGTAAAAGGGGGAGAATAATAATGTATAGCGACAAAGTAATGGATCATTTCACAAACCCTAGAAATGTTGGAGATATTAAGGACGCTGATGGCGTTGGAGAAGTAGGGAATGCAAAATGTGGAGATATTATGAAGATGTATATAAAGGTAGAAGACAATATTATTAAAGATGTTAAATTCAAAACCTTTGGATGTGGTGCTGCGATAGCTACAAGCAGTATTGCAACTGAATTGGTAGTAGGGAAAACTATAGAAGAAGCACTAAAGATAACAAATAAAGCAGTAGTAGAAGCCTTAGATGGACTACCTCATGAGAAAGTTCATTGTTCAGTTTTAGCTGAGGAGGCTATAAAAGCTGCAATAGATGATTATAGAGCAAAAAATAATAAATAATAACTTAAAGAAATTGCATAAATAAGATTTTTTCTTAGACAAGAGACGATCTCAACTCAATATATTAATAAACATTCTAAATATTGAGTATTGTTTTTGGGAAACTCTATTATGCAATTTTTTTATTTATAAAATTATAATTTTTTTATTTCCTAAAATAATTTGTAGTATTCTTTGAGATACTATTACTGTATATAATGTTAACAATGGAGGAGTATAATTTGAAGAAAGCCAAAGGTTTATTAGGGTTACCCTTAATTCTTATGGAAACAGGGAAAGAAATAGGAGGCATTAGAGCCATCTTATTTAGTCAAGAAAAAAAGAAGGTTCTAGGATTTCTAATAGACGAAGGTGGCTGGTTTAAAGGTGCTAAGATTATTCTTTTTAAAGATATATATAAAATAGGTAAGGATGCTGTAATAATTAATAATAAGGAAGTAATTATGTCTTCTGCAAAAATTCCAGAGGTAGAAAAAATTTTGGAAAATAAATATCACTTATTTGAAATGCAGGTTTTAGATGATAACGGAAATAATATTGGACATATTGAAAATATTATCTTTGATGATAAGAATGGGAAAATATTATCTTTAGAAGTATCAGAGGGGACATTTGAAGATGTGATAAATGGGAGGCTAAATATTCTTATATCTAAAGATGTAAAGCTTGAAAAAGAAAGAGTAATAGTATCGTCAAATTATATTCGCGGAATAAGTAAATCAGGAGGACTAAAAAAATATTTTTCAGATAAAGAAAAAAATTAATTTAAGGTGGCATAAAAATAAATGATATTTTCGAAAAAGAAATGGAGATTAATAATCCTTTGGGGTATTAGTATAATACTTCTAATTTTTCTTTTTAGAATCAGGATGGAATTAAAGTCAATTCTAAGTCCTTTTATAGTTGCGATGTTGTTTGCTTATATATTAAATCCACTAGTTAATTTTATACAAAACAAGAAAATATCATCAAGATTTTTGTCAGTAATATTAGTATATGTTATATTGTTTAGTCTAATAATTATAATTGGTTGGAGTATTATACCTGCTTTAGTAGTAGAAACTAGAAAATTGATAATTGAAATACCTAATTATACTAATCAAGTACAAAACATTGTTTTACAGTTTAGAGAATCTAGTTTAAATCAATTACCAGAAGGATTTAGTAATGTTTTCGATGAAAACATTAGGCGAATTGAGGAAGTAATAATAAATTCCTTTACAAGCATAACGGAAATAATAGTTAATTTCTTTTCTAGAATCTTAAATATAGTGATGATACCAGTATTGACATTTTATTTTCTAAAGGATAAGGATTTTTTTAAAGGAAATCTTATTAACCTAATTCCAAGGAGATGGAAATCAAAGATATTAGAAATAGCAAAAGACAGTGATAGAGTAATTGGAGAATTTCTTAGAGGACGTATTATTGTAGCTATATTTGTTGGGATATTTACTGCAATTGGTTTAAAAATGCTTGGAATTAATTATGCAATTGTTATAGGATTAGTCGCAGGAATTGTGGATATAATTCCATATTTCGGACCTTTAATTGGGGCTATACCTGCGGTTATTATTGCCTTTTTGCAGGGACCAATTAAGGCGATCTGGGTTATTGCGTTATTTTTTATAGTTCAACAGGTTGAAGGTGATATAATTGCTCCTAAGGTAATAGGAACTAGTGTAGGATTACATCCTGTTACTATTATACTTGTATTGTTAATAGGTGGTACCTTCTTTGGTATTATTGGTCTGATTTTGGCTGTACCAGTAGCAGCGATAATGAAAGTAATAGTGGAGCATATAATAGATTATATAGCTACAACAAATAATCATAGTGAATGACCCATAGTAAATTCCAACACATAGTAAATTCCAACTATTGACAAAGAAACTTTTTCTTTGTATAATAGGGAAACCATATAAAAATTAAAATATAATATAAAAAAAATAATGAAAAGAAGGAGTAGTTTTACTGATTTCTTATAGAGAGGAGATCCTTTAGGCTGGAAGGTCTCTAGATAGGTAAAATGAAGCAGTCTTGGAGTTTTAAGTTCGAAATAATAGTAGATCTTAACGGCAAACAACCGTTATTGTATGAGTGATTGATTTAAATTTTTAAAGCAATAACTAGGGTGGTACCGCGAGATTAACTTCTCGTCCCTATTTTGGGATGAGGAGTTTTTTATTTGAGAAAATTGCATAATAATACTTCTTAAACAAAGTGATCAATATAATGTAGGAATAACTTATGTAGTAGCAATGAACTTGTAATTAAGAAAAGTCTTACTTATGTGATTTCCTAATTTATAAATAGAAAATAGGAGGATTTAATATGAAATCATTAGGGTTAAATGAAATAAGAGAACGATTTTTAAGTTTTTTTGAAGAGAAAGAACATTTAAGATTACAAAGCTTTCCATTAGTTCCTCAAAGAGATAAAAGCTTATTGCTAATAAATTCTGGAATGGCACCACTTAAGCCATACTTTACTGGAGAAGAAAAGCCACCAAGAAAAAGAGTTGTTACTTGTCAAAAATGCATTAGAACTCCTGATATTGAAAGAGTTGGACAGACAGCAAGACATGGGACATTTTTTGAAATGCTGGGTAATTTCTCCTTTGGAGATTATTTTAAAAATGAAGCTACTCAATGGGCATGGGATTTTATAACCAAAGATTTAAAAATACCAGCAGATAGACTATGGGTTAGTATATATGAAGAAGATGATGAGGCTTTTGATATATGGACTAAAGAAGTAGGAGTGCCAGCTGATAGAATTGTAAGATTAGGAAAGGAAGATAACTTTTGGGAAATAGGGTTAGGACCTTGTGGCCCTTGCTCTGAAATATACTTTGACCTAGGAGAAGAAGTAGGATGTGGAGAAGATGATTGTGCTGTGGGATGCGATTGTGATCGTTTTGTAGAATTTTGGAATCTGGTTTTTACTCAATATGACAAGGATGAAGAAGGTAATTATAACCCTTTAGCAAATCCAAATATAGATACTGGTATGGGACTTGAGCGTATGGCAGTTATAATGCAGGGAGTAAACAATCTATTTGAAATTGATACTATAAAGCATATACTAGATTATATATGTTCATTGGCAAAGGTTGAATATGGGAAAGAAGATTCAATTGACATGTCAGTTCGTGTTATTACTGACCATATTAGAAGTGTAACCTTTATGATAGGTGATGGTGTTTTACCTAGTAATGAAGGTAGAGGCTATGTACTAAGACGTTTATTGAGAAGGGCTGCTAGACATGGGAAATTATTGGGAATCCATGAACCTTTCCTATATAAAGTATGTAAAAAAGTTATAGATGTGTCTAAGGATTACTATTTTGAACTTGAAGAAAAACAAAGTTCTATAGAAAAAATTATTCTTATTGAGGAACAAAGATTTCAGGAAACTATAGACCAAGGTCTTAATATATTACAAAATCATATAGAAGTATTAAAAAATCAAGACATTAGAGAAGTATCAGGAGTTGATGCTTTTAAACTCTATGATACCTATGGATTTCCATTGGATTTAACAAAGGAAATACTTGAGGAAGAGGATATGAAGGTGGATGAAGCAGGTTTTAATGATGAAATGAAAAAACAAAAAGAAAGAGCTAGAAATGCAAGAGAGAAAAACGAAATTGAAGGTTGGAAGGAAGACCCATTTGCATATCTAGGCAATGACATAGTTACTGAGTTTGTGGGATATAGAAGTATAGAAGCAGAGGGACATCTTCTTGCCATGGTAAAGAACAACACAAATCCTATCTCTGAGGCAGTAAAGGATGAAGATATCATTATTTTATTAGATAAAACTCCTTTCTATGGTGAAAGTGGAGGACAAATTGGAGATAAAGGAATTATTGAAACCGAAACAGGTTCAATAAGAATTAATGATTGTAAAAAGGGAAGTAGTGATAAAATACTTCACTTTGGTAAGGTTATTAAAGGGATTATAAAACAGGGACAAATAGTTAAATCTAATGTGAATAAGGGTTTACGGTTGGATACAGCTAGAAACCATACTTCCACTCATATAATGCATAAGGCATTAAGAGATGTTTTAGGAGAACATGTTGAGCAAGCAGGTTCTTTAGTGACAGCTGAAAGATTAAGATTTGATTTTCAACATTTTACAGGATTATCTAAGGAAGAAATAGAAGCTGTAGAAAACAAAGTAAATGATATTATTTTACAAGGTCTATCAGTTGAAGTAATAGAAACAAATATTAAAGAAGCAAAAAAACTTGGAGCAATGGCACTTTTCGGAGAAAAGTATGGTGAGAAAGTAAGGGTAGTTCGGATAGGAGATTTTAGTAGTGAGCTCTGTGGCGGAACTCATTTATCTAATTCTAGTCAAGCTGGAATGTTTAAAATTATCAGTGAGAGTGGAGTTGCAGCTGGTGTAAGAAGAATTGAAGCAGTTACCGGTAAAAAGGCTATTGAATACTATAATGCTAGAGAAGAATTATTATTGAACGCTGCTCAACTATTAAAGACTTCGCCTGTAGATTTACCAGCAAGAATAGAAGATATGATTAAGAATAAAAAAGTTCAAGAAAAGACAATAGAAGATCTTAAAAATAAAATGTCTGGTGGAATTGTAGAAGAATTATTAAATAAAAAAGAAATATATTCTGGCATATCTACTATTATTTCTCGTCAAGATGAACTGGATATGGATGGTTTAAGAAAATTAGGCGATCAATTACGAGATAGATTAGATTCTGGGTTAATAATACTTGCTACTTCTAAGGATAATAAAATTAATTTTGTGATTATGGCAACTAAGGATGTAATTAAGCAAGGTATACATGCTGGAAAGCTGATTGGACAAATCGCAAAAGTAGCTGGAGGCGGAGGCGGAGGCCGTCCTGACATGGCTCAAGCAGGTGGAAAGGATATTAATAAAGTATCAGAAGCCCTGCAAAAAGCCAAAGGATTTATTGATCAACAACTTAAAAACTAATTCTTATTAAAGGCGTGAAATAAAATTTTGGCGCCTTTTCTTAATTATAGTATAGGAAAATATGTATTTCCTATACTATAATTAAGAAGTGTATAACATAATATTTAAATATTACTTATGTTAAATAATGGCATTAACTATAGAAAATATTAGAGATTCAATATATAATAGATTAAAGAAACATAAAAAGGAGGTACATTAATGAATAATGAAGATTCTACTATAAAATTTAATGTTGATCTTGATAAGTCACAAAAGGTGAAGGATATTCTATCAGAAGTTTTTGAAGCGCTAAATGAAAAAGGGTATAATCCAATAAGTCAAATGGTTGGCTATATTATTTCAGGAGACCCTACATATATTACAAGTCATAATAATGCTCGCAGTATTATTAGAAAGGTTGAAAGAGATGAAATTTTAGAGGAACTTTTAAAAAAATACTTAGAACAAAAATAGGAGAGGATATTTTTGAGGAATATGTTTTTCAAAAAGGCATTAATAGTAATTATTATGTCGTTTATTATTTTAACGATTATACCCTCTTCAGCTTTTGCAGCCCAGGAAAAACAGGTGATAATGATAATTATAAATCAAGTTAATTATCAAGACCTGTTAGAAATGGGTTCTGTTGTAGATATGATTGACAATAGTGGTATTGGCTTAATGAATACTCGTACAGCCGGTTCTGCTATTATACCAAAAGCTTATGCGACTATTGGTGCTGGTGTACGAGCAGAAGGTAATTGGATAAATTCTCAAGCATATCAATCAACAGAGGATAATAAACTTATTTATAGTTCAAGAACTGGAAAAAATGCACCTGATAAAGGGATAATAAATCTAGATATTAATAAATTAATTTCATATAATGATGTTGGTGAATATCAAGCTATTGCAGGACAGTTAGGAAGCCTTATAAAAGAAGAGGGATTAGAAACTGCAGCCTATGGCAATATGAATGTTGGTGATGAAAATAGAAACCCTCATGTTATGATTGCTATGGATAAATGGGGAAGAGTAGATCAAGGGGATATATCAACGGAAATACTCATTGAAGATGCTTCGTATCCTGGTGGATTTAGAACTAATTTCTCAAAAATATATGATAGTTTAGTAGATAATTCTGCTGCATTGACAATAGTTGAAACTGGAGACATTACTCGCTTAGAAGAAGAAAAAGAGAATTTATCACCAATTATGTATAAAAAACATAAACAAGCAGCAATTCAAGAAATAGATACTTTCATTAAAAAAACATTAAGTTTGATAGAAGAAGATAAGAAAATGCTATTGTTAGTAACTCCCTTTGCAAGTGATGAAGATATGAAGAATGGATATCAATTAACTCCTTTAATTTTACATGGAGAAAATATAGATAAAGGTATTCTTACTTCTTCTACTACTAGAAGAGAAGGGATAATAGGAAATGTCGATATTGCTCCTACTATTCTAAACTATCTTAATATAGAAGAAACAAATATGGTAGGTAAACCAATCGAAATATTACCTACAGATAATCATTTAAGTTCTTTATTAGATATGTACGACTTTATTGTAGCTACTTCAAAAAATAGGCTACCTATTTTATCATTCTTTGCAATTTATCAGATTATTTTATTAGTTATAGCATTGATAATGGTGTTATTAAAAGGGAAAATTAACAATAAGTATTATCCAATAATAAAAAATCTGCTTTTAAGTGGCTTGGTAATACCAGTGGTTTTACTTTACTTACCGTTATTTAGAATAAAAAGTTTACCCTTGACTTTTGTTACTATGATAATTATTACAGCTCTTCTAAGCTGGATAGTATATTTTATCGGTAAAAAAGTAAATAATTTAATTCTTCCAATAATTATTGTTTCTTTATTAATGACAATTGGACTAATGGGTGATATTATAATGGGAAGTCCATTAATTCGTACATCTATATTTGGGTATGATCCGATTATAGGAGCGAGATATTATGGTGTCGGTAATGAATATATGGGAGTACTTATAGGTTCTGCATTGGTATTATTTCTCGGACTTAAAGAAATTTATAAAATCCCTAAGAGTTTAATAATTGGACTTCTAATAATATTAATATTTGTTATAGGTTATCCAAAATGGGGAGCTAATGTGGGAGGCACAATTACAGCTACAATGGCTACTGCTTTTGTTTTTTTAAGAATCTATAAAATAAAAATTGGATGGAAGCAAATAATATTTGGATTTATAATGGTAATTTTAGTTGTTACACTAATGGCAATTATAGATACTTTATTTTTAGAAAGTCAAAGCCATTTAGCAGGCGCAATTTCTTTAATAAAAGAGGGTGGAATTATATCTATCTTTACAATTATTTCAAGAAAAATTGCTATGAATATTAGATTATTTGGGGTTACAATATGGAGTAAAGTATTAGTTGCTACTTTAATAGTTTTTGCAATATTATTCTATAAACCCTATGGAGAGTTAAAGAAGGTTTTTGAAAGATACCCATATATATCAAAAGGATGGGCTGCAATTGTTGTTGCAAGTATTACAGGATTTATGGTGAATGATTCAGGTGTTGTGGCTGCTGCTACTTGTTTAATATTTTTATCATTCAGTTTGTTATATATATTAATACAAGAACCTCACAATCTATAAGATGTGAGGTTCTTAAAAGATTGTGAGGATTTTTAATTGGAATATAATATATTGGGAAGTACAAATTTAAAGGTTTCAAAGCTTTGCTTTGGGGGATTAACTATTGGTCCTTTGCAGGCTAATTTATCTCCTGAAGAGGGAGGTAAAGTGATTGCCTGTGCAATGGAAGAAGGAGTTAATTTCATAGATACTGCCGATCTTTATGATACTTATCCACATATACAAAAAGCGATGAAGTATAGTAATAAGGAATTGATTATATCAACTAAATCCTATGATTATGAAAGAATTGGAGCAGAAAAGAATTTTCATAAGGCATTAAATATATTAAATAGAGAATATATTGATATATTTATGCTCCATGAGCAGGAAAGTATTTATACAATAAAAGGTCATTGGGAAGCCTTTGAATATTTTTTACAAGAGAAGAAAAAGGGAAATATTAGGGCGGTAGGCTTATCAACTCATAAGGTAGAGGTGGTTAAAGCAGCATCTGATATACCAGAAATAGATATAATTCATCCAATAATTAATATAAATGGAGTGGGAATTGGTGATGGTAACAGAAAAGATATGGAAAGTGCCATTAGATATGCGAAATCTAAAGGTAAAGGTATATATGGTATGAAACCTTTAGGTGGGGGTAATCTTCTTAATAATAAAGATAAATGTTTTGAGTATGTTTTATCATTAGACTGCTTAGATTCTATTGCAGTGGGTATGCAATCCATAGAAGAAGTAATGTATAATGTATCAACCTTTAAAGGTAAGGATATACCTAATAATATTAAAGAGAAGTTAGGCAAAAAACAAAGGAAACTTTTAGTTGATTTTTGGTGTGAGGGCTGTGGGAATTGTGAAAAAAATTGTACTCATCAAGCTATTAAGGTGATTAAAGGTAAGGCAGTAGTTAATAATGAAAGATGTGTACTATGTGGTTATTGTGGTGCTTATTGTCCTCAGTTTTGTTTAAAAATAATATAGGAGATAATTTATGGGAAGAATTTTAGGATTAGATGTTGGGAATAAAACAATAGGAGTAGCTGTTAGTGACTTATTGGGTTATACAGCACAAGGTGTTACTACAATTATAAGAGAAAGTTTGGAAAAGGACCTAGAGCAATTATTAGATATTCTAGATAAATATGAGGATGTTGAAATAGTAGTTTTGGGGATGCCTAAAAATATGAATGGTACCATTGGACCACAAGGACAAAAGGTTCAGGACTTTGGAAATTTTTTAAAAAAGAGAATTAAGCCTAAAATAGCTTATTGGGATGAAAGATTAACAACTGTAGCAGCAGAGCGTACTCTTATTGAAGCAGATGTTAGAAGAAAAAAGAGAAAAGAAGTAATTGATAAATTAGCAGCCGTTTATATATTACAAAGTTACCTTGAATATAAACATTAAAATTTATAAAAGTTTATTTCTTGTGTATATTGACAGGGAATATTTACTATAATAAAATACAAATACTAATTAAATGGTGGTGATTTAGTATGGATAACCAGGAGAATATTGTTTCTTTAATGGATGACAAGGGAAATGAAGTAGATTTTGAGGTGATAGCTACCTTAAGCTTTAAAGAAAACGATTATGCAATACTTATGCCCCTAGATGCAGAAGAAGATGCTGCCTATATTTTTAGAATAGACAATGATGATATAGGTGAGGAAATATTAGTACCAATCGAAGATGATGATGAATTTGATGAAGTACGAGAAGAATATGAGAGATTAATGGAAGAAGAGGAAGAATAAAAAGCATATCTAATATGCTTTTTTCTATTTACAAAACTCTAATTGGACATAAATATTTATTTGTTAAAAATATTAAGGGGCTAATTAAAATGCAATTATTTAATAATAATCGAGTGGAAGGTAAATTTATAAGTAGAATAAATAGATTTATAGCTGAAGTGGAAATTAACAGACACATACACCTAGTACATGTTCCAAATACAGGCAGGATGAAAGAGCTTTTGGTAAAAGACGCTATTGTGCAAATGAAATATCACCCTGCTTCCCATAAAAAAACTGATTATAGTTTAATTTCAGTTAAAAAGAATGATATATCAATTTGTGTGGATTCTAGAGTTGCTAATCAGCTGTTTTACGACTATCTCTCTCATGGGAAGTTGGAAAAATTTAACAATATAAGAGATTTAAAAAGAGAAATTAAATTTAATAATAGCCGTTTTGATATTGGTTTTATTCAAAATAATCAGCCTTTTTTAATCGAGATTAAAAGTGTAAATTTAGTGAAGGATCAAAAAGCAATGTTCCCTGATGCACCGACTATTCGTGGGAATAAACATATTAGAGAATTAATAGAAGCGAAAAAACAAGGGTTTAAGACTGGAATAGTATTTATAATACAAAGACCAGATGCTACTTTATTTTTACCCTATAGGGATATGGATCCTGATTTTTCAAATAGTCTTGTAGAGGCGTATTCAAAAGGAGTTTTTGTTAAGGCATTTACTTGTGAAGTTAATAATGAAAGAATTGAGATAAAAAAAGAAATCCCTATATTACTTTAATTAAAATTAGGGAATAAAAATATTTCGGTTATTTAGAATATAATTAAATTAATAAAAATGTTATTGACAAGGGTTCTCAATTAGGATACACTTTTAATAAGCAATACTTTTAATTTAATATTGATAATGATTATCGATTAAACAATATTAATCTTTATATATTGCCCCATTTATGTTAAACAAGGAGGTAAATTATGACTTTAGATAAAGTTCAAAAAGGACAACAAATACAAATTCAAAAAATTGCTGATTCAAGTCTTCGAGATCAGATTATACGATTGGGTATATATGAAGGTGCTAAGGTTATTTGTGCTGAAAAGATAGGTGGAGGTCCTGTAATTATTAAAAATAGAATGCAGGAAATTGCTATAGGTGATGGACTGGCAAAAAAAATCAACATTGAAATTATATAGTATTCAGGAGGCCACAAATGGAACATAAGACAAAAGAGTTAAACAAAAGCTGTCATAAGATAGAATTTATTCCAGATATACCTAAGGATGCAAAAAAGATTGTATTAGTTGGCAATCCTAATGTAGGGAAATCAGTATTTTTTCAATCATTAACTGGTATGTATGTAGATGTTTCTAATTTTCCAGGTACTACTGTAGATATAAATTATGGAAAATATAATGAGAATTATGTAATAGATACACCTGGAGTATATGGTGTATCTTCATTTAACGACGAGGAAATAGTCGCAAGAGATGTTATCTTAAATGCCGATGTAGTTATTAATATTGTTGATGCACTTCATATGGAGAGAGATTTGTTTTTAACTCAGCAAATAATAGATATGGGAAAACCAATTGTTATTGCCTTAAATATGATGGACGAAGTAAGAAAAAATGGTATAGAAATAGATATAGAAAAGTTAAGTGAGCTTTTAGGGGTTGAAATTATACCCACAATTGCTATTAAAAACAAAGGAATTGTTGAGCTTAAAGAAGCTATAACAAGGGCAAGACTAGGAAACAGAGATGAATCTCTATTAGATGAGATGGAGGCATATCGATCAATAATAAGTCAATATTCAGAAGCACTTTTAATTCTAGAAGATGATGAAGAAATACTAAGAAGATATAATATTACTAAACCAGTATCAAGGGAGAGAATATACCGCAATAGAAGAGAATATATAGATAATATTATTAATAGAGTTACAATAGAAACTAATAAAGGAATATCCTTTGTTACTAGATTAAGCAGATATATGCTATACCCTTTAACAGGAATTCCAATATTAATTGCTGTATTATATTTAATGTATCAATTTATAGGTGTTTTTGTTGCTCAGACAATAGTAGATATAACAGAAGGAATAATAATGGGGAATTTTTATTTAAACTTTATTAAAGGCATTTTTGAAGGGTTCTTATCTTCTGATAGTATATTAGGAACTATTTTAATTGGTGAATTTGGATTACTTACAATGGTCCCAATATATATTATTGGGTTATTATTACCGCTAGTTATTGGTTTTTATTTTTTACTCTCTATTATGGAGGATACAGGTTATTTACCTAGAGTGGCAACCTTAGTAGACCGTTCTTTAACAAAGATTGGTTTAAATGGAAAAGCTATTATACCTATGATTTTAGGGTTTGGTTGTGTAACAATGGCAACTATTACTACAAGAATTCTGGGTTCAAGAAGGGAAAGGGTTATAGCAACTGCATTGCTTGGATTAACAATTCCTTGTTCAGCCCAATTAGGAGTAATTGCGGGGCTTATAGCTCCATTAGGCTTAAAGTATTTAGTATTATATATTTTAACAATCACTATTGTATTTGTCCTATCAGGAACAGTTTTAAATAGGTTTTTGCCAGGTAAATCCTCTTCTTTATTAATAGATTTACCTTCTTTAAGGTTACCAAAGGCAAAAAATATAGCACAAAAAACTTTTACAAAAGCATGGATGTTTTTAAAGGAAGCAGCGCCATTATTTATGCTTGGTTCCTTTGTAATTACTATTATGCAGATAACAGGATTATTGGATGGTGTTCAAAATATTTTTGCTCCAATTACAGAAGCTTGGCTTAAGCTTCCTAAAGAAGCAGCAACTGCCTTTATTATGGGTATAATTAGAAGAGATTTTGGTGCGGCTGGACTTACTAGTTTAGCTTTGACTCCTATGCAGACCATAATATCTTTGATTGTCATAACTTTATTTGTACCATGTATTGCTGCAATTTTAGTTATTTTTAAGGAAAGAAGTTGGCAAGAATCAATAGGTATATGGTTAGGTAGTTTTATTATAGCATTCTTAGTAGGAGGCATACTGGCACAAATTTTATTATAAGGAATGATCAGTATGGGAAAAATTTGTTCTACCTGTGGATATGAACTAAATGATAAAAATCTTGATCGCTGTCCTAGATGTTATACAATCATTCAAAAACACAACAAATGCAGCGATTGTGCAGGCTGTGGGATTATAAAATGTAATACACGAAGTAAAGATTTAGAAAAAGGTACTCAATGATGAAAATATTGACATAAAAGGTATAACATAGTAAACTAATATAAATGAAATGTATTATTAAATGAAAAAGCAGGTGATCTCTTGTTTTTATATGAAGATATAAAAGCAGAACTTAAGAAAAAGGGATATAAGTTAACTCCCCAAAGAAGAAATACATTAAATGTTATTTTAGAACATGAAAGAGAGCATCTTAGTATTGAAGAAATATATGACTTAGTTAAAGAGGATTGTCCCGAAATTGGTTTGGCAACTGTCTATAGAACCATACAATTATTTGAAGATATTGGACTTGTAAATAAGCATAATTTTGATGATGGATGTAATAGATATGAGTTAGCAGATCCAAAGCAGGATCATAACCATCATCATTTAATATGTCTTTCCTGCGGGGAAGTTAGCGAAATGGATGATGATTTATTAGAGGAGTTAGAACAGGAAGTAAAAAGAAAAAAAGGATTTGAAGTTACTAATCACACTTTGAAGCTATTTGGTTATTGCAAAAAATGCAAGGATAAATAATCCTGTGTCTTACTGCAGGATTATTTTTTATATTTATACTCTTTTTCACATTTTCTTTTTAGTTATTAAAGGTAAAGAGGTGAATAATCATGGTAAAAATTCTTCATACTGCAGATTTACATTTAGACAATGGTTTTACAACTGGTATTTTACCATATGATATAATTATGGAGAGACAAAGGGATTTACTAGAAACCTTTGACAAAATTATAGAAACAGCCAAAAAGGAAAGGGTAGAACTATTACTCGTTTCAGGAGATTTATTTGAACAAAGATATATACAATCAAGTACTATCCACTATGTAAATCAAAGATTTGGAGAATTAGATAATACACATGTTTTTATATTGCCAGGAAATCATGACCCTTATCACATGCTACATTTTTATAAGAGTTATCAATGGAATAAAAATATATTTATATTTACAGATGAATACGAAAAAGTAAATTTAAAGGATTTAGATGTTGCGGTACATGGAATAGGTTTTGGATATCAAGAGGAAAGCAGAGCATTATTAGAAAATTTAAATATTAATCCATCAAGAAAAATTAATATATTAATGTTGCATGGTAGTGATATGACATTAGCACCTAGAAAACAATCAAAATATATACCCTTTAATCACTCTGATTTAGCGCATAGCGGTTTTGATTATATTGCTTTAGGGCATTATCATCAGCATAAAAAGTTTAATGATATATATGGAAAAGTGATTGCTGCTTATCCTGGTAGTCCGGAACCTTTAGGTTTTGATGAATTAGGAAAACATGGTATTATCATAGGGGAAATAACTAAGGAGAAAAATACTATTTCAATTCTACCTATTTCTAATAGACAATATTATAGTTTAGATGTGGATATTACGAATGCTGTTAATATACAGGAGATTAAAAAAAAGGTAATTAAAGAAATTGCCCCTTATTGTCCAGAAATAAATTTATTTTCTATAAGGTTGACTGGTTATTATTCTTGGGAATTAGGATTATCTATAGACTTTTTTGAAAGACAATTTAAAGATATTGCATATTACATACAAATTGAAGATAATACAAAACCAAATTATGATATAGATAAATTAATTTACGGTGATACATTATTATCTTCTTATATTCTAGAAATCCATAATAAATTACAAATAGAAAAAGATGAAAAACAAATAAAAATTTTAAAAAAAGCAATGGAAATTGGTACTAAAGTTTTAAGGGGTGAGGTATAAAATATATGAAGTTAAAAAGCGCATACCTTAAAGCCTTTGGGAAATTTATTGACGCAAAGATTACATTTGGTCCTACTATTAATTTAATATCTGGGAATAATGAATCTGGTAAGTCTACTTTGGCAGAATTTATTTTTAATATGCTATATGGACAAAAAAAATATGGTGTTAAGAGAAGGATTTATACAAATTCCCATAATTACAACAAACCATGGGACCACACTCTTTACCAAGGCACTTTACAATATTCATTAAATGAGGAAGACTTTAGAGTAGAAAGAAATTTTCATGATGATTTTGAGGAAACAAAAATATATATAGAAAGTACTGGAAAAGAAATTACAGATTCCTTTAAGTATGATGCTCGTAAGGAATTGCAATTCTTTGATGAACAAATAGGATTAAGTGAAAGAATTTTTAAAAACTCTATATATGTACCACAAAATGATATGGAAGCGCAATTAAATAAAAAAAATGAAAATGTTCTTGAGGAAATATTGGGCAAAACTATTTATGCTGTGGAAGGTGAACAAGGAGAAAAAACCATAAGAGAGGCAATAAATCAATTAGAAAAAAGGAAAAAAGAAATAGGTACACCCAATAATAAAAATAAGATATTAGGCAGTAATTATGAAAAGTTAAGGAAAGAAATAAGAACGAAATATGAATTAGAATATAAAATGAAGTTAAATAGTGATTATCAACAATCTTTACGAGAAGTTATAAATAAATTAGACAAGATAAATGAAGAAAAAAGAAAACTTGAAATACAAATAAAAATACTAGACAATAAAAGTATTGAGAAAAAAATACACATTATAGAGAATTACATGAATCAAAAACAAGATTTGATAGTTTATATTACTGAGAATTTTGCTGATAATATAAAAGAAAGTTCCATAGAAGTTATTAATAATCAAAGAAAAGAAAACAAAATAAAAATCAAAAGATTATTAGTAAATGTTATAGTAATGTTTTTTATATATATAATTATAGCAATTTGGATAGGTATATCACCTAAATTTTCACTACAAATTCCCATATTAGGTATAAGCATTATTTTAAATATTTCATATATATTTAAAATGAGATATGCTTATAAAAATGAAGAATGCCTATTTAATATGTTGGAAAAAGTTAATCAATATCAGGATGCTGTGTATGAATTAAAGCATTTACAAGAAAAAATAGATGATGAGACAAGGGAATATACTATAGAACAATTGAAAAATAAGATCTACCATATAGAAGTTGAAAACATAGTAATTTCTAATAAAAATAAATATGAAGTAGAAATAGAATTAAAGAAATTAGAAAAAGAGAAATTTGATTTAATTACAGAAAAAACATCTTACGAGATTAGAATTCAGGAGAATAATTGGGATCCCTTTAAATTAGAACAAATAGAAAGGGACATAAATAATTTAAAAAAGACAATAGAAGATTATGAGGAGAATATTCAGGCAATTGATATAGCTATTTCTACTCTTAATACAATAGAAAAACATGGAAAATCTAAATGGTTACCAGACATAATTAAAAAAACCGAAGAAAATATATATAAAATCACCAAAAAGTATCATACTATTAAAATAGATGAAAAATATCAAATTAAAACCTTAGAGCCAAAATCTCAAAAATTAATACCTATAGAACAATTAAGTAAAGGAACTTTTAATCAATTTTATTTTGCCCTAAGAATTAGTATGATTCAGGCATTTTCTCCTCTTCCAATTAAATTAACAATTATTCTAGATGAGCCATTTATAAATTTTGATAATAATCGCTTTATGGAAAGTATGAATTTGTTAAAGGAAATTTCTAAAAGGCATCAAATTATAATTTTTAGCAGTCAGACAAGAGAAAAGAAGTATTTGGATGATTATAATTGTGATTATAATTATATTGAATTATAGGGCGGGTAATTCATATAAATAATAAAATATAAGGATATAAAAAGTTACGAACAAAGAAAGGAGGTTTAGCATTTGGCTAACAAAAAAGAAAAAATAAAAATAATCCCACTTGGAGGACTAGGTGAAGTAGGGAAAAACATTACAGTATTTGAATACAAAAACGATATTATTGTAGTTGATACAGGTGTGGGATTTCCAGATGAGGAAATGTATGGAATTGATTTAGTAATTCCTGATTTAACATATTTAATAAAAAATAAAAGTAGGGTGAAGGGTATTATTTTGACCCATGGACACGAAGATCATATTGGGGCGCTACCTTATCTGCTTAAAGAAATAAATGTTCCAGTTTTTGCCACAAGGCTTACTTTAGGATTAGTGGAATTAAAGTTAAAGGAGCATGCAATATTAGATATAAGTGACCTAAGGGTGGTAAAGGCTAAGGATATAATTCAAGTAGGTGAATTTAGTATAGAATTTATTAGAACTAGTCATAGTATCGCAGACAGTGTAGCTCTTGCTATTAAATGCGAGGATATGACAATTGTTCATACTAGTGATTTTAAAATTGACTTTACACCTATTGATGATAAGGTGATGGATTTACATCGATTTGCTGAGTTAGGTATGGAAGGGGTTACTTTACTATTAACAGATAGTACAAATGTTGAACGACCAGGCTATACAGTCTCGGAAAGCACAGTAGGTGAAACTTTTTTAGAATTATTTCAGGGCGTACAAAGTAGGATTATTGTTGCTACCTTTGCTTCGAATATTCATCGAGTACAGCAAATTATCAACGCAGCTGTGAAATATAACCGAAAAGTGGTAGTTAGTGGGAGGAGCATGGTTAATGTAGTTTCGGTTTCATCAGAGTTAGGATATCTAAATATTCCGGAGGGAACCTTAATTGATATTAATGATATTAAAAAATATTCTGAGGACCAAATAGTAATAATTACAACAGGTAGTCAAGGGGAACCAATGTCAGGTTTAAGCAGAATGTCTATGTCAGAGCATAGAAAGCTACAAATATCTAAGGGAGATTTAGTCATTATATCTGCTACACCTATTCCCGGGAATGAAAAGACGGTTTCACAAGTTATAAATCAATTATTTGAATTAGGCGCTAATGTTATTTATGAAAAGCTGGCAGAGGTTCATGTGTCAGGTCATGCTTGCCAAGAGGAATTAAAGCTAATTCATACATTGATAAAACCTAAGTATTTTATTCCAGTTCATGGAGAGTATAGAATGCTTATGCAACATGCTAAATTAGCTGAAAATTTGGGTATGCCTAAGGAAAATATCTTTGTTTCAGAAATTGGATCAGTCATAGAGTTAAATAATGATACAGCTAAATTGGTAGGGAAGGTTCCTTCGGGTCAGACATTAGTGGATGGTCTTGGAGTTGGAGATGTTGGGAATATAGTATTAAGAGATCGAAGACATTTATCCCAAGATGGTTTGTTTATAGTAGTAGTATCCCTAGATAAAGATAAAGGAAGTGTAGTATCAGGACCAGATGTTATATCCCGAGGATTTGTATATGTTAGGGAATCAGGAAATCTAATAGATGAAGCAAAATGTGTAGTAAGGGATGCATTATTAAAATGTGAGGAGAAACAAATTACTGACTGGGCTACAATAAAAAGCGCAATAAGAGATTCCCTACGCCAATTTTTATATGAGAAAACAAAGAGAAAACCAATGATTTTACCAATAATAATGGAAGTATAATATAACTTATTATTAAAGTTATGAGAGTCTAAAATGAGCCGAAGGAACCGCCTAGGGCTCATTTTATTTTATTGCCTAGCTAAGCCTTATATGGTAGAATTCAATATGTGTAAAGATAAATTTTTATTTAAAAATCTTATAAAATTTATATAAAATTTTGTAAATGGGTGAATATATAATGACTAAGATATTAAATCTATTATTTAATAGAAGAATAGTACTATATACAATTGCAATATTAGTACAAGCTTTTTTTCTAATGCTTGTTTTGTGGAGATTTGGTAACTTTTTTATCTATTTCTATATTATAAACATAATTTTAAGTCTTATAGTAGTATTGTTTATTTTAAATAATAAGAGCAATCCAGCTTATAAAATAGCTTGGATTGTTCCAATTTTATTACTACCAATATTTGGCGGTTTAATATATCTAATGTTTGGAAATTACAAAACATCAAAAAAAGTTAAGCGTGATATGCAAAATATAAATGATAAAATGGAGCATTTTTTAAAACAGCAAGATGAAGTAATTGAATCTTTAAAAAATAAAAGTATAACGGCTGTTAATCAATCTAGATACATCCAAAAATATGCATTCTGTCCAATATATAAAAATACTACATCTAAATATCTAACCCCTGGAGAAGAAAAATTTAAATATCTTATAAAAGAATTAAAAAAAGCAAGAAGATATATTTTTTTAGAGTACTTTATAATTGAAGAAGGCAAAATGTGGGATACAATTCTAAAAATATTAACAGAAAAAGTAGAGCAAGGTATAGATGTTCGTATTATATACGATGATATGGGCTGTATGTCTAGATTGCCCTTCGGCTATGATAAACAACTTGAGGCGAAAGGAATAAAATGTTCTGTGTTTAACCCATTTATCCCAATTCTTTCCCTTCGACATAACAATCGTGACCATAGAAAAATTGTAGTTATAGACGGACACACTGCATTTACTGGTGGCATAAATCTTGCGGACGAATATATAAATGAAGTTGAAAGATTTGGACATTGGAAGGATTCCTCTATTATGATAAAAGGGGAGGCAGCTTGGAGCTTTAGTGTATTTTTTTTATCACTTTGGGAATATTTGCGTGGTGAAAAGATAGAGTATGTATTATTTAAACCAATATTAGAAAATAAAGAAGAATTTACAAGTGATGGATTTATACAACCATTTGCTGACAGCCCTATAGATGATGAAACAGTTAGTGAAATTATATATTTAAATCTAATTTCCCAAGCGAAAAGATATGTATATATTAACACACCGTATTTGATATTAGATAATAAATTAACCACTGCACTTATTACGAGTGCTAAAAGAGGTGTAGATGTAAGAATCATTACACCGTATATACCTGACAAATGGTATGTTCACTCAGTTAGTCGTTCTAATTATGCAGATCTTATTGAAAGTGGTGTAGGCATTTATGAATATACACCGGGCTTTATGCACAGTAAAGTTTTTATAGTTGATGATCAGATTGCTGTAGTAGGTACTATTAACTTGGATTATCGAAGCTTATTTCTTCACTTTGAATGTGGTGTTTGGATGTATTGTGCTAGTAGCATAAAGGATATTAAAAAGGATTTTTTACAATCCCAAGAGCTAAGTCAAAGGATTACTTCTGAATGTTGCAATTCTACAAAGTGGTATAAAAAATTAATAAGTTTCATTTTAAGGATATTTGCACCATTAATGTAACTTAATTAAAGAAGGGGCTGTAATAATGTCAATAATGCTTGTGTTTTTAATACTTGGTATTATTATTGGATTTTTTGATATATTACCAAAAAAGTACCTTGATAAATTTAAAGCAATTCCCTATATTAGTTTAATATTTATACTATTTCTTATGGGTAGTAAAATAGGCATGGATAAAAAAATAATTCAAAATATAAATATTATAGGATTTAAGGCATTTATGATTGCTATAGGTAGTATAATAGGATCTTTAGGATTTATAAAATTATTTTTAGGAAGAGTTAGTTTTTCTATGGAAAGACAGGAGGAAAACAGATGACTATTACCCTTTTAGTAGCAATTGCCCTAGGAATAATCATGGGTTTATATGTTTTCCCAGAATATATGCTCTTATTTATTGATCAAGGGGTTACATTTGGATTATGTATAATGCTATTTTTTGTAGGAATTGATATCGGAAAAAATAAAGAAGTATTTAATAAAATAAAAATTTTAGGCTGGAAAATTATCCTTATTCCATTATCTATTGCAATAGGAAGTATAGTTGGAGCTATATGTATAAGTTTTATTATTAAGTTACCATTATGGGAAGCTGCAGCTGTAGGATCTGGCATGGGATGGTATAGCCTATCTGCAGTTATAATAGATCAACTCCATAGTACTCAATTAGGAGCAATTGGATTTTTATCAAATGTTATAAGGGAGTTACTAGCTATACTATTATTGCCCATAATTGCAAAATATTCAAAACATCTTTATACTATAGCACCTGCAGGAGCAACAGCTATGGATACTACTTTACCTATTATTGCGAGATACACATCATCAGAGATTGCAGTATTGGCATTTATATCAGGGGTTGTTTTGTCTACAATGATACCTTTTTTAGTTCCATTTTTTCTTCAATTCACATAGCTTGTAAAAAATAACCTTGCATTATATAATAATAAAAAACGGTAAAGAATATGGGGGACTTTGTATGAAACAGGAATATATCTATAAAAAAAAGAAGAAAATTGTCTTATTAACCTTAATTATAACCCTAATAATATTATTAGTAATTGCTGGTGGAGGTATACTATATTATAATAACTTGTTAACTCCGGCAGATTCCAATGGAGAAGAAAAAATAGTATATATTCCCCAGGGGTATTCGGTAAAAAATATTTCAAAGTTATTACAAAAAGAAGGAGTTATAAAAAAAGATATTGCCTTTGAAATTGCTGTAAGATTAGAAAATGTACAGAGTCAATTGCAATCAGGTAGTTATTTATTGAGTCCATCAATGTCTACAAATGAAATTATAATCAGACTTGCAGGAGGACAAGTTATTGATGATTCAATTAAGATAACTATCCCCGAGGGTTTTGAAATCAAAATGATTGCCGAAAGATTAGAAGAAAAAGGTTTAACTACTAAGGAGGAATTTATACAGGCAACACAGGATATTGAAAAATTTGATTATTCCTTTTTAAAGGATATTCCAAAGGATAGGGATAATCCTTTAGAGGGATATCTTTTTCCAGATACCTATAACTTTTCTATAGATACATCAGAAGAGCAAATTATTACTACCATGTTAGATAGATTTAATGAAGTTTTTACAAGTGAATATATTGAGCGGGCAAAGGAATTAGATATGACCATAGATGAAGTTGTTATATTAGCCTCTGTGGTTGAACGAGAGGCTATGGTGGCTTCTGATCGTCCTATAATCTCTGGAGTATTCCATAGAAGATTAGAAATTGGTATGAAATTGGAGTCTTGTGCTACAATACAATATATATTAGGGGAGCGAAAGCCTAGACTTCTTTATTCAGACTTGGAAGTTGATTCTCCCTATAATACATATAAGCAAGCTGGTTTACCTATTGGACCCATAGCTTCATTTGGGAAAGATTCTCTAAGGGCAACCTTATATCCAGAGGACACAGAATATTTATTTTTTGTAGCCAAAGATGATGGAAGTCATGTTTTTAGTAGGACATTACAGGAACATAATGCAGCTAAGAAACAAGTTTTAAAGTAGAGAGTATATTATAAATTTTTTATTATAAATGCGTGGTAGATTAGAACTACCACGTATTCATTTTTTTAAAATATAATATACTAAGAAAATAATGTTTTATCTGAGGTGATATATTGAATAATATAAATCAAGAATATATAGAAAGCTATATACAAGAACTTTTACCAGAGCCTGAACCATTTATAAAAGAATTACAGAGCTATTCGGAAGAATTTCATATTCCTATTATCCATCCAGAAGTTGCTCAGTTTATAGGCTTATTATTAAAGGCACAAAATTGTAAAAGAGTATTGGAAATAGGAACTGCTATTGGTTATTCAGCCATTTTATTTTCTAAAGCAATGGGAAAAGATAGTAAGATAATTACAATTGAAAGAGAACCTGAGATGATAGATATTGCAAAGCAAAATATAAAAAAAGCAGATCTACAGGATAATATAAAAATCTTAGAGGGAGAGGCAGACGATATTTTGCCTTCTTTGACATCACATTTCGATTGTATTTTTTTAGATGCTGCTAAGGGTCACTATATGGATTTTTTACCTAAATGTCTAGAACTATTAAAGTATAATGGCTTACTTATATCTGATAATGTATTATTTAGAGGTATGGTAGCTACTGACCATTTAGTAAAACGAAGAAAAATAACAATTGTAAAAAGAATGAGAAAATATTTAAATTATATATCGAATCATTATCAATTAAACACAAGTATTATTCCCTTAGGGGATGGTTTAGCGATAAGTTTAAAAGGAGTGGAAGAATAAATGAAGAAACCAGAACTTTTAGCACCAGCTGGAAATCTAGAAAAACTAAAGTTTGCAATAATTTATGGTGCTGATGCAGTATATTTAGCAGGTAAGGCTTATGGACTTAGAGCAGCAGCTGGTAATTTTACCTTAGATGAGATGGAAGAGGGGGTCCAATTTGCTCACGATAGAGGTAAAAAGGTATATGTAACTCTTAATATTATTCCTCATAATAGTGATTTAAAGGATTTAGATCAATATATAAAGGATATTGATAGAATTGGTGTTGATGCAGTTATTGTTGCAGATCCAGGTATTATAACACTAATAAAGGAAAATGCTCCAAATTTATCTATTGCCCTTAGTACTCAAGCAAATAATACAAATTGGAAGAGTGCAATATTTTGGCATAATGCAGGAGTAGAGAGAATAATTGTAGCACGGGAGTTATCCTTAAAAGAAATTAAGACTATGGTTAAGAATACTCCAGACACCCTAGAAATAGAGTCTTTTGTGCATGGTGCAATGTGTATTTCCTATTCTGGAAGGTGTTTACTTAGTAATTATATGGCAAATAGAGATTCTAATAGAGGTGCTTGTGCACAACCCTGTCGTTGGGAGTATAGATTAGTTGAAGAAAAAAGACCTGGAGAATATTATCCTATTTATGAGGATGAAAGAGGAACATATATATTTAATTCTAAGGATCTTTGCATGATCGAACATATACCAGAATTAATAGATACAGGTATAAACAGCTTGAAAATTGAAGGTAGAATGAAAAGTTTATACTATGTAGCGACAGTAGTTTCAACATATAGAAAGGCAATTGATCTGTACCTTAAGGACCCTACAGCTTTTAAGACAGATCCTAAATGGCTAGTTGAAATAGCAAAAGCTAGTCATCGAGAATATACCAAAGGGTTCTATTTTAGTCGACCAGGAGCCAGTGAGCAAATATATACAACTAGTACCTATGTTAGAAATTATGACTTTACTGGAATAGTTTTAGAATATGATAAAAAAACAAAAATTGCCACCGTAGAGCAGCGCAATAGAATGATGATAGGAGAAGAAATAGAAGTTATGGGACCCGATAGGGACTTTTTCAAACATAAAATCGAAGAAATGTGGGATGAAGAGGGAACCCCTATTAATGAAGCTCCCCATCCCCAGCAAATTATAAAGATGAAAATAGAACAAACAGTTTATCCCTGGGATATTCTTAGAAAAGAATTAGAATAGTGTTAAATCATAAAGCATAATACCCCTGAATGTGGTAATAATACCATTAAAACATGCAGGGGGTTTTTTTATGTTTAATAATAGAGTAAAATTTATGGGTATTATAGTTAGTATATTTTTATTTGCTTTAATAGGAAGATTATATAATATTTCAATTATACATAATGAAGATTATACTGCAAGAATAGAAAGTCAAATAGCTCAAGAGGTGGATATTTATTATCCGAGAGGAAGAATATTAGATCGTAACAGTATTCCTTTAACAGGTAGAAATTTTATGGAGAAAAACCTTTCACTTCCTGTTCATGTAGAACAAGAATTATTAGCCAAACATATAATTGGTGAAATTCAATATAAATATAAAGATAATACAATTGAGGGAGTACATGGAGTATCAGGATTACAAAAGATGTTTGACAAGGAATTAAACGGAGGCATGCCAATTAAATTAATCCAATATAAGGATGGTAAAGGACAAAGTATATCTGATAAAAAGTTCTTTGTTTATGGAGACCATATTAATCAAGGTAATAATATTAAGCTCACAATTGATTTTCATATTCAAGATATAATAGAAAAGGAAATGAATTCCTATATGCTAGAAAAAACAAAAAATACAAATGGAGAAAGTTATTTTGCAGGAATTTCAGTTGTGATAATAGATGTTCAAAACGGTGAAGTTATAGGAATAGCATCCTTAGGAGATCAAAACAATAAGGCGCTGCATTCATATTCCCTAGGATCTGTGTTTAAAACATTAGTAGCCGTAAAGGCTTTGGAACAGGGTGTTGTTAAAATGGATGAAGAATTCACATGTAATGGCACTATTCTAATAGATAATCAATTAAAGCATTGTCATAAAACGGAAGGACATGGACAAATTACCTTTAAGGATGCCTTCGCTCAATCCTGTAATATAGTTTTTTATGAAGTAGCTAATAGACTTACAGAGTATAATCCTAATGGTACTATAAAGGGTAATGAGATTATGCAGCTTGCAAAGGAATTCGGATTTTCTGAGTATGCAGAAAAAAAGAAGGATACTTTCATATTATCAGATAAATATTCTATTAATTGTTTACCAGATAGTATCACATGCCAAATGGATGTATTTAATATGGCATTAGGGCAAGGAATGATTGAGGCAAGTCCATTAATGGCAACAAAAATAATGGCTACAATAGCAAATAATGGAATAATAAGCGAGCCTATATTAGTTAAGGAGATAATAAATCAAAAGGGAGATGTACTTAAAAAATATAATAATATAAAAAAAAGAGTTATTGATGAAGAGGTTAACGGACAGATACAATCATTATTAGAGGAAGTAACTATTTCAGGCACAGCAATGGGAGGTAATAACTTAGTTTATGGAGGTATCGCAGGGAAAACAAGTACAGCACAGAACGGGAAAATGTATCCCCATGCTTGGTTTGCTGGTTATTTTCCAATAAATCAACCTAAATATGCAATGACGGTGTTTGTAGAAGAAGGTGGTACAGGTAGTGGTGTAGCCTTCCCATTATTTGAAAATATTAGTGAAAAAATTTTAAAATTAGGACAAAGAAATTAAATATATACAGGCACACAACATCCCTAATGAACATATTAATAATAATAAGTTTATATTATGGGGGTGTTTTTTTATGTTTCCAGCTGCTTTGTTGGGCATTGCAACATTAATAAGAGAAATATATTTCATAATAGGCTATGTTAGTAATAGCAGTTCATTTCCCCTGCCATTAACTGCTGAAGAAGAAAAGAAATATTTACTTCTTTATAGCCAAGGAGATCAAAGGGCAAAGAGCATACTTGTCGAGCACAATTTACGCTTAGTTGCACATATAGTTAAAAAATATAACGGTATTGGTAGGGAACTAGACGATTTAATCTCCATTGGTACAATAGGATTAATCAAAGGGATATCTACCTATAATATGGATAAAGGTACAAAGCTAGCCACCTATGCAGCTAGATGTATAGAAAATGAAATCCTAATGACTATAAGAGCTGATCAAAAGATAAAAAATGAGGTATCATTACAGGATCCTATTGGAATAGATAAAGAGGGAAATGAAATAAGCCTTATTGATATATTAGGCAGTGATAATGACCAGATTTTTGATTTAGTAGAATTAAAAATAGAAGCAGCTAAATTATATAAACTTATGGAAAAGGTGTTAAAGCAAAGGGAAAAAACCATTATTGAAATGAGATATGGCCTAAGTAATGGTGTCAATAAAACCCAAAGAGAGATTGCTAAGATGTTGGGAATTTCCCGATCCTATGTTTCAAGAATAGAGAAAAAGGCAATAAAAAAATTAAGTAAGGAATTTCAAGCAAATAGCTGTCAATAATGATGGCTATTTTTTTACAAAAGTACTTCTTTTATATTAAATTATGGGTTATGCTATAATAAGAAAAAAACCGGGATGTGATTATTTGTTTAAAAATTTAAAGCCAAACATGATGATAGATTCAATTTATGATATAGATTTTCAAGAATTAAAAAATAGGAATATTCTAGGTTTATTAATTGATGTGGATAATACATTAATAAAATGGGATAAGAAAAAGGCAGATGAAGATCTTGTTCAATGGTTTTATAAAGCTAAGGAGGAGAATTTTTTACTATGTCTTATTTCTAATAATACAAAGGAAAGGGTAGTAGTATTTAAGGAGGATATAGACATCCCAGCTATACATAAGGCATTAAAGCCCTTGACTAAATCCTTTTATAAAGGAGTGGGAATGTTAAAGCTTAGTAGAGAACAGGTTGCTGTTGTTGGAGATCAAGTTTTTACAGATATACTAGGGGGAAACCGTGCCGGACTTTTTACAATATTAGTTAAACCAATACCCGGTAAGGAATTTTGGTGGACAACCTTTGTTAGGAAAATAGAGAAGGTAGTATTAATAATCCTAAGCAAGTCTGATGACATCATAATAGAAAGTAAGAAAAAATAACTTATTGTTTTTAAATAACATAAATCATTAAAATTATAGTGTTTGATAAAAATCAATAATGCATTTTCTTTATATAAAAAAGGGATAATACAAAATTTGTAGAATTATTATAGAAATTAGTATTACTTGTAAATACATTTGATAGTATCTATTATCTTGGAAAAACAGGTGAATTAAAATGATGAGTAAAAAAAGAATTGGAGATTTATTACTTGAAGATGGTAAAATTACAGAAGAGCAATTAGAAAATGTATTGGAATTACAAAGAAAAAACAGAAAAAAGATTGGAAATATTTTAGTAGAAGAAGGTATAGTTGAAGAAGAAGTGATATTAAAAACCTTAGAGAATCAATTAGGCATACAAAAAGTAGACTTTAGTACAACATTCATTGAAGAAGATGCAGTTAAAAGTATTACATATATGTTAGGCAAGAGACATTGTGCGATACCTATATACTATAAAGATGACGGTGTATTAGTAGTTGCATTAAATGATCCATTAGATCTTATAGCCCTAGATGATTTAGAATTGGCAACTGGAAAAAGAATATATCCTGTCATAGCAGGTAAGGATGAAATAGAAAAATTATTGGCAAAGTATTTTGATACCGAAGATGCTCAGAAGGCAGCACAAGAATTTAGTGAGGATCCATTTTTAAATAATTTTGAAGATGAATTAGAACAACAGGTTTTAAATGAAGTAAATAATGCTCCCGTTGTTCGTCTAGTAAACTCAGTAATAGAACAGGGAGTGCGTAGTGGTGCCAGTGATATTCATATAGAACCCTTTGAGAATAGAGTAAGAGTTAGAATGAGGGTGGACGGAGTTCTTCATGAAATGATGAAGGTGGACAAGCGTACCCATAATGCAATAGTAAGTCGTGTGAAAATTATGAGTGATTTAAATATTGCCGAAAGACGATTACCCCAAGATGGTGCAATATTGATGAATGTTGATAATAGAGATATTGACCTTAGGATATCTATATTACCGACTATTTTTGGAGAAAAAATCGTAATAAGAATATTAGATAGAAACCAATTTTTTATTACAAAGGAGGAATTAGGCTTTACATCCCAGGAATTAAAATTGGTGGAAAATATGATTCACAATCCCCATGGGATTATATTAGTTACTGGTCCTACGGGAAGTGGAAAGTCATCTACTCTGTATACTTTATTAAGAGAATTAAATACAGAATTGGACAACATAGTTACGGTAGAAGATCCAGTGGAATATAAACTAGATGGTATAAATCAGATACAAGTTAATCTAAAGGCAGGATTAACCTTTGTAACAGCCTTACGCTCTATTTTAAGACAGGACCCAGATATTATTATGATTGGAGAAATTAGGGATGTGGATACAGCTGAAATAGCAGTTCGGGCGTCAATTACTGGTCATCTGGTTTTTAGCACTATTCATACTAATGATGCTACTTCTACAATAAATAGACTTGTTGATATGGGAATACCTTCCTATTTAGTTTCAACTTCTATTTCAGGTATAATATCCCAAAGGCTAGTAAGGAAGATTTGTACTAAATGCAAGACTTCATATAAGGCTTCACCATCTGAGAAAAAATTATTAAATATACCTGAGGAACATAATCTTACCTTGCACAAAGGTGAAGGTTGTGGGGTATGTAATCAAACTGGATATAAGGGGCGACTTGCAATACATGAAGTATTGAAGATTGGCAAAGAACATCGTGAAATGATTGTACAAGAAGTAAGCACTGATCAATTAAGAGATTATTCTATTGAGCAAGGAATGGTAACCCTAACCCATAATGCAATCGAATTAGTAAAGGAAGGGATTACCACCATTGAAGAGGTTGCAAAGGTAGCATTTTTAGAGGAAGACTAATGAAGGGGGAATAGAAATGGATGTTTTTAAATTATTAGAGGATACCATAAGTCAAAAGGCTTCTGATTTGCATATTACTGTTGGAGTACCGCCTATGATGCGTATTGATGGCACATTAGAACCCTATAGTGACAAAAACCTTACTCCAGAGGATACTGAAAAATATGTAGAAGTAATATTAAGTGAAAAACAAAAAAATGTTTTAGAAGAATTAGGACAAATAGATTTTTCATATTCCGTACCAGGTTGGGGTCGTTTTAGAGTCAATGCCTATAAGCAAAGAGGTAGTTATGCCATTGCCTTTCGTTTAATACCAACAGGTATTCCTACATTACAACAATTAAATTTACCTGATAGTTTAAAAGAGTTTACAGAGCTTACAAGGGGTTTGATATTGGTTACAGGACCAACTGGTAGTGGAAAATCTACTACTCTAGCTTCTTTGATTAATATAATAAATGAACAACGCAAGGATCACATATTGACATTAGAAGATCCCATTGAATATTTACATAGTCATAAAAGCTCTGTGGTAAATCAACGGGAGATGGGTAATGATTCTAATAGTTATGCAGGTGCCCTAAGAGCTGCTCTTCGTCAAGATCCTGATGTTATTCTTATTGGCGAGATGCGAGATTTAGAAACTATATCTATAGCTATTACAGCAGCAGAAACAGGTCATCTAGTATTATCTACTTTGCATACCATTGGTGCAGCCAAGACCATTGACAGAATTATCGATGTTTTTCCACCCCATCAGCAACAACAAGTGAGGGTGCAATTAGCATCTGTTTTGCAAGGTGTTGTATCCCAACAGCTTTTTAAAAGGAAGAATCAATCAGGGAGAGTAGCAGCATTAGAAATTATGAAGGCAACTCCTGCTATTCGCAACCTTATTCGTGAAGGCAAGGCACATCAAATTCAATCCTCAATACAAATGGGAGCTCGACAAGGAATGATTACTATGGATACTTTCATATTGGATCTCTATCGTAAGGGGATTATTAGTAGAGAAGATGCTCTTTTATATTCAGTAGATCATGAATCAATGAAGAACAAGCTTCATATATAGAAGGAGGAGGAAAATGCCTAAATTTTTATATATTGCTAAGAATAATAAAGGACAAACAACTAAGGGAATATTAGAGGCACCAAAATATAATGATGTCGTGGCTATTCTTAAGGGTAGAAATTATTATCCTATAGAGATAAAACCACAGGGATCCACTATAGATTTAACTAAGTATAAAAAGGTAAAGGTAAAGGATCTAGCTGTGTTTTGCCGTCAATTCGCCACTACTTTACGCTCGGGTATTCCAGTTGTAGATAGCTTAGATATATTACATAGGCAGACTGAGAATAAAAAATTTGCAGAAATAATTGCAGATATATACGAAATTATTCAAAAAGGCCACCCTCTATCAGAGGCAATGGGTGCTCATCCCAAAGTGTTTCCACTGTTACTTATAAATATGGTGGAAACAGGAGAAATTAGTGGTACTTTAGATAGTGTAATGGAAAGAATGGCAGTTCACTTTGAGAAGGAAAATAAAATAACACAAAAATTAAAATCTGCAATGACTTATCCGATAGTAGTATCTATAGTAGCGGTTTTAGTGGTTATGTTTCTTTTGACCTTTGTAATGCCTACATTTATTGGAATGTTTGACAGCATGGGTGCAGAGCTTCCTCTAATCACTAGAATTTTAATGGGAATTAGCAATTCATTACAGAGTTTTTGGTATTTATTTATTTTAGGAATTATTTTAATTGTTTATATCTTTAATAAATATAGCAAAACTAAGCAAGGAAAATACAATTTAGATAAATTTAAGCTAAATGTTCCTATTTTTGGGAAGGTGCAAAAAAAAGTAATGATTTCTCGCTTTACCCGTACTATGAGTACACTATTAAATAGTGGTATTGATTTATTACAGGCATTAGAATCTGTGCAAAGGGTAATTGACAATGATTTTGTAAATGAAAAGATGAAGGTTATTGAGGAAGGAGCAAGAAAGGGATTAGGTTTATCTGAACCGATTATGAGTAGTGGGATTTTCCCTCCAATGGTCTATCAGATGATTAAGGTTGGAGAGGATACTGGAAGCCTTGATTTTGTTTTGGAGAAAACCGCTGATTTTTATGATGAAGAGGTAGAAACAGCCATTAGTCAAATGACCACCATGATTGAGCCTTTAATAATAGTGGTATTAGGAGGAGTTGTAGGTTTTATAGTAGCAGCTATGATTTTACCAATGTTTGATTTATATAATGTTATTGGCTAATATAATTAAATAAAATATAAATATAAATATTAAATAGAAAAACCTTGTATATTAAATAATTTTGTATTATAATGGAAAAAATAGTATAAAATCATTCGCAAACTTTTCAGCGATAATGGCAAACCTGTCGAAAGGCAGGGACGCAAAGCTTAAGGGCCTACTCCAAAGGAACGGCAGCCAGCTACCGAAAGAGGAGTTTTTTGTGTATAAATTAAATTACGACAAATATATACAAAAAAACACAAAAACCTCTTTACTTAGTTAATAATTCCTATATAATGGGATTATAAAAATAAAAGGGGGTACATATAATGTTAAAAATTAGAAAAATGATGAAAAGACAAAAAGGTTTTACCTTAGTGGAACTTATTGTAGTAATAGCTATTTTAGGAATTTTAGCAGCATTAGCAGTGCCAAGATTTATAGGGACATTAGAGACTTCTAAACTAAGAACTCATATGGGGAATATTAGAACTATAGAAAGTGCAATTACTTTATACGAAGCTGAAAATGAAGGAGTAAAACCTAATCAAGCAGATGCGAATTCTGGGGATTTAGTAGATGAATACATAGCAGAATGGCCAACAAGTCCTGGCACATATTCTGTTTCAGATGGGGTATTAACAGCTGATCCTACAAAAGCTGCAACTCAAGCTGCTATAGATGGAGGCGACGATGTTACTTGGCCAGAATAAACACAGAGGGACAGATCCCGTGTGTTATCCACTTGTGTTATTTATACAATGTTGTTGAAAAGAGATTTATAATTTTCAAGACGAGACCTGATGGAGAAAGCTCTATCAGGTCATTTTAATATAATATTTATTTGATTTACTTCCTATATTTATTAAACTATAATTAAAAATATATGATATATATTTAAATTTGATAAATTTCTTAGGGGGACTTATCTATGCTTTTATTTATTTTTATTTTCGGTCTTATAATCGGTAGTTTTCTTAATGTATGTATATATCGCATACCTGCAGGTAAGTCTATAGCAACCCCTCCTTCTTCCTGTGGTAGCTGTGGGACCAGATTAAAACCTTTGGATTTATTCCCTATAGTTAGTTGGATCTTCTTAGGAGGAAAATGTCGATACTGTGGCGAATCTATAGCTATAAGATATCCTTTTGTAGAATTGATGACAGGATTGTTGTTTTCAGTAGTTTTTTGGCAATATGGAATGGACAAGGTATTATTACCATATTTGACGCTAACAGCTATACTTATATCTATAACCTTTATAGATTTAGACCATCAAATTATTCCAAATAAAATTAATTTATTTGCTCTTGGTGGGTTTTTGGTATTTAATATAATTTTAGGGTATATAAACTGGACAGATTCTTTATTAGGAGCATTAATTGGTGGAGGTTTTTTATTTCTATTGGTTATTATATCAAAGGGTGCTGCTATGGGAATGGGCGATGTAAAATTAATGGCAGTTTTAGGATTGTATTTAGGCTGGACAAGCATTATTTTAACCCTTTTACTATCCTTTATCATTGGTGGGGTTTTTGGTGTATTACTATTGGTGTTAAAGATTAAGGGAAGAAAGGATGCCATACCCTTTGGACCTTGGATAGCTATAGCTGCCTTTGTAACAATTGTTTTTGGAAGTAATATATTGACCTGGTATATAGCTTTGTTATAAGGAGAAATATACTCAAGTGAAAAACAGTGAACATGGATTTACCCTTGTAGAGATTATTGTGGTAATAGCTATAATGGGTATTTTAAGCACAATAATAGGGGTAGGGATACCAGCCTACCAGGAGTTTTCTGATAAAAATCAATTAAAGATAGAGACGAGAATCATACTTCAGACTATTTTAAAGGCTCGCTCTAATGCAATCATGGATGGCTCTGAGCGAAGAATTTATATAGATCAGGAAGAAGATAAATTTTTAATCGAAAAGTTTTGTTATCCAGATGATCCTCCTGCTGAAATTATAAATTTATCTAATAATATAACTATTAATAATACAACCTTCATTGGATATAATTATTTAAGTTTAAAACCTATAGGAACCGTTAGCCAAGCTGGTCATATTACTTTAAAAAGTCCTAAGGAAAAGTATATGACTATTGTTGTACAATTAGGTACGGGACGCATTTATATGAAAGAGGGGATGATAGATGATTAATAATTTTAAAAATCATCAAGGATATACTCTTATTGAGGTATTGGTTTCTATAGCTCTTATTGGGATTGTAGCAATTTCAATAATGGGTCTTTTTACAACTTCATTACAAAATAATAATGCTTCTAAGGTGGTAATAGAGAGCACAGTACTTGCAAAGAACATAATGGAAAATGTTAAAAGTGAGTTTACTCTACTTCCCTCAGAGCATAGGGACATAGATAATCTTGAAAATAAAGCTATTGAAATTCAAAACCTATATGCTAATAGTAACATTACAATATCTACTACGGATATTGATAGATTATATATTATAGAAGTTGAAGTACCAGGAATTAGAGAAGGGAGCGTGGAAAGATTTGTTTCTCAAATGCACCTTCCCTAAAATAAAATGCTGGAAAGCTAGAAACAATGAAAAGGGTGTTACTCTAATAGAATTAATAATAGTAATTGCCTTAATTGGTTTAATAGGCATAGTAGTAGGTTCTATGTTTTTTACTGGTATACGCTCCTTTAATACTGCAGATGAGCAAGTTGCAAGTTACTCTAGTGGTAGATTGGCATATTTAAACCTGGAGAGACAAATGAAAAGATCAGAGGAAATTTTTATTAAAGATGACAAAGTTTATATACAGGACTTGGAAACCCCCCAATATTATAATTATTATATTCTAGTAGGTAGTCAGATTAAGAAATATAAGGTTAATAAAGGTGACTTAGAACATATAGAATCTGGATATGCTTCGCAATTTGCTGAGAATATAAAGGAATTTGAGTTAGTTAAAGCTGAGGATAGTGAAAATATATTTAAATTAAGAATCATAGCAGAGAAAGAGGGTAAAAAACTTGAATTGAATTCCCACATCCGTGTTGGTGTAGAAGTAACCAATAAATAAAAAGGAAGGGATTTAAATGGAAAAATTTAAAAGTGAAAAGGGCGGTGTGTTAGTATTAACGCTTATGACTACTTTAATTTTGTCAATTCTAGGATTAGCAATGCTGCCTCTTACTGTAATGGAATATAAGACTTCCCATCACTTTTCTGATTTTGAAAAGGCATATTATATTGCAGAGGCAGGGATTGAGGAGGCTATAGCTGAATTAAATCATCATTGGGATTATAGTGGAAACCTAGGTAAAAACTTTAGTGATGGAGAATATGATATTAATGTAAGTGGCTCTGGAAATTCACGAACAATAACAGCTACTGGAAAAATTGGGAACATTCAAAGAACTATAGAAGCAAATATAGAAAGAGCAGTTACCACTTATGATCTTTCAGAAATGAAAGATTTTGCTATATTTTCCCAAGGTGATTTGGAGATAGATGAACTCGGCAATATAAATGGTGGAATAATTGGTGCCCATGGGAATTTGCATTTTGAATCTGCAAAAGAGGATGGAAGTGCACAGCTATTGGTTGAGGGAGAAGTTCTACCTAATCATGAGGATGATCATAATAAAAATATAAATTATAATGATGCAAACTTTACTCCTGTCACCGATAGAAATCTTATGGATTTATCTTCATTTAATATGGATGTATATATTGAATGGCTGAAAACAAGTTTTACTGTAACAGAATATGATAGATCTCTATCAGGTAACAATACATTTAACCTTGAAGAGGATCGCTATCCTAATGAAGCTACATCAATTCTTATTATTGATAATTATGAAGAGGTAAGTTTCTCAAAAGGGACTTTTAATGGACTTATTATTGTTAATCGTACAGATAAATTAAAAATACATAACGAATCTACTATTAACGGCATGATAATTTTTACAGGCAATGATTTAGAAATAACAGAATTTCAAATATCAGGTAGTAAGATTGATGTAAATGGTAGCCTTATATGTACCAATAGTGCAACTCAGAAAGGTAATTGGAAGCTTAATTTAAATCACGATCCATCAATTTTATCTAATTTAGATACTTATTTACCAGAAAATTTCGAAATACCCAGTGAAAGTGATTTATCAATAAATGTATTAAACTGGAAAGAAATTAACTAAATCATGGTCAATATATTACATCAACTATTGGGGGGATAAAATTTGAAAAAAAACAGTCAATCAATTGTCTTTGACATTGGTTCAAATAGTATTAAGATTGCAATAGGTAGTAGTAAAGATGATCATATATTTATTAAAGATTATGTAATTATGCCTACACCTGAGGATGCCATTTATAACGGAAAAATATATCATAAGTCTAAAATAGCAGAAAGTATTGAGCAATATGTAAAGAAAAAAAATATAAAGAAATTGAATGTAAAGGTTTCTATTTCTTCAGGAGATTTAATATTAAGAACCTTCGAGATACCTAAAATGGAAGAAAAGGAGCTAAAGGCAGCAGTAAAATTTGAAATGGAGAATTTACTTCCTGAAGCCATAGATAACTATGTTGTAGATTTTACAATTTTAGAGGAATATGAAGAGGAAATAGAAGATGGGGAAAAAATGTCTATGTTTAAGGTGCAGACTGCGGCACTCCCTAAGGCTATTGTTGAAGCATATCTTACAACCTTTGAAAAAGCTGGGTTGAGTTTAGATATAGTCGATATACAATCTAATAGTATAGCAAAGCTGTTTGGGGGAAGAAAGAAGCTTATAAAGGATTTTGAGGATAAGGAAACAATAGATAAAAACATAGCAATTATTGATTTAGGAAATCAAAAAACAACTGTTACAATAATGGAATATGGAAAAATTTTTCTCAATAGAGTAATTAATAAGGGTGGAAGGGACATAACCAGTACTATTGCAGAGATACTTGATATTGATATTGTAGAGGCAGAAAAATGGAAGTTAACTAATAACTATCTTAAAGTGGGAAACAACGAACAATTACAAACTGCTATAGAAAGTAATATGGAAGAAATGATTGTAGAAATTAATAAGGTAATTGATTATTTTATATCTAGAAGTATACAAAAAAAGCTCGATCGCATATATTTGATTGGTGGTGGGGCTAAGACGATGGATATAACTAAATATTTTGAAGATAACTTAAATGTTGTAACAAAGCTTGGTAATGATTATAGAAATATAAATGTAAATATAGATGAAACAAAATTCTCAGAGGATTTATTATATTTATGTAATGTCCTTGGAATTTTATTAAGAAAGGATTAGAGAATATGAGAGAGATGAATCTACTTCCCGAAGAGCATTTATATAATCTGGAACAAAATAAAAAAAGAAAAAATCGTATCATTTTGATTCTTGCTATTGTGTTTTGTATAATAGTTTTTTATCTAAGTGTTTATTTTATTGAGTATAACACGCGAAAGGAAGTCTCCAATATAAAATCTAAGATTGAGAGTTTGGAAAAAGTAAGAAATGTTCAATCAGAAATTTCTGCAAATCAAGAGGTATTAGATAATCGTCAAGCTATGTTAGAAATGGTTGAAAATAAAAGAGTGGATCATTATGTGCTTTTTAATGAATTAGAAAAAACTCTTCCTAATGAAATTACTTTAAGAGACCTAACCCACCCTAGTGGAAACTATTTTAATATTAAGGGAACTACTACAAAACCCGATGAAATTGCTGATTTTATGGTAAACATAGCTAAAATTGAAGGTGTAGAGAATGTATTTTTAGATAATATAGATTATGGTAGTGGAGAATCCCAACAGGAAAATGTTCCTCACTTTACTATATACTTTACATATTCGGTTGAAGAGGGAGGGGAGACAAATGACTCTAACCAATAGAGAAAAGATATTATTAATAATTCTTATATTTGTAATAGTAATAGGAGGGTTTCTATACTTTTTGATTTTACCTATGGTAGACAAAATACAAGAAAATTCAAAAGTGTTAGAACATGATAGAATTATATTAAACAATTTAGAGCAGGCTAATGAAACAGGTGCACTTACTGATAAAGAAATAAAAATACAGAGTGAAATAAAAAGAATTGAGTCAATATTACCAACTCAAGTCAAAATCCCTGAAATATTTTTAGAGATATTATATATAGCTGAAAGTACAGGGATACAACAGAAGAGTTTCACAATGCAAAGTACAATAATTGAAAATGGTATTAATACCTCCACTAAACAGGTTGTTGATGAGGGGAATCCGGAAGAGAATAAGAATATACAACAGTCTAGTGAACAATTATTAATATTACCTATTAATCATATTTTTAAAGGTACATATGGGGAGATTAAAAATTATATTGATGAAATACAGAAATGTGAGAGAAAAATAGATGTTGTGGAATATCAAATAAGTAAAGATAAAGAAGCTGAAAGTCTTTCAGCTACCTTCTTACTACATTCCTACGCACTGGTAAGAGATGGTCAAAATTATTCAGAATTTGTGGACTATGATTTTATTAAAGGAAAATATGGTCGAAATAATCCATATATACAAGGGGCATTTACTGAAATAGATGAAGATGAAGAAGCGCAAGATGAGGTTGAATTTGAAGATACAGAAGAAGATATGTTGGATGAATAAAATTAAGGATAGAAGTGAGGAAAATGAAGAAGAACATATCAATTATAGGATTTATGGGAACCGGGAAAAGTGCTATTGGTAGAAATATAGCTAGGGAATTGAATTTTAGATTTATTGACACAGATAGATATATTGAAAGAAAAATAGGGATTTCTATATCAGAGTATTTTGCAAAAAATGGAGAAATTGAATTTAGAAAGATTGAGAATTTTTATTTAAAAGAAATATTAAAAAATGAAAGGCAGGTTATTTCTACTGGAGGCGGTATCGTATTACTTGAAGAAAATAGAGAGTTATTAAAGGAACAATCCTTTGTGGTAAGTCTAAAGGCTATGGCTAAAACTATTTATTATAGAATTAAAAGAAATAATAAACGACCTTTACTAAGAACTCAGAAACCGTTAAAAACCATTAATAATTTAATGAATCAACGAAAGGGTTTATATGATTTTGGAGATATTATTTTATATACAGATAATAGTTCAATAATTGAATTGGCTAAGAAGGTAGTTAATACTTATAAATCACAATAATTAAATTTATTTTAAATGCTGTAATGAAAGGAGTAAAAAATGGAGATAAAATTTGGGCCTTCTGGGAATTCTGAATCTTTTTATGATGAAGGCTATAAATCCTCCTTAGATATGCCTAAATGGTTAGCTGATAAAGGGCTTAATGCTTATGAATATTCGGTAACTAAGGGTATTAGGTTTAAAGAGGAAACAGCTAGGGGAATTGGCGAACAGGCAAGGCAGAATAATATTTTTTTAAGTATGCATGCACCATATTATATAAATCTGGGGAATCCAGATCCTCAAAAAAGAGAAAAGTCTAAAGAATATATTATTGATACACTAAAGGCTGCTGAGTGGATGGGAGCAAAAAGAATTGTATTTCATCCTGGTTCTATGGGAAAATTAAAGAGGGAAAAGGCATTTGAAATAGTTTCCAATACCTTTGAAGAAATATTAGATTTAATATATAAAAAACAATACGATCATATAACTCTTTGCCCGGAAACCATGGGTAAAAGGAATCAAATTGGGACATTAGAAGAGGTTCTTCAATTATGTAAGCTAGATGAAAAAGTTCTTCCTACAATAGATTTCGGTCATATTCATGCCAGAAATGGGGGAAGTCTACAAAAAAAACAAGACTTTGAAGAAATAATAGATTTAACCGAAAAATACTTAGGGATAAATAGAACAGGTATTATACATATTCATTTTAGCCGAATAGAATACACTCATGCTGGAGAAAAAAAGCATTGGACCTATGCAGATACACAATTTGGTCCTGATTTTGAACCTTTAGCACATATCTTAGTAGAAAGAAATTTGACACCTGTTATTATCTGTGAATCCAGAGGTACTATGGCTGAAGATGCAATAATTTTTAAAAAAATTTATCAAGAAATAATGAGTGAAAAAGAAAAACAATGAAATTGCTATTAAACATTTCAAAACTATGGTAATATAATAAATGACTTTAATTATAAGAAGGGTTTTTATGAAAAAGGTTATGGTTATTCATGGACCAAATTTAAATATGTTAGGTATTAGAAAAAAAGAGATCTATGGTAAAAGCACTTTACAAGATCTCAATGATATTATTAAAAAGAAATCAAAGGAATTAGATATTGATGTAGATATTTATCAATTTAATTGTGAAGGCGAAATTATTAGCCAAATACATAAAGCTTATAATAATTATCATGCTCTTATTATAAATGCAGGAGCCTATGCTCATTATAGTATTGGAATTCGAGATGCTATTGAAGCAGTGGATATTCCTACTATTGAGGTACATATTAGCAATATATACAAAAGGGAATCATTTAGAGCTAATTCAGTTATATCTCCAGTATGCATGGGACAAATTACTGGATTAGGTATAGAAGGGTATGTTTTAGCCATAGAGAGAATTTCATATTTAATCTAGTAGCATTGAATAAAAATTAAAAAACATAAGAAAATAAAGTTGGAGGGATTTTTATGATATCCGCAGGTGATTTTAGAAAAGGCATTACCTTTGAAATGGAGGGTGATGTATACAATATCATTGATTTTCAACATGTAAAGCCTGGTAAAGGAGCAGCTTTTGTTCGTACTAAAATTAAAAATATTAAAACCGGTTCAACAACTGAAAGAACCTTTAACCCTAATGATAAATTTCCTAAGGCACATATAGAAACTAAGGAAATGCAGTATCTATATAATGATGGAAGTCTATATTATTTTATGGATTTAGAAAGCTACGAACAAATACCTTTAAATGAAGATCAAGTTGAAGATGCTATAAAATTTATTAAAGAAAATATGAATGCTGTTATTAAGTTTCATAAGGGAAATGCTTTTTCTGTTGAGCCTCCAAATTTTGTTGAATTAGAGGTTGTTGAGACAGAGCCTGGTTTTAAAGGAGATACTGCAACAGGGTCTTTTAAACCTGCTATAGTTGAAACAGGAGCAAGTATTGGTGTACCACTATTTGTAAATATTGGAGATGTAATTCGTATAGATACACGAACAGGAGAGTATATGGAAAGAGTTTAATGGAATAATAAAGAAAGAGGGGAGCATTTTAAGTTTCCCTTTTTAATATAAAAATAAAAAACTAAGGAGGGATTGTTATGGATTATATTCAAGAAAAAGTAGCTTATTTAAAGGGATTATCTGAAGGCTTAGGTATAAATGAGTCAACAAATGAAGGGAAAGTACTTCTACATATAGTTGATATCCTAGATGATATTTCAGAAGCATTAGATGGTTTAACAGAAGCACAAAATGATTTAGAGGAATATGTAGAGGTAATTGATGAAGATTTATCAGATCTTGAAGATGATGTTTATGATGATATGGATGAACTAGACGATGAAATAGATTTTTGTGAAATTGAATGTCCTGAATGTGGAGAGGTTGTATATGTAGACATGGAAATGCTTGATGAAGACAATAAAATTACCTGTCCAAATTGTGAAGAAGAAATGGAAATAGATTTATCTTGCTGTGGTGACGAAGACTGTGAATGCCACTAAATAAGGAATGTTTAGAGGACCGATAATAATCGGTTCTTTTTTTTTGTTTTCATTCATAAATTAAGAAAATTATAAATAGTATTAATAAAGGAAAGTGAGGGACAACTTATATGAATATTCAAAACCAAAGAAAAAAAAATGCAACTATTATGAGTATTTACAATATTATTTTACCATCTTTATCAACTAATATAAGAGAAGTCATAAAAAGAGTAGATCCAGGGTATCTAAATGCTGTAGAAGAAATACGCATTAGAGAAAATAGACCCTTAATGATTACCCTAAACAATAGGGATTATTTGTTAAAGGTAGATGGTAATATAACCTCTTCTATTAATGATGCCTATTTTGTTAATAGGCAGGATACATTAAATATTCTTCAATTAATAAGTGATTATTCTATCTATGCCATAGAGGAAGAATTAAGGAATGGATATATAACTTTAAAGGGCGGACATCGAGTAGGATTTACTGGTAAGGGAGTTTTAGAGGATGGTGAAATAAAGACCCTTAAATATATTTCTGGTTTTAATTTTAGAATTTCAAGAGAAATAAAAGGAGCAGCAAATATTGTAATTCCCTATATAAAAGATAGAGGAGAGATCTTACATACATTAATTATATCACCACCCCAATGTGGGAAAACAACTTTACTAAGGGATCTAATTAGACAGATAAGTAATGGTGATATAAATAAAGGGTTAAGGGGATATAAGGTTGGTGTTGTGGATGAGCGGTCAGAATTAGCTGGATGTTTTAAAGGGGTACCCCAGAATGAAATTGGAATACGCACAGATGTTTTAGATGCTTGCCCAAAGGCAAAGGGTATGATTATGCTAATTCGTTCAATGTCACCTCGTATTATTGCAACTGATGAGATTGGAAGTAAAGAAGATATGTTAGCCATAGAAGAAGCTCTAAATGCAGGAATAAAAATTATTACAACTGTCCACGGCAGCAGCATAGAGGAAGTTTCTAGAAAACCTGTATTAAGAGATTTAATAAATAATAAGGTTTTTGAGAGACTGATCATTTTAAGTAGCAGAAAAGGTGCTGGCACTATAGAAAAAATAATAAATGGTAAAACCCTTAAGAATATATTTAATTAATAATAAATAAAACTTATGATAAGGAGGGGAAATTTTGTATAAGATTTTAGGTAGTGTAATTATTTTAGTGTCTAGTACTCTAGTAGGACTTTTAGTAGCTAATAAATATAAAATAAGAGTTAAACAATTGAAGGATATAAGAGGTAACTTTCAGATTATTGAAACAGAAATATTTTATACTGCTACTCCTATTATAGAGGTGATGGAAAAGATATCTAAACAGGCACGACAGCCCTTATGTAAAATATACGATGATATTGCTAAAAAACTAAAGAAAAGAGAGGGTGAAAGCTTAGGAGATATTTGGAAAAATGCTTTTGAAAGACGAAAGGAATATACATGTTTTACAAAAGAGGACTTAGAAACAATAAATTTCTTCGGTAGTATTTTAGGAACTACTGATCGGCAAAGTCAGGTAAAAAATGCTAAACTTGTTCAAAGTCAATTAATGAAATTAGAGGAACATGCAGAAAAGGATTATATAAAAAATGAGAAGTTATTTAGAAATTTAGGAATACTATTAGGCCTTGCCATTGTAATTATATTATTATAAAAAGATTTACATGAGAAGGAGAGGGACAATAATGGATGTTGGTATGATATTTAAGATTGCTGGGATTGGAATCGTTGTTGCTGTATTAAATCAAGTTTTAAAGAAGACAGAGAGAGAAGAGATGGCAACAATGGTTACTTTGACAGGAATTGTTGTAGTATTGATGATGGTAATTGAAATGATTGGAAGATTATTCGAATCAGTGAGAACTATATTTCAATTATATTAGGAGTGCTGTATATGGAAATTATCCAAATTGTTTCAATAGGTTTAATTGCTTCGATTTTAGCAGTTATATTAAAGGATGAACGACCTGAATTTTCCATGATAATAGGATTATTAGCAGGGATAATAATATTTTTGTTAATGATTAGTAAAATTCAAGCGGTTTTAGAAGTTTTTCAAACCTTATCATCAAAAATGAATATTGATATTTTATATCTTACTACAATATTTAAAATAATTGGCATAGCATATCTTACAGAATTTGGGGCACAGGTCTGCAGAGATGCGGGAGAAGGGTCAATAGCCAGTAAAATAGAATTCGGAGGTAAAATATTAATAATGATTTTAGCTATTCCTATTTTAATGGCTTTACTGGATTTAATAATAAAAATAATACCATAGATGGGAGAATAACATGAGAAAAATCATATTTGCTTTTTTGATTATATTGTTATTTATACCAGCAACAGCATTAGCACAGGAAGATGAACAGGAAGAGAAAGTAGATACTGGAGTATTGGTTGAAGAAATATTAGAGCAGATAGATACATATGATCTAGAAAGTATAATTGGAGAAATAAATAACGAGATTGGAGAATATCTTCCTAAGCTTAATCTTAAGGATTTGATGTCTTCTATTACCAAGGGAGAATTTAATCTTAGCATAAAGGATTTTTTTATAGGAATAGGTAGATATTTATTTAATGAGTTAATCAATAATTCTGGACTATTGGCAAGAATTATTCTACTTTCTATTATATGTGCAATTTTACAAAATCTTCAAAATTCATTTGAAAGCAAAGCAGTAGGTGAATTGGCTTATAATGTAGTATACTTTGTTATTTTAGGAATAGCCATACAAAGCTTTGCAACAGCTATTAAGGTTGGTGTGGATTCCATAGATAACATGGTAACCTTTATGCATGCGCTATTACCTACAATTATTATTCTATTAACATCTATGGGTGCTTTAGTTTCTGCAGCATTATTTCAACCTTTAATAACCCTCACTGTGAGTATGCTTAGCACATTTGTCAAAAACATCATTTTGCCTCTAATTTTTTTTGGAGCTATTTTACATCTTGTAAATTACATAAGTGAAAAAATACAGATTTCAAAATTAGCAGGTTTAATTAAACAAATTTCAATTGTGTTATTGGGTTTTGTATTTACAATATTTTTAGGTGTAATGGCAATACAAGGAGTTGCAGCCTCTTCTTTTGATGGTGTTACTGCAAGGACAGCTAAATACGCAGTAGATAATTTAATACCTATTATAGGAGGGTTTTTATCCGATGCAATAGATACTATAATTGGTTGTTCTTTATTAATAAAAAATGCAATAGGTGCAATTGGATTAATTTTCTTATTTATAATGATATTATTTCCCATAGTAAAGATATTTGCACTTATTTTAATATACAAATTATCAAGTGCTATTATTGAACCTGTTGCAGATGGAAGAATTGTAAATAGCTTAAATGATATGGCAAAATCTTTAATTTTAGTTATGGCAGCTGTTATTTCAGTGGCAATTATGTTTTTCATGGTTGTAACAATTATTATAGGTACAGGTAATGTCACAGTTATGATGAGGTAGGTGAGAATATGATTGATTTTCTAAGTGGTTGGGTTAAAAATATTATATATATTATATTTTTTATAGTTTTTCTTGAAATACTATTACCAAACAATTCCATGAGGAAATATGTAAAGGTAGTAGCTGGTTTGTTAGTAATGGTTGTTATATTAACACCTATTACTAGATTAATAAACAATAATCTAAATTTACAGGATGCTGTAGCAAAAAGTTTTGTTGATATAGATCAAATAGATATTAAGAGCAAAAACTTGATTTTAGAAGGTAAACAAAATGATATGACTATACGAATTTTTAAAGAAAAAGTTGAAAACCAAATAAAAAATCAAATAGAGAATAACATAGAGGGAGTAAGTGCAGATGTTGAGATAGAGATATATGAGGACCCAAATAATGAAGATTTTGGCAGTATAAAGGAAGTGTATCTATATTTAAATGAAAAAGAAAGCCAAGACAGTAACAATGAAGACAATGAAACTGAAGAAAGTAAAGCAAATGAAATTAAACCTATTGAAAAGATTGAAATCGGAGAATTGAATGAGGAACAAGATGAAGATGAAAGCGAAGATTTTTTCATCATTACCCAGGATAAGGAAAGAGAAATAAAAGAATATTTTTTAGACTTCTATAATGTTCCCTCACAGAATATATCTATTAATAAACAAAGGAATAATATGGGAGAGGAGGAACAATAATGACAAAAGTAAAAGAATTTCTTTCTAAAATACAAAGTGATAATATAAATAGAAAAATTCATAATCTTATAATTATCGGGTTAATAGGAGTTGCTTTAATATTAGCAGGTTCATTTTTCTTTGATAATTCAGATGAGGAGGAACCTCAGCTTCAAGAAAGCTTTTCTGAAATATCAAAAGATATGGATTATGAAAAAAAGATTAAATTAGAGCTAGAAGAAATATTAGGAGCTATAGAGGGGGTAGGTAAGGTAGATGTTATGATTACCATTGCCAATGAAAGTGAAGCGGAAATTGCATACAGTACAACAGAATCTCAAAATGTTACTCAAGAAAAGGATAATCAGGGAGGGCAAAGAATTACGGATCAAAAAAACTTAACTGAAACAGCGGTTATGGTAAATGAAAATGGAGGGAACACACCTTTTGTAACTAGGGAAAACAGACCAGAAATAAAGGGTGTTATGGTAGTAGCTCAGGGAGCTCATAATCCAGATATAAAATATCGATTGGATCAAGCAGTACAAACAGCATTAGATTTACCTTCGTATAAAGTTGTCATATATGCTAGAAAAAATTAATTCTTAGAAAGGAGTGATTTATATGATGATAAAGAAAAGACCTTTTGTAATAGTTTCTTTGATAGTATTATTATTTGTTGTGGGAATTCTAAATTATAATTATGTACTTAAGGATGATGAAGTAGCTGAAAGCGATGTAATAGATAATGATGGACCAATCAATTCAAAATTAGTAGAAGGAAAAACGGAAGAAGAAATAATGGTTGATAGCAAAAAAATATCAAAGGAATTTTTCATTGAATATCGATTAGAAAGAGATAAAAATAGGAGTCAGCATATTGCTTTATTAGAGAACATTGTTGTTAATAAAGATACAGATACAGAAACCAGGGGAGAAGCTCAAAATGAGATGATAAACCTTGTGAAGTTAAGTGAAAAGGAAATGGTTATTGAAAATTTAATAAGAGCAAAGGGATTTGATGATATTATAGTGTTTATTCATGATGGTTATGTAAATGCTATTGTTGATTCAGAAGATTTATCTGCTGCACACGCAGCACAAATCCAAGATATAATATTTAAAGAAACAGGGGTTTCATTAGATAAAATAAGTATTGCTACAACAAATTAACATTGTTTATCAATGCTTATTCTGGTATACTATAGATAGTTAACCAACCGGAGGTGAACTTTTTGGATAAGGAGAAACTATTAGAAAAAGATGTACATAATGAAGCAGAAAATATTGAAATAGGAAATTTAAATATTGCTAATGATGTATTAAGTACAATTGCAAACATTGCGGCTTCAGAGGTAACGGGTGTTACAGCAATGAGTAGTGGCATCGCAGGTGGTATTGTTGAAAAATTTGGGAAAAAACCATTAGGTAAGGGAATAAAAGTTGATACAAAAGAGGGCGAGGTAAAAATCGATATTTTCCTAGTTGTAAATTATGGTGTACGCATTCCTGATGTTGCTTGGGAAGTACAGGAAAATGTAAAGAAATCAATTGAAGCCATGGCAGGATTAAAGGTAACTCAAGTTAACATACATGTACAAGGAGTTAACTTTGAAAAGGATAGTCCACAGGGTGATGAGCAGGAAGAACATAATGAAAAAAAGTAAAAAGACTATATTAAACCCTCTGATTTAATCAGAGGGTTTATTTGACTTATAACATCACATAGAATATACATACATATAAGGGATAAAATATAAAAAAGACTAAGGAGGAAATATATTTGAGTAGACGGAAGGTAAGAGAAATAATTTTACAGATTATTTTCCAACATGATTTTCAAAGGGATGAATTTAAAAAATATGCTTTTAAATATTTAAATGATCAACCACTTTCTAAATCAGATAAAGTATTTTCGGAAAATTTTTTAGATTGTTTTATAAAAAATCTAAAGATTGTGGATGAAAAAATTATAAAAAATTTAAAGGGTTGGTCTATAGAGAGATTGAGCAAGATAGATTTAGCGATACTAAGATTAGCATGCTATGAGATTATGTTTGAGGATGAAATTCCAACAAATGTGTCCATAAACGAAGCAGTGGAACTTGCTAAAAAATATACTGAGGTAGAATCTAGAAAATTTATTAATGGTGTACTAGATGCTATTTCCCATGAAAGTCAATGAAAGGATTAATAATACTAGGAGGATAAATAATGATAGATAAGATTTTAGATGGAAAAAAACTTGCAAAACAAATAAGAGAAGAAATCAAAAAAAAAGTTAATGATCTAAAATATGACCAAGATATTACACCAGGATTAGCGGTAGTTATGGTAGGAGATGATCCAGCTTCTGCCTCATATGTAAATATGAAGGAAAAAGCATGTGTAGAAGCAGGGTTTTATTCCGAGGTTCATAAATTAAATGAAAATATTAGCCAGGTGCAATTACTATCTTTAATTGATGATCTTAATAATAATACAAAAATTCATGGTATACTTGTACAATTACCATTGCCTAAACATATTGATGAAAAAATAATTAATGAAAGAATAGATCCTGATAAAGATGTAGATGGCTTTAGCCCAATAAATCTAGGTAAGCTCTTTCTAAAACAACCAAGCTTTATTCCCTGTACACCAAAGGGTATTATAAAGCTAATGAAACATTACGATATAACAATAGAAGGTAAAAATGCAGTTGTTATTGGAAGAAGTGATATTGTTGGCAAACCTGTTGCTACACTTCTTCTTCATGAAAATGCAACTGTAACCCTTTGCCACTCAAAAACAAAAAGTCTATCTTTATATACTAAGAAAGCAGACATTATTGTAGCTGCTATAGGAAAAGCCAATTTTTTAACTAAGGAAATGATACAAGAGGGTGCAATTATTATAGATGCTGGGACTACTAAGCTTAATAATAAGTTAACAGGTGATGTAGACTATAAAGCAGTCTATGAAAAAGTTGAAAAAATAACTCCAGTTCCAGGAGGAGTAGGACCTATGACTATTGCAATGCTATTGGAAAATACTTTGGAAGCTGTTTTAAAAAAATGAGAATAAAAACTTTTGGTGTAAGTGAGGTCAATGAATATATTAAGAAGCTACTTAGTGTAGATATAATTTTAAATAACTTACAGGTAGAGGGAGAAATTTCTAATTTCAAATATCATAGTTCCGGGCATATGTATTTTTCGTTAAAGGATGATAAGAGTCGTTTGCGCTGTGTTATGTTTAAAGGACAGGCTAAATTATTAAAATTTATACCTGAGGATGGCATGAAGGTAATTATAAAGGGATATATATCTTTATATGAAAGAGATGGTCAATACCAACTTTATGTACAGCAAATGCAACCAGCAGGAATAGGTGCTCTTTATATAGCATATGAGCAATTAAAGAAAAAACTAGAGCAAGAAGGTTTGTTCAATGAGGCAACTAAAAAACCTTTACCTTTTTTACCCCAAAGAATTGGGGTGGTAACATCTCCAACTGGAGCTGCTCTTAGAGATATTATTTCTGTTATAAATCGTAGAAATTCTAATGTAGAAATTATTATTTTCCCAGTGTTGGTACAGGGAATAGAGTCAAAGGATCAAATCGCTAAAGCTATTAATTATTTAAATAGCAATAATTATGTTGATGTTATTATTACTGGTAGAGGTGGAGGCTCTATAGAAGAACTATGGGCTTTTAATGAAGAGGTTGTAGCTAGAAGCATTTATTCCTCTAACATTCCTATTATTTCAGCAGTAGGTCATGAAACGGATTTTACTATTTCAGATTTTGTTGCAGATGTTAGAGCAGCAACCCCTTCTGCAGCAGCAGAACTAGTGATTCCTTCTAAGAAGGACCTAGAATATACAATACAGTCTATAGAGCAAAGAATGATAAAAGCTACTGAAAATACATTTATACAACAACAAAATAGAATTGAGCGAATAAGAAAAAGTAATGTATTTTTAAAACCATATGATCAGATAAATCAATATAAGCAACAATTAGATTGGTTAAATAGTAATTTAAAAAGAGAAATGGAACAAAGCTTTAATATAAAAAAAGAGAAGTATCAAGGCATACTAAAAAACTTATTTGGTTTGAGTCCTAAAGCAGTATTAAATAGAGGATTTAACATTTTAAAGGATGAAAAAGATAATTTTATTGTGAGTGTAAAGGGATTATCGAAGGGTGAACATGTTAATGTTATTTTAAAAGATGGTGTTATAAAATGTTTAATAGAGGATGTTAAGAAAGGGGGCTTGAAAAATGACAACAAAAAAGAATAAAACCTTTGAAGAGAACCTAAAACGCCTTGAGGAAATTGTAGTTACTTTAGAAGAGGGTAATATTGCACTTGAGAATAGTATTGATTTATTTGAAGAGGGAATTAAGTTAACAAAATTATGTAATGATAAATTAGAAACAATTGAAAATAGAATAAATATACTTATTCAGGATAATGGAAGTATTAAAGAGGAAAAATTTAATATTAGTGGAGTGGATAAGAATGGATTTTAATCAGCAATTATATGAATATATTAAAGAAGTAGATATGTACTTAAATGAATTTCTACCTAATGAGCAGGAAATACCTGATGTAATAGTTGAAGCTATGCATTATAGTGTTTCTGCAGGAGGAAAAAGACTAAGACCTATATTATTAATAGAGGCAGCTAAATGTATAGGTGCTGATAAAAATATGGTTTTACCTCTTGCTAGTGCTATAGAAATGATACATACATATTCACTTATTCATGACGATTTACCTGCAATGGATAATGATGATTATCGCAGAGGAAAACTAACAAACCACAAAGTGTTTGGTGAAGGAATGGCAATACTCGCAGGGGATGCACTTTTAAATTATTCCTTTGAAATAATGATTAACAATGTTCCTAAAGATATTGATAATTTGAGAAACTATGTAAAAGCAATTCAAGAGATTGCAAAGGCTGCAGGAATAAAAGGTATGATAGGTGGTCAAGTAAAGGATTTAGAATGCGAAGGAAAAACCATGGACATAGATACCTTGAATTATATACATACTCATAAAACAGGAGCATTAATAAGAGCTTCTCTTAGAGCAGGAGCAATTGCAGCAGGAGCAACCAAAAAAGAGTTAGATGCCCTAACAATTTATGGTGAAAAATTAGGGCTTGCTTTTCAAATAGTTGATGATGTATTGGACATTATTGGAGATGAAAAAAAATTAGGGAAACCAGTGGGTAGTGATAAAAATAATCAAAAAATTACCTATCCCGCAATCTATGGAATAGAAAAGTCTAAAGAAATGGTAGACAAGCTACTGAAGGAAGCACTCCAGAAAATTGAGCCCTTTGGACCTAAGAGTAAATTTCTAGGAGAATTAGGAATATTTATATGTAAAAGGGACCATTAAAGGAGGAAAAAATTTGTTATATTTTTTAAGTGAATTATTTCAAAATAAAGTTTTGATTATTGCTATATTAGCGTGGTTCGTTGCACAGATATTAAAGGTATTAATAACCCTTGTAAAGGAAAAAAAGTTTGATTTTACTCGTTTTGTTGGCTCTGGTGGTATGCCTAGTTCACATTCATCTTTTAGTATGGCACTTACCACTTCAATAGGGAAAATGTATGGTTGGAGTTCTCCTTTATTTGCAGTATCTCTTTCATTTTCTTTAATTGTAATGTACGATGCAGCTGGTGTAAGAAGAGCTGCTGGTAAACAAGCTGAAATCTTAAATAAAATAGTTCATGATATACATGATAATAAAAAGATAACCGAAGAGAGATTAAAAGAATTAATAGGTCATACTCCAAAGGAAGTTATTATGGGCGCTTTATTAGGTGTTATTATGGCTAATTTAATGTATTAGTCTTAATTAAATTTTAATGGAGATAAACTAAATGAAAAAAAGATTAGATGTTATTTTATACGAAAAAGGATTAACAGAAAGCAGAGAAAGGGCTAAGACGACAATCATGTCTGGTTTAGTTTTTGTTGAAGGACATCTTAAGGATAAACCTGGAGAAAAAGTAGAAGAAAACTTAGAAATCAAGATTAAAGGCAATGCAAACGAATATGTTAGCAGAGGCGGTCTAAAACTAAAAAAAGCTATTGAAGAATTTGATTTTGATGTAAAAGATAAGACTATAATGGATATTGGAGCTTCTACAGGAGGTTTTACAGATTGTCTTTTGCAAAATGGTGCAAAGAAAGTTTATTCTATTGATGTAGGTTATGGGCAATTGGCATGGAAGCTAAGACAGGATCCAAGGGTTGTCTCAATGGAAAGGACTAATTTTAGATATTTAAAATATGAGGAGATTGGCGAACTAGTTAATGGTGCTACTATAGATGTTTCGTTTATTTCTTTATCTATTATATTAAAGAATCTTTATAACCTTTTGCTTGAAAATGGTGAGGTAATTGCTTTAATTAAACCACAATTTGAGGCTGGGCGAGAAAAGGTGGGGAAGAAAGGGGTAGTTTCTGATCCAAATGTACATATAGATGTTATTAAAAAAGTTTTGGGTGAAGTATTAAAAATAGGATTTTTTATAAAAGGGCTAAGCTATTCTCCTATAACAGGACCAGCGGGAAACATAGAATTTTTGGCGTATATTAGTAAAAATCAAGTTGGAGAATTATTTAATATAGAAGAAAAAATTCATAAGATAGTAAAGGAAGCCCATATAGAACTAAGATAATTATGTATGCTATATAGCATACTTTAATATTTTTTGTTAATGATAAAAATGTAGAGTTTTGCAGGAATAATTATGTAATTGTCGAATAAGTAAAATGAAATAGGCGGTGATTTAATGAAAAAAATCGGTATTATACCAAACTTTACTAAAGATAAGGATATGCAATTAACTAAAAAAATAATAGAATGGATTGAAGAAAATAATGGACAGGTATTATTAAATGAAGTAGAAGCAGAAAAGGTGAATAGAAACGATTTAGCTTATAAGAGCTATAAAATGTATAAAGAGGCAGATTTTATAATTGTTCTAGGTGGAGATGGAACTCTTCTAGGTGTTGCAAGGAGAGTAGGCTGGTTTGGTACACCTATACTAGGCGTTAATCTTGGTAGATTAGGTTTTTTAACTGAAGTAGAAATAAATGATTTATACTCAGCAATGGAAAAGATTATAGCAGGTGAATATACTATAGAAAAAAGGATGATGTTAGAAGCGGTTATAGTGAATAACAATGTACAGGTAGATACTTTTTATGCTTTAAATGATGTTGTTATAACAAAGGGTGCCTTTGCAAGGATAGTTCGTTTAAAAACATATGTAGATGATAAATATCTAGATACATACCCTGCTGATGGATTAATAATATCTAGCCCAACTGGTTCTACTGCATATTCTCTTTCTGCTGGAGGTCCTATTGTTAATCCTAAAAATAATTTATTAATTATTACTCCAATTTCTCCCCATACACTACATGCAAGATCAGTAATTGTCTCAGATAAGGAAAAAGTTAGCATAGAGATAGAGGGAGATAATAATGAAATTGTATTGACAATAGATGGTCAACAAGGGTATAAATTAAAAGGAGGAGATAGTATTATAGTTAATAAAGCTGATTTTCATGCGAATTTTGTAAAGCTTAACAATAGGACATTTTATGATGTGTTGCGTAAAAAATTAGCTGAAAGAAGCGTAATAAATAATAATAATCATGATCAACTTTAAAGGAGGATTAATGTGTGAAAATCTCTAGACATTCTATGATTTTAGATATTATAGAAAACAATGAAGTTGAGACACAAGAAGAATTAGCAGTATTATTAAGGAATGCTGGCATTAATGTAACACAAGCTACAGTTTCAAGAGATATTAAGGAATTAAGGCTAATTAAGGTCATGTCTGAAAGTGGTAAATATAGGTATGCTTCATTTAGATCTACAGAATCTAATATAAATGATAGGATTGTAAAGGTTTTTAAGGAATCTGTAACCTACATTGATTATGCAGGGAATACTATAGTAATTAAAACCTTATCTGGAACAGCTTCAGCTGCTTCTGTAGCAATTGATGCCTTAGATTGGAATGAAATTGTAGGATGTGTAGCAGGAGATGACACTATATTTGTCTTAATAAAGAGAGCAGAATTAATTGAAGATATTGTTAAGAGATTTAGAAAGCTTACAAAATAGTTTTCATTAGGGGGGATTGTTAGTATGCTTCTGGAATTAAGCATATTTAATTTTGCTTTAATTGATTCATTAAATATAGAATTTAATAAAGGATTAAATATACTAACAGGTGAAACAGGTGCAGGAAAATCAATAATCATTGATGCTCTTGGTTTAGTATTAGGTCAAAGAGCTAGTAGAGATAATATACGCCAGGGGCAAGATAGAATGATTGTAGAAGCACTTTTTTGTACCTCCACTAAGAATAAAGACCATATAAATATGATTCTTAAAGAAAACGGAATTGATATAGAAGAAGACTCCTCAATTATAATGTCACGAGAGGTTTTATCCTCTGGGAAAAATACTTGTAGAGTTAATGGAAGAATGGTTACATTAAGTATAATGAAACAACTGAGTGAATTATTAATAGATATTCATGGGCAACATGAGCATCAATCATTACTACATTGGGAAATGCATATTGGACTACTAGATTCATATGGCGGTTCACAAATAGAAAAGTTATTAAATATCACTAAAGAACAATTTAATAAATATAAATCTAGCCAACGCTCCCTAAATGAATTAATTAGAGATGAGATGGAAATAGAAAGAGAAAAGGATCTATTAAAGTTTCAATTAGAAGAAATAAATCAAGGAAAATTACAAAATACTCAAGAAGAGAATGAATTAGAGAATAGAAGGCAGATATTAATTCATTCTGAAAAGCTTTTTCAGAATTCAAAAGAAGCTTATGAATTATTATATGTAGGAAATGAAGTTCAAGCCTCAATTTATGATCAACTTAGTAAAACATTAAATTGTTTAAATAATATTTCCTCTATTGATCCAACAATGAAGAATATATATGAACAAATTAATAGTGCTATATTATTAATTGAAGATGCTGGATTCGTTTTAAGAGATTACAATGAGAGTGTAGAATTTAACTCAATGGAGATTGATCAAATTGAAAAAAGGTTAAATAACATAAACCTTTTAAAAAGGAAATACGGAGAAAGTATAGAAGATATTTTAAATTATAAGGAAAATATAAAAACAAAATTGTTTAAAATAGAAAATAAAAATGAAGAAATAGAAAAACTAAAAATTGAAATTGAAAACAATTGGCAATTATATTTAAAAGCTGCAAATGAACTGTCTAAAATAAGATTAGTTATTGCTAGAAAATTAGAAAAGAAAATAATAAAAGAGCTTCAAGATTTAGGAATGAAAAAAATAAAATTTAAAGTTGATATTCAAAATTCTGAAGAATATTCTAGTATTAATGGAATTGACAGAGTAGAATTTCTTATATCAACAAATCTTGGACAAGATCTTCGTCCTCTTGCTAAAATTGCCTCTGGAGGAGAAATTGCAAGAATAATGTTAGCACTTAAAACAATTCTAGCAGATGCTGACAATATAGATTCTCTAATATTTGATGAAATAGATACAGGAATAAGTGGTAGAACAGCACAAGTCGTTGCTGAAAAGATGGAATATATATCTAAATCCTATCAAACTATATGTATCACACATCTTCCACAAATTGCATCAATGGCAGATGCCCATTATTTAATAGAAAAAGAAGTTAAAAACAATCATACATATACTAATATTAAATTTCTTAACAGTAAGGGAAGAACAGAAGAATTGGCACGGATGCTTGGGGGTGCAACTCTAACAGACCTTACAATAAGTCATGCTAAGGAAATGTTAGATATGGCAGAAGAAATTAAAAAAAATTATTAAATAGGATTATATCCTATTTTTTTTGTAAAAAATTAGAAATAAAATATATATATAGAAGAAGAGAAATAGATTATAAATAATTCATGGAAATAATTAAACTTATAAATTAGAATATCAATTTGTCTAAAAGGTAAAATAATAATAGATTAAATTTTTTAATTTTTTAACCGTCGTATTAGGGTTTTATATTATCTAAGGAGGTGATTATGTATTGATTATAGTTGAATAATCAATTTAGGAGAGTGAATTTCTTGAAAAATTTTAATATAAAAAAATCAATTGGGATTTTTCTAATTATACTATTACTGTCAATTAGCTTTAATGATTCCTTTCAAGATATAGTTAATTTTCCTAAGGAGTTATATGTTTTACAAGGGGAACAGAGAACATTAGATTTTAATATTCCTTTACAATTAAATGCTATAACAAAAGAAAATACTATTATGGAAGTTAATGGTCTAAAGCAAAATAAATATGATATAAATCTAAATGAACCTATAAAATTATTATCGAGTGAAATTGGAGAGATTGATCTTCAAATTAAAGTATTTGGTTTTTTACCAATAAGATCAATGAAAGTGAAAGTACTTCCAGATGTAAAATTGTATCCGGGAGGACAATCAATAGGAGTAAAACTTAAAACTGAAGGAGTAATAGTGGTAGGTTTATCAGAAATTATAGGTGAAGATAATGAAATTTATTCACCAGGATTGGATGCAAATGTTAATGTTGGAGATATATTGTATAGAATAAATGGTAGAAGAGTTAATTCAGCAGAGGATGTATCAAGTATTATTAATAATATTAATAATGCACCTGTTGAATTAGAGTTAAAAAGAAAAGATAAATGGGAAAATGTAACTATTAAACCTGTTAAAGATAATGAAGATGGAAAGTATAAAATTGGGTTATGGGTAAGAGATAATACCGCAGGAGTAGGCACATTAACTTTTTATCATGAAGAATCCAATAAATACGGTGCATTAGGGCATGCTATTACTGATGTTACCACAGGTATAATTATGCCAGTAAATAATGGTGAAATAGTATCAGCCAAGGTGGGTTCAGTATTACATGGACAAAAAGGAAAACCAGGAGAAATTCGTGGAATATTTTATAATGAGGATAAAATAATTGGTAATATTGAAAAAAATACTTCCCATGGTTTATATGGAACAACCTATAATAAAATAATTAATAGTAAAATAAGTAAACCACTTTCTATAGGTTTACAACAGCATATAAAAGAAGGTTCTGCAAAAATATTAGCAACAGTTGAAGAAGATGTTGTTGAAGAGTTTGATATTGAAATAGAAAAAATAGTTAATCAATCTAGAAAATCTGGTAAAAGTATGATTATAAAAGTAACAGATCCTAAACTATTAGAAAAAACAGGAGGAATAGTGCAAGGAATGAGTGGCAGTCCCATTATTCAAGATAATAAAATTGTAGGTTCAGTTACCCATGTATTTGTAAATGATCCAACCAAAGGCTATGGAATATTTATAGAATGGATGCTTGAGGAAGCAAATATTAATTTAATGGAGTAATACTAATACTAAAGAGAGAATCCATTTTGGGGTTCTCTTTTTGTAAAAAATTATAAATATTTCCTTTAATGACATTTAACATATAAAAATAGAAAAAATTTCAAAATATGAAGGAGATAATTATTAATTGTCGAATATTTTAAAAAAAGATTACAAAATCAAGAATAAAAAAGGGGGGGTTGAAATGGAAAATATAAAAATAGCTATTGCAGATGATAATAGAGATTTTAGCAACATTTTAAGTGAATTTCTAGGACAACAAGAAGATATGGAGGTTGTGGGTATTGCAAAGGATGGGTTGGAAGCTATCGAACTTTTAGAAAAGGTTCAAGCTGATATATTGGTTTTAGATATAATAATGCCTATTCTAGATGGATTAGGGGTTTTAGAAAAGTTAAACACAATTAACTTGCAAAAAAAACCTAAAGTAATTGTACTATCAGCAGTAGGTCAGGATAAAATTACTCAAAGAGCAATAGAGGCTGGTGCAGATTATTATGTAGTTAAACCATTCGACATGGATGTATTTATAAAAAGAATAAGACAATTAATGGATAATAAGGATACTACACAAGAAAATCAAAGAGGGCATTTGAACATTAACAATACGCCCTATATTTCAATTAATAAAGTTAGTAAAAATAATAATACTGAAGCTCTAATTACTAATATAATACATGAAATAGGAGTGCCAGCTCATATTAAGGGTTATATATACTTAAGAGAAGCTATTGGTATGGTAATAGGAAATATAGATTTGTTAAGTGCTGTAACAAAAGAATTATATCCTTCTATAGCTAAGAAATATAATACAACATCAAGCAGGGTAGAAAGAGCTATTCGTCATGCCATAGAGGTAGCTTGGGGTAGAGGAAAAGTGGATACCATAAATTCACTTTTTGGGTATACTATTAATAACGAAAAAGGAAAACCTACTAATAGTGAATTTATAGCAATGATAGCTGATAAGCTTCGTTTAGATGCATATATTGAATAATATAAATAGGATTGTATTATTTATCACAATTAAAGTTAAATATATGTTAAAATAAATAGTAATTAATATATTTTATAAGGAGGAATAGTTTTGGAAAATATGATACCAATTGCATTATCAAATAAGCATCTACATGTAAGTAAGGAGCATTTAGAAATTTTATTTGGTAAAGGATATGAATTGACAAAAACTAAGGATTTATCTCAACCAGGACAATATGCTTGTGAAGAAAAGGTGGACATAATAGGACCTAAGGGAACTTTAAAAGGGGTAAGAATACTTGGCCCAGTTAGACCAGAAACTCAGATTGAAATTTCAATATCAGACGGTTTTAAATTGGGAGTAAAAGCACCAATAAGAGATTCAGGAAAAGTTGATGATACCCCTGGAGCAAAAATTGTTGGTCCTAAGGGTGAAGTTAAAATAGACAAAGGCATTATAGTTGCGGCAAGACATATTCATATGTATACTGATGATGCAGAAAAATTTGGTGTAAAAGATAAGGATATTGTAAATGTTAAAGTAGGAGGACCTAGAGGATTGATTTTTGAAAATGTTTTATTAAGAGTTAATCCTGCTTATGCTTTAGAAATGCATGTTGATGTAGAAGAAGGTAATGCAGCAGGAGTTAAAAATGGACAAATGGTGGAATTAATTAAATAAGAATAGCAACATATTATATGATTAAAAATACTTAAGCAATAATAAGGGCGAACTTCTTTCGCCCTTTATTTATTGCTTATATATGCTTGAAACATTTATAAAATAGAAATATAATAGTAAATATTAATAAATTCATCAAGGGAGAGATTTAAGTGGGTCCGATAGCTTTTGAAATATTTGGTTTTGAATTAAGATGGTATGGACTTTTAATGTCTGGAAGTATATTGCTAGGCTTACTATTAGCAATGCAATTAGCTAAGAAAAACAATTATGACCCAGAAAAAATATTAGATTTAGTTTTTATAGTAGTGCCTGCAGCAATAATTGGAGCAAGACTGTATTATGTAATTTTCAAATGGGATTATTACTCTAGTAATTTAAGTGAAATATATAAAATTTGGCATGGAGGATTAGCGATACATGGTGCAGTAATTGCTGGTGCTATTGCTGCTTTTATATATACTAAGAAAAAAAACCTACCATTTTGGAAACTTGCTGATTTTATTGCGCCTAGTTTAATTCTGGGTCAAGCAATTGGCAGATGGGGCAACTTTTTTAATCAAGAAGCATATGGAAGAGAAACTAATTTACCTTGGGCACTTACTGTTAATGATCCAGTTAAAGGACTTATACAAGTGCATCCCACTTTTTTATATGAATCCCTGTGGAATTTTGCTCTTTTTTTAATCCTTTTATGGTTTGGTAAAAGGAAAAAGGTAGACGGTGAGATTTTTTTAATATATGCAATAGTTTATTCAATTGGAAGGTTTTTCGTTGAGGGCTTAAGGACAGATAGTTTAATGTTTTTAGGCATGAGAGTTGCACAATTAGTAAGCATTTTAACGATAGTTTTAGGTATTATTGTATTTAGATATTTAAAAAAACGAGCTGATATTTAAAAGAGCAGTTTAATACTTATTCTAGATAAACCTAAACTATCCTTCTAGAGATTCTAACTTGAGCATATACATGAAATAACTGGTGATATGCCCTTGCAATCGCATTTTTATAATACAGATAAGTTATTTTATAAAAAATCCATCTTTTTAAAAATATTTCTTTTAAAAAGAAGGATTTTTTATTTTTTTGTGTAATTAAATAAGTAGAGTGGTAGAAAGTGGGGTAAAGTGGGGAAAAGTTCCCTAAAGGGGTGTAGTAATGTTTATTGGAGAATATCAACATAGCATTGATAGTAAGGGAAGAATAATAATTCCTTCAAAATATAGAGAAGATTTAGGTGAACATTTTGTTTTAACTAAGGGTTTAGATGAATGCTTATTTGTTTATTCTTATAATGAATGGAAGGATTTCGAAAGTAAATTAGCTACACTACCTTTAACTAGTAAAGATGCAAGAGCATTTGTACGGTTCTTCTTTGCAGGAGCAACTGAATGTGAATTTGATAAACAAGGACGAATAATAATACCAGGTAACTTAAGGGAATATGCACAAATAAAAAAAGAAGCAGTTATTATTGGTGTTTCAAATAGACTAGAAGTATGGAGTAAAGATAAATGGTTAGATTACAATGATGATGATGATTTAAGTTATGATGCAATTGCAGAAAAAATGTCGTTTTTAGGGATATAGTGTGAGATAAGACATAAACTAATGCAAATATATTGAATTAGAAGGTGTACTAAATGAAATTTAATCATATACCTATATTAATAGAAGAATGTATTGAAAATTTAAAGATAGTTCCTGAAGGAATATATGTTGATGGAACTTTAGGCGGAGCAGGACATGGACAGGCTATATGTAATAGATTAAATAAAGAAGGAATATTTATTGGTATAGACCAGGATGAAAATGCTATAAAGGCAGCTAGAGCTAGATTGCAAGATCAAGAAACTAATGTATATATCGTAAGGGATAACTTTAAAAATATAAAAAAAATATTAAATAATCTTGGAATAGATAAAATTGATGGTATGTTAATGGATTTAGGAGTGTCATCGCATCAATTAGATGAACCACTGAGAGGTTTTTCTTATCAATACGATGCTCCATTAGATATGAGAATGGATAATAGGCAATTACTTAGTGCAAAAGATGTTGTAAATGATTATTCTCAAAAAGAATTAACAAATATTATTAAATCCTATGGAGAAGAAAATTGGGCAGCAAGGATTGCTCAATTTATTGTAAGTCATAGAGAAGATAAAACAATTGAAAGAACAGGGGAATTAGTAGATATTATAAAAAAAGCAATTCCTGCGAGGGCAAGAAGGAATGGACCTCATCCTGCAAAAAGAACTTTTCAGGCAATTCGTATTGAGGTAAATAATGAGTTAAACTTAATTGAAAAAAGCATAGAAAATATTGTTGATTGTTTAAACCCTGGTGGAAGATTATGTATAATAACCTTTCATTCATTAGAGGACAGAATTGTTAAAAAGACATTTCAAAGATTACAAAATCCATGTGATTGTCCTCCAGAATTTCCTCAATGTATTTGTAATAAAGAATCGAAGATTAATATAATTTCAAGAAAACCAATTATACCAAAGGAAGATGAAATAGAAAACAATCCACGATCTAGAAGTTCTAAATTAAGAGTTGCTGAAAGGATTAGTTCTAAATAAAAAAAGGAGTGAATAATAATGTTAGTAGCACAGCAGCGTCAATATGATTATATAATTGAAGAACCCATATATAAACCAAAAAAACAAATAAAGAAAAAAACACGAATAAAAAAATATAAAAAAGTTAAATATATTACTTTCACTTTAATTGGTTTTATTATTGCTATAACAATTCTCGTTCAATATGCTGAATTAAATATTGTTAATCAAGAAATAAATTTGTTAGAAAAAGAATTACAAGAATTACATATGTTAAATGATAGTGTCGAAGGAGAATTATTAGCAAGTGAAGATCTTAAAATAATTGAAAAAATAGCTAGGGAAGAATTAGGTATGATAGAACCTACTTCTGAACAAATGACAATAATAGAAATACAAAATTCACAAGATATGGAATTTGCATCTGCAAATATAGAAAATACCTCATCATCTAACTTCTTAGAATCTCTTTCAAAAGTATTAGATTTTATTGATTAGTTATAAGGAGGTCAAATTATTTGTCAGTATTACATTTGCGACTAAAAAGAAGATTAATTATTACATTATTAATATTTGGCATTATTTTTATAATTTTAGTAGGTAGGTTAACATATTTACAAGTTTTCGCCTCAACGGACTTAATGGAGAAAAAGCTAAATCAACTTATAGCTACTATACCCATTACAGCCACAAGAGGCGATATTTATGATTCTAAAATGGAAATTTTAGCTAAGGATGCTACAAGCACTAGTATATATGCAAGACCAAGGGATATTGAAGATGCGGATAAAGCAGCTGAAATTTTAGCTGAAATCTTAGATATAAATCAAGAGAATACATATAAAAAATTAAAAGATACAACACAAAGCATTGTTCTAATTCAAAGAAAGATTGATAATAATAAGGCATTGCAAATAAGAGAAAAAAATATAAAAGGTTTAGAATTTGGAGAAGATAAAAAAAGATATTATAAGAATGGGAATTTTGCTCCCTATGTTTTAGGTTTTACAGGAGTAGACCATCAAGGATTATATGGGGTAGAAAGACAATATGATGATATATTAAAGGGGAAGGATGGCACCTTAACATATCAAAGAGATGCTAGGGGAAGCAAAATTGCAACTGGTACAGAAACTAGAGTAGCACCTATCCCAGGAAAAAATTTGCAGCTTACTATAGATTCAACTATTCAACATTTTGCAGAAAGAGCTGCAGAAAAAGCTATGTATGAAAACGATGCAAAAAGGGTAACAATCATGGTAATGGAACCTAAAACAGGTGATTTGCTTGCTATGACAAGTAAACCAGATTATGATTTAAATAATCCTAGAGAAATTTCAGATATTATAGAGGATAAATTGAGTTTTGATTTTACAGAAAAAAAAGAAACAGGTGAAAGATTTGAGAAAGATTTAGGAGAAAAGCAACAAGAAATGTGGAAAAATCCTGCTGTTGCTTTTAATTATGAACCAGGCTCAACTTTTAAAATTATAACCTCTTCTGCGGGATTAGAAGAGGGCGTAGTTACACCTGATACACAATTTTATGACAAAGGATATATTATGGTAGGAGACAGGATGCTTAAATGTTGGAGATATCCAAGAAATCATGGAGCAGAAACTTTTGAAGAAGCAGTCCAACAATCCTGCAATCCTGTTTTTGTAGAAGTCGCTCTTAAATTAGGTGCAGATAGGTTTTATAAATATATTGATGGTTTTGGTTTTGGAGAAAAAACAGGAATAGATTTAGAAGGAGAAGAAGCAGGAATCGTGCCTCCGAATCATGATGTTAAGGATGTATCACTTGCAACACGTTCATACGGTCAAGGGATCACTGTGACTCCTATTCAACTAATTACAGCTGCATCAGCAATAGCTAATGATGGTTTATTAATGAAGCCAAGAATAGTGAATTCCATACATGAACCAGAAACTAATGAATTAATACATGAGTACAAACCAGAAGAAATAAGACAGGTAATATCAGAAGAAACTTCCCGAATACTATTAGATATACTTGAATCAGTAGTTAATGAAGGTACAGGATCAAAGGCACAGATACCTGGTTATGCAGTAGGTGGAAAAACAGGGACTGCAAATAAGGTTGTAGATGGGGTGTATGGTGAAGGGAAATATGTAGCATCTTTTGTTGGTATTGCTCCAACCACAGATCCTAAAATGACTGTATTAGTGGTTATAGATGAACCCAATCCCAATAATACTTCAGGAGGACAAATTGCTGCACCTGTAGCGGGAAAAGTAATAGAAGATATATTAAACTATCTAAATATTTCACCAAATTATGAAGAAGATGTTTTACAGATAGAGAGAATTATTGTACCAGAGGTTCGTAATATGACTAGAAATGAAGCCGCTGAAATATTAGCTACCAATAAATTAGGTTTTACAAGTACAAGTTTGGATGGAGATGATATTATAATAGATCAAACGCCTTTGCCTGGTGTAGAGGTTGATGTAAATACAAAAATACAATTAACAGTACAAGGTTCTCAAGATAATGATCATGGTAACAATGGGGAAAAGATTATTGTACCAAATATTTTAGATAAGTCAATTCAAGAAGCCCATAAAACATTAAAGGAAAGGGGTTTAAGTATTGAAATATCAGGCAGTGGTATATCTGTAGAACAAGATCCCCAGCCTGGAGAATATCTAAGCAAGGGAGCCTATGTATCAGTTAAATTCAAGTCAATTGAATAATTAACATTAAAGTACTAAAAGGCAACTTTATTATTGAGTTGCCTTTCTTAGGTTCGCCCAGCATAGGCGAACACTAACGAGTGAAAGCCCTGGGTGTACTCAAAATAATGATTGATGAGTATGACAATTAATTAATTGCTTTTTTGGCTATATTATTGGATAATTAAAAGGAATCAAAGGGATACTTATTGTTTTATGGTAAATAATAGAAAATATAGTATTTATATATAAGGAGGATAAATCTTGATTTTAGAAAAATTAGTTGAAGGATTAAAAATTATTTCTTATAATGGTAATTTTAATAAAAATATTACAAAAATCACATATGACTCAAAGCAATGTACATTAAATTCTCTTTTTATTGCTATAAAAGGATATAAGACAGATGGACATGACTACATTGAAGTTGCAATAAAAAACGGTGCGATTGCAATTATTTGTGAAAGTGTACCTAAAAAACTAGAAACTGATATAACATATATCCAGGTAGAAGATAGTAGATCTACTCAAGCTTTTATAGCAAATAGATTTTATGAATATCCTTCAAAAAAATTAAAGATGATTGGAATCACGGGTACAAACGGAAAAACAAGTGTAGCTTTTTTAATAAGCAAAATATTAGGACATTGGGGCAAAAAAATAGGCAACATTGGTACCATAGGAAATTATGTTGGTGACACTTATTATAAAGCAAAGAACACTACTCCAGAAGCTATCGATTTACAACAAATGCTTTCACAGATGGTTAATTTAGGAATAAAGTATACTGTAATGGAGGTGTCATCTCATTCATTGTCATTAAAAAGAGTAAATGGTACAAACTTTAATATAGGAATTTTCACTAATTTATCCCAGGATCATCTAGACTTTCATCAAACCCACGAAAAATATTTTGAAGCAAAAACAAAGCTTTTTTATATAACTAATAAAGCTAATATAATAAATGGGGATGATCCATACGGTAAAAGGTTAATCGATATGTTAAAGAATAGTAATATAAGAACATATAGTTTCGGTATTACAGATAAGTGTGACTATATGGCAAAAGATATATTTATAGATAGTAAAGGAGTTTCTTTTACATTCGAAGGGGAAAAAATAAAAGAAAAGTTCCAAATAGGAATACCTGGCATCTTCAGTGTATATAATGCAATGGCTGCAATTATTACTGGATATATTGAGCAAGTACCTATGGAAACAATAAAAAGTGCTTTAAGTGATGTTTCAGCCGTTCCAGGCCGTTTTGAGGTTGTAAATACGAATACCCCCTATAATGTTATTATAGATTATGCTCACACTCCTGATGGATTGGAAAATGTATTAAAAACTATCAATTCCTTTTCTAAAAAAAGAATAATTTTAGTTTTCGGATGTGGTGGAGATAGAGATAAAACTAAACGCCCTATTATGGGTGAAATTGGCGGTAAATATTCAAGTTTTTCTATTATTACATCTGATAATCCTAGAAGTGAAGATCCTCTTTCGATTATAAAGGATATTATACCGGGAATAAAAAATACAAATTGTCCTTATAAAGTAATTGAGAATAGAAGAGAGGCAATTATGGAAGCACTTTCAATGGCTAAAAAAGATGATATTATATTAATTGCTGGTAAAGGACATGAAACCTATCAAATATTACATGATAAAACTATTCCTTTTGATGAAAAACTGATTATTAAGGAATTATTAAGTGAGGATGAATAAAATGCAAAGTATGACGATAAAAGAAATTAATAATGCAGTTAAGGGAACATTATATATCAATAGCAAAGAACATAACATAAATATTAAGGGTATATCAATTGATAGTAGAACATTGACTAAGGGTGACCTATATATACCAATTAAAGGTGAAAATTTTGATGGTCATGACTTTATAGAACATGCAATAAAAAATGGGGCATTAGCGTGTTTAACCGAAAACGAAGAAAATATAAGAGAAAATATTAATATAATATTAGTGAATAATACATTGAAAGCACTTCATGACTTAGCTTTATATTATCGGAAGAAGTTTGATATACCATTTATTGCTATTACTGGTAGTAGCGGAAAAACAACAACAAAAGATATGTTAGCATCAGTATTAGAACAAAAATATAATGTATTAAAGACACAAGGTAATTTTAATAATGAAATTGGATTGCCATTGACATTATTTCAATTAGAGGATCAACATGAAATGGCAATAATAGAAATGGGAATGAGTAATTTAGGTGAAATAAAAAGATTAGTAAATATGGTATTTCCAGACATAGCTGTAATTACTAATGTTGGTTTAACGCACATTGAAAATCTAGGTTCACAAGAGAATATATTTAATGCTAAAAAAGAGATACTTGATACTCTAAAGAAAGGTCAATTAGCCTTACTAAATGGCGATGATAAGTACCTGAATACTATTAAAGATGATAAATTTAAAGTAGCATTAGTTGGTATAGAGGGAACTTATTTAGATTTAAAAGCCAAAGATATTATAAGAAAAGAAAATAATATAAATTTTACTATAGAGAATGAGAATAAAAAGATAGAAGAATACCATTTAAATTTACCAGGTATTCATAATATCTATAATAGTTTATTTGCAATATACATAGGCAAATATTTTGCACTTAATTATAAGGAAATTCAAGTAGGTTTAAATAAATTTAAACCAAGTAAAATGAGAATGGATATTTCTGAAAATGGTAAAATCAAGATAATAAATGATGCATATAACGCTAATCCTGATTCTATGAAAGCAGCTTTAAATGCTTTAAAGGATAGTGGAAGTAACAGAAGAAAAATAGCAATTCTTGGTGATATGTTAGAAATGGGCAAATGGGCCGAAGAAGCACATTTTAATATTGGGAAAATACTTACTGAATTAAAAATAGATATACTACTGAGTGTTGGAAAGAATGCACAATTTTATGTAAATGGTGCCGTAAGTAATGGTTTATTAAAAGATAATGCAAAATCGTTTAAGTCTAATGATGAAGCAATTCAATATTTGAACTCAATAATTAGAGATGGAGATGTTCTGCTAATAAAGGGCTCAAGAGGCATGAAGATGGAGGAAATTGCAATATTTCTACAAGAGAGGTGTTAATATATTATGAGACAATTAATATATGCTACTATAATATCATTTATTATATCATTAATAATAGGACCAATAGTTTTACCAATTCTTAGAAAATTAAAGTTTGGACAAAGTATTAGAGAAGAAGGACCAAAGAGTCATATTAAAAAAACTGGTACCCCGACTATGGGTGGAATTATTATTATGATTGCAGTGTTTATTGCCAGTATGTTTTTTGCAAGAGAAAGTGCTGATTTAATAATAGCAATGATAGTATCCTTGGGATTTGGGGTAATCGGTTTTATAGATGATTTTATAAAGATAGTTTTAAAAAGGAATTTAGGATTAAGAGCATATCAAAAATTAATTGGTCAGATTATTATTGCTGGAATAGTATCCGTATATGCAGCTAATCATCCTTATATTGGAACTTCACTTCTAATTCCATTCACATCTGAATATCTTAATTTAGGTGTATTTTATATACCTCTTACTATCTTTATTGTTGTAGGAGTAGCTAATAGTGTGAATTTAACGGATGGTCTAGACGGATTGGCAGCCGGAGTCACATTAGTTGTTGCAGCTTTTTTTGCATTGGCAAGTTTAGGACTGGGATACACTGGGTTAACTATCTTTGCAGGCACTATTGCTGGCGCTTGTTTAGGATTCTTGCGTTTTAATTTTCATCCTGCTCAAGTATTTATGGGAGATACTGGTTCATTAGCACTGGGAGGTGCTGTGGCAGCTTTAGCTGTGCTTACAAGGATGCAGCTTTTTTTACCACTTATTGGAGGAATATATATGGTTGAAACTCTTTCAGTAATTATGCAAGTTACAAGTTTTAAGTTGACAGGTAAAAGAATATTTAAAATGAGTCCTTTACATCATCATTTTGAATTAGAAGGTATACATGAAACAAAGGTAGTTATTGGTTTTTGGATAGTTGGTTTAATTTTAGCATTAATAAGTATGTTGGCATTATCAACATATTAGAAGAAAAAAGGTGAGAGCATGGATATAAAAAATAAAAGATTTCTTGTAGTAGGTACTGCATTAAGTGGTTATGCAACTGCTAAATTTCTGTTATTTAAGAAAGCTTTTGTAATTTTAACAGATATTAAGTCAAGAGAAGAAGTAGATAAAAACATTATAGAATTATACAATAAATCAAATTTTAAAGGAATATTTGGAAAGCAGCCTCCTTTATCTATATTAGAAGAAATAGATTACATAATTGTAAGTCCTGGTGTACCCTCTGATATACCAATAATAAGAAAGGCGAAAGAAAAGAAAATTGAGGTTTTAAGTGAAATAGAATTAGCATATCGTTTAAGCAAAACACAAATAATTGCTATAACTGGTACAAATGGTAAAACAACAACTACATCCTTGGTAGGAGAGATATTTAGAAAAAACAAAAATGAAACTTATGTTGTGGGAAATATTGGAATGCCAATGATTTCACAGATAGACAATTCTACAAAAAATGGCTACTTTATTGCTGAAATTAGTAGCTTTCAATTAGAAGGAATAAAGTATTTTAAACCATCTATTTCTGCTATTTTAAATATCACCCCGGATCATCTAAATAGACATAAAACAATGGATAATTATATAGCAGAAAAAAGCAAGATTTTCTCTAATCAAAATAAAGAGGATATTACAATTTTAAACGCTGATGACCCTATAACTCTTTCATTAGAAAAACAAGTAACTAGTAAAGTTATTTTTTTTAGTAGAATATTAGTTTTAGATAAGGGTGTTTTTGTAGAAGGCAATGATATTATCATTAAGGATAATCATAAGGAAAAAATAAAGGTATGCTCTGTATCAGATATAAAAATGCTAGGTGACCATAATTTGGAAAATGCTCTAGCCGCAACTGCAATTTGTTACTATGCTGGAATTTCAATAGAGGTTATAAAAAAAGTTTTGAAAAGTTTTAACGGAGTAAGTCATAGAATAGAAGTGGTTGATACAATAGAAGATATTGAATTTATTAACGATTCAAAGGGAACTAATCCTGAAGCATCTATTAAAGCAATTCAAGCTATGAAAAAGCCAATAATACTAATTGCAGGAGGAATGGATAAAGGAAGTGATTTTACAGAATTTATAAATTCATTTAATGGAAAAGTCAAATATTTAATTTTATTAGGTGAGACTGCAGATATTATTGAGCATGCAGCTATAAAACAAGGTTTTAGCAAAATAGAAAAAGTCAATAGCATTGAAAATGCAGTGCTAAATTCTTTTAAAATAGCCGATAAGGGAGATGTGGTGCTATTATCACCTGCCTGTGCCAGTTGGGATATGTTTAATAGTTTTGAGGAAAGGGGAAACCTATTTAAAGCTACTGTAAAAGATTTAAGGGGGTTAAGTGATGCCTAAAAAAAATCCTGCTGATTTTATTATAATTTTTTCTGTAGTTTTACTAACATCAATAGGTGTTATTATGGTGTTTAGTGCTAGCCAATATTCTGCAGGAATTAGGTTTAATGATGATTTTTATTTTCTAAAAAGTCAAGTTAGATGGAGTGTGTTAGGATTTATAGCTATGGCAATAGCGTCATATTATCCATATAAAAAAATACAAAAATACGCTAATCTTATATTTATAATATGTTTAATTTTATTAGGAATTAAATTTATTCCTGGCGTAGGTGTATCTGCAAATGGAGCAACAAGGTGGATTGGGATAGGCAATTATACTGTACAACCATCAGAGCTGACAAAGATAGGTATAATTATTTTTATGGCTAATAGTATAAATAAAAAAAAGGAAGAAATAAGAACCTTAACTAAGGGAATAATTCCATATTTATTTTTAATGGCAGTGGTATGTGGGATTATTATTTTGGAACCAGACTTAAGTACAGCTGTAGTAATAGCAGGTATTATTTTTTCCATGCTTTTTGTTGCAGGTGCAAATTTAAAATATATCTTTGGATTGGTGGCATTAGCTGTCCCTGCATTAATAGTACTTATAGTTTCAGCAAATTACAGAATGGAAAGATTCACTGCATTTTTAAATCCATGGGAGGATATGGCTGGAGATGGTTATCAAATTATTCAATCACTCTTAGCCTTAGGATCAGGGGGATTGTTTGGTCAAGGTTTAGGAAATGGAAAGCAAAAATTACTATACATACCTGAACCTCAAAATGATTTTATATTTTCTCATATAGGTGAAGAATTGGGTCTTATTGGAACAACAACTATAATTATATTATTTATGTTACTAATATGGAGGGGGATTCGAATAGCCCTTCATGCACCTGATATTTTTGCTTCGTTGTATTCCTGTGGAGTTGTATTTATGATTGCCTTTCAAGTTATAATTAATATAGGAGTAGCTACTTCGATTTTACCTGTAACGGGTATGCCTTTACCCTTTATAAGTGCAGGAGGATCGTCTCTATTTTTTTTAATGGGTGGAGTTGGTATTTTGCTTAACATTTCTAGATATACAACTTTAGATAGATAGAGCTTTTGTAACATCATTGAGAATATAGCATATTATAATTATAGATTATTTCTTTTAAGAATTTATAATAATTAAATGGGCTTCTCGGAGGTGTAAAAACATGAGCCAATTCTATATAAAAGGTGGCTTACCATTAAAAGGAGAGGTAGAAGTACAAGGTGCAAAAAATGCTGTCTTACCCATTTTGGCTGCTGCATTATTAAATCAAGGGGAAAGTATTATCCACAATGTGCCGAATCTTAAGGATGTAAGCACAATGATTTTAATTTTAGAATCTATAGGATGTAAAATAAGAAAAGAAGGAAAAACACTGATAGTTGATTCTAGTGCTATCCATACCAATGAAGTGCCAGAAAAATTAGTAAGGGAAATGCGCTCTTCAATAATATTACTAGGTGCAATTTTAGCAACCCATAAACAAGCAAAGTTTTCTTATCCTGGAGGTTGTGATATAGGATTGCGTCCTATTGATCTACATTTAAAAAGCCTTCGTGAGTTAGGTGCAGAAGTTACAGAATCCCATGGATATATATATTGCAAATCTAGTACATTAAAAGGAAGTCAAATTCAGCTAGATTATCCGAGTGTAGGAGCAACTGAAAACATTATGCTAGCTGCTTCCTTAGCTAATGGTATTACAATAATTAGAAATGCAGCTAAAGAACCAGAGATTTATGATTTGCAAAACTTTCTAAATAAAATGGGGGGGAAAATAAGGGGAGCTGGTACAAATACTATTATTATTGAAGGAGTTAAAAAATTAAGTAATGTAGAATATGAAATTATGCCTGATAGAATTGCTGCGGGAACCTTTGCTGTAGCTGCTGCAATTACTGGAGGAAAGATAACATTAAATAATGCCCATATTGAACATATAAGTTCTATTGTTTCAAAGCTTTTTGAAGCAGGGAGTAAAATTATTCAGCTTGAAGATAAAATAATAATAGATACACCAAAGAAATTAAAAGCAGTAGAAACTATTAGAACCCTACCTTATCCTGGATTTCCAACTGATATGCAAGCACAAATGATGGCTCTAATGACTGTTGCCCAGGGTACTAGTATCTTTACAGAAACAATTTTTGAAAATAGATATAAACATGCTTCACAATTAATACGAATGGGCGCCAATATAAATGTGGATGGAAGAGTTGCTGTAATTAAAGGTGTCAACAAGTTATATGGGGCACATGTTGCTGCTATGGACTTAAGAGGTGGAGCGGCGTTAGTATTAGCAGGATTAGCTGCTGAAGGTGATACTATTGTAGATAATATTTATCATGTAGATAGAGGATATGAAGATTTTGAAAAATCTTTACAAAGCATTGGAGCATCAATTTTTCGTAAGATTGAATAAAGGTAGCGCAGTAATGCTACCCTTATTAGCGAAAAATTGGACAAGGCCTTAGTTTTTATTATAAGAAAGTCTACATTCTTATAATAAAAATAGGGGATGTAGGTAATTTCCCCTGCTGATTCCAGCAGGGAGCCAAACTAAAAGCTGTAAGAGGAGCCTAGGGTCCTCTTGCTAAATTGTCGAAGACATTATTATATGGAGAGATGGACATGTCAACAAAATGTAAAAAAACATTAAACTATAATGGACATAGAAGGTTTATAAAAGGCAAGTATGGTATAATACTATTGATTTTAATATTTTTTATAATAACAACTATATTTCTATTACTCTATACTGATTTCTTCCTTATTAAAGAAATAGAAGTTATTGGGAATGACTATGTCCAAGATAATGAAGTATTAAGAACTTCGAATATAGAAATAGGAATGAATATTTTTAAATTTAACAGTAGTAAAATAGAGAATAATATTCTTTTGCACTCATTTATTAAGGATGCGAAAATTACTAGATACTATCCTGATAAAGTTTCTCTATCTATTCAGGAAAGAGAAATTGCTTGTATTATTCCCTTTGAAGATGGTACATTTCTTTATATCGATGATGAAGGAGTTGTGATGGAAAAAAATCAATCATTAAAAACCTATAATAATCCATTAATTACTGGACTAGAAGAAGTTAGTTTTATTATAGGAAAACCTATTGAAATAAATCCAGTTTGGTTTAAAAATTCTATTCTAAAAATTATAAACATCTTAAAGGAAAATGATCTGTTAAAAGAAATTTCTGAAATACATATATTAGATGATTTAAATTTGCAGCTTTATACAAATGCTGGCAGTGTTATAAAAATCGGTAATGATAGTATTTTAGAAAAAAAGATTGAATTTGTAAGAACATTTATTTTACAATTAAAACCAAAGGTTATTGTAGATATAAGTCATGGTGGAGCCCCACACTATAAACCTCGTACTAATTAGGAGGAATAAATATGAAAAAAGCTTATAAAGGACAATTAGAAATTACAATTATATGTATTATTATTGGCTTAATGTTAGTAACTCAATATAAATCAGTTACACAATTAGGTGGTTTTGTATCTACAACCAGGGCACAAGAATTAGCTGGGCAATTAAATGAATTAAAAAAAGAAAAAGAAAGCTTAATGAATCAGATTTCACAATTAGAAAATGAAATTATAGAATTTGAAGACCAGGTTGTTCATGACAGTAAAATCGTAGATAATTTAAGAACAAATACCCAAAAGTCACAGATGATAGCAGGTCTATTAGATGTAACGGGACCAGGTATTGTTATTACTTTAGATTATACACCTTTAGATGGTGAAGGAGGTTTTGATCCTTTTCTTGTATATCCGGAATATCTTTTATTATTGTTAAATGAATTAAATTCATCGGGTGCTGAAGCTATATCCATTAATGAACAAAGAATTATATCTACTTCAGAAATTAGATTGGCAGGGAATCATATTGTTATAAATGGCGAGAAATACTCTAGACCCTTTGTATTTAAAGTAATAGGGGATGGTCAAACTTTACAATCTGCTATACAGTTAAGAGGAGGAATTGTAGAGTTATTAAATTCAAATTATATACAGGTTACCATTAAAAGGGAAGATGAAATTATGATTCCAAAATATTCAGGGATTATAGATTTTGATTATACTCAACCTGTTGAGGAATAATTATGGTGGGAGGTCCCATAAATGGGGAACATAAATAAATTATGGATAATAGTCGCAATTTTTATTATTACTGGTTTTATAACTGGAACTCAATTTAAGCATGACCAAAGTAGTTCAGATATAATTACTATTAGAAGCTTATATGAAGAAAAAAAAAATATAGAGAATGAGCAAAGCGAAATAGATAGACTAAACAATTCAATTAATGAACTAACGGATAAATTAGAGTCCTATTATTCAGATGAATATGAGGTAGAAGATATAATCAAATCTTTAGAAAATGACTTAAAGTGGAATAGAGTTCTTGCAGGACAGAGGGAAACACAAGGTCCGGGGGTTAGGATTCATATGGAGGACAGCTTACAATATGAGGAAGGTCAAAATGAAAATAATTTTATAATTCATAATAGTGATATTTTACAAATTATAAATGATTTAAGAGGTGCAGGAGCTGAAAGAATAGCTATTAATGGTGCTCCAATATCATGGAATTCTAAAATCGATTGTAATGGTGCAACAATTAAAGTGGGAAACGAAATCTTTGCACCACCTTTTATTATTGAAGCTATAGGGGAACCAGAAAAATTAGAAAGTATATTAACAGCCCCTGAAGGTATTATCCAATTAATGAGGTTGTGGGATATACAAATTTATATTAGCAAACAAGATAATATTTTAATTAAGGGAGTACCGAATATTCAAGAATATAAATACCTTAAAATTGTTGAAGAAGAAGGTGATAAATAATGTTACTTCCAATAATAGGACTAATTTTAGGAATTGTTTTAGGTTTTGTTTTACCTTTTAATGTGCCTGTAATTTATTCTTCTTATATGTCAATAGCTGTGTTAGCAGCGCTAGATTCAGTATTTGGTGGAATTAGATCCAATATGGAACATAAGTTTGATAGTAATATTTTTATATCAGGATTTTTTGGGAATGCAATTTTAGCTGCATTTTTAGCTTATGTTGGTGATCGTTTAGGTGTTCCTCTTTATTATGCTGCTATTTTTGCTTTTGGCACAAGGCTTTTTCAAAACTTTGCTATAATAAGAAGACATCTCCTAAATAGAATAGTAAAAAAATAAAATAAATAAAAATCATAATAAAAAGAGGGAAAATAATAATAATGTTGAATTATTATTATTAAAGTAAATTAATATAATCAAACTTTCAACATAAGTACTTAATACAATTATCAATATTTTAACTAGATTGAAGGAGGTCTCAATTTGCTTGAGTTTGATATGGAATTAGAACAATTTGCACAAATTAAAGTTATAGGTTGTGGTGGTGGAGGAAATAATGCTGTAAATAGAATGATTGAAGCTGGCCTTCGAGGAGTAGAGTTTATTGCTCTAAATACTGATAAGCAAGCTTTAGTTTTGTCTCAAGCGGAAAATAAAATTCAAATAGGTGAAAAGATAACAAAGGGTTTAGGGGCAGGTGCAAACCCTGAAATTGGACAAAGATCTGCTGAGGAAAGTAAAGAAGAGATATATAAGGTTTTAGAAGGTGCCGATATGGTCTTTATTACAGCAGGAATGGGAGGAGGTACAGGTACAGGTGCTGCACCTGTGGTTGCATCAATTGCTAAGGAATTAGGTATATTAACTGTAGGAGTAGTTACAAAGCCCTTTAATTTTGAGGGTAGAAATAGAATGATCCAAGCGGATAAAGGAATAGAAGAATTAAAATCAAAGGTTGATACCTTAGTTACGATTCCAAATGATCGTTTATTGCAGGTTGCTGAGAAAAAAACTTCATTAGGTGATGCATTCAAAATAGCTGATGATGTATTACTTCAAGGTGTACAAGGTATTTCAGATTTAATTGCAGTACCTGGATTAATAAATTTAGATTTTGCAGATGTAAATACTATTATGGAAAATACTGGCTTAGCTCATATGGGAATAGGAAGAGCAAGTGGAGAAAATAGGGCAACTGAAGCTGCACAGAAGGCTATTCAAAGCCCATTGCTGGAAACTTCAATTCAAGGAGCTAAAGGGGTTTTATTAAATATTACTGGAGGCTCACAATTAGGTCTCTTTGAAGTAAATGAAGCAGCTGAATTAGTAGCACAGGCAGCAGATCCTGATGTAAATTTAATATTTGGAGCTGTTATAGATGAAAGTCTCCAAGATGAAATAAAAATCACTGTAATTGCAACAGGATTTGAAAATATGGCAACTCAATCCTATGATGAAGTTGCAGCAACTATAAATAAGAATGCTAAACAATTTTCAAATGAAGATTTAGATATTCCAACTTTTTTAAGAAAACATAAATAGTAAAACTTTGTTAAAAAAAGAATAGGATTTTCCTATTCTTTTTTTTGTACAGTTAGAAGAGCATAAATTTTTTATTTTTCTATATAAATAAAGAATTTTCGACGCCCTATTATGACATGTTTTTAAATTAAATTAAGTTATAATGGTATAGAATTTATTATACAAAAAAAGGAAATTACATATTAGACTTTAGATTTCTTAAACAAATTCTCATTATTTCATATGAAGATGGTCAGTAATTTAAAAAAATTACATTTATACAATTCACTAAAACATAAATTGAGGTGGAAGAGCATATTGTATTATAAAATGCAAATCCCTTGAATAAAGGAGGGAGATTGTGACTTATATTTATGGTGATATTATTATAATTGAAAACTTTATTATGAATTACATAATTATATGTCTTACTGCTCGATTTTCAAAAATTAGAACAAATACGATTAAAATTATACTTGGATCTACTATTGGAGCTATATATACCATTTTAATATATTTACCTTCCCTGAATTTCTTAGGTGAATTATCTATGAAGATATGTTTATCTATTCTAATTATTATAATTGTTTTTACACCTATTAGAATAAGAGATTTTATAAGACCATTTACAATTTTTTATCTTATATCATTTATTTTTGGAGGTACAGCATTTGCTTTAATTTATATGACAAATCGTGGAGGACTTGCTTCGGAGGGTTTTTTTTATGTTTCGGATTTTCCTATAAACTTATTAATAATTACATGTATAATTGCATTTTTTTCAATTAAATTTTCATGGGAATTTATTCAAAAGAAAATATCAAAGGAAAATATAATAACCCAATTAAATATTTTTGTTGATGGGAAAGAAGTACAAACTCTAGGTCTTTTTGATACTGCCAATTTTTTATATGATCCAGTCTCAAAGCTTCCAGTAATAATTGTTGAATATAATTTAATAAAAGATATTTTACCCATTGAAATTAATAATATTTTTAGGAATAATGAAGAAAAGAATTTTGAACAAATTTCTAAGGTTCTTGTGAACTCAAATTGGATAAAACGGTTTAGAATGATTCCCTATTCATCAATAGGTGAACAAAATGGACTTTTAGTTGGATTTAAAACAGATAAAATAATATTGTTTGATAAAAAGGAAAAAAAGGAAGTAACAGATGTTATTATGGCAATATATAATTATAGTCTAAGTAAAAGTGGAGAGTATAGCGCTCTATTGCATCCAGAAATTTTAAACAAACATTCATAGGGGGATAGACATGAAAGTAAAAGGTAGGATCTTTTTATTAAAACTACAGATTATATATGTAAAAATTATATATTTATTAAAAATAAAAGAAACAGGAGAAATTTTTTACATAGGAGGAAGTGAAGCTTTACCTCCACCCTTAACACTAGAGGAAGAAACTTATCTTGTAAATCGTTTAAAGAAACAAAGTAATAATAACTCAATTAAGACAGTATTAATTGAGAGAAATTTAAGACTAGTTGTGTATATTGCAAGAAAATTTGAAAACACAGGAATTGGTGTGGAGGATTTAATCTCTATAGGAACTATTGGCTTAATAAAAGCTGTAAACACTTTTGATCCAGAAAAAAATATAAAACTTGCTACTTATGCTTCTAGATGTATAGAAAATGAGATATTAATGTTCTTGCGTAGGAATAATAAAATTAGATTAGAAATTTCCTTTGATGAACCTTTAAACATAGACTGGGATGGGAATGAATTGCTTTTATCTGATATACTTGGTACTGATAATGATATTATCCATAAGTATATTGAAGAAGAAGTTGATAAAGAATTATTGCAAATTGCTATGAATAAATTAAATGAAAGAGAAAAAAAGATAATGGAATTGCGTTTTGGATTAATGGATGGAATTGAAAAAACACAAAAAGAGGTTGCAGATTTACTTGGAATTTCTCAATCTTATATATCAAGATTAGAAAAAAGAATTATAAAAAGACTTAAAAAGGAAATAAATAGAATGGTATAAAGCCTTCCATCAATATATGGAAGGCTTTAATT
>CAZHJK010000007.1:0-104155 GCA_964533275.1 uncultured Eubacteriaceae bacterium | reverse complement strand
CTCAACGGTAGAGCAGCTGACTTGTAATCAGCAGGTTGTAGGTTCGATTCCTATCGCCAGCTCCATTTAAATTTTATATTGTGGAGGGGTTCCCGAGTGGCCAAAGGGGGCAGACTGTAAATCTGTTGGCGGAGCCTTCGAAGGTTCGAATCCTTCTCCCTCCACCATTACTATCAAGAATAGACAATAGGGAACAGGGAACAGGGAACAGAAAACCCCTGAAACCTATACCAATATAGAATTTATTGATTTTACTGATAACTATCAATTAATATGACTCATTAGCTCAGCTGGTAGAGCACCTGACTCTTAATCAGGGCGTCCAGGGTTCGAGTCCCTGATGGGTCACCAATTTTTAAATAAATCGATGGAAGCCTAGAAAATCCAAGTCTACACAAATTTCTATATTTGCTTTCTCGTTTTTTTTTCGGCATTTTTTGTAAGTAAGTCAGACGAACAAAATCTTACATCAATTCTATCAAATATATCAAAAAAAGAAAAGAGCCATTAAAGGCTCTTTATTATATTAAGGTATCATTTTTTTATTACAGATATATTTTTTATTAGTGATATATTTTCTATTATAGATCTATTTTCTAATTTTCTACAGAATCTAATTCTTAAGAGATATGGGATTTATCAAATTCATATTAATACACTATCCTACTTTCAGTAAGATATATCAATAAATCTTCTAGATGTTCTCTGATTAATGATTTCTTTAGTTTTTGTTTCCACAACGCATCTTCTTTATTTATTTCGGTGTATGTTAACTAGGAATGCTTTTCTTATATCTTGTCTAATACGGTCCAGTATTTCTTTGTTTCTTTGTTCTCCTCGTTTATCTTCTTCATTCTCGTAGTTTTCCATCGTTACTTTTATTGTGTTTTTTATTGAATCTACTATTTGATCTTGTTCTTTTCTTGTGGTTAACTCTCCCCAATCATCTCTAAAACATGGAGGGAAAACAAAGGTTATATTTTCAAATCCTCTCTCCTTTAATCTCTTCGCAGCATGAATTGTTCCTTTTTTGCCATTATCATCTACATCAAAAGCTAGGCATATTTCTACCTTTTTGTTAAACACTTTTGATAGTAAATAAAATTGTGCTTGGGACATAAAACAGCCTAAACTACTAATAATAGCTATATTATTAAGGTTGTTTTTTTCTACGCTTTCTTTTATTCTCAAGGCATCTTTAGGTCCTTCAGTGATTATTACTTTATTTATTTTTTTATTATTCACAAATTGATGCAATAAATAAAAATGGGTACCTGATTTTGAGTCCCAAGTGTTCATAACCTTTTCTTTTTTCGTTATGTTACTTAAAACAGATCTACCCTGTATCCCTACTATATCTCCTTCTATATTTCTAATAATGTAACAAATCCTATTTATAAATTTATTAATTTCGCTTATTTCATGTTTCTTGTCATCTTTAAATGCTACATCATTCCTAGCTAAAAAGTCTGTATAGTGAAAGCCTTCTTCTTTCAGATAAAAATAATCAGTATTATCACGAGAAAGGGATTTATTTAAATTTTTTAAATTTTTATTTCTACTTTGCTTTGAAATTTCTTCTTCCATTTTTAAAGCCACTTCTATTTCCCATACTCTTATTATTTTTTTAAATTCATTCATATTATTTCTTTTTTGTTTTAAAATGTTGTATGCCTTGTTTATTGATGTAGATGGATTTTCATCTATTAAATCAATTAAGTTAAAATAAAGTTGCATATATCATCCAGACTAATTGTGTTATTCCCAATCTCTTTAAGATCATCATTTATATATACCTGATGTTCCTTTTTTAATTTATAATCTACTTCTATATTGCTTTTATAAAGAAATTTTAGGGGTTCCATATGCTTATAATCAAGCTTGTTCTTATATTCTAGAATGAACTCAAAGGCTTCATCAAAAAAATCCTTTACAGTCATTGGCATGTCGGTTTCTATACAATAGCGATTATAGTACCCAACATATTCCTCAATTTGCTTATATAAGCTTTTTAGAATAATCATCCTTCCACTTTCTTTAATGTGTGAACTTTGCATTTTACTTCATCTCCTTTTATTTTAATAATTTCACTTGCTATAAAATTTAACAAATGATATGTAATGATACTTTAGGAGATTTTTCTTCTATGTAAAATCTATATAATAATGAAAACCTGACAATCTCTATATCGATAAAGAAGTATAATAATCATAGATTGTCTTCTGTTTAAAGATATAAAACATCATTTTCAATAATTTCAAATCCTTATTATAAATATTCTATAGTTAGATAGTTGATATTAACTTTCTATTAGCTATGCTACTTTTTAGTTAGTCGTACATTCATTAGAGAACCTTTTTTATAATAGATGAAAATAATCTATATTCTCATATCCTTTATAGTATATAGTAACCTTTAGTTAGCCCTACAAGTAGTGAATGTTTCTTTAAATTTAGTATTGTTTTATTATAATATTTTGTATTATGAATGTAGTAAGTGGTTAACTTAAGTTAGCCGATATAGGGGAAAAAATGTTGTTTAAAGAGCTTTTATTATAGCAAATTATATTCAAGAAGTTTTATCTTTTATTTATTTTATTAGCTCATTCATTTTATAATAATATTACTTTATTTAAACTTATATGCCCGATTATTAAAAAAATGAAGGAAATATGTAGTATATATGGAATTATAAATAAAATGACTTAATTAAGTTTTTATTGGCAAATTATAATACGAGCTTATTAAATTTGTTGAGTAGGTGTTTTTAATTGGAAGAATTATTATCAATGTCAGAAGAAGAATTTAAAGATTTAATAACTAAAAAAAGCATTGCAGAACTATAAAGATGATGATGATAGCCAGGAGGGAAATTATCGTGCTAATGGGCGTAAAATATTTAAAAACACATTATCCAACTAAAACTAAAACAATGTACAGATTGAAAAAAAGATAGGTTTATAAAAGGGAATTTTAATTAAGAAATATGACTTTAGAAGATCATAAAATTTTTTTGAAGCATCTATATATGGAGGGTAATGAATATTACTTATTTCTATTTTTTATATCTTTAGAAATCGCCCTAAACATTTAGTAATTGGGGGAATAATTGTATTAAGTATTATGTCATTAGGGTTTATGTGGATTCAATTATTTGGGTTAATAGCATTTATTCTAATTAGGTATTATAATGGAACTGTTGGAAAAGGAAATAGATATCTATTCTATGTATTCTACCCTGTTCATTTATTGATTCTTGGCATCTTATCAATATATATCTTTAGCTAATTGAAGTTGAAGTTTATAAGCAGTAGCCTAAATAAATTATATTCTATAAGAATTAGCATAGTTAAAGATGACTTCATAATAAAGAGCTACAGGGTGAAATGGGTGTTTTATTTATATATTAGAACAACAGATTTAAACAGGCTCATTGAGGTTGATTATGAATGTTAACTTTGAGATATATAATGGGAAAAGTCTATTGAAATCAATAGATTTATGCAAATCAATATATTCTTCTAGATTAAATTTAATCTTCACATATAAAAATAGCGAGGCAAGTCCCCGCTACTTTTATACTATACATTGTTTTAAGCATCTTGAAGTATCCAACGAATTCCAGTTTTTATATTACTCCCCCTTGAATTTTCTATTTCATAATCTTTATAAATAATATCAAAATCTAGTTCTTTACCAAGGGTTACCAATTGCGCTTTTGTAGCGATTACAGTTTTTGTGGCAATATAATTAGCTGTAACGCTAATACAATCAAGATATACAATCTTACCACTTTTCATATAACCCAGAATGGCTGTTTTTAAAGATGTAACACTATTGTTGCCTCCCACCATTAATGCAACTTTGCAACTTCATTTTTATCCATCTATATTCCTCCTTAAACAAATAAGGTTGTAAAAAATGATGTGGATTGCATATTCATAGTTTTTGAGTTTGTTTCGAGGGAGTTTTTTAAATTTACGATATTATAATATTATCCAAAGAAGAAAACGCAGATATCCAAAAAAGATCGTGCTGTGAATCTCCTCCTCGAGGCATTTTCTTATACCATTTCCTGGTTTTAGGGGATAGGTTTAAAGCAAATATTATTTATCCATAGAGTAATATAGTTAGCTCTTTTTTTATTTATGTAGGAATTTTAGAAGTAATATAGAATAGATAAGTATATAGTCTATAAACTTAACGCTGACTTTCAATAATATAAATAGGCATAAAAATAAATTAATTTATAGAAGGTGAGGAGAGAACATTATGGAGTATTTTTTTGGAATTGTAATTTTTGGCGCTATATTTCTAATTGCATGGATAATTGGGAATATAAGAGAATCTAATATAGAATGGATAATTATATAGTTTATATTTATAATTTCCAAATACATAATTAAGTAAGTTATAGAAATAATGAAAACCTACATACTTCCTATAGAAAAATAATTATCATGGGGGAAAGTGATGAAAAAAGTATTATTTATTCTATTAATAACTAGTATTATTTTAACTATAGCAGCTTGTGGTGTTGCCAATAAGGAAATGACACTATTGGATCACATGTCATCCATTTCTTTTTCTAAATCCCAAGGATTTGGAGCCCTAAATAAGAATTTTTCTACCATTTATCATGAAAAAGGAGTTGTATCTGTCTTTGAAGGAGTCATCAAAAATGCAAAGGGAAAAAGGGAGAATTCCATAGAAAATATCAATGAGGATAAACCAGATTATGATATATTGGTTGAATATGTAAACGGAGATTATCATCTTTTACATTTAATTCTAGGACAGGAAGGCCAGGAAAGTATATTGATGTATGTTGGTAACGAGTATAACCTCTATTATGTAACACCAGAAGATACAAAAAAGTTAAGGAAAATAGTAAAAGAACATTGATGTTCAGGATTTGTGATATGAATATAATGCACACTAGTATATTAATGTTTAGTTGAAAAGTAAGATGTAATGATTTATGGAAATTAGTAAGGCAGAGAAAGGAGAGATACAATTGCTTCTACAAGAATTAAAAAAAGGGAAGAATATTATCGCAATTTTATTACTTATATTTCTATTGACAATTCCACTTTATAATAATATCTATCACTCGGGTTTGTATTATATAATAGTTGGTATTATCCTTGCTCCCCCTACATTCTATAGAATTATGAGAAGTAATCTTTTAGAAAAGAGATTTTATCATAAATGGAGTGAAAAGAGGAAAAAAGGACGTTTAATTAATACGTTAAGTGAAGGCATGAAAGCCATTATTTCTATGGCAGCTATGGTATTTGGTGGTCAGTACATTGTAACTGGTCGTACACCTAGTTATATATTATCAGAGGTACCTATAAATGTGAGCATAGGTTTAATGTTTTTTCTTCTTATTTGGGGTGCCATATGCGGAATTATCGCTTGGTACGAAAAGGAGAAAAGATTCAGTAAGATTTCTTTAAATAAAATTAGGAAGTAATATTCATTTTGTGTGATAGATATAGACTTATGTATTAAACAGGAGGTGTTAAGTATGCTGAAAAAAGTTTTAATTCTATTAATTATTTGTCCATTATTTGTTATTTCAGGATGTAACAATGAGATAGATAGTGAAAAAGAATTGAACAGTTCAAAACCTACTAGTACAATTGGAGGAGTAAACGGATCAGAAAATATAGGTATAACTACATTTGATAACGGAATAGACGCCGATAATAAGAAAGGTGCTTTGCCTGAAAACATTAATATGTTAGATACCATGGAATGGCCACAAAACGAATATACTACCAATATACCCCCGCCTGAATCAGGGGAATTGTTGTTTGGTTGGATTGAACCTGATCAAGAATACTGTCATCTACAATTGTCCGATATAACAAAAAAAGAATCTCAACAATATGTTAAAGACTTAAAAGAGGTCGGATTTATGGAAATAGAAAAAGTTTCAGAGGAAATAGATGATGATTATCTTTCTGTGGGGATTCTATTAAGATATGATAATACTTTTATTAGCATGGCTTATATGGATGATTCGTTAAGTATGTATATAAAATTAGATTGATTTTGGAACATTTCACCAAATAAATTATATTTATAAATACGATACTTATTCATAAGGTGAAGCCAAGAAAATTTATATGCTAGGGGTGTAAAATTGAAAAAAGAAGCAGCATCAATTGGAATTATTGGAATACCTGATGAGGAAACCATTTATAAATTGGAACAAGTATGGGGTAAACCCGTAAAGAAAATAGAAAAAAAAGGTAAAATTGTTTTATTGGTGGGCAAGGGATTATTTAAAAAGAAAATTATAATTCCTATGGAAAATTAATTATAATGGGGGAAAGTGATGAAAAAGAAGAAGTTTATTTTTGGTCTGATTATCATACTTGTTTTAATAATTATTTACGGTGGTGGTGGCAAAACTACCTTTGGTTGGGTTCATGTAACTGATAAGAACAAAGACATGGATACATATTATATTAATGGTTATCATGGAAATTTTAAACTTATGGATGAAAGAATAAAAGAAACAATTAAACAAGAAGAGGAAGAACTCGAAATTGAAGTAAAAAACAATTATACTTTCAAGTTATTTATTGATGAAAACCAAGAACCAGAAGAGAGAACTATAAGCGAGGTTTGGAATAATATACAATCAGGGAATACCTATTTTATGCAATTGAAGAAAAATAGTTTTCCAAAGAATTTATTCAGAACATATACTATTGAGGATATATATCTTTACTAAACCTATAATAGAAATCTGATTTTATAAAATAAGAAGATATTACATATAAGTAGGAAAAATGTGAAGCAGGTTAAAATATTTTTAAAGGGGTGTACTATGTTCAATTCATTTTTTTATGGTTGGTTTAATGTTGGCAGCTTATTACTTGGATTAATCTCTTGGCTATTTCCTATTATTAGCATAATTAGTTACAGAAGGGGTAATCAAAAGAATTGGATTACTTTATCCATATTGAGTATGAGTGCTTGCATTATTTCCTTATGGTTTCAAATAATTTATAATAATTATTTAGTCAAGATTGAAGACTGGTCTGCCCTCATGGATACAACGGGAGCTTTAGTTTTTGTATCAGCAGTGCTAATAATTATAACTATTATATTAAATATAATTAATCTATTTTTATATAAAAATAGATTATCAAAGTAAAAGTTTAAGACGAATTTTTATCTTTTTATCATAATTGTAGAATTGTGTGCAACATAGTTTAAAAAGTAGAAAAAATAAAGAGGTGTTAATAATGAGTGAAGTTTTTGATTATGCTGTAGTTTTAATTCTAATTATTGGTTTTACTTACGGATTAGTTAAACAAATTCAACATACTTTATCTATCCAAAAATCCAATAATACAGACAATTATAAAAGGTCATTGCTTGGGAATTACTTGTTGAGTATTTCATTGGCAGGATTTATATTATCCTATGTATTTAACGGATTAGTTGCCTTACAAATTATTCAGTCAAATATTATTACAAGCAACAGTACCAGTCTTATCTGTATCGCATTTCTGGTATTTTCTTTTATATTTAAATTTGCAATTATTCCTAAAAATTCAAAGCAGACTCCTTTTCTAAATAATAATAAATGAGCAATACACAAAACATTATTAGGAGCCTAGATATATTATTGTTTAGAGATACTATATACGAAGGAGGTCCAGTATGAAATCTTACAGAAAGGAATTAACCTTTAATACAAAAACAAGAAGAGCATTTACAAATATTACTCCACAAATAGAAGAATGTTTGCGAGAAAGTGGCATTAAAGAGGGTTTACTCTTATGCAATCCTATGCATATAACATCTAGTATTTTTATAAATGATAATGAATCTGGATTACATAGGGATTTTGAAGTCCTTTTAGAAAAACTTGCTCCTGAAAAGCCTTATGACCAATATTTTCATAATGGATATGAAGATAATGCTGATGCACATTTAAAGAGAACAATTATGGGAAGGGAAGCTGTCGTAGCTATAACTGAAGGGAAGTTAGACTTTGGTACATGGGAGCAGATATTCTATGGTGAATTTGACGGGAAAAGAGCAAAAAGAGTATTGGTAAAAATCATAGGTGAATAGCATCGGAAATGACAACCATGGTTACGGGATATTAATTTAAAAAATTCGAACTAGAAAATCATTTATATAAAGATTTTGTTATAGCCAAGCAAGTAATCGAAAAAATCTACATGTTAAAAGATAGGGAAAATGGATTTTGTAGAATGATCTTTTCCCCTTTTTTTATATATCTCACAATTTATCTAATAATAAAACCTTATTACTTTTTAAAGGAAATTAAGAGGGTTTTTAAAGAACAAATAGAAAAATAGAAAAAAGAACTTAATTAATATACTAATTTATTGAGGGGGATTAGTATGGAAAAAGGTGAATGGAGTCTGAAAAATTTAACCATTTACATAATAGTCATGACACTATTTTTCATGGCATTAGCATTTGGAGTGACAGACTATATTACAGACTACATTAAAGAGAAGTATCACAATTATCAGTTAACTAAAGTGGAACAAATATACATTGAAAATGATTCATTAATAGGAAACACTGTAAATAATATAAACAATTATGGTTTAGTAGCAGAAACAGTTGATTCCTATTATTATATAAAACAAATTCAAATATATCAGTCAGATAAAGATTTTACCAATGAAGTACTTTTAGTAGGTGAGCCAATTAATCCAGGAAAAGATACCATAAATGTTTTGGAGAACTGGATTTTCTATAGGCAGGGAGCTAAAATTAATCGGTTGGATATAAGAGACGGTAATATAAAAACGATTTTCAGAGGACATTCCTTACAAATGCAAGTCTTGGGAAAACATATCTATTTTATTAATCTTGACGATGATTATAAACTTTATAGAATGGATGTAAACGGTCAAAATAAAGAGATCTTGCATGAGGAAAAGATCATTGATATGGCTATATACGATAGCAAAATATATTATAGTTATGAAAATAATGGAGAAGATTTCCTAGAGAGAATGGATATTGATGGTAGGGAAAAAGAATTTTTAACAGATGTGAAAGCCAAAAATATGGTTAAAGATAATGAATACATCTATTATTTAGATGTAGATAAAGATCAATTATGCAGGATGAAATTAGAGGATTATACCATAGAGAGCTTATCCAATGAAAAAATATTTACTTTTGTAAAGGATAATGAGTATATATTCTACACATTAAAGAAACCACAAAAAAACTATTTTGAAATCAAAGGGCTTTATAAAATGGATATAGACGGAGGGAATAAAATTACAATTGATGGTGAAAGTTATCTAGATACTTTAGGACTTGGTTTAACAGAAGAATGGATTTTTTATAACGTTATGCATGGGTCGGTACCATATGGTTTAAAAAGAGTAAGCAAAGATGGGCTTCATATAATAGATATGGATATATATGAATAATTCTAATTTAATCTTTACTATCTTAAAAATATGTATCCAGTTTTAGAGAATTTATAGTTATAAGTAGGGGAGAATGGCAAATGGGCGTTCAACAAGCAATATACGGATTAATATTCTTATTAGGCTTTATCTCTATAAGCATCTATCATTTTCGAATACGAAGACAGTGTATTTATCTAGTGAAACTAACAAAACCAAGGGCTATTATTCTAATAGTTATAACTTTGATATTTTGTAGTATGGCTTATATTGGCGGTAATTTATGGTATTACTATATACTTGCACTTGCGGGAGCTATATCTATAATATCTGGTGTGGTAAGTGAAGGAATTCATGAAAAGGGAATATATTATCGTGGAAGAAAGGGCTTAAACATATTGGCTAAATGGGAAGATATAAAAGACATTAAAATTGATACAAATAAAAATAAACTACATAGCTTTAAACTCAAGACCACAAGAATTTATCCAGGTCAGTATTATAGGCAAGAGGATATTACTGAAATAAAAAAATTTGTAGAAGGATAAATGCTTATTGAAACAAATTCGTTAATATACTAATTGAGAAGTGTTATTTTGAGATTCATTCTTTATATAGTGTACGTCAATAGATTAATGTAAAGTATTTATATATTGTAGAAGGGGGGTAAAAAATGATAGAAAGAAAACATTCAATAATACAAATAGTTTTAGCTTTCTTTCTTATCACTTGCTTTGCAACAGGATGCAGTTCAGAGAAGAATATATCAAATAAAAATATAGAGTCAATACAATCAATGGAAAACTTCTCGACCGATGGCTTAACACTGCTTGAAAGAACTTATGACGATACAGATAGTGACGGTGATAAGGAAAGCATAGAAGTGTATACCTCTGCGCAAATCGCCCCTGATGGTCAGATGGGATGGGATACAGGCCACCAATGGGTTTTGCTTGTAAGGAAAGGAGAAGAAGTCTTCCCTCTTTTTGATGACTATGTGCAGCACGGGGAGCTGCAATTTTGGATATCAAGCTTTAACCAAGATAAAATTGAGAGTCCTGAAAGCACAGAACTACGAAGAAAGATATATGTAGCAATAACAACGAGTGTTGACTTCAAATTAGTGGATTATTACTGGGATGAACAAAATCATTGTTATCAAAAAGAAGTTGCCCTCGCTCCCCCGGCTCAATGGAGCATGACTCATTCCAATAAGTACAATATTCCTGACCCCGCTAAAATTGAACCTATTGCATATTAGTAAACAACGTGCAGTAATGATTATTTAATAATAGGAGGTGGATATACTTGAAAACAATTGATCTTAAAAATAGCCTCGTGCGGGCAATTAGTATGGTTGGACTATTTGGTATTTCATATTGGCTATGCAGATTTATATTTTTTGATATGCATGGTATGAAATCGTGGCCAAATACGCTGGCTATGGTTGGTCTGACTATAATAGTTGTCGCTACAATATATAGAAATCATATAATTCCAGTAGCTACTCTTGTAGGTTATATGGGAGGATTTATTCTTGCTATGATATTCAATACTGATGGGATAGACCCAGGTGGAGGGGGAACAAATAACGCTTGGATAATATGGGGAACTGTTTTCATTTTCTCAATTCTAATTGGTATTATTTTAGGTTTAATTTCTAAACAAAGATATAAAAATACAAAGGTTTAATTATTATTTTAAGACGCAGTTTTTATCTCTTCTGTCACAATAGCAGAAAAATACATAAATGTATGAATTTTTAAAATTGAAGATATGAGAGGATGTGATATAATGCGTTGCCCTTATTGTAATGATGAGATGCATAAGGGAGTTATTCATGGAGATAGGTATGCAATAAAATGGGTACCAAAGGAGAAAGATAGAGGAGGTATATTGCAATGGTTTTCTAGAGGTATAATTCTTGCAGGGTTTTCTGAAAGTGTTGAAGATGTATTTTATTGCGTAAAATGTGAGAAAATTATCATTGATACAAAAGGGAAAAGGGATACAAGAAATAAATAATATGGGAAATAAGATAATTGAAATCTCATCAGTAAAAATGTAGAACGACATATATTTTATATTTAATGACACACAGGGGAAGCAATAACTCCGTCCCTATGCTTATTATTTATGTTTAGATGCATATTCTTTATCTATTGCGCAATAGTTAGTTTATATGAATTAGTTTTATTGTAAAGGAGATTGATTATAAATGGACTTAATTATTGGAATAATATTATTACTCATTTCTATGGCACTAGGATTATTGATAAGAAAAAAGGTAATACCTCCTATTAGCATGGAATATTTGACTGCTACTACGAAAATAAAAGAGAGACTTAAGAATGACTGGAGAGAGATTTCTTTCGTATCTAATGTATTTTTTATAATAGCCTTTTTTTCTATATTAATTCTAATGATTGCAATTTTCCCAAGTATAAAAGCGTTTAAATTCATTGCATATATATTGATAGGGTTATTATTGATATATGTGATATATAAAGGTATCTCACATGAAATTAATAAGGATATATAGATTCCATAATCTTATCTTAAGTCCTTACACATTTTTTATCTAATCAGAATTTTCAATAGTGTGCAACGCACGATGTGTTTTTGAAGGCTGAATAAGGTAAGATAAAACTGTGTGATTTCTACATCACCAGGGCAAACCTTAAATACTACTTTAAGAACTTCGAGACGAGTGCGAGAGAGACGCTATCTGAAATCCAATCACTATAATTAACAGAAGGGGGAACGCATATGTATGGAGTAATAGCTTTACTTATTGTTGTAGCATTAGGTCTGCACTGGAATCCAAATAACAAAGATCTCTCGTTAAGTATACAAACTAGACTTATGAGGCTGGTGTTTTGTATCAGTATAGCAATATTTATACCCGCAGTAATTCAATATACATTTGGGGAAGTATCGAAGTATGATCTATTCATATTCCATCCAGTTTTCATGTATGTAATAGGCACAGTTTTTTCGATTGGCTTACAATTACTGGTTTATGGGAAGTTGTCAATTGATTGAGCGGGATATGCTTACAAATTGATAAATAAGATTAATGGGTAGAGCTTTAGTTAATGTAAGTTGTAGAATTATGCGACATAGGAGGGATATGGTATTGGAAAAGGAAGTTGAGAGAAATGTATATTTTTGATTTTATAATTACTGTTATATTCGTAATTTTAGGAATAATTTTTTATATGGATAAAGGGTCTTTTTTAATAGCAGGATATAATACAATGAAAAGCGAAAAGAAATCTAAAGTTGATGAAAAGGCATTATGTAGGTTTATGAGCAAAGCGATGTTCGTATTCGCTTTTAGTACTTTTCTATGGAGTTTAAGTAATATTGTTAACAAGCCAATCCTTCATACTACCGGCATAATTATATTCTTTATTACAGCACTATTTAATATTATATATTCAAATACTAAAAATAGGTTTATTAAATAAATAGTTTTTAAACTACTTGTGATTATAGAAATAATAGAAAGTATGTTTCACAAGGGTGAGGTTTTGTTTCTTTTCTTACTTATAGGTTTTCACCTATAGACTAGAATTGCTTCGAGGGATTTCTGCTTATAAACCTAAAAAAGCTACGAGGAATTTTGTTTAATCTCGTAGCCTTTATTTATAATTCCTCCCTCGAAGTAGTTATTTTAGGACTAGTTATTTTAGCCTTATTGCTTTCCTTGATGTGTTTCTAAAATTAGTGATATTGTCCAGTGGTGAGAACTTTGCAAACTCTCTTTTCACATCTTCAGGCAGCAAATTTACATATCGAGTGGTTATAGAAATAGATTTGTGTCCTAAAAGTTTTTGGAGAGTTAACAGATCTCCTCCATTTCTCATATAAAGAATAGCAAAAGTATGGCGAAAAGTATGAGGGGAACACCTATATTCTTTTGATTTTTCTTTTCCTAATCTTTTTTTGCAATATAGTCTTACTCTATCCTCTACATTTTTCCCTTTCATTTGTTCTCCATAGACATTACAAAATAAAAAATCTTCTGGTTCTCTTCCTCTAATTTGTAAATACTCGTTAAGTGTCTTTGCTAGTGAAAAAGATAAGGGTATTCTAATTTGTTCCCGTCCCTTCATTTTTCTTAAATAAACCTCTCTATTTTCGAAATCAATATCACTTATTTTAATATTAATAAATGTGTTAAGCCTTACACCGGTTCCTAACAAAAAACATACAATAACATAATCTCTTAAGTCTGCAAAATTCTTTAAGTTCTTTTTCTTTGGTTTTTCTATTAATTTTCTAATATCTTCTTCCTTAAAAGCTTTTATTGGTTCCTTATCTTCTTTGAGCAATTTTACCTTTGGAAGATTTTTTAAACCCTCTTCTTCACGCAAGTATCCGAAAAAGGCTCTAATAGAACGCAAATATGTATTTATAGAGGTTATTTTAAGACCATCTTTTTTCATATTTTCGATTAAATATTCTAAATTTATTTTTGTAAATTTTTGTGGTTCAACATGAACTTTTTTTAATAATCTCCCTCGAAGTGATTCTTCATACCATTCTATGGTTTTTGGCGCCAAATTTCTAGTTATTCCATCATTCAAGAATACTTTTAGGCAGAGTTCCCAGTCTTTTGCTGTTGCTCCTATATTTTTTTTAAATCTTTCATCCATATTTAATTTTTTATTTAATTTTTCCATAATTTTCTCCTTTCTATTTCTCGTTTGTTGTGATATAATACATCTTGTTCGGTTATCATATTTCGGCAGGTCTTGTTCTACAAAATGATGTTTTACCGTTCAAAAAACAAGCAATAGCAAAGGGAACCCTAGAGAATCAATAAGGATAAGTTAGACTAGTTAATTAAAGGACTCTTAATCAGGGTGTCCAGGGTTCGAGTCCCTGATGGGTCACCAAGAAAGAACATGCGGGAGTGGCGGAATTGGCAGACGCGCTAGACTTAGGATCTAGTGTCAATAGACGTGGGGGTTCAAGTCCCTTCTCCCGCACCACAAAAAAACCTGGTAGAAGGTAGATTCTAACAAGTATTCCTTTGGTCTGGTAGAAGGTAGAGAAATCTTTTTATACCATATACCATATACCTTATACCTGAATTATAATATTCCGTGACGATAGCGAAGGGGTCACACCTGTTCCCATCCCGAACACAGAAGTTAAGCCCTTCAGCGCTGATGGTACTTGGGTGGTAACGCCCCGGGAGAGTAGGTCGTTGCGGGATTTTTTTATTTTTTGTAAAAAAATTAAGAAACAAACTAACATATATTATTATGGATTAATTTTTTATAATGGAGATGAAATATAAATGATAACTATAACAGGATTAGGATTAAGATACGGAGATCAAAAGCTGTTTGAAGATGTTAATTTAAAGTTTACACCTGGTCATTGCTATGGGATTATTGGAGCAAATGGTGCAGGAAAATCAACCTTTCTAAGGATATTATCTGGTGAAATTGAACCTAGTCAAGGGGATGTATCTATTACACCTGGAGAAAGATTAGGTATACTAAGACAGGATCATTTCGAGTTTGATGAGTACACAGTAATTGATACTGTTATTATGGGACATAGAAATCTTTATGATATTATGAAGGAAAAGGATGCCCTTTATTTAAAAGAAGATTTTAACGAAGAAGATGGGATTAAGGCAGCCGATCTCGAGGCAGAATTTGCTGAATTAGATGGTTGGTCAGCAGAAACCAATGCAGAAAAGCTTTTACTTGGCCTAGGAATAGGGAAAGAACTTCATTTAGCTGATATGAAGGAGCTAATGGGAAGCGAAAAGGTAAAGGTGTTATTAGCACAATCTCTATTTGGCAATCCAGATATTCTCCTATTAGATGAGCCTACTAACCATTTAGATTTTAAAGCTATAAAGTGGTTGGAAGAATTTCTTATTAATTATCAAAACACTGTTATAGTTGTTTCCCATGATAGACATTTTCTAAATAATGTTTGTACCCACATGGTTGATATTGATTTTGGAAAGGCAAAACTCTATGTTGGAAACTATGATTTCTGGTATGAATCAAGTCAACTAGCAACAAAATTAATGAAGGATCAAAATAAGAAGAAGGAAGAAAAGATAAAGGAATTACAAACCTTTATTGCAAGATTTAGCTCTAATGCTTCTAAGGCAAAACAAGCGACTTCTAGAAAAAAACTTTTGGACAAAATTACTTTGGATGATATACAACCATCCACACGAAGATATCCCTTTGTTGGATTTACCCCTGAAAGGGAAGCAGGCAAAGATATATTATTAATAGATGGAATAAGCAAATCTATTGAGGATGTAAATTTATTAAATAATATTTCATTTACCCTAAATAAGGGTGATAAGGTAATTATATTAGGGAGAAATGAAAATGCAAAAACCCAATTTTTTAAGATTTTAATGGAAAAAGAAAAAGCAGATAAGGGAACATTTAAATGGGGAGTTACCACAAAAAGAGCATATTTACCTAAGGACAATGGGGAATATTTTGAAGGAATAGATTTAACCCTAATTGATTGGTTAAGACAATATTCAGAGGAAAAATCTGAATCCTTTATTAGAGGCTTCTTAGGAAAAATGCTATTCTCAGGAGAAGAAGCTCTAAAGCAAGTAAATGTATTGTCTGGAGGAGAAAAGGTAAGATGTATGTTCTCAAAGTTAATGCTATCTGGAGCTAATGTTATGCTCCTAGATGAGCCTACTAACCATTTGGACTTAGAATCAATTCAGGCGGTAAATGATGGGCTTGTAAGCTTTAAGGGAACACTAATGTTTACTTCCCATGACTACGAATTTATCCAAACTATAGCAAATCGTGTTATTGAAATTACTCCTAAGGGTATAGTAGATTATATAGGAACCTTTGAAGAATTTCTAGACAATGAACAAATACAATCAAAAATTCAAGAAATGTATAAATAAAATTAGTTATTATATACCCAAATTAAAAGGTGAAAGAGCTTATTATAGTTTAATAAGTTCTTTCATTTTATTAAATCAAATAACAATATAGTTAACAATACACCTGTAAAGTTATTGTGTAAAAGGTATGATAATGGTGTATATAATATCTATGAATAGATAGGGTAAATCTTATGTATGTATTCCTATAAATTAGGCATATACGATGATATACCTAATTAAATCAAGCCAATATAGGAAGTATGCATATGTAATCGATATCCATTTCAATTTTTTAAATTCACTCTCCTTTTATGTAATTACTTGAAATGTTATAATAATAGAAATATCAGAGTTCATAGATTAGGAGGTTGTTTTTTTGAGACCAAGAGATTTAATAGAGGTTAAAAAAACCATATTAAATAATGTACCATGTTTGTTGATTAGGCCAAAAACCTATAAAGATGATTTACCTACATTATTTCATTATCATGGTTGGAGTTCGAAAAAAGAAAATCATGTATTTTTTGCTACAACCATCGCACAATATGGTTATCAGGTTATTCTACCGGATTCAAACTTACATGGTGAAAGAAATCCATTGGATAATTATAGTCCTGAAAATCTAAAGGAGTATTTTTGGGAAATTGCAACTAAATCGGTAAAGGAGTTTCAAGGAATTAGAGAGGATGCCCAAAGCTTTTATAATGTAGATAAAGAAGCCATTGCTGTATCAGGCAGCTCTATGGGAGGATATATTTCCTCTAGTATATTTGCTCAGAACATAGATATAAAATGTTTAATATGTTTTAATGGAGGCTGTGCTTGGATTAAAACAGAAGAAATTTTAAGAGAAAAATTTGGTATTGAGGTTACAAAAAAGATAGATATAGAGGAAGCTAAGGTTTTCGACCCACTTACATATAAAAACAATCTTTACCCTCGTTCGATTTTAATGCTGCATGGTGATGCAGATACTTCTGTGCCAATTGAAATTCAAAAATATTTCCATCAGGAGGTAGCACCTTATTATAAAAATGATACTAAAAGACTTAAACTTGAGATTTATCCTAATATGAACCATCATGTAAGTATTAGAATGGTAGAATCAGCAGTGAATTGGTTAGAAAGATATTTAAACTAAAAAGAGAGGTGATATAAATGGATAAAACACTAAGAATAAATGTAAGAACAAAAGAAGCTACCTATGAAAATACACCAGATGAGTATTTAAAAACCGGTGGAAGAGGTTTAATTGCAAAAATATTATTAAAGGAAGTTAAACCAACTTGTGAACCCTTAGGGAGAAACAACAAATTAATTTTTGCCATGGGATTATTAACAGGAACAAATGCTTCCAGTGCAAGTAGAGTCTGCATAGGAAGCAAAAGTCCTCTTACTGGAGGGATTAAGGAAAGTAATGCAGGAGGTATAACAGCTATGCGTCTTGCTCAATTGGGATTAAAAGCTATAATAATAGAAGATATCCCTGAGGATGATAAATGGTATTATATTAAAGTTGAGAAAGATAAGTGTACTTTAGAGCCAGCTGATCAATATGTTGGCATGGGAACATTTGAATTTTGCCAAGAGATGTTAGAAAAGTATCCAGATTCGGCAGTAACTTGCATAGGTCCTGCAGGAGAAAGACAATATTCTGCAGCAGGTATTGCTACCATGGATAAGGATAAAAAGCCCAATAGATATAGTGGGAGAGGCGGTCTTGGAGCTGTTATGGGCTCTAAGAAGATAAAGGGTATTGTTGTTATAGATAAGGAACCCATTAAGATAGCTGACAAGAAAAAATATAAGGAAGCCTTAAAAGAATATACCTCAATTATTAATGAAGCACCGAGTACCCTTGGCTATAAGACATTAGGGACTGCTGCTACGGCAAGATTATCCAATAGTTTAGGAGGATTGCCGGTCAATAATTTCAGTAGTGGGGAATTTAAAGAAATAGAGCAAATAAGCGGAGAAAATTTATATAAAGTAATTCAAGAGCGTGGAGGAGAAGGAAAGACTTCCCATGCATGTATGCCAGGATGTATTATTCAATGTTCAAATATTTATCCTGATAAGGAGGGAAAAACAATTGTTTCTCCCCTAGAGTATGAAACAATAGGATTACTTGGGTCAAATCTAGGAATAGCTGATTTTGATACCATTGCAAAGATGAATTCCCTTTGTAATGATATAGGTATTGATACCATTGAAACAGGTGCAGCTATAGGAGTAGCAATGGAAGGAGGAATCGCCAAATTTGGAGATGGTGAAGCAGCCCTAAGATTAGTAAAAGAGATTGGAGAGGGAACTATTCTAGGGAGAGTATTAGGAAATGGAGCAGTAATTACAGGGAAGGTATTAGGTGTAATTAATGTTCCAGCGGTGAATGGTCAAGCAATGCCGGCATATGACCCAAGAGCTATAAAGGGGATGGGCGTTACCTATGCAACCTCACCTATGGGAGCTGATCATACCTATGGTTCAACCTTAAAGGCTAAGATTGAACAGACCAGTACTGAGGGGCAAGCAGAACTTTCTAAAAATACTCAGAAGAATGTAGCAATCATAGATAGCTTAGGGCTATGTTTATTTGCCAGTGGTGCAATAGGGAATAATCATCAACTTCTTGTTGACCTAATAAATGCGAGACACGGATGGGATATGGATGTTAAAGAGCTTAAAAGAATATCTGAAGAAACCATAAGGGATGAACATAGATTTAATGAATTAGCAGGCTTCTCCATAGAAAATTACCGAATACCTGAAGCCTTTACTGAAAGAGAACTTCCAAATTTAAAATCTAAATTTGATGTAAGGGATGAAGATCTCGGACAAGTAATTGTAGACTTTAAGAATTAAGAGGTTATTATGATTAAGATTAAAATAGCTATGGGAGTTATTGATGAAAAGCAATATGATATTGACTATGATTTAATTGATAAGGATATAACCCTTGAGGATTTAATAGCTGATTTAAAAATTAATAAAACTCATATAGGTGGAATACTATTAGAAGGAAAACCAAAGAGGCTAGATGAGAAGATTAAAGATAATAGTGAGATCTATATATTGCCACTTCTAGGTGGAGGTTAATTAAATAAAGACCCCGAGGGGTCTTTTTCTATGTTTTATTTTTTAGCTTATATTGTAATTTTCCATCCATCTATATAGGGTTTTTCTAGAAATTCCTAGAAACTTTGCTGTGTTGGTCTTATTATATTTGTTAATTTTAAGGGCATTGATTACTTGTTCCCTTGTTTTATCTTTTTTTTCAAGGGGATTTTCTTTGTGAATGATATTCTTCTCGTTATCAAATTCTGCTGGATATATATTTTCTCTAATAAATTCTTGCTCTATTGGAATGCCAAGGTATTTTTTTATATGAATAGGCTGGATTTCATTTACAGAATATAATTGAATGATACCTTCAACTAAATTTTGTAATTCCCTTACATTACCCTTCCAGGGCAGAAATTTTAAATAATCCTTTGTTACTTCAGCTAATATAGGAGTAGGTTTATTTAAACGCATTGTAATAGAGTGAATAAAGTGTTCTGCTAGAAGTATAATATCATCTGGTCTTGCTCTCAAGGGTGGAATATTAAGAGGCAAGGTTGTTAACCTATAATATAGGTCCTCCCGGAATTTCTTCTGATGAATTTTATCAATTAGATTTGCATTTGTTGCAGCTATAATTCTTACATCCACATTGGTTTCACTATTACTACCAAGCTTCATAAAGGATTTCTGTTCAATAACCCTAAGTAGGGTAGCTTGAAGCTCAAGGGGCATATCTCCGATTTCATCTAGAAAAATTGTTCCTGTATCTGCTAATTCAAATTTACCCATATTTCCACCTTTTTTAGAACCTGTAAAGGCGCCAGTTTCATACCCAAAAAGTTCACTTACAATTAAATCCCTCGGTAGGGCAGCACAATTAACAGCAATAAATGGATTATTTCTTCTATTACTGGAATTATGGATAGATTGAGCAAAAATATCCTTTCCAACGCCACTTTCTCCAAGAATTAATACATTACTATCTGTATTTGCTATTGATTTTGCATGTTCAATGGTGTTAGTAAAATTAATATCAGAGCCAATTATATCATCGAATGTTAGACGGGCATTATTACCAATCTTCTTTGAAACATAAGAGTTTATCTGCTTTGAGGAATCTATAAAAAGCTCAATTCCCTGAAAACCTAGATTACTTTGATTATAGGGATTTGAGGTCATTGTATAATAATTTTCATTGCCCATTATACTAATTTTAATTTTAATATTCTTTACTCTTTTCTTATTCATGATTATATCCCAAAAATCTTTATTTTTAGGAAGGGGATCAAAAATATCCTGTGCAGCCTTAAAATATAAATTATCATAAGGCATTTCAAAGATTTTAAATATGTTGGAGTTATGATACAGAATATGAGGTTTTTGAGTCCGTATATTAATATCAATGCATAAAAAGCCCTTTGGGTATTCCTCATATAAGTCCTTTATTTTATTTGCCATATGTAGATGTAGGCAAATGTTATGGGATATGCTAGTAGCTGTCATTATATGATTTTCATTATTGCAGGAATTTGGGACAATAACAGCGATACCTCCATATAATTTTGAAGTCTCCTTGTTTTCCCCATCTTCGATTTGTAAAGATAAGGGTGCAAAGGAAATAGAGATATCCTTAAGATTTTTACAAAAATTATAATTATTCTCGAGAAAATAAGGCATATTTAATGATAAACCAATGGAAACAGCGTTTGTTCCTGCTGATTCTTCATTCCAATTTGTCTTTGGTATTATATTTTTAGATTTTGCCCATTGTAAGAATGAGTTACTTCCATAAATCTTTAGAAGCCAACCTTCTTTATCAAATAAGGCAAATCCCATACTATGATTATTTTGGTATTCCTTTAAATTTGATATGAATTGATTTGAGTATGCATATATAGTAAGGGAATTTTTTTTAATAATTTTAAATTGTTCATCTGTACACGCATTGAGATGGTTAGTTTCTGGATTTATATTTCTGGAATAACATCGTTCCCAGGAATCTACAATATCTTTATTTGATAAATTTCGATAATTTCCTAAATGTAAATTTTCCCATTCATTAATTAATCTATTAGGCAAGTGTCATCCCTCCAAGGTTTTTTTGCAGTTTTTATGTTCTATCACTCTTCTTTTCAGGTCCTATTAAAATATAAATTCATTGTAACATATTAATAATTTTTTAACAATGCAACATGCAACAAATTGTGTCACATAAAGTTGTTAAGGTAACAAATTGTATATTAAATGTCACATTTTTCATGCCCTTGGAATTATTAATATATGTTATAATCTATAGAATTGTTAGATATATATCAAACAATTTTTTATAATAGAATCTCGTAGAATCCATTATCATAAGGGGAAAAACGCTCTTATTTTATAAAAATTCTACTGGTTTTTATAAAAGTTTATAACTTTGGCATATAAATTGCTTAATAGATAGGTGAGATACCTTGTAAGTAATAATTTCTATTGTATAAAAATTAACGGAGGTGAATTTTGTAGGTACCATTGTTATTTCATAATTAATATTGTAATTAATATTGAATAAAATTTATCTTTTGAAGGAGGTACGCACATCATGGATTATAAAGATATCCTATTTAAAGTAGAAGATAACATAGCTTTTATTACAATTAATAGACCTAAGGTTTTAAATGCTCTAAGAATGAACACAAAAAAAGAATTAGAGAATGCAATGGATAGAATTGCAGAAGATGACAATGTATTAGGTGTAATTATAACAGGTGAAGGAAGAGGATTTATTGCTGGTTCTGATATTTCAGAGATTTCAGTTGATAAAAAAGGAGAAGAAACCGCTGAGATGTCAAAGCATGCCCATGCTCTTTTCGATAAATTTGAAGCCTTAGGTAAACCAATTATTGCGGCCGTAAATGGATATGCATTAGGTGGAGGTACTGAGCTTGCTCTAGCTTGTGACATAAGATTAGCCAGTTCAAAGGCAGTGTTTGGTCTTCCTGAGGTGGATTTAGGTGTTGCACCATGTTATGGAGGAACACAAAGGCTACCTAGACTTGTAGGAAAAGGAATTGCCATGGAGTTGCTTCTTACAGGTAAAAAGTTAAAAGCTGATGAGGCTAAGGAAATTGGCTTAGTAAACAAGGTTGTAGAACATGCAGAATTAATGAAAGAAGCCGTTGATATGATGCAGTCTATTATAAAAAATGGTCCTATAGCAGTTAAATATTGCAAGTATATGGTAAACAAAGGTATGGAAATGAGTCTAACAGATGGATTAGATTATGAAAGTGAGGTTGCAGGTATCTTAGTTGAGACTGAGGATGCAAAAGAAGGAGTAAGGGCATTTTTTGAAAAGCGAAAACCTGTATTCAATAATAGATAAGGAGGTATAATATGGATTTTTCATTTTCACCAGCACAAGAAATGATAAGAAACATAGCAAGACAATTTGCACAAGAAGTGTGTGAACCAATAGCAGCAGAGGTAGATAGAAATGCCGAATTCCCAATGGATACTTGGAAAAAAATGGCAGAATATGGTTTATTAGAAATAAATCACGGCAAGGAATTTGGTGGAGCAGGACATGACAAGATTGCAGAAATGATTGTGGTTGAGGAATTATCAAAAGTATGCTTAACATCTGGTGCCACATTTGCATTATTAGGTGGAGGAGTACCAACCTTTATTGAAAAATTTGGTACAAAAGAGCAAAGAGAAAAGTATGTTGAAAGAATGATAAAGGAAGGCCTAATTGGCTGTTTCTGTCTAACTGAACCAGATGCAGGATCAGATGCTGCAAATGTTAGTACAACAGCTGAAAAGGATGGAGATTATTATGTATTAAATGGTACAAAACGATTTATTACAGCCGGAGGTTTAGGCGATGTTTATCTAATCGTAGCACAGGTAGATAAAAGTAAGGGAGTAAAAGGTTTTACAGGATTTATAATCGATGATGTGGATAATACTCCTGGTTTCTCCATTGGAAAAATTGAAAGTAAGATGGGTATTAGGGGCTCTCAGACAGCTGAGGTAATCTTGGAAAATGCAAGAGTTCATAAGGATCAAATCTTAGGTGGTAAGGAAGGCAAGATGTTTAAACAAGCATTATCAACCTTAGATAGTGCGAGAATTGGTACCGGTGCTCAGGCTCTAGGATTAGCTCAAGGTGCCTTTGAACAAGCATTAAAATATTCAGGAGAAAGAGTACAATTTGGTAAGCCAATAAATGCAAACCAAGGTATTCAGTGGTATCTAGCAGAAATGGCTACGAAAATCGAAACGGCTAGATGGATGGTCTATCATGCAGCATGGATGGATAACCAAGGACAGAGAGTAACTAAGGAAGCAGCAATGGCTAAGCTTTATGCGTCACAAATAGCAAGAGAAGTTACTAATACAGCCTTACAAATCTTTGGGGGTTATGGATTTATGAACGACTATCCATTGGAAAGAATGTATCGTGATGCAAAAATAACAGAAATATATGAAGGCTCTTCAGAAATTATGAAAGTGGTTATAGCAGCAAGTTTGATAGGTAAGAAGAAAAAGAAATAGGAGGTAACTTCATGAATATAATTGTTTGTGTTAAACAGGTTCCAGATACCAACGAAGTAAAGATAAATCAAGAAACAGGCACTCTTATTAGAGATGGTGTGCCAAGTATTATAAATCCAGATGATAAGAATGCCATAGAAGAAGCATTAAAAATAAAAGATAAATTTGCTGATACTCATGTTACAGTTTTGAGCATGGGACCTCCCCAGGCTAAGGTTGCCTTAGCAGAAGCTCTAGCTATGGGTGCCGACGAAGCTATACTGTTAAGCGATAGAGCTTTCGGAGGTTCAGATACTTGGGCAACGGCTACTGTATTAGCCGCTGGAATAAAGAAAATTGCCAACTATGATTTAATCTTCTGTGGTAGACAAGCTATTGATGGGGATACAGCACAAGTTGGACCTGAAATAGCTGAATTCTTAGACATTCCACAGATAACCTATGTGGAGAGTTTGGAAATATTAGATAAAAAGATTAAGGCAAAAAGAGCGACTGAGGATGGTTATTTTGTAATAGAATCCCCAATGCCAGTGATGCTTACTGCTATAAAGGAGTTAAATACTCCAAGATATCCTAGACCAAGATTAATATACGAAGCTTTTGGCCCTGATGCAAATATTAAAACATGGGGTGTTGATGATATAGAGATTGATTTAACCCAAATAGGAGTTAAAAATTCACCAACAAATGTTTATAGAAGTTTTGTTCCTGTAAAGGATATTAAATCCGAAAGGTTAGAGGGAGATAGCAAGGAAGTATCTGAACAATTACTAATAAAATTAAATGAATTAAATTTAGTATAGAAAAAAGAATAAATCAAAGCTCTCACATCAAAGCAAAGGAGGCAAAGGATTGAATGGCTAAAGTAAATAGAAATATCAACATAGATGAATGGAAAGGTGTACTCGTTATAGCAGAACAAAGGGAAGGAAAGTTACAAAATATCACCTTAGAACTGCTTGGAGAAGGAAAGAAGCTTGCTGAAAAGTTGGAAACTGAACTAATGGTGATTCTGTTGGGTAATGAAATGGATGGAGAGATTGAAAAATTATCTTATTATGGAGTAGATAAGATAGTTTACTATGAAAGTCCATTACTAAAGACTTACACCACAGATGCATACGCAAAGGTGATTAGCAACTTTATTTTAGAAAGACAACCGGAAGTGGTATTAGTTGGCGCTACTTCCATAGGAAGAGATTTAGCACCAAGAGTAGCAGCGAAAGTAGGAACAGGTTTAACTGCAGATTGTACAAAATTAGATATTGCTGAAGATGGTAAGCTATTGCAGACAAGACCTGCCTTTGGCGGAAACCTTATGGCAACCATAGTTTGTAAAAACAATAGACCGCAAATGTCTACAGTAAGACCTGGAGTTATGGAAAAGGCACAACTTGTTGAAGAACAATCCCTGGTAGAAAGAATTAAAGCAGATGTAAAAGAGGATGATATTGTAGCCAAGGTTGTTGATGTTGTGTTAGAAATGAAGGACGCACCATCCTTGACCGATGCAGAGATTATCATCTCAGGGGGAAGAGGTTTAAAGACGCCGGAAGGATTTAATGTATTACAGGAATTAGCAGATAAGATTGGTGGAGTAGTTGGAGCTTCAAGAGCTGCAGTGGATTCAGGTTGGATTGACCATGACAGACAGGTAGGTCAGACAGGAACAACGGTAAGACCTAAGTTATATATCGCCTGTGGCATCTCGGGAGCCATACAGCATATAGCTGGTATGGGGGAATCTGATGTAATTGTTGCTATAAACAAAGATGAAAATGCACCAATACATGAACTAGCTGATTATAGTATAGTTGGAGATTTATATGATGTTGTTCCAGCTCTTATGCAGGCAATTGATGATAAGGACCAAATTTTAAAATAAGTTTTTAATATTGATTAGGAACTAATAAATTAGCAAATGGAGGGATTATCATGATGAATCAACCATTAAAGGGAGTAAAGGTTATTGCATTTACAGCCTATGGTGCAGGCCCTGGGGCAGGAAAAATATTAGCAGATTGGGGCGCTGATGTAGTTAGAATTGATCCACCTAAGGGAGAACCAGGAAGAACAACTGGGTTAATTTTAGGCATGAGAGCAGATGAGGAAGTTAATCCACATTTTGAAATGATCAATGGAAATACAAGATCGGTTTCTGTGAACTTAAAAACACCTGAAGGTATTGAGATATTGGAAAGGTTATTAAAGGATGCAAATATTTTCATATCAAATTATAGACTAAAGGCGTTAGTAAAGTTAGGACTTGATTATGAAAGTATGTCGGCAAGACATCCCCATATTATTTGGGGTCATCTTGATGGATTTGGTCATTTAGGACCAGCCGCAGACAATCCAGGATTTGATACCGTTGCATTCTGGGCTCGTACTGGTGCCATGATAGACTTTTCTGAGAATGGTGAATATCCACTTACACCACCCTTTGGATTAGGGGATTTGGGAACTGCTTGTAGTCTTGCAGGAGGAGTATGCGCTGCCTTATATAATCAAATGAAAACTGGTAAAGGCGAAAAGGTTATGACATCTTTGTTTGCGCAAAATATATGGAATGAAGGGTCTTTAATTCAATCTACAATGTATGGAGATGAATTCCCTAAGTCAAGAAAGAAAGCTAATTCACCATTAATTAACTCATTTAAATGTAAAGATGGAGAGTGGATTTTCGTATCAGTATTAGTATATGAGAGATATTTTGGTACAATGTGTAAGCTTATAGGCAGGGAAGACTTAATCGATGATGTAAGATTTAATACTTTAGATGCAGCAAAGCAACATAGGGAAGAGCTAATAGCTATTTTTGATGAGGCGTTCTTAAACCATACTCAAGATGAATGGGATGACATTTTAACTGAGGCTGATATAGCCCATGACAGAATTAAGCATATAAAGGATGTTGCATCTGATCCACAGGCTATTGCAAATAGCTATGTATATGAGTACGAAAATAGAAATGGAGAAAAATCTATTTTACCTTCAACTCCAGTTAAATTTGGGAAAATAGAAGCTCCAGTTCATAGAAATGCACCTCTACTAGGGGAACATTCAAAAGAAGTATTGAAAGAATGTGGATACGCTGATGAAGAAATACAAGAATTAATAGAAAAAGGCATACTGATATCTAAATAGTTACAAAGATTTAAATATGGTTTTAGAGGGTGTAGAAATACACCCCCTATATAAAGATACAAGAAGCATAAATATACATTAAAAAGTTAAATATTTAACAGGAAGAGAGGTCATAACATGGAAATCATTAGCATTATTGGTATGATAGCTGCATTAATATTATTATCTTATTTGGTTATGAAGGGTGTTAATATCTTTATTGTTGCAATATCTTGTTCTCTTGTTGTAGCATTAACGGGTGGTTTAGGTGCATATGAATCCTTGAAAGTTAATTATATGTCAGGATTTGTAGGATTTATACAAGGGAACTTTCTAATATTTTTAGCAGGTGCCTTAATGGGTAAAGCCTATGAAATTACAAATGGGGCAAAGGCAGTTGCAAAGTTTATTATTAATAAATTAGGCAAGAATTTAGCTGTAATCTCAGTCCCAGTTGCTACTGGCGCTTTAACCTATGGTGGAATTGCAGGATTCGTTATTGTATTTGCAATCTTTCCTATCGCTCTTGAGATATTTAGAGAAGCGGACATTCCTAGAAGATTTATCCCTGTTTCTTTAATATTTGGATGCTGTACATTCTCTGGATTAGGACCAGGTTCTCCACAGGTTGCCAATGTTGTATTGATTAATGCATTGGGAACAACATTAATGGCAGGTGCAGTTGTTGGATTTATCGCTGCTGCAGTAATTTTAGTACTTGGACTATTTATGTTAGTAAAGATGGTTAATAAGGCAAAGGCAAATGGGGAACATTTTGTAGCTAAGCCTATGGATAAATTTAATGATGAAGTTGAATTGCCAAATGGATTGGTTGCACTTATACCCCTATTGGTAACAATTATTACAATAAATATAAAAATAAACGGTGCTACATTAATTCCTGTAGAGTTTGGTGTAACCGGGGGAGCCGTTCTAGCGTATATTCTCTTAAGAAAATATGTTCAAGATAATACACCACTAATGGATCATATTGGCGGCGGTGTTAGAAATGCCATTACATCAGTATCAAATACCAGTAGTGTTGTTGGTTTTGGGGCTGTTGTACAAGGAGCAGTTGGTTTTCCTGTAGTAGTAGATGCTATGCTTAGTATTCCAGGACCAGACTTAATAGCAATAGCACTTGCAACAACTGTAATTGCAGGGGTTTGTGGTTCCGGTTCAGGTGGCTTAGGTATCGCAGCACCAATATTACAACCTATTTTTAATGCTCGAGGCGTAACCTCAGAGATTCTCCATAGAACTATGGCGGTTGCATCATCAGGTTTAGATACATTACCACATAATGGTTTTGTTGTTACAGTATTAAATGGAGTATGTAATGAGTCCCATAAGGATGCTTATATGCCTGTATTCTGGATGACGGTAGTTACTCCTTTATTAACAACTGCATTAACTATTGTGCTATTTACCCTATTCCCACATTGGCCATAGGATGGATGTAGGATATGGAAATTAATATGAAGAAGACAAATTATTTCTGGCGGAGAATGGCAATATATATTATTGGACTATGTATCTATGCTTTTGGAGCATGCCTAACTACTAAAGCCAATGTAGGCATATCACCTATTACAAGTGTATCGTATATATTTACAATAATAACTAATCTAAGCTTAGGAATCACAACATTTATTATGAACATAGTTTTGATAGGTATTCAGATGCTCTTAATGGGAAAAGAATTTGATAAAAAGCAATATATGCAGATTGTGATAAGTGTTATATTTAGTATATTTGTAGATGGGACCATGCTGATTGCAAATCTATTTGCACCTGTATCCCTTATAAATAGAACTATGGTCTTTGTACTTGCCATTTTTATAATGTCTATTGGAATAAGTTTAATCCTTATGACAAAGATGTTTGTGCTTCCAGCAGATGGGGTTGCAACAACCCTAGCATATAAATTTAAATGGGATTTTGGAAAGAGCAAGGTTATAACAGATTGTTGTATGGTTATTATTACCATAATAGTATCTCTTGCTGCCCTTGGAAGAATTGAAGGTATTCAAGTGGGTACGGTTGTAACAGCTCTGATGCTAGGGAATATCGCAAGAGTAATCTTAAAAATCATTAGAAACCCCATTAATAAATTTATTAATAACGAAGAAGTACAATTGGATACAAGTAACTGAAATTGATTTATAAAATAAAGACCCCGAGGGGTCTTTATTTGTGTATTGGTTTATCTATTGCTCCATGGGCTGCTTCCATTACTATTTCTGAAAGGGTAGGATGGGGATGAATAGCCTTAGCCACATCATAAATAGTTCCTTCTATTTGCATAGACATGATAGCTTCAGAAATCATGTCAGTGGCATGGCCTGCCATTATATGGGTTCCAAGAATTTCTCCATATTGTGTTTCAGATATAATCTTTACAAAGCCTAGGGTTTCTCCCTCGGCTAAAGCTTTGCCATTGGCACTTAAGGGGAATTTACTAACATTAACATCATATCCAGCTGACTTTGCTTGGCTCTCGGTTAAACCTACACTTGCTATTTCTGGAAAGCTATATATACAAAATGGGATTATATCATAATTTAGGGTACTATCAATTCCCATTATATTTTCTACTGCAACAATACCTTCAGCAGAAGCAACATGAGCTAGGGGGAATTTACCATTCATATCGCCTAGGGCATATACTCCCTCTATATTTGTTTCTAATCGTTCATTAGTATCCACAAATCCATTTTTAGTTAATTTTAAATTTAAGTTTTCAAGCCCATTTAATTGTGCCTTTACTCCAAGGGATATAAGGTATTTATCTGCAGTGAAGGTCTTTTCCTTTTCCTCATGTTGTATTACTATACTATCTTCATTTATTGATATGATTTTAGTTGAGGTTAATATATTTACTCCTTCTTCAATAAGGTGTTTTTCTAATGTTTCTGCCATCTCACTTTCAACCCCGCTTAAAATATGCTTTGAGCGTTGTAAAAGAGTAACCTTTGTTCCTAATGCATTAAACAGGGTGGCAAACTCAACAGCAATAACACCTCCTCCTACTATAATTAAATTCTTAGGGATACCCTCTAGTTGTAAAGCACCTTTACTAGTAACTGCCTTACCCGAAGAAAGTGTATCCTCTAAGCCTGGTATATTCGGAAAGTTGGAGATGGACCCAGTGGCAACTATTAAATTTTTAGCATTTATTGTTTCTCCATTGACCTCTATTTCATTTTTATTTTTTACCTTTGCCATTCCTTCATATAGGTCAATTTTATTTTTCTTAAAGAGTACATAAACCCCGTTTACTAATCTTTCTACTACTTCATCCTTGCGTTTTGTCAGAGCTGACCAATCTAGAGAAACCTTAGAGGTATCAATGCCTTTTAAGCCAAACTCCTCACCCCGTAGTACATCCTGGTAGAGCTTGGCACTTTTAAGCAAGGTTTTAGTAGGTATACAGCCCCAATTAAGACATAAACCACCTAGGCGTTCCATTTCTATAAGAGCGACCTTTGCTCCTAAATGTGCAGCTTTAATGGCTGCTACATATCCTCCAGGACCACCTCCTATAATGACGATATCATAGGATTTCATTTAATCACCTTCTTTTTTAAGTTGTTTATCCTTTTATTAATAGCATTTCAGGATCTTCTAAAAGATCTGCTAAGGTATTTAAAAATCTCGATCCACCAGCTCCGTCTATAAAACGATGATCAAAGGTTAGGGATACTGGCAGTATCTTAGCAATAACGATTCTATCATCCTTTACTATTGGTTTTTCTACAATTCGTCCTAATCCTAAAATAGCAATCTCTGGATAGTTTATTACAGGAGTTGCAAATAATCCGCCCACGGAACCATAATTTGTTACACTAAAGGTGCTTCCTTTTAACTCTTGCAAGTTCACATTATTTTCTTTAGCTCTTGTAGTCACATCTAAGATATCCTTTGCTAAGCTTACTATACTCTTTTTATCTACATCCCTTACCACTGGGACCATTAAGCCTCTTTCTGTATCAGTGGCAATCCCCATATGGTAAAAATGCTTTAAGATAAGCTCCTGGTTTTCACTATCAAAGGAAGCGTTAAATATGGGAAATTTCTTTAGGGTAAACACAAGTGCCTTTATAATAAAGGGTAAATAGGTTAGATAAATATCTTCCTGGGATAGTTTCTCCTTATATTTTTTTCTTAAGTTTACTAATTCAGTAATGTCTATTTCCTCCATTGCGGTTACATGGGGAATGGTAAATTTGGATATTTCCATTTGTTTAGAAATAGTTTTTCTAATACTGCTAAGGGAAACTCGTTCTATATCTTGGTCTTCTTCTGGTTTATATACAGGAGCAGCTGGCTTAGTTATAACATTTCCCTTTTGCTTTGAAACAGATTGTTGGGCCGCTGCTTTAATATCCTTTTTCATAACTCGACCATTGGGTCCTGTTCCATTGATTGTAGTTATATCTACCGATAAGTCCTTAGCAAGTTTTCGAGCTACAGGAGTTGCCAATACCTTTGTTTTACTCTTCTCCTTAGGGGATGTAACCTTTTGCCCCTCAGTACTTGGAGGAATTTCTTCGGATGAAGCGATTACCTCACCCACGACACCAGCCGTTTCTTCCTCTACTGCTTCTAGTTTTTCATCATCTTGGGGAGGATCTTGAGTTTTGCTATCATTATCTATATTGGGATCAATAATTAGAAATACTTGTTCTACCTCTATTATATCCCCCTCTTTATATTTCATTTCGACTACCTTTCCAGATTTAGGGGAAGGAATCTCGGTGGTAACCTTATCGGTTTCAACCTCAGCAACAGACTGTCCTTCTTTTATAATATCCCCAATATTTACTAGCCATTTTAGAAGAGTACCTTCAGCGATACCCTCTCCAATATCCGGGAAGCGAAATTCATATTTCATGGAATAACCTCCTCTTATTAATAATTAACAATCTCTTCAATTGTTTTTGCAATTCTTTTAGGGGAAGGCATATAATGTTGTTCACCCCTTGGTAATGGGAAAATGGTATCAAAACCGGCTAACCTAGTCGGTGGTGCTTCAAGATGCAAAAATGCCTTTTCATTAAGAACTGAAATGATTTCAGAACCTACACTAAATGATTTTGGAGCCTCTTGTACTATTAACGCTCGACCTGTTTTTTTAACTGATTCCACAAAGGTATCCCTATCCATTGGGGATATTGTTCTAAGATCTATAATTTCAGGATGGATATCTTTTTCCTTTACCATTTCAACTGCTTTTTGTACATCTCTTACCATAGCACCCCAGGTAATTATGGTTATATCCTCACCTTCTTGGACTATCTTTGCCTTTCCAATAGGCAGAACATAGTCTTCTTCTGGAATTTCCTGTTTAAAGGCTCTGTATATTCTCTTTGGCTCTAAAAATATAACTGGGTCTGGATCCCGTATGGCTGCTATTAAAAGTCCCTTTGCATCATAGGGTGTAGAAGGTATTACAACTTTTAATCCAGGGATATGAGCATATAGGGCTTCTGTACTTTCTGAATGATGCTCTAGAGCGCGGATACCTCCACCATAGGGTGCACGAATGACCATGGGTAAATTAAAGCGACCTCTAGAGCGATTGCGCATTCGTGACACATGACTTATTATTTGATTAAATGCAGGGTAGGAAAATCCCATAAATTGCATTTCAACAACGGGCTTTAACCCATTTATTGCCATACCCACTCCAGTTCCAACAATTGCAGATTCAGCCAATGGAGTATCAAAGGAGCGTTCAACTCCAAATTTTTGTTGAAGGTCCACAGTAGCTCTAAATACTCCTCCCTCTAATCCGGTGTCTTCACCAAAGACTATAACACTTTTGTCTAATTCCATTTCATTCATGAGGGCTTGATTGACAGCTTGAACCATATTGATTTTATTTGCCATTATACTTCCCCCTCTCTTAAAAAATTCTTATACTCGTTTAATTGTTCCTCCAATAGTGGAGGCATTGTTTCATAGTGATATTTGAAAATATCTTCGATTTCAGTGTCAGATTGCCCCTCTATTTCCTCAAAGGTAGAGGTTATCTCTTTTTCAATCTCATCCTTAACTTTTTCATCCCATTCCTGGGTTAAAATTCCTTGATCTTCTAAATATTTCTTAAATCGAAGTATTGGATCCTTTATTTTCCATTCTTCAACCTCGGCATCCTCTCTATACTTAGTAGGATCATCAGAGGTTGTGTGGGCAGCTAATCTATAGGTTATTGCCTCTATTAGGGTGGGGCCCTCTCCTCTTCTAGCCCTGTCTACTGCCTCTTTAGTAGCAGAATATACAGCAAAGATATCATTACCATCTATCTGTATGCCAGGCATTCCATAGGCAATTGCTTTTTGGGCAAGGGTCTTAGAAGCTGTTTGATTCTTCCTTGGGACTGAAATAGCATATTGATTGTTTTGGATAACAAAAATAGTTGGGGTCTTAAATACACCGGCAAAGTTTAAAGCCTCATGAAAATCTCCTTCAGATGTTCCACCGTCACCCACATAGGTTAATGCCACATTATTTTCCTTATTTATATTATTAGCTAAACCTATTCCAGTGGCATGTTGAAGCTGTGAAGCAATGGGGACAGATATAGGTAATACCCTTACATCCTCGGGCATATAGCTACCCCATTCATTACCATACCAATATAGAAAAATATTTTTAAGAGGTACGCCGTGAACTAACCACGCTCCTAATTCTCTAAAGGCTGGAACTAACCAATCTTTTTTCTCTAGGGCATAGGCACTTCCAATTTGTGTTGCTTCTTGACCTATATTTGGTGCATAGGTAAGCATTCTTCCTTGTCGTTGATAGGATAGCTGCTTTTCATCCATTGTACGGGATAATAACATGGTTCTGTACAAATATAGTAATTGTTCATTATTAAACTCAGGCAAATCTTCTGGTTTTAAGATTTCACCCTGTTTATCCATAATTCTATAAATTTTATCTTCCAATGGATTATAATCTTCTAATTTCATTTTTTACCCTCCTTTAATTTCAATATACCCACAGGCGGTATGTCTTAATAAAAAATAATAAAATAATTTTAAATGTATATTCTTTATTTCCTTATTCTTTATCTTTAAACATTATAGATAAACCAAAAAAAGGTATAAGAAAACGCGTGGAAGATTCCACGCGCAAAGAAAGTATTTCATATGACGGTTTTTACCTGCATGATAAACTAAGTTTTACAAGTAGTAGAGTTGAGCTTTTTAATTATATGTATTTATTTTTAAATTCCATGTATTCTTCATAATTATTTATATTTAGAAAGCTATTTAAATGGGGGTCGAATTGTCTTATGGAAGCTTCATCTATAATTTCTACATTTAATTTTGAAAAGAAATTTAGTATTTTATAATCCTTTTGATCTAGCTGATTTTTCATTGAATTTAGACAGGATTTGCTATAAAAGGCATGTAAGGGTTCATAATAGCCTTTTATATTAGGAATTAATATATCTTGATTTTTTATTTTGTCTTTCATAAATTCAATGAGGGGAATATTTAGAAGAGGCATATCACATGCTACAACAAAGATGTAATCACTATTTGCAGAAATTAGCCCAGAATAAAGCCCCACTAAGGAACTTTTTACCTCTAGGTTTTTAAAGTCTCTAACAAAGCGTACATTATTTAGCATGCTATATTCTTCTTCATTATTGGTAACCACAATAGTTTCTCCAAATAAGGACTGTAAAGAGTCAACTACTCTTTCAATCATAGTATCAGAATCTAACTTTAGCAGAGCTTTATTTTGACCCATCCTACTGCTACTGCCCCCTGCTAATACAACCCCTGTAATTGATTTATTCCCCATATAGTATTCATCCATTTCTATTTAAAATAGTTTGTTAATTTATTTTCATTATATCATGAGTATTAAAAATTTTGGTAAATAATAAAAATTATATTATGATAGATTACAAATAAATATATTTTTCTAAGATTAAATATAAACTAGAAGAGGTGATTATGATAATGGATATAAAGAAGCATGTATATAGTAGCTTAGCTAAAGCCTCATTAGAAGAAGTATTAGATATAACAGATGTTCATAACCTGGATTGGTTCTGGATTAATAGGGATATATTTGAGGATATTTTAAAAAACATACCTGACTTTGATTATTATGCAATGGAAGATGAGGTTAATGTTTTTTTAAATAGGATAAAGGATGAAGAATTTATAAAACCCTTAAGGGAGGGAATTGAAAGAAGAGGATTCATTGAAATAGCTCAGGAATTTTTTGCGAAAATTGATAAGGACTATCGAGTGATTAAGGATATAGAAACCTGGATCTTTATAAAGGACTCCTATTATAATAAATTATGGATTAAAAGATTTAATGAACTAGAATGGGTTTTAAAGGCTATGGCTATAAATACCTATCAACGATTAGATTTTCCTTATTCATCTCTATTGGAAACCTATAGAGAATTATTTGAAAGTAATAATAGAATTATTGAGGATATATTATTAAGAGGAGAGTATGTTTTAGAAGGCGGGAAATGGATACTAAATGAAAAGATGGGTATTTTAACATTTTATAAAAATAATAAAGCCTTTTATGAATGGGGAGAAGGGGAAGTGGAATTTAAATTTGATGAACTGCAATTACCCTAAAAAAACATAATTAAAACTAACTCATAATTAACTAACTATTTTGAAATGGAGCTAGTGGTGGGAATTGAACCCACGACCTGCTGATTACGAATCAGCTACTCTACCTCTGAGCCACACTAGCACTATTATACTTTTTCTATAATATGCTACTATTTTATAACTATTTTAGTGATTTTTCAATAATGGAAGATTAATATTTATAGGGAATGGAGGGAAAATATTGAACATATCAATAACTAAGGAAGCTAAGGATTATATTCTATCCAAGGATAGCTCTATTACTATTGTTTTAATAAGAAGTGGTGGATGATGCGGTGCCAATAGTTTTCCTGAAGTTAAGTTCGGGGAACCAGATAACCCGGAGGGTTATAAGATTGAAACAATAGAAGATATTAAAATCTTTATAAGTCCAAGTATTATAGAGGAGTATATTCAAATCTCTTTAGGAAAGTGGTTATTTATTAAGACTCTAAATGTAAAGCTTCTAAAGAAATAATATTATTGGATAAAAAAATATTTATGAGGAAAGGAAGGTAAGTATATTGAACAATCTAAGGGAAAAAATTGAAGATGCTAGAACTTACATTGAGAAAAAAACAGGTAATAAGCTGGATATCGGGTTAATTCTTGGTTCAGGCTTAGGTGTTTTAGCCAAAGAAATAGAGGACGCTATAATAATAAAATATGAGGATATACCACATTTTCCCGTCTCTACAGTAGAAGGTCATGCAGGTCGATTAGTCATCGGTAAGCTAGAGGGAAAACAAGTTATTGCTATGCAGGGAAGATTTCATTATTATGAAGGGTACTCCATGCAGGAGGTTACCTTCCCAGTAAGGGTAATGAAGGCATTAGGGGTAAAAATGCTTCTTGTTACAAATGCTTGTGGTGGAATGGATCCTAAGCTATACCCAGGTGCTTTAATGTTTATTGTTGATCATATTAATTGGATGCATGATAATCCTCTAATCGGACCTAATGATAATGATTTAGGAGTTAGATTTCCAGATATGTCAGCTGCCTATGATAAAGATTTAATTTCATTAGGTCAAATGGTAGGTGAAAAGTACGGGATTAAGACAGAAACTGGAGTTTATGTAGGCATTAGTGGTCCAAACTTTATGACTCGTGCCGAATTAAGAATGCTACGTTTTATAGGTGGAGATACCGTGGGTATGTCTACTGTACCAGAGGTTATTGTAGCCAGACATAGTGAACTTCCAGTACTAGGTATATCCTGTGTTACTGACATGGCTATTGCAGATGAGCTTATTTCCATTGACCATGAAGAGGTCTTGAGGGTAGCAGAACAAACAAGACCAAAATTTATTAAGCTAGTGAAGGGAATTATAGGTGAGGTGAAGCTATAGTGAGAATGTATGATATTATCTTAAAAAAAAGACAAGGTAATGTTCTTACCAAAGAAGAAATACAATATTTTGTGGATGGTTATACAAAAGGCATTATTCCTGACTATCAAGCATCTGCCTTTATGATGACCTTGTTTTTTCAAAAAATGACTAGGGAAGAGACTGTTATTTTAACAGAAGCTATGATGAACTCAGGTGACATATTAGATTTATCTCCCATAAAAGGGATAAAGGTAGATAAGCATAGTACAGGTGGGGTGGGGGATACTACTACTCTAATATTAGGACCAATGGTGGCAGCAGCAGGGGCACCTGTTGCTAAGATGTCAGGTAGAGGTTTAGGTCATACGGGAGGAACCATAGATAAATTAGAGTCCTTTAAGGGCTTTCGAACAGATATCTCTCAGGAGGAATTTATTGAGAATGTAAATAAAATTAAGCTTGCCCTGGCTTCTCAAACAGGAGATTTAGCTCCTGCAGACAAAAAACTTTATGCCCTAAGGGATGTAACAGCTACTGTAGATAACCTTTCATTAATTGCAGGAAGTATTATGAGCAAGAAGCTTGCCGCAGGAGCAGATGCAATAGTGTTAGATGTAAAAACAGGTAGCGGAGCCTTTATGAAAACCCTAGATGATTCAATTGAGTTAGCCAAAACCATGATGGACATTGGAAGTGGAATGGGAAGAGAAACTATAGCTATAATATCGAATATGGAGCAACCTTTAGGCAGAGCAGTAGGAAATGCTTTAGAAGTAGTGGAAGCAATAGAAACATTAAAGGGTAAAGGCCCTGAGGATTTATATGAACTATGCTTAGTTTTAGGAGCTCAAATGCTTATGTTGGCAAAGGTAGCTAAAACTGAACTAGAAGCAAGGGAAAAATTACAGCAGGTCATACTAGATGGCAGTGCTTTAGAAAAGTTTAAGGAATTTGTAGATTTACAGGGTGGAGATGCCAGGGCAGTAGATAACACCAAATTATTGCCTAATGCTAAATTTATTATAGAAGTGAAATCACCCCAGGATGGTTTTATAAAACATATTGAAGCTGAGGAAGTAGGAATGAGTGCACTAATATTAGGAGCAGGAAGAGAAACAAAGAATAGTAAGATAGACTTAGGGGTAGGAATTTATCTATCCAAAAAAGTAGGGGAAGCGGTTAAAAAGGGTGAAACCCTTGCAATAATTCATAGTAATGATGAAGAGAAGATTGAGACTGCAAAGAATAGTTTATTAAATGCCTATAGATTTTCCCAAGAAAAAGTTAATATCCCAAATTTAATCTATGCTTTAGTTACAAAGGAAGGCGTAGTCTCCTATTGATAAATTAATATCTAAGGGTGTTAAATAATATAAAATATTGTATTAATTTCCCAATGTTGTTATAATCTAAACACAAGGGAGATTAAATGAATAAAGGGGGTTATGATTTTGAAGGTTATAAAAAAAGATGGGCGGATTCAGGAATTTAGTTTAGAAAAAATAAAATTATCTATCCAAAGAGCATCTGATGATATGAAAAAGCCTATTAATGAATCTGACTCAAATAGAATTGCTAATACTGTTAATACAAGACTATTAGAAAAAGATAAAGATACTATAGAATACAAGGAAATACATATTAAGGTTGTGGAAACCTTAGTTGAATTTGGATTTAATGATCTCGCTGATTTTTATGATATAGGAAAGTGCTAGTTTTTATATTATAAAAACAGGAGTTATAAGGTGACACTTCTGCTGACTATAGGGTTAAAGGGTAAAATTAATATTAAGTTTAAAGATATTCTTCATTATAAAAGAAGAATATCTTTTTTTTATTATAAGGAAAGTTCTACTTTGCGATAATATTAAATGATATTAATAATTTTCCATGATATAAAAGTTTTTAAAATATTCTTTTTAAGTAAATATTTTGACAAAAGGTTAACGAAATGATAAAATTTAGAAAATAAATAATATTTTAACGATTACAAGGGGAGGTCTGAAAATTGTTACGAAAATGTTTGGGTTTTGCAGCTTTTATTGCAACTGGGGTCGGTCTTATAGTTAGTTCTTTTATGCAGGCTAGCAATGCTGTGATTCAAGTTTTATTAGTTGTTTTAGCTATTTTTTACATTATCGGACTAAGCATACACTTCAAGGAACTTCAAGAGGGGGGGAAGTAGATTGAATATCAAAGTAAATAATAGAAACATTATAATTTTATCCATTATTAGTGTGGTTATTACATGGATATTAAATCATGAAGTAGGTTACGGCGCAGTAGTTTCAAATGGATTAGTGGGAGTTATAGGAGCAATACTTCTTCCTGGGGCACTAGCTGGTGCTGTGTTTACTGCATCCTTTGTTGGTATGTCAGGTCTTAATATAATTCCATCATTAGCTTGGGCTATAGTTGGTGGTGCAATTGTTGGAATAGTAATAGCCCTCACAAAGGAAATATACGCAGGTATTGGTGGAAAGGGTGGAACAACCGCAGCAACATCTGCTTTAATTACGAGAGCAATTGTCAGTATATTTAGTTAATGATAGGAGGGTGAAAAATATGGAAAACTTTGCAATGTTGTTAGCTGGTATAATAGGAGCTGTAGGAGCCTATTGGATAAGCTTACATTTAAATAAAGGTGCAACGATGGGTGCTGCTTTGATGGTATTATTGTCAGGATTAATATTTCCAAATATACCATTTATAGATCCAGCATTAGGAGCTACTCTAGCTGTTGTATCTACTACAGGTGCCTATGCAGGAATGATATCTAAGAAAAATGCACCTAATATTATTGAAATGGTAATTGTGGGAGCTATAGTTGGGTTAATATCTATTTTAGCTGCTGCAGCATATGCAGGAGTGGGTGGAAAACTAGGAACTATGGCAGCAATATCCTGCTTATTATGGTTAGGTATTAAGAAAGTACTTAAGGTTGGCTATAAGGAAAAGTCATTAGAAAAGGGAGTTTCCCAATAGCAATATATAAAAGCAAATAAGTTACATATTTTTAAATAATATCATTTAAATTGTATAATTAATTTTCAAAAGCACAAGCACAATGATTTATATCTTATAAAGTTTTATATTGTACAAACATAATATAATGCTTTTGGACTTGTGTTTAAGTAAATTATGATTATGCAATTTACTAATGTAATATAAAGAATTAAGTTTAAAATATGTTCATTTATTATAAAATTAAAAATACTTAATAAAAGGGGGATAAGAATGATAAGTTTAACCATAAATGGACAAAAGGCAACAGTTAAAAAAGGTACAACAATACTTGAAGCTGCAAGAAGCATTGGTATTGATATACCTACGCTTTGTAATGATCCAAGAATAACACCACATGGATCATGCAGAATGTGTGTAGTGGAAATTGAGGGTTCAAATAAGCTTGCTACTTCCTGTTCAACTCCAGCAGGTGACGGAATGGCAATTCTTACAGAAACTAAAAAAACTACAGAGGCAAGAAAAACTGTTTTAGACCTTTTGTTATCTAACCATCCTTTAGATTGTTTGACATGTGAGAAAGCAGGAGACTGTGATCTTCAAGACTTATGCTATAAATATGATATAAAGGAAAGCTCCTTTGCAGGGGAAAAACTAACTGGAGAAATTGATAGAAGTAATCCATTTTATGATAGAGATCCTAATAAATGTATTCTTTGTGGAAAATGTGTTTATGTATGTGCTCAACTTCAATGCATGAGTGCCATAGGATTTTCACAAAGGGGATTCCAAACTCATATAGCTATACCCTTTGAACAAGAGCTGGATGAATCTTTATGTGTATCCTGTGGAAATTGTGTTTCTGTTTGTCCTACAGGAGCTTTAGCTCCTAAGAAAAAAGAGAAATTTAGATATTGGGAAACAGATTCTGTAAGAACAACCTGTTCCTATTGTGGTGTTGGTTGTCAGATGGATTTATTGGTTAAGGATAATAAGGTAGTGGAAGTAAAACCAGCCATGGGAAAACCTAATGAAGGGCTTCTATGTGTGAAGGGTAAATTTGCCTATAACTTTGTAAATCATGAAGATCGTTTAAAGAGTCCTTTGCTTAAAAAGGATGGAAAATTTGAGGAAATAACATGGGAAGAAGCCTATAATGTTATTGCAGATAAGATTAATGACACCAAGAAAAACTTTGGACCAGATGCAATTGCAGGCTTGTCTTCAGCGAGATGTACAACTGAAGAAAACTATCTTATGCAAAAGCTTATGAGAGCAGTGGTTGGCACCAATAATATTGACCACTGTGCACGCCTCTGACACTCCTCTACAGTTGCAGGTCTTGCAGCTACATTTGGAAGTGGAGCTATGACAAATAGTATAGAAGAGGTTAAGGATGCGGATGTAATATTTATTACCGGAACAAATACAACGGAAAATCACCCGGTTATAGGAGCTATGGTAAAACAAGCAATTAATAATGGAACAAAGATCATTGTAGCAGATCCTAGGGAGATAGAATTGTCTAAGTATGCAGAGGTGCATTTACAATTAAAACCTGGAACAAATATTGCTCTGTTTAATGGTATGATGAATGTTATCATTAATGAAAAACTAGAAGATGAAGAATTTATAAAAGAGCGTACTGAGAATTTTGAAGAAATGAAAAAAGCTGTAATGAAGTATCCCCCCGAAAAAGCTGCTGAAATTTGTGGCGTAGATGCAGAGGATATTAGAAAAGCAGCAAGATTATATGCTAAGGCAGATAGTGGAAGTATATTATATGCCATGGGAGTAACCCAGCACAGCAGTGGAACAAATCAAGTAATGTCCACAGCAAACCTTGCAATGCTTTGTGGTAATATGGGAAAAGAAGGTACTGGAGTAAACCCACTTAGAGGACAAAATAATGTACAGGGTGCCTGTGATATGGGTGCACTTCCTGGGGATTTGCCAGGGTATCAAAAGATTAATAAGCCTGAAGTAATTGAAAAGTTTAATAATGCATGGGGAGTTAAGCTTTCTACAAATCCAGGATTAACAGTGCCAGAAATGATCATTAAAGCCCATGAGGGTCATGTAAAGCTTATGTACATTATGGGTGAGAATCCAATGGTATCAGATCCTGATACCAACCATGTTAGGGAATCCTTGGGAAATCTAGACTTCTTAATTGTTCAAGATATATTCCTTACAGAAACAGCAGAACTTGCAGATTTGGTATTGCCAGCTTCTACATTTGCTGAAAAGGATGGTACATTTACCAATACAGAAAGAAGAATTCAGAGGGTAAGGAAAGCTATTGAACCTGTAGGTGAATCAAAACCAGATTGGGTTATACTAATGGAAATCATGAACAAGTTAGGTTACAATAAGACCTATAATAATCCAATGGAGATTATGGAGGAAATAGCTAGTGTTACACCATCCTATGGTGGAATAGATTATGAAAGAATAGAGGAAGAAGGTATTCAATGGCCATGTCCTAGTAAGGATCATCCTGGTACTAAATTCTTACACAAGGGTAAATTCTCAAGGGGTAAGGGATTATTTAATGCTATAGAGTATACACCATCTGTTGAATTAGCAGATGATGAATATCCATTAGTGCTTACAACCGGTCGTATACTCTATCAATATCATACCAGGACTATGACAGACAAGAGTGAAGGGTTGACTAAAATAGCACCAGAAAGCTATATCGAAATGAATCCGAAACTAGCTGCTGAATTAAAGATTGAAGATGGAGAAAAGGTAAAGGTTTCTTCAAGACGAGGAGAGATTTTTACAAAGGCTAAGGTAACAGATACTATAACTAATAATGTAGTGTTTATACCCTTTCACTATGCAGAAGGCGCAGCAAATGTATTGACCAATGCTGACTCTTTGGATAAGAAGGCAAAAATTCCTGAATTAAAGGTTTGTGCTGTAAAGGTTGATAAAATCTCATAATAATTAAAGGAGGGTGAAAAACCCTCCTTCATTTATTCAAAGGTGTGCTAAATATGGAAAGAAAAAAACAATTAATCATCAATAGAATAAAAGATGGAAAAATGGAATTGTTAGAAGATAATATAATAACAGAATATCCATTAACGATTTTTCTTAATGATGTTGAGTTTGTTACATTGCTTTGTTCTCCTCAGGGATTAGAATATCTAGCTATAGGATTTTTGATATCAGAAGGAATTATTAAAGAAGAACAAGAGATAGAAAATATTATTATAGATGAAGATAAAGGGCATGCATATATAGATATATTGGACAAAACATTATTTGCAGAAAAGCTATATGGTAAAAGAACTATTACCACTGGTTGTGGTAAGGGTACCATATTTTATAATGTTTTGGATTCCCTAGGAACAAAGAAAATAAAAAATGATTTAAGATTTAAGGCAAGTAAGATATTAGATTTTTCTAAAAAATTAAACCAGGATTCCAAGCTATTTTTGGAGACCGGAGGAGTTCATAGTTGTGCACTATGTGACCATAATAATATTATATTATTCCACGAAGATGTAGGAAGACATAATGCCCTAGATAAAATTATTGGGGAAGCCCTTTTAAAAAAAATAAATCTAGAGGATAAGATATTAATTAGCAGTGGAAGAATATCTTCTGAAATGATTATTAAGACCACAAAAAACAATATTCCAATAGTAGTATCTAGATCCGCTCCAACCGATCTATCAGTAAATATTGCCAAACAATTTAATGTGACGCTAATAGGTTTTGCTAGAGGGAATAGGATGAATATCTATAATGGAGAAAATAAAATATTAATATAATAATAGAGATAATATAATAATATGGACAGTTCTATAGGGCTGTCCATTTATATTTTTAAGGAAGAAAGTTTGTCTTTCCTGTGGTGTTGGAGTATATTTTTCTTTATTAAAAATATTTGTACTTTCTTGTATAAAAGAGGAAAATAATAAAAAGGTATAGAATAAGTATCTATATGTTTATAAGGGGTTGAGAAAATGTTACATATTTTAGGATTGCCTTTAAAAACTTTGATTATTGTAGGAGGCTTATTTATTCTTTCAGCCTTTGCTCCTTTATTTACTGCGTATATTTTAAAAAATAAGAAGGGGAAATGGAATGATGAATAAGACTATTGTGTACCTTCTATATTTTACACTCTATGCAATCATATTATTATTCTTTGGTAAAAGTGGATATAAACAAACCAAAAATACTAGGGATTTCTTTGTGGCTGGAAATAGATTGGGACTAATTGCTAGCATTTTTACCTTTAGTGCAACCTGGTTTAGCGCTGCTTCTATGCAGGGAGTAACAGGAACTTTATTTTCCTATGGATATAATACCGTGCTTTATGCAGTAGTACCATGGTTTTTAGGGGCAGCATTTTTAGTTGTATTAGCATCTAAACTTAAGCAATACGATATACTAACTGTACCAGAGTATTTTTATCTAAGATATAATAGTAAGAGACTGCAAGCAATGGCAGGAATTTTAATTGTTTTTAACTACATTTTCTACATTATTATACAAATAAGAGGATTTGGAATAGTTATTTCACAATTATTGGATGTTAATTATATATTTGCTATTATACTAGTATATCTTTTTATAATATATACTACATTCGGTGGATTATTTTCTGTGGCAAAAACCGATAGTTTAAATATTGTATTAACTGCAATAGGAACTATCTTAGCTGCATTTATCGTACTAAGAGATATTGGAGGGTTAACTCTAATGCATGAGGGAGCAGAGTTGATTAATACTAGACCCTTTTCTAGTTTTTTAAAGCCAACAGAGCAAGGTGCCTTATTAGATCCCTTTGCAAAGGGGCAATTACCAGCTTTTTTGACCTTTACCTCATTTTTTGGTTGGGGTTTAGGACTAGCAGCTAATCCTCAATATGCTATTCGTATAATATCTGCAAAAAATACAAAGACAGCTGTAAAGATGATCTGCTATTCAGTATTTTTTTTGGCATTTTTGTATATCGGATTAGTGATTATTGGTATAGGGGGTAGAGTATTGCAGCCTACTATCCAATCCATCGAATCTGTTGATGAGGTTTTTCCATATTTGATAAACAATGTAATCTATTCATCCTTTAGCGGGTTAATATTAATGAGTATCACAGCTGCTGCAATATCAACTGCAAACTCTCAATTACTAGTTGCTGCCAGTGGGTTTACCTATGACATCTATAAAAATCTATTTAATCCTAAGATACCGGAAGATAAGTTTTTAAATTTTAACAGAATATTTATCTTTATAGCCGGTACTGTTTCAGTGCTACTAGCTATTAATCCACCGGATAGTTTATTGGTGTTTGGAGGGTATATATGGGGATTTTTCTCTTCAACATTTTTATTACCTCTATATGGAGGACTATTCTGGAAAAAGGCTACCCGGGAAGGTGCCATTGCTTCTTTTATTGTAGGACTTATAACTATTAGCTTTTTTATGATTAGAACAATTTTTTTTGAAGGGAATAATACCATGGTTCATCCAGCTTTTCCGGGAGTCATAGCTTCAACCTTAACATTTTATTTTGTAAGCAAATATTTTTATAATAAGGGAAGGGGATAAGAGTGCGATTTGACATAGAAAACAAAATACTTTTCCCCTTTATAATCTTATTAATTTTATCTATCATTACTTTAGGAATAGTATCATATTGGAATGGATACCAATTATTATTAGAAAACGAGGTAAAAAACCTATCTAGAAACTTAGATGAAATGGTGTTCTATATAGAAAATATCCAAGAGGATATAGATAAAGGGTTATTAACTGAAGAAGAGGGGAAAGAGATTGTATTAGATTTTTATAGAAGGGCGGAAAAGAATAATTTATTTATATTTGATAAAGAAAGAGTTTTACTAAGCAGCTTTGATGAAGGACAAGAATGGTTTGAAATAATGAAAAGTGAAAACTTAGAAGAAGGTCAAAAGCGAATTAGTACCGGAAACTATCTGCTAACCTATAAGACCTATGATAAATGGGGCTGGATCTTAGGCTATAGATTAAATAAGGGAATTTTTTCCTTTGAGGTTTTAGAAAACCAGAAGTACATGGTATTAGTTGCTATTATTTCATTACTCTTTTCCATGCAGGCAACAATTTTTATAGCCCATAATATATCTAAACCCATTAAAATGTTAGCTGATATATGCGATAAAATAGCCCAGGGAAATTTTCAAGAAAAAATAGATATTAAAAGGAAAGATGAAATAGGAATATTAGCTAATGCCTTCAATAACATGGTATATCGACTTCAAATAAATACTACAAAGCTCTTGAATATAACAAGGTTAAACGAAGATATTTTAAAAAACATCTCTACTGGAATTATTACAACCGATCAACATGGTGAGATATTATCCGTAAATAAAGCAGCAAAGGATTTCTTGTCAATGGAAGATGCAAAGGATATTAATAATGACATAAAACAAAAATTGCTATACCAACTCAATGAAACCTTAAGAACAAATAAGAACATCAATAATGTATATGTTTTCGACAATATAATCGAGGGAAATAAAATATATCTGGATGCAACAACATCTTTATTAAAGACAGATGATGCTCCAGCCAGCGGAGCGATTTGTAACTTTAATGATATTAGTGAAAGAAAGAAGATAGAAAATAATATGGTAACCCTAGATAGATTAACCTCTATCGGGAAATTGGCTGCAGGTATAGCCCATGAAATTCGTAATCCACTAGCAGGTATGAAAACAAGTATTCAAGTATTAAAAAATAGATTATGTAAGGATCAAAATGGATCTAATACAAAATTATTTAATGGAGTTTTATATGAGATCAATAGGATTAATCATCTAATTACAGGTATCCTAAACTTTGCAAAACCAAGGATTCCAAAATATGAAAAAGTAGATTTAATAGAGGTTCTTAACCGGGTACTAGATTTACTTAATAAGACACCTGAGAAAAAAAATATAAAAATAAATAAAATTAATAATAGCAGTAATTCATTAGTTTATGTTGATAAGGATCAAATAGAGCAGATTTTTTTAAACATTATGCAAAATTCCTTTGCTGCAATGAATAATGTTGATGGGGTTCTCAATATCAGCATTGATAATTATCAAGAAGAAAGCGGAACTTTTGTAAACATAGAGTTTCATGATAATGGCTGTGGTATCGAGCCGGAAAATTTAGATAAGATATATGACCCATTTTTTACAACCAGGCATCAAGGAACAGGATTAGGTCTATCGGTTGTATATGAATTAATAAAAGGAAATAATGGAGTAATTGAAGTACTCAGTAGTGTAGATATAGGCACGAAGTTTATAATAAAGTTTCCTATATATGGAGGTAACAAGGATGAATAAAAAAATTCTTATAGTAGATGATGAAAAAACCATAAGAATGTCAATGAAGGAAGGTTTGTCGGACTTAGGCTATCAAGTTAGTACAGCACAAAGTAGTTCTAGTGCATTAGAAAAGGTCAGGGAATTCAAACCACAGGTTGTTTTTTTAGACATGCGATTAGCAGAAGAAAATGGACTAGATATTCTTCCGAGGATTAAAGAAATAGACCATGATGTGGAAGTAGTAATAATGACGGCATATGGAGACATACAAACTGCAGTTAAGGCAATAAAGGAGGGAGCCTTTGATTATATAAACAAACCCTTCGACTTACAGGAAATAAATATAATAATAGAACGTGTTATTACAAAAATAGATTTACAAAATAAAATTTATCTATTAGAAAATGCTAAAAAAACTAAAATTAATAATATATACGGTGAACACCCAACAATAAAGGAAATACATAATAAAATAGATATTTTATCCAACAATGATGATGTTACAGTATTAGTTACCGGAGAAACTGGAACTGGAAAAGAATTAGTAGCATCTGCTATACATGAAAACAGTCCTAGAAAAGATGCTCCAATGCTAAAGATTAATTGTGGCACTATACCCCAGCAATTAATAGAAAGTGAGTTATTTGGTTTTGAGAAAAGCGCATTTACCGGAGCAAACAAAAGGAAAAAAGGTTTAATGGAGATTGCCGATGGCAGCACTGTATTTTTAGATGAAATAGGAGAATTTCCCTTAGCTGTTCAACCAAAATTATTAAGATTTATAGAGGAAAAGAAATTTAAAAGGGTTGGCGGGTTAGTGGATATATCAGTAGATATTAGAATTATTGCAGCTACTAATAAGAATTTAGAAGAAGCTATAAAAAACAAGGAATTTAGAGAAGATCTTTACTACCGCTTGAATGTAGTACCTATCAATTTACCTCCATTAAGAGAGAGAGGAAAGGATATACTTTTATTAGCTGATTATTATTTAAAGGTATTTAATGAGAAATTTCATAAATGTATTAAGGGTTTTACAAAGGATGCAAAAAAATCTCTAGCTAACTATTCTTGGAAGGGTAATGTGCGAGAGCTGAAAAATGTAATAGAAAGAATTGTAATTCTATGTGAGGTTGATTATATCGACTCTATGGATCTGCCCTTTGGTAGCAATTACAGAGAAATTAGTGAAGTTTATGAAAAACCAAAGGAACTTAATAGAGAAGTTACAATTAAAGATTTTCATCCGGATTTCTCTTTAGAAGAAGAAGTAAAAAAATTGGAAACAAAATATATTAAACTTGCATTAGAGTATTGTGATTATAATTATTCCAGTACATCTGAAATGTTAGGGATAAGTAGGTTTGCTTTAAAAAGAAGGATAGAAAAGTATTTATAGAATATAAAGTGAGCGATTACGCAATATAAGTGTGATATCGCTCACTTTATTTTGAGTGATTTCACACATACTCCATTCATTTAACTGAAAATTTGGAAATAAGAGCCCCTAAATAGCCATAAATAGTTGGCATCATTCTTGCAAATATTAAATGATATATTAATAAATAGGAGGTGAGAAAATGTATAAGGTTGATTTAAACAGCGATATAGGTGAAAGCTTTGGAGCTTATAAATTAGGACTAGATGAAGAAGTAATAAAGCATGTTTCTTCAGTAAATATTGCCTGTGGATGGCATGCGGGGGATCCACTGGTAATGGAAAAGACTGTAGAGTTTGCAGTAAACCAAAAAGTTTCAATTGGAGCTCATCCGGGTTTTCCGGATCTAATGGGTTTTGGTAGAAGAGAAATGAAAGTGACACCTGCTGAGGCAAAGGCATATGTGAAGTATCAAATTGGTGCTCTTTGGGCTTTTTCAGAAAGCAAGGGTGTAAATTTACAACATGTAAAACCCCATGGAGCATTGTATAACATGGCTGCCAAGGATGAAGAATTAGCAAAGGCTATAGCAGAGGCGATCTATGAAGTGGATAAGGATCTTATTCTTGTAGGACTTGCTAATAGTGAATTAACCAAAGCTGGAGAGAATGTTGGGCTTAGGGTAGCTAATGAGGTATTTGCAGATAGAGCATATAATCCAGATGGTACATTAGTTTCACGAAAAAAAGAGGGCGCAGTTATACATGATAAAGATATAGCTATAGCAAGGGTAATAAGAATGGTTAAGGAAGGCAAGGTAGAAGCTATTAATGGTGAAGATGTAGAAATTCGAGCTGATTCTATTTGTGTTCATGGTGATAATCCACAAGCTGTAGCTTTTGTTGAGACCATAAGAAGAACATTGGAAAAGGAAGATATTCAAGTAATAGCAATGGAGAATTTCTTAAAATAAAAATAAAAGGAGAGTGAATTTATGTCAGATAAAAGTAAAAGCAACGAGAAGAAAAAAGTTTCGAATTTAACCGTGTTAATGGGAGCTGCCTTTCTTATGGCAACCTCAGCCATAGGACCAGGGTTTTTGACTCAAAGTGCAACATTTACGGAACAATATTTAGCTAATTTCGGTTTTGTTATTTTAATTACAATTATATTAACCATTGCAGTTCAACTAAATATATGGAGGATTATAGGAGTTTCGGGCATGAGGGGACAAGACATTGCAAACAAAATTCTTCCAGGTCTAGGATATTTTGTAGCTGCTTTAGTTGCATTAGGTGGACTTGCCTTTAATATTGGAAATGTCGGTGGAGCTGCCTTAGGCTTAAATGTGCTTTTTGGCTTTGATGTTAGATTTGGAGCAGTATTGGGTGGAGCAATAGGGATTATAGTATTCTTATCAAAGGATTCTGGCTCAATTATTGATAAACTAACAAGAACTTTGGGAATTGTAATGCTTGTATTGGTTGCATATGTAGCCTTTGCTAATACTCCACCTGTAGGTGAAGCAATTCTAAAAAGTGTTGCACCTGATAATGCTAGTATATTAATATTCCCCATAATTACCCTGTTAGGTGGAACTGTAGGTGGTTACATTACATTTTCTGGAGGTCATAGACTAATTGATGCAGGTGTTACAGGAAAAGAGAATTTAGATCAAATTAATAAAAGTTCTTTAATGGGAATTGGTGTTGCATCTGTTGTAAGAATATTACTATTTTTAGCAATACTTGGAGTTGTTTCTCAGGGACTAACTCTTGAAGCTTCTAACCCTGCAGCATCAGCATTTCAACATGGAGCTGGTAACATCGGATATAAAATATTCGGAATTGTTATATTCTCAGCTGCCATTACTTCAGTTATAGGTGCTGCTTACACATCAGTTTCCTTCTTAAAGACATTAAATAAAACAATTGAAAAATATGAAAACTATTTTATTATTGGTTTTATTGCTGTTTCATCTTTTATCATGGCATTTATAGGACAGCCTGCAACTTTATTAGTTTTAGCAGGATCTCTAAACGGTTTAATTCTTCCTGTAACCCTAGGAACTATGTTACTGGCATCTAGAAGAAAAGATATTGTGGGAGATTATAAGCACCCAACTTGGTTATTAGTATTTGGAGTTATTACTGTATTTTTAACCGCTTATGGCGGTTGGGTATCACTACAAAATATAACAAAACTTTTTGGCTAAAATAGAAATTAGTTATTTATTTAGAAAATTAAATGATCATAACAATAGGCACTATCGAGTGGACGGAAACGTCCACTCGTAATTAATATATTCTACTTCCACATTGAAAGCTGGTTGAATTCTAGAGAATATAGATTTTTAAAAAATTGGAGGAGTCTTTATGTATGATAAAACAAAGTATCTGACAGCAGGAGATAAGGCTCTGGATATGGAGTTTGGTAATAGTATTTCTGAGCAGATTAATAATAAAATCAGATCTATGGCAGAAGCTATTGGGACTCAGGATATTAAAGGAATTGTTGAGCTAGTCCCAACCTATCGTTCATTAATGATACACTATGATCCTTTAGAGACTAGCTACGATCAATTAGTAGATTCTCTTAAAGAATTAGAAAATAATCTTGAAAACATATCACTGCCAGCCCCAGAAGTAATCGAGATTCCAACATTATATGGTGGAGATTACGGACCTGATATTGAGAATGTTTCAAAGCATAACGACCTTTCTATAGAAGAAGTTATTAAAATACACACTTCAGGCGAATATTTGATATATATGTTAGGCTTTACTCCGGGATTTCCATATTTAGGAGGCATGGATACAAGAATTGCAACCCCAAGACTTGCAACTCCAAGAACGAAAATAAGTGGTGGTTCAGTGGGAATAGCAGGAAGTCAAACTGGGATATATCCAATAGATAGTCCTGGGGGATGGCAATTAATTGGGAAAACCCCCATACCTTTATATGATTCACAACGGGAAAGCCCTATCTTATTAAAGGCAGGTAATTATATAGTATTTAAAAGTATTGATGAAAAAGATTATTTAGAAATCGAAGAAGCGCTGAAAAAAGGTACTTATCAATATAAAATCTATCCTAAAAAAGAGGAGAGTGATGATCATGGGGCAAATTAAAATAAACAAACCAGGATTATTAACTACCGTGCAAGATTTAGGAAGATATGGGTATCAACAATTTGGGGTTTCTGTTTCTGGAGTCATGGATCATGTATCTGCTAGATTAGCTAATATACTAGTGGGGAATGATGAACAGGAAGGTCTCCTAGAAGTCACAATGTTAGGACCAGAAATTGAGTTTTTAGATTCTGTGGTTATTGCTGTTACAGGAGGAGATTTACTTCCTACCTTAAATAACCAGTCAATTAATATGAATAAAAGTATTTTAGTTAATAAGGGAGATAAATTATCCTTTAGTGGTATAAAGAATGGATGCAGAAGCTATGTAGCTTTTTCTGGGGCAATAGAGGTTCCTAAACTCATGGGGAGTAAGTCTACCTTTACCAGGGGAAAAATTGGAGGTTTTGAGGGTAGAGCCCTTAAGCAAGGTGATATATTAACAATTGGAAAACAAAGCAAACCCTTAAGCTCATTGGCAGGGAAAGAAAATCTTGAGAATTTATATAAATATAGCAATAACATAGAATTAAGGGTTATTATGGGACCGCAGGAAGATGCCTTCACAAAAGAGGGTCTCGAAACATTCTTAAACAATGAATATAAAGTAACTAATGAATGTGATAGAATGGGTTATCGTCTTGATGGAGAAAAGATAGAACATAAAGATGGAGGAGATATTATTTCAGATGGGATAGCCATGGGGGCAATACAAGTGCCAAGCCACGGCAGTCCAGTTATAATGATGGCAGACCGACAAACTACAGGTGGATATACTAAAATAGGAAATGTAATCAGTGTTGATCTACCCAAGGTAGCTCAGGCTAAGCCAGGAGATAAAATTACCTTCAAGAAAATAGAGCTAAAAGAAGCCCATAAGCTTTTAATGGATTTAGAAGATAAAATTGCATATATAAAGGAACAATGTATGAAGGAAAAGGAAATTATAAGAACTATTAAATATAATTTAAAGGTAAATGGGATAACATATGATGTTAAAGTAGAGGAATTAAAGAACTAGTTAATAAACACTATTAAATGTCTAAGACAATAGTATATTTTACTTTTGTATAAACTTGGCACTTACTTAATTGTAAGTGCTTTATTTGTTGGCAGAAATATAATGAATATATAAACTTTTTCTCTTAGTAACCGATAAAGGGATATAAGAAGATAAACTAGAAAAAGAAAGGAAGGGGGGATGGTATGAAAAAAATAAAATATAAAATAGTTATTACAATTGCCTTTTTTTGTGCTCTTCTTTCAATAGTAGTCGGTGGCATTAGTATGAATCAAAGCAGTAAAATCGTTGAACAAGAGGCAAGGGATAAGTTATTATTAATGGCTGAAAAACATACCACTGGTTTTAATCAAATTCTTTCAGAGGTGGAAATAGGGGTAAATGGTTTAGCGACGGCTATTATGGCAACCTTTGATAGAGAAGATATTGTAAGTAATCCACAGGAATCTATGGAGGAATATATAGAATCTATAGATCCCTTAGTAAAGGAATTTGCAGAAAATACTAAAGAAGCCATAAGTGCTTATGTAACCTTTAATCCTAGTATAACCATGGATGCATATAGTAGTCGATTTGAAGATATGGAGGGAAAGGGAGTATTTAGAAAAGCACGATCAATAACTATGAAGGAATTTGACAGGGACAATGCTGAAATGCAATATTATTATGATGTTGTTATAGAATCTAGGCCAATATGGCGTAAACCATCATTTAATATAAGAGTTAAAAAAAGTATTATTACATATAATGTTCCAATATACGAGAATGGAGTATTATTAGCGGTCGTAGGTATGGATATTGATGCACAAATTTTCTATAATACAATTTTAGGAGTAAAGGTTTATGATACAGGTTATATGGCTTTAATGGATAAGGACTTTAATTTTCTAATACATCCTTATTTTACTGAAACTATAGAGGTACCAGGCAGGGTGGATAAGGAAACTGAGGAGACTGAAGATACTGAAGAAGGTGAAGATAGTGTAAATACTGTTTCTACAGGTGGAATTGATAGTATAAGTAGCGCAACCACCGGTCGAAGAGTAAATTTAAAAGAAATTGATAATGGTTCCTTGGAATTTGTTGCTCAAGAAATTGCAAAAAGAAATAAAGGAGTAATTTCCTATAATTACCAAGGGCAAGATGAAATTCTAGGCTATGACCAGCTTGATAATGGTCAAATATTACTGGTCATGGTACCAGAAAATGAAATTTTATCAGGATTAACAGGTTTTATACAATATTTAATATATACTATAATAGCAGGGGTAATAATAGCAAGCATTGGTGCAATTTTTGTTGGAAATATGATATCAAAACCAATACTTAGTGTTACTGAAATCCTTAATAAAACTTCAGAATTAGATATTGAAAATGATGATAGCTATGACTATTTATTAAAGAATAAGGATGAGACAGGTACTATGGTAAGATCCCTAGCTATCATGAGGGAATCATTAAGGGATATGGTACATAGTCTCATGCAATCCTCAGATAGTTTAGAAAAAAATGCACACAATGTTAATAATCTTATAAAGGATCTTAAGGAACAAGCAAATGATACTACCCTTATTACCCAAGATGTAGCGGCTGGTATGGAAGAAACTGCTGCTTCCACCCAGGAAGTAACAGCAACCATTGAGGAAATGGAAAAGGCAGTTTCAAATATTGCAAAAAAAGCTGAAATGGGAACGGAGTTTTCTACACAAACTAGCCAAAGGGCTAAGGAGTTAAAGGATACGGCACTTATATCCAATGAAAATACCAAGAAAATTTATGAAAATGTTAGGGAAGACTTACAATCAGCATTAGAACAATCCAAAAGAGTAGAGCAAATAGAAGGATTGGCTAAATCAATTTTAGATATAGCAGGACAAACTAACCTTCTTGCATTAAATGCTGCTATTGAAGCTGCAAGGGCAGGAGAAGCAGGACGAGGATTTGCTGTTGTTGCCGATGAAATAAGAAAGCTAGCAGAACAGTCTACCCAGACAGTAGGTGAAATTAATAAAATAGTTGAGGTTGTCAATGATTCAGTAAATAATTTGACTACTTCCTCCCAAAGGATTATGGATTTTATAGAACAAAATGTTTTATCAGATTATAAAGGATTTATTAGTACAGCAGATAATTATAATAATGATGCCTATGAATTTAATGATATGATGATGGAATTTAATGCTACTGCGGAGGAATTACATGCTTCTATCTCAAATATTGTAGCGGCTGTGGAAGAAGTGGCAAGCACAGCAAATGAAGGGGCAAGCAATATGGAAAATATCTCTTCAATGTCCAATACAATATTAGAAAAGACCAATGAAGTACAACAAAATTCAGACAATAATATGCATCATACACAACAACTAAATGAATTAATATCTAAATTTAAAGCCTAGGACAATTCCTAGGCTTTTCACTTTTAACACAAAGAAGCGCGGGGACGGTTCTCTTGCTTCCTTGCTAACACAAGGGCACTTTTTTATATGCAAAATAGAAAACCATAATTCTTGACTTAAAGGTTGGCAAAGCTTACCCTTATGGTATAATTTATAACAAGGGGTGATATAATGCCTATAGTTACTAAGCTTACAAAACAAAAGAAAAATAAGGATTACTATAATGTATTTATTGATGATTGTTTTACCTTTAGCATTCATGCAGAACTAATCATTCTTCATGGAATAACAAAGGGAAAGAATCTTGACCTTAAGGAAATGGAAGGAATTATAGAAGAAGATAATAAAAAAAGAGCATTTAACCTATGTCTTCACTATTTATCCTATAGAAGAAGAACAGGGTGGGAGTTAGAGGAATATTTAAGAAAAAAGAACTATAGTGAAGAGACCATCACAGAAGCTATTAATAAATTAAAATACTATAAAATGGTAGATGATAGGGATTATATAAAAAGTTTCATAGCCGATAAAAAACTTGGGAATCCAATAGGGAGAAAAAAGCTAGTATTTGACCTTAGAAAAAAGGGAATTAGTGAAGATTTATTGGACAATATAGAACAATGGTTTACTGAGGAAGATGAGTATGTGCAGGCAAAGGAATTGGTGATTAGGTATAATAAAAAATATTCTAAGTTACCTCCTAGGGAAAAGATTCAAAAGATTAATCAAGCTGGTCAAAGAAGAGGGTTTTCCTGGGAAATATTAAAGGGTGCCATACAAGAATTAATAAAAGATAAAGAGGATTTTGAAGAAAATCAAATTCCCCAGGAAGTAGATATGGATAAAGCTTTACAATGGTTACAAAAGTACAAGAATAGATATGAAAAAAAGGGCTTGGAAGGATACGCCCTAAAACAAAAGATTGCCCAGGCGATGATGGGCAGGGGATATAAATGGGATGCTATTGAGAAATTATTAGAAATACTAGGCAATGGATAAGTCAAGGGTGTACCAAAACTTGTTGTATGCTTTAATAAAGGAAGAAGGGTTATACAAAGATATAGCCCTTTTAATTTGCAGAAAGAATAATTTAAATATATAATTATAGACAAGTTAAGGTAATGGTTTTTAGGATAATCCAGTGAAAGGGGGTATTTTTTTTAATGAAGGACAAGTGGTCAAGAAACATAGAATATTTAAGAATATCTATAACCGATAGATGTAATCTCAGATGTTTTTATTGCATGCCTGATGAGGGGGTTAAAAAACTTTCCCATAGTGATATATTAAGCTTTGAACAACTTTACCTTATTGTTCAGGCAGCTGTAGAATTAGGTATTAGTAAAGTGAGAATTACAGGTGGAGAGCCCCTTGTAAGATTAGGTGTTATCGAATTTATAAATAGAATCTCTAAACTTCCAGGACTAATAGATATTGCTATGACAACCAATGGAATTCTTTTAGAAAAATATGCAAAAGACTTAAAGGAAGCAGGACTTAACCGCTTAAATATCAGCTTAGATTCCTTGAGGGAAGAACGATATAGACAGATTACCCGCAGAGGTGAACTACAGCAGGTCTTAAAGGGTATTGAGGCAGCAGAAAGGGTTGGTTTATCACCCATAAAAATTAATACTGTTATTATGAAGGGTATAAATGATGATGAAATAGAGGATTTTGCTAGACTTAGTCAGGAAAAACCCTATCAAATAAGATTTATTGAATTAATGCCTATGGGAGAAGCGGAGGAAATAGAAGATAAAAGATTTATTTCCAATGAAGAAATTATGGAGAGATTACCAGAGCTTATACCAATGGTTAAGGGAAGGGATCCAGGACCAGCAAAGTATTATCAATTGTCCGGAGCTAAAGGAAAGCTTGGTTTTATTAGCCCAATGTCAAATCATTTTTGTAAAACCTGCAATAGAATAAGATTAACAGCTGATGGGAAGCTAAAGCCCTGTCTTCACTCAAATTTTGAAATAGAAATTATGAATGCTGAAGAAAAACAAGACATAAAAAGATTACTTAAGGAAGCTATTTTGTCGAAGCCTGAAAGACATCATTTAAATGAAGGCAGTGAATCAAGTATTAGAAGTATGAACCAAATTGGAGGATAAAAAGGGGGTATTCAAATGGCAAAGGTAGTTGCTATAAATATCAGTGAGAAAAAAGGTACCATTAAAAAGCCTATAGAGGAAGGCAGATTTATTAAAGGATTTGGATTAGAAGGGGATGCCCATGGAGGAAATTGGCATAGAATGGTGAGTTTACTTGCTCAAGAAAGTATTGATAAGATGGTAGAACTTGGTATTAAGGGTCTTGATCCAGGAATGTTTGCAGAAAATATTACTACAGAGGGATTAGAGCTTCATACCTTACCTATAGGAACAAGGCTTAAAATAGGAGAAACCCTACAGGAGGTAACTCAGATTGGTAAGAAGTGTCACACTGGTTGTGCAATAAAACAACAGGTTGGGGAGTGTATAATGCCTACTGAAGGTATCTTCACCATAATAATAGAAGAGGGGACGATTAGACCAGGGGATATCATTGAAGTGTTGGAGTAAATGTTATCATATCTAAGGGGGTGGTACTATTAAGTGGTTCTACATTCCTACCATAATCGGAGTGATTATTTTAATACCCATAGGTATACTCTATGAATATAATAAAATTGCTAAGAAGAGAGCTAAGAAAATAGCCAATACTATAGTTAATACTTGGTTCTTTGTAGTTGTGGAGGCATTATTCTATACCAATACAAGAACAATAGAGGATTATTTAATACTTAATTTAGTAGCTCTAATCTACGGAATTTTAATATTTATTCTATATAAAAAAAGAGAAAAAGTACATATGTTGGCAAACCTACTATTAATTACCGGATTTGCCTTTATCATAGCTATGATCGTTAACTATTACTTTATAAGACCTATAGATCACTTTGTATGGATTGCACCAATAGTAAGTTTTTATCTTGGAACGGCTATTAAAAAATATAAAAATAAGACAATAAAGCTTAGACAAATAGTAATTTATGGGTTTATAGCAATTTCTATACTGGTGGGACTATTTAAGATATTTGACGAAAGTATATTGGGAACTTCACGAGTTGCTAGAGAAGTAAAGACATTTTTAATCCAGCAAGAAGGGTATGAAGAAGAGGAGATAGACTTAATCTATAACTTTCAGCTAAAGAAAGGTTTCCCAGAATCTGTAGAGGTTAAATTTTCCAACGGGGAATATATTTTTTATGAATATAAGGATAATAGAATTAGTGAAACCACAATAGATGCTATTATGGAAAGTATTAAAGAAGAAAAAGAACAATAATTCCTAAGGGACTCAAGGAGTTTCCTTAGGAATTAGATTTTTCTACCATATACCTTCTACCATATACCAGTTTTTTTTATTCTATTCTCTCTATTATTTTAGAAATAAGCTTTCTGGCAATTGGAGCTGCGCTACTTCCACCGGTGGAGCCGTAGTTTTCTAATAAAACAGCTATAGCAACCTTGGGATTATCTGCCGGTGCGAAGCCCACAAACCATGCATGATCCTCTTGTCCAGTAACCTGAGCTGTACCTGTTTTACCGGCAACCTGTATTGAAGAAAGGGCTGCATTTTTACCGGTACCACTATTTACAACATCAATCATCATATCCTTTATGGAACTTGCAATTTCAGGAGAAATAGCTTCCGATAAGGTAATAGTTTCTTTTGTCTTAATAATATCACCCTCAGAAGAAAGAACTTCTTTAACTAATATGGGTTGCACCATTTTACCGTTATTTGCTATAGCTGATGCCATCAATGCCATATTTAAGGGAGTGACCTGGGTTTTACCCTGTCCAATACCTGTGGATGCTAAATCAGGCTTATTCATCTTACCTGTATGAAAGATGGATTTTTTTATTTCAATATCTAAGGGAATATTCTTATTTAACAAAAAATTTTCAGCGGTGTTTTTTAAATTATTTTGTCCTAATTCTAAAGCAATTTGACCAAAGGCAACATTACAGGATTTAACTAATGATTGATGTAAGTCTACGCTACCGTGGGCATTGCTGTTGTAATCCTTTAGGGGATAACCATCTATGGTAATCTGTCCTTTACACTCATAATTTGTCTTTATATTTTGGTTTTCTAAGGCTGATGCAGCGGTAATAATCTTAAATATAGAACCAGGGATATATAAACCTTGTGTTGCACGATTGATTAAGGGACTATCCTCATCTTCTACAATATCATCCCAATTTTCAATAAGGTTATTAGAATCATAGCTAGGGTAGCTCACCATTGCGTAAACCTCTCCATTTATAGGATTCATTGCAATAATAGAACCCTTTTGTTTTTCAAGTAAAGCCATTGCATATTGTTGTATTTCATGATCAATTGTAAGCTTTATATCATTTCCTCTTTGTTGTAGATCATTTTGTGCCATTATCTTTCGAAGTTCATTTATGGAAGTGCTCTCACTTATATTTAATAGTTCTTTATTATAAGTCTTTTCCAGGGCTTCCTTTCCCAATTCTCTATTACTATAACCAATAATGTGACTATATAGAGGTCCATATTGATACTGTCTTGTTTGCTGCTTTTCTGATTGGGTGCTGGAGGCTAATAATGTATCATTTCTATCCACTATATTACCTCGGAGGATGTATTCTTCCTCCATCCAGATTCTTTTATTATAGTTATTATTTTCAATGGTATCAGCAGCAAAAACCTCAAAGTAGCTTAGATATACGATTAAAAATATAAATAAGGAAGATAAGGCTACTAAAACGGTTATTATCCTGTTACTTTCATTTTTCATCTCTTTTTTCATTAATATCCTCTTCTTTCTTCAAAGATTTCAGAGGTTGCCTGAAGGATTCCCAGGGATGCAAAGCTTGCAACTAGGGAACTGCCTCCATAACTTAAAAAGGGTAGAGTAACGCCAGTGAGGGGTATCATTTTAGTAACGCCACCTAATATAATAAAGGCTTGAAATCCTATAAGGGTGGTAATACCTAGCGCTACAATTCTATAAAATTTATTTTTTTGTTCCAAGGTAATTTTTATTCCTCTATATATAAAGATTATATATAACATAATAATAGCAATGCCTGTAAGGATACCCATTTCTTCACAAATAGCTGAAAATATAAAGTCATTATGAACTTCAGGGATAAATTCTGGATATCCCCTGCCTATTCCTGTTCCTAAAAAACCCCCAGCTGCAATAGCAAAAAGGGATTGGGCAATTTGATAACCGCCATGATCAATGTATTTCCAAGGATCAATCCAGGTTTCCACCCTTACCCTAACATGATTAAATACAAAGAAACTTATTACAGCTAAAATAGAGGCAGCGCCTATATTATACAGGATGAATTTCCTATCTTCCTCATAAACATAAACTATAATAATATAAATAGCGAAGAAAATTAAGGCTGAACCTAAATCTTTTTGTAAAAAGAGAAAGGCGATATTTGTATAGGAAATTGCAGATAGCATAATTTTGTTTTTATTTTTTTTAACATTTACATAATAGGAGGCTAGGAAGAATACAAATAATACCTTTATAATCTCTGCTGGCTGAAAACTAATATTTTCACCGATTTTTATCCAATTAGTTGCTCCTTTAATAGTTCTTCCAAATATAAGAGTTGCTAAAAACAAAATAAAGGACGCTGTAATGTAAAATATCATCCATTTTGGCCAGTCCTTTATAGATTTTATAAAAAAGTAGCTTGAAAATAGGGTTACAATACCGATAATAAACCAAACTACTTGTTTGACTCCAAGTCCAGGACTTAATCTATAAATCATAATGATGCTTAAGCTCATTAACATGCTAATGATTAGGAAAATATATTGATCCCCTGTTGAAATCTTAGATAATGTAAAATTAGAAATATATATAATAAGAATAATTCCAAATGCCATAAAAATGGTGGATTTATTAAAGCTATCATTATACAATGCTACTAACAACAAGCCGATAAGATTTATAGATATTAATATGTTTTGTGGCGCTCTAAAGCTAAATGAATTTTTCATCATACACCTCTTTATTAATCTATCTCGTTTACAAAGAGAAAACTAGCCTGTCCTATTTTTATATTGTCGCCATTCTCTAATCTAATGGGATTAAGTAATTCTTCTTCATTTACAAAAGTACCGTTAGCACTATTTAAATCCTCAATAAAGAACTCATTACGCTCCTTTTCAATTGAAACATGTCTCTTAGATATAAAGGGGTCCTTTATAACAATATCGTTCTTACTTGATCTGCCTATGGTGATGCTAGAATCAAGAGAATAGGATTCCTCTATATTAAAGGGTAATTCGTCCCTTCTATTTATAAGTTTTAAATATGTAGAGGTTATAGAAGATCTATTTCTTATGCCCTTAATATCTAGATAAATCATTCTTATTATTCCAAACATAAAAAGATAAATCAAAAGTATAAAAAGGTATCTCAATATTAAGGATAAAAGATCAAACATAGAATATCACCACCAACCTTCCTTATTGAAAGTGCTTATTTTCTTAATTATTCACATATAATTATTTTATCATACAAAAGACATTTTAAAGAGGTTAATACAGATTTTGTTTAAGCTAAATAGGTTTATAATGTTTTCTTTAGGATAAAAGAAATAGAATTGTGAAAACATTATTAATATTGACTACAAATTATAATATTGATAATATAAAGTTAATTACCAGCTTACTTATTATGGAAGATAGAAAAATTTAAGGGGAGTGATATTTTGGGAATTAAATATGTACCAGAACCATTTAGAATTAAGATGGTAGAGACAATCAAGATGCTTACCCGTGAAGAAAGAGAACAGAAAATTGCTGAGGCTAAATATAATGTTTTTAACCTTATAGCAGAGGATGTCTATATTGATTTATTAACAGACAGTGGCACAAATGCAATGAGCCAGGAGCAATGGGCAGGGATTATGCGAGGGGACGAAGCCTATGCTGGGGGAGCTAGTTACATAAAACTAATTAAAACTGCAAAGGATATTTTTAATTATGATTATATCCAGCCGGTTCATCAAGGGCGTGCGGCTGAAAAAGTTTTATTTGGGGCAATAATGGGAGAGGGTAATTATTCAATATCCAATATGCATTTTGATACAACTAGAGCCCATGTGGAATTAGCAGGAGCAAGAGCTATTGATTGTGTAGTTGAGGAAGCGCTAGATCCTAGTAAGAGAGCACCCTTTAAAGGTAATATGGATGTAGAAAAATTAGAGAAATTAATCAATGAGTATGGTGCAGATAAGGTTAAATTAGTAGTTATGACTATTACAAATAACTCAGCCGGTGGTCAACCTGTATCTGTTCAAAATATGAGAGAGACATCAGAAGTATGTAAAAAATATGGCATAAAATTATGTATTGATGCTGCTCGTTATGCAGAAAATGCATATTTTATAAAATCTAGAGAAGCAGGATATGAAAATAAATCTATAAAAGAAATTATCAGTGAGATATTTAGCTATGCTGATATGTTTACAATGAGTGCAAAAAAAGACACTATTGTAAATATGGGCGGATTAATAGGTATTAAGGATGATGATCAATTATTCCAGGATATTAAGGGTAGGACAATATCCTTTGAAGGATTTACTTCCTATGGAGGACTATCTGGACGTGATATCGAAGCCTTAGCTGTTGGCTTAGAGGAAGGGCTTAATGAAGACTATTTAAAATATCGTATTGGACAAATGGAATATTTAGCTGGACTTCTTGATGATGCTGGTATAGCATATCAAGCTCCAGTTGGAGGACATGGGGTATTTATAGATGCAAAGGCTATGTTACCACATATTCCCTATTATGAGTTTCCAGCACAAGCACTTGCAATAGAGCTATATAAGGAAGCTGGTATTCGTGCATGTGATATTGGCTCCTATATGTTAGGTAATGATCCAGATACTTTAGAACAAATAGAATCAGAATTTGAATTTACTCGTTTGGCTATTCCCCGTAGGGTATATACCCAAGCCCATTTAGATATAATAGCAGAGGCACTAATTGCCATTAAAGAAAGAGCAAGTGAAATTAAGGGCTACAGAATAACCTGGGAACCACCAATTTTAAGACATTTCCAAGCCAGCTTAGAACCAATAGAATAATAAAATATAAAAAATGGAGAAAAACATTAGTTTTTCTCCATTTTTTTTAAAATATATGGCACTAATAGAACTATTTTTACATTATTTTATGTTTTTTTGCATTAGTTTCTATTTATGGTAAAATAAAATTAATATTATCTTATTGAAGGGTGATTTCTATGAATAAGAGTTTAAAAATAGTTATATTATTAACTATGGTTATAATAGCAGCTATTTTAATTTTTCCAAATATAATCCAAAGAGAATATGCAACTATTGCTGAAGAAGAGGACAAGATTGAAGCCAGCAAAGAAAGTATCTCTCAGGATAAAGAAGAGAATCTAGAAGTGGATGAGGAAATCAATCCTCAAGATGAAGAGAATGTGGACAAGCTAGAGGAACCTATAAAAAAATATACTTTAGATAATCTAAATATGCGAACAGGCCCTTCTACTGACTTTGAAAGAATACTAACAATACCTATTGGTGAAGAGATAATGGTAATGGGACAGGAAAATGGTTGGGATAAAATAACCTACAATGATAAAACTGGTTTTGCCAGTGCTAACTATCTAACTGATTCAAAAGAAGAAGCAGATAAGGCTGTAAGTAAAAATAAAGTAAAGGATAAGAAGGATTCAAATAATAATCAGGAAGCTATAGAAACTTTGAAGGTAGTTAAGGATATACTAATAGTTAATAAAACTTACGGTTTACCGGCAAATTATAATCCAGGTGAAGACTCTGAGGCAGTCGCACAATTAAATAAGATGATTAAGGGTGCCAAGGAGGAAATAGGAAAGAAAATTATGTCGGTATCTGGTTTTAGAAGCTATGATTATCAAAAAGGTTTATATAATAGATATGTTAAAAGGGATGGAGAAAAAAAGGCATCTATGTATTCAGCTAAGCCTGGTCATTCAGAGCATCAAACAGGATTAGCCTTTGATATAGGGGGAGTGGACAAAAAGCATTGGGCGACGGATTCCTTTGCTGATACAGAAGAAGCAAAATGGTTAAAGGATAATGCCCATAGATATGGCTTTATTCTTAGATATCCAAAGGGTAAAACAGATATTACTGGATACAAGTATGAGCCCTGGCATTTTAGATATATTGGAGTAGAGCATGCTACTAAAGTATATGAAAATAACCTGACCCTTGAGGAATATCTATTATAAAAATCATATAAACTATTTTTCTCATTGAGATAACGAGACTTTTAACATAATCTTTTGGAAGGAGGATTATGTAAAAAGTCTTTTTGTTTATATTGCAGAAAAGTTGAACTTTTCTAACAATATAAAAACAAGGATTTTAGGAAATAGTAATGAAATAACTAGGGATATTAATATAAATATTATATTATGAGTTTATACAATAAAAAAATTAAAGAGGTGTCGTAGGTATGTGGTTTTCAAAGTCCCGTGAAGAAGTGATAGAGGAACTGGCAATAATCCCCGATAAAGGACTTTCTAGTGAAGAAGCTGAGATGAGACTTGAAAAGTATGGTCCAAATAAACTGAAGGGAAAACCTAAAAAGAGCTTAATTTCTCTGTTTTTTGCACAATTAAAGGATATGCTGATTTATGTTCTTTTAGGAGCTGCTGCAATTACTATTGTAATTGGCGAATATGTTGATGCCATAGTTATTCTTATCGTTGTCATTTTAAATGCAGTAATTGGGGTAGTGCAGGAGTATAAAGCAGAAAAAGCTATTGAAGCATTACAGCAAATGACTACTCCAAAGTCTCTTGTTAAGCGTGATGGGCAAGTCTTAGAAATGAATTCGGAGAAAATAGTTCCAGGTGATATTGTGATTATAGATGCAGGTAGATATATCCCTGCCGATATTAGACTTCTTGAAAGTGTAAATCTTCAAATAGAGGAATCGGCACTTACTGGGGAATCTATACCTTCAGATAAAAATGCTATGGATATACATGAAGATCCTAAAACTTCTATAGGTGACCAGTCTAATATGATATTTGCATCCACCCTTGCTACCTATGGCAGAGGAGAAGGAGTAGTAGTAGCAACAGCTATGGATACTGAAATAGGTAAAATTGCAAAGATTCTTGATGAAGACATTGAAATCATGACACCACTCCAAAAAAGATTAGAAGAGCTGGGAAAGATTCTTGGATTTCTTGCATTAGCTATATGTGCACTTATATTTATAATTGCTTTATTTCAAGGTAGAGAGCTGTTTAATATGTTTTTAACGGCAATAAGCTTAGCAGTTGCCGCAATACCTGAAGGGTTGGCAGCTATTGTTGCCATAGTTTTAGCTATTGGGGTTACAAGAATGTCTAAGATAAATGCTATAGTAAAGAAACTTCCAGCTGTTGAAACCCTAGGTTCTGTTAATATTATATGTTCTGATAAGACAGGGACCCTTACTCAAAACAAGATGACTGTTGTAAAACATTATATATTTAATTCATTAAAGGAAGTACCTAATGAGGATTCAAATTTAGATGCAACTAATGATGAAAAAGACTTAGTAAAAACCTTTGTACTATGTTCAGATGCCACCTATGAAAATGATCAGGGAACAGGAGATCCTACAGAGATAGCATTAATAGTATTAGGGAATAAATATAATCTTACAAAAGGGAAATTAAATAAAGAATTTAAAAGAGTTGCGGAAAAACCCTTTGATTCCGATAGAAAGTTAATGTCCACCCTGAACATAGAAGGAAATGGATATAGAGTTCATACTAAGGGAGCAATAGATAATCTATTAAAAATATCAAACAGCGCACTGGTAAATGGCGAAATAGTTCCATTGACAGAAGAGATGAAAAGTAAATATCTACAAGTTGCTGAAGAAATGTCCAATGAAGCCCTAAGAATATTAGGAGCAGCATACAAGGATACAGATAGTAAAATCCAACCTGAGGAAATGGAAAGAGATTTAACTATTATTGGGTTTGTTGGTATGATTGATCCTCCTAGACTAGAGGTAAAGGATTCTATTAAAGAAGCTATGATGGCAGGAATTACCTCAATAATGATTACAGGGGATCATAAGAATACAGCTATTGCTATTGCAAAGGAATTAAATATAGCAAATTCTATTGATCAAAGCATAACAGGTGCTGAAATTGATGAGTTATCAGAGGAGGAATTTGCAAAAAATATTAATAATTATAGGGTGTTTGCTAGAGTATCACCGGAACATAAGGTGAAAATAGTAAAAGCTTTTAAAGCCCAAGGTAATATTGTGTCTATGACCGGAGACGGTGTAAATGATGCACCTTCATTAAAGAATGCGGATATTGGTGTGGCAATGGGCATAACAGGTACAGATGTTTCAAAGGGTGCCAGTGATATGATATTGACAGATGATAACTTTACCACTATAGTACACGCAATAGAAGAGGGAAGAAATATATATAATAATATCAGGAAATCTGTAATATTTTTATTGTCCTGTAATCTAGGAGAGGTAATAGCTATTTTTCTATCGGTATTATTTTTCTGGCCGGTACCGCTATTACCAACCCAGATATTATGGATTAACTTAATTACCGATTCATTACCAGCCATTGCCCTGGGTGTTGACCCAGGGGATAAGGATGTTATGAAGAAGAAGCCAAGGGATCCAAAGGATAGTTTTTTCGCAGAAGGAGCTGGAATGAGGGCAATCATTGGGGGTTCACTAATAGGTTTATTGACCCTGGCAGCATTTTATTTCGGGTTAAAGGAATTTGGATATAGTTTAGGATCTGCAAATATTCCTGAAGAAATATTGACCTATGCTAGAACAATGGCATTTGTTGTACTTGCAGTATCACAGCTATTTTACTCATTGTCCATGAGAAATGCTACTAAATCTATACTAAAGATAGGGATATTTACAAATAAGTATTTATTAGGTGCTATTTTAGTAGGAATTATTTTACAATTAGGGGTAATATCAATTCCTTTCCTTGCCCAGGCATTTAGCGTACAAATGCTTTCTCTAAGAGATTGGGCTATAGTTATAGTATTTGCTTTAGTACCACTAATAGTAAATGAGATAATAAAGGTGATTTTTAGAATAAAGGAAAAGAACATATAAATAGTATAATAGTAAAGCAGACTGTCTCTTTAAGGAGTAGTCTGCTTTTTAAAATCTATATAGATGACATAACTAGGATATGAATATGTTTATAGTATGGATTTTAGGGAAAACATAAATTATAACTATAAAAAAATAGGAGGAATATAAATGGTAAAAATAGGAATAATTATTGGAAGCACTCGCCCAAATCGTGCAGGTGAAGCGGTAGGAAAATGGGTATATGAGCTTTCTAAAAAGCGAAGTGATGCAGAATTTGAATTGATAGATCTTGTGGATTTTAATCTGCCTTTACTGGATGAGCCCTATCTACCTTCCATGGGCAAATATTCAAAGGACCACACTAAAGCATGGGCAGAAAAAATTGCTCAATTTGATGGTTATATTTTTGTAACACCAGAATATAATCATGGGACATCAGGTGCACTTAAAAATGCAATTGACTTTTTATATAAGGAATGGAATAACAAGGCAGCAGGCTTTGTTAGTTATGGAAGTATTAGTGGGGCTAGAGCTGTAGAAAGTTTAAGACTTATAATGGCAGAATTACAGATTGCAGATGTTCGTGCCCAGGTTATGTTGTCTCTATTTACTGATTTTGAAAATATGACAAAGTTTAAACCAGATCCTCGTCATGAATCAGAAGTAGATGTTTTATTGGATCAGCTTATTCCCTGGAGTAAAGCCTTAAAAACAATTAGGGATTAATTAAATAAACCAGCATCCTTATACATATTAAAATATGTTGGATGCTGGTTTTACTTCTTTCATTGACTAATTTTTTCTTTTATTTCCTTATGTTTTTTCTCTCCTAGATTATAAAGCTCTTGTTCTTCTTTTGTTGTTACAATCAATTCTGGTACTTTGGAGGGTTTGCCATCCACAAGGTGTACATAGGTAAAAAATGCAGTTAATGCCTTTTTGGGTTCAGAATTATTTTTAATATCATTTACTAAAATTTCAACCATAACCTGCATAGAAGATTTACCAACATAGGTTAATTGTCCAATACAGGTAACAATATCACCAATATGAATGGCTCTATAAAAGATTATTTCGTCTACCCTAGCAGTAACAACTGTTCCCTTTGCATGCTTATAAGCAGTGATACCTGCAATATTATCCATTATTTTCATAAGCTCTCCACCATGTACATTACCCATTATATTACTATGTATTGGCTCCATAATAATACATGACTCAGTTCTTGAAAATGAAATATTCTCTTTCAATTGCTTCAGCTCCCTAGTTTAATTGAAGGTCATCCCTTAGTTTTTTTACTATTATATAATGATATAGTTGTTTACCCTATATTTCAAGAAGATCACTAAATTTATATTTTAATCCGTGTTTACTTAAAATATTTATCCAATTAATTTTAAAAATTGCCAATTGTATATATTAAAAGTATAAGTAAGAGTTAAAATAATAGTAAATAAGTATAAAATCCTTTGAATATTAGTAGATTTTGATTTTTTTAAATTAATAAACAATAAAATACTTAATATAGAAGCTATAGTTACTAATGGATAATTAAGAAGAATATGGATCCGAATTTCAGCAAAAGAACGATAATTATTATTAAGCATACGAAGGATTAAAAGTCCATTATTAAGAAAAAGTCCAGTACCAGCTAATACTAACAATCCATGTTTCCTTGCCATGCTATTATAATTAGTGTGCCTTTTCAATGTATTTCTTTTATTTAGTATTTTTCTTATCAGCCATACAAAAGGGGTAATTAGAAAATACAAAGAGCCAACTATGGCAATTATTAAGCTGAATATAAGTAGGGGTTTAGAACGCTCAGGAGGTATAGGTATAAAGTCCCCTGATAATCGTTGTACTTTCCCATTTGACATCTCAAAGTAAACCTTATTAAAGCGGTATTTAAATATTGGACCATTTGCCTTTATTCTTTCATAGACATAGGGTTGGGTTTGTATTAGAGTTGCACTCTGCCCTGCCGTACTAAGCTGGATCTTATTTGAATCCAATGCTTTTACTTCCAGCAATGAAAGATAGCCATAAAGCTCTAAAAATCCATTATGCATCCTTCTAGCACTAATATAAGTTCCTTCAACTTCACTTTCACTAGGTAGAGGGTTTTCACCAATAGTAATTTCATCTTTATCACCTTTTCCAATCAGTGCTTCGGTAAGTCCTGAGGAAATATCCATTTCTCCTGCTGAATTAGTTAAAACAATTACTCCAAATTTCTTTTCTGGAACAATATTAATTTGTGTGGAAAATGCAATGGTATTTCCACCGTGTCCTAGTCCTCTATATTCTCCATCCCATTCTATAAACCCATGGGAGAAACCCATAAAACCAGGACCCATTGGATGACTTTGTGTAAACATTTCATCTAGAGTTTCTTTTTTATTAAATAAAGGACTGATTTCTCCTGCATTTGGCATAAGTGCTATGGCAAAGCGTGCTAAATCCTCAGCGGTCCCATTAACTCCACCTATTGGGTACATAGGGGCAAAACTCCATGAACCTAGTACAAAATCTCCATTCCCCTGGCTATAATATCCCTTTGCCTTGTTATCTATTAATTCTGGATAATCAGCAAGTGTAGGATGGGCTGAAGTGCTGTTCATTTCTAATGGGGAAAATATGGTATCCATAAGATATTGATGAAAATCCTGCCCTATCATTTGTTCAGCTATGTAAGCCGCAAGGGAGACAGCGTAGTTGGAATAGGCGCTAATGGTTCCCGGTTCATAAACCTGCTCTGGCTGAGAATTTTGCAAGGTTTCTTCCATTGTGGGTAGTTTATCTGGAGATGTAAGTAAAATATCGAATAAATAATCTTCGAATCCAGTAGTGTGGTTCATAATATTAAGCATGGTGATAGGTTTGTCATATTTTAATTTTCTTAAAAATCCTTCCGGAAGATACTTCCTAATATCTGCATTAAGGTCAATTTTACCAGATTCTGATAGCCGCATTATTGTTGTATAAACAAAAAGTTTACTGATTGATCCATATTCAAAAACTGTATTTTTTGAATCTACTAATATTTCATTTTCTATATCTGCATAGCCGTAACCCTTTGAGAAAATGATTTCTCCGTTATCCACAAGGACAACAGATGCTCCAGGAGTGGACTTACCTGTGTATTTATGTACATAATCATCTATGAATTCCTCTAATTCATAAAAAGGAATGCCCGATGGAGTTTGTTTTATGGATCCTGCAAAGACTAAAGAGTTAGAGAATAATAAAATAATAATTAATATAATAGCTATTTTACTCTTCATTAAATTATATCCTTTCTAAAATATTAACTAAATTATAGTCTTATAGAAATTGTTTATAAATTGTTTTAGAGTAATTATAGCATATAATATTGTAAATTCTGGTAAAAATTTTAAAAATGAATCTTAATAAATTTATCCCTTTTGTGATTAAAATATATGTTAGCCTTAAGGTTTCATTTATTTTGGGGATAGGAAAGGTCGATATCTATATTTTTATATCTTTCCTTAAAGGCATTATATATTTTTACTACATCGGGATTTTTAGAAAGAAATTCATTAAAGATATAAAAACACTTTAAAGTATTAAGACTTATATCATGTTCTATCATTTCTGTATCCTTAAGTAAGGATTCTTTTATTCCAAGATTTACTAAAAACTCTTCGATAATTTTGTGTCTTTTTAAAAGATAATTCCCAAGGGATTTACCCTTATCCGTAAGACGAATAATCCCATATTTTTCATAATCTACAAGTCCTAAAACTCTTAATTTTTGAATTACCTTTGATGTAGAGGAAGGACGAACATTTAACTTCATTGCTAATTGATTAATGCGGGCATACCCATCCTCTAAGCAAGTCCGATATATCATTTCAAGATAATCCTCCATACTTGATGTTATTAATTTATTTTCTGAATTTAATATTTGATATCCCCTAACTGTGTGAAATTCTTTATCTTTTTTCAAAACAACAACTCCCCTTATCTTTTTTTTGTAACAAGTTCTAGAAATAATTCATATCTTAGTTATTAGATATGGCAAATAATGTTTCCTATGACTAACTTATGAAAATAAATAGTAAAAAATTAATATAAGGGAGAGTTTTTCTATGAATAAAAAATTAATATCTTTAAATAGATTGCCCGTGGGATCCTTTGGCTTAGTGAAAAAGCTAATGGTTGAAGGAAATATTCGAAGAAGGATGTTGGATTTAGGACTAATTAATAACACCATTGTAGAAGCCTTAAGGGAAAGTCCGGCAGGAGACCCTATCGCATATGAAATAAGAGGGGCTGTCATTGCACTACGATCAGAAGAGGCATCAAAGATTTTTGTTGAATCAATACAATAGAATAGGGGGATTATCTTATGGGTTTAACAAAGCAATCCACAGGCATAGGCGCCTTAAATGAAATGTTTAAAGTTGAAATGGAATCCTCTGAGGATATTGTGGTGGCTTTAGCAGGCAATCCAAATACCGGGAAAAGTACAGTGTTTAACAGCCTTACAGGACTAAATCAGCATACTGGAAACTGGCCTGGCAAGACGGTTACAAATGCTCAAGGAAGATACTCATACAAGGATGAAAACTATATTTTAGTTGATTTACCGGGGACATATTCATTATTAGCAAATTCTGTAGAGGAACAGGTAGCAAGGGATTTTATCTGTTTTGGGAATCCTCATGCCACAATAGTGGTAACTGATGCAACTTGTTTAGAGAGAAATTTAAACCTAGTACTTCAAATCATGGAGATAACCGATAAGGTTGTCCTATGTGTAAATCTTATGGATGAAGCTAGAAGGAAAAAAATAAGCATAGATTTAGAAAAATTATCTAAGGTTTTAGGGGTACCCGTTGTTGGAACCTCTGCCCGAAGTGGTGAAGGATTAGAGGAATTAAAGGAAGTCGTAGAAGGAGTTGCCTTAGGGAAAATCAAGACCTCACCTAAAAAAATAGAATACAATGAAGAACTGCAAAAAGCTGTTCAAGAATTAAGTCCTTATATTCAAGAAAAAGTAGGGAATGCGATAAACAGTCATTGGTTAGCACTAAGACTTATTGATGGGGATAAAACTATGTTAGATGCAATGTATAGCTACCTAGGATTAGAAATATCTAAGGAAAAACTATTACATGAAAAACTAGAAGACACATGGGAAAACCTCAGTAAACAAGATATTACATTAGATAGCCTAGGGGATTTAATGGTTTCGGATATAGTAAACACCGCCGAAAATATTTCAAATCAAGTAGTTACTATAGAAAACAGTGTTTATAAAAATCGTGATCGTAAAATTGATAATATCCTAACCTCTAGAGCCTTTGGTATTCCAATTATGATCGCCCTATTGGGGGTTATCTTCTGGATTACCATAGTGGGGGCAAACTATCCATCCGAGATGTTAGCAGAGGGTTTATTTTGGGTAGAAGATAAGTTAAGCCTAGCATTTAACAATCTAGGAACACCAGATTGGGTTCATGGTATATTAGTTTTAGGGATGTATAGAACACTTGCTTGGGTTGTATCAGTGATGCTCCCGCCTATGGCTATTTTCTTTCCCATATTCACATTATTGGAGGATTTAGGTTATCTTCCTAGAATAGCCTTTAATCTTGACCATTATTTTAAAAAGGCATGTGCCCATGGGAAACAGGCATTAACCATGTGTATGGGATTTGGTTGTAATGCTGCCGGAGTTATAGCCTGTAGAATAATAGATTCTCCTAGGGAAAGATTAATCGCAATTATTACCAATAACTTTGTTCCATGTAACGGCAGGTTTCCTATTCTTATTGCTATGGCTAGTATGTTTATTGCGGGAAGTATGGGAGTATTTAATTCAATAGCTGCAACATTATCCATACTTATTGCCATTGTATCCGGAGTTATAATAACATTAGTCATTTCCAAGATGCTATCAAAAACAATACTAAAGGGCTTACCCTCTTCCTTTACCTTAGAATTACCACCCTATAGAAAGCCCCAAGTAGGTAAAGTCATTGTTCGTTCTATTTTTGATCGTACACTATTTGTATTAGGTCGCGCCATAGTGGTAGCAGCACCTGCTGGATTAGTTATCTGGGCTATGGCAAATATTAATATTGGAGAGGCAAGCCTATTAACCCATAGTGCACAAATATTAGATCCCTTTGCTCGACTTATAGGTTTGGATGGGTTTATACTAATGGCATTTATATTAGGGCTTCCTGCCAATGAAATCGTCATCCCCATATTGATCATGTCCTATATGTCCCAAGGAGCTATGTTAGAGCTTTCTAGTTTAAGCGAAATGAGGCAATTGTTTGTAGATAATGGCTGGACCTGGTTAACCGCAGTTTGTGTGATGATGTTTTCACTAAATCACTGGCCATGTGCCACCACTCTATGGACAATAAAAAAAGAAACCCAAAGCTGGAAATGGACCTGGGTTTCCTTTATTGTCCCAACAATAACCGGCATTATAGTATGCTTTATCATTGCACAAGGTGCTAAGTTATTAGCTTTAGTGTTGTAGAAAGAAGCGCGGGGACGGTTCTCTTGCTTCCAAAAGTAACCTTCAGTGCCGCCTTTAAAGGCGGCTATTGTGAAGGACCACGATATAAAAGTTTAAATTAACTTACATGCAATTCAGATATAGTCTCAAGATTCATCACAATAGCTATTTCGAATACTTCATCTGTATATTTTATATCCACATAACCCTTATATTTCTCCGCCAGGGTTGTAATACTTAATAGACCTAAACCTTGACCTTCATGGCTGGTAGAAATAAATCTATCACCATCTTTTTTAATTTCGCCGTTAAAACTATTTATTATTTTTATAACCAGGTTTGCCCCTAGGATATTTGATGTCAAGTGGATGTGTTTATTATTATTATCCATTTTGTTGCAGGCATTTATGGCATTTTCAATTGCATTACCCATAATGATACATAGGTCAGTTGAGCTGATATTTATATCCTCGGGTATATTAAGTTTTGTATTGAATTTAATATTTTTATCTGATGCAATTGCCATATAATACTTGACGAAGGAATCAACCGTAAAATTCTTGCATACTATAGGTGGATCCTGCAATGTCTTGCTGTCATTAAATTGTTCAATATATTTAAGTGCATCTCCATAGTTTCCGGAATGAAGCATACTTTTAATTGCAATAGCATGGTGACGCATATCATGTTTTAAGATGGAATATTTCTCAATAGCCTTACTTAATGAATCATAATTATGACGTTGCAGATTAAGTTGATTTTCTATGATATTAAAATTATTTCTGAGGGTCAGAGTTTTACTAACCGAGGCTATGATTATGCCAACTAATGTATAACCGGAAAAAACAAAAAAGGTAAGTAAAAGTATGCTCATAAAACCGTTATAAGCATAACTATTGGTTTCGAAATTAAAGTTTTCTAATAAGTATAGCACTATAATAATTGAATAAAGACAAATAAGGTAGGCAGTTTTATTATCAATTAATCGAATAGACTGTTTATAGCTTTTTCTAAGAAAAATATATGAAAATAATAATATGGTTAATTGAATAATTATTCGTAGGATACTGACAATGAGTAAATACATTGACTCAGAACCTATAGAAGAATATGTATCTACTATATAAAGACATACAAGTAATATAATATTTGTCAATATCCAAGCGCTAAACATGGTAAATAGCTTTTTAGGAAAGGATTCTTTATAAATCATATGAATATAGAAGATATAGCAGAAGTTTAATAAAAAATAAATATATTTTGCTAAGGGAGTTCTACCAAATACAGTAAGTGTCACCGCTATTAAAAGAGAAATTACCATTGAAAAACAAATAAATGCATATATGCAATAAGAGACGGATTTACGCCGTTCAAGAAGAACATGACAGATTAGCGTATTAAATATTAAAGTTAGTTCAGTGGCAAGTATAGTAAGAAGCAATGTTTAATCCCTCATTTAATTAGTCTTTTCTATTATAAATTCAAAATAGCTCTTTTTTATTTTGGGAAAACCTTTCTGTCTTATGGGTACAAGGGTATTATCCCTAAGGATAAATTTATACTTTTCAACACTTTTTATATAATCCATATTAACTAGAAAGCTTTTATGGGTGCGGATAAAACGCGGATCATCCATTAATGCTTCAATGTCATCAAGCTTATAATAACCGTCTATAATGTCATTTTGTAGAGTATAGACGAATATTTTTTTTCTATGACTTTCGATATATTTTATATCCCTGAAAAGAATTGATTGAATTCTTGAGCCTGTCTTAATACCCAGGCTTTTTTGTTCTTTTACTTCCAAATCATCAAGGGCTTTTAAAAATACAGGTTTAAAATTCTTTATGGAAAGTGGCTTTACAAGGTAATTGTATGCAAATACGCTATAACCATCAAGGGCATGCTCGGTAGAGGCAGTAGTAAATATAATTTTACATAGGCTATCATATTTTCGGATTTTATGGGCTGTTTTAATGCCATTCATACCAGTCATATAAATATCAATAAATATAATATCAAAATGAGTATTTCCATCGCTATAGAAATACTCCAGATCTTCACCACAGGAAAAGAGAGAAATATCAAGCTCAATATCAACGGAATGAGAAGTTTCTTTAATAAGCTTTGACAATAAATTTCTGTCCTTTTCCATATCATCGCAAATGGCTATTCTCAATATACCCCTCCTGACAGCATATGACATTTTTTTACAAAAAAATAGGAGCTTTTGACAAAAAAACAGTTGTTTTTTCATTATGAAAAAATTATACCATAAATTCTTGTATACTATAAGCTAATTATACATTGATATATATGCTAAATCAATAATTATAAGCATAAATGGGAGGAGGAGTAATAATGCAAAATAAGATAAGAAAAGATATAAAATGGTTCACCGCAATATTTATCTTAATGGTAATGATCATCAGTATGATGCCAAGTATAACCCTGGCAGGGGAAACTGGTGAAGAGCCAATTCCTGTAACAATTAATAGGTACGATGGAGGAGAAAGTGTGGTAGAAATCCCAGAATTTGTAACTTCAAGCTGTGGTTTTGAATTGGAAGGAGGACAGGAAGGTAGAGTAGTAGCTATTGGGAATAATGCATTTGGATTTAAGGGTCTAACCGGAGTAACTATTCCAGATAGCGTTAATAGTATAGAAATGAATGCTTTTATTATGAACAACCTAACTAAAGTAACCATTCCAGATAGTGTTAATAATATTGGGGAGAGTGCATTTGCTTTTAACTTTCTAGATGAAGTAATCCTTCCAGATGGTATTACAAGCATTGAGAGAAGTGTGTTTCAATCTAACAGCCTAACTGAAGTAACCATTCCAAATAGTGTTACAAACATTGGAAATTCTGCTTTTATGGGCAACTATCTAATCGATGTAGATATTCCAAATAATGTTAAAAGCATTGGGGATTGTGCATTTCAAGATAATAGTCTCAGCTCTATAACCATTCCAGATAGTGTAACAAGCATTGGACAATCCGCTTTTTCTTGGAATGATATTACAGAAGTTACGCTTGGTAGTAATGTTGCTTTGGGGAAAGATGCTATAGATAATGATTTTAACAATGCGTATGAAGGCTATAATTTTGAAAAGGGAAGCTATAAAAAATTTGAAACTGGTTGGAAAAAACTGTCCACCTTTCCTGTTACAATAACAGGCTACAATGGGACAGATAAAAGACTTACAATCCCAAAAAATATTACAAAAGACTCTAATCCTGAATTTGATACTTCACCTGAAATTGCTGAAATAGGAGAAACAGGTGAGATTGTAAAAATCGGGGATAATGCGTTTGCTTCGATGGAAGACATTTATAGCATTAAACTTGGTGATAACTTAGAAATAGGCGAAAATGTTGCTGATGGAAATAATTTCAAAACAGCATATGAAAATGCTGGTTCTGCTAAAGGAACTTATTATAAATATTCAGGATGGACAACGAATGTGCCTCCCCTTGGTTTTACTGTTAAGGATTACCCAACTGAACCTACTAATCAAGATATTACAGTAGAGGTATTTGTCATACATGGGGAAATAGATGGTCCAGATAGTCATACCTTTACAGAGAATGGAAAAGTCATTTTTTATGCCACCAACCATGCAGAGCAACGCATTGGGTATGAAGTAGAGGTTACCAATATTGATAAGGTTTCTCCGGAAGCTCCTACCTTAAAAGTAGAAGATGGACAACTTATGGTTGTGCCGGGAAAAGATAACGCAGATGAAAGTCCCCATATTTTAGTTCGAATAGATAGACAGGATTGGGTAGGGAGTGTTGATGAACTTGGGCTATTACACGGAGAATATTTCATTCAAGCCAAGACAGTAGATAATGCAGGAAATGAAAGTGAGATAGCTTCTACTACAATAAACATTGCTAATCAACAATTACAAGAGATAGTGGACACTCTTGACAAAATTAACATAGACAATATAAGCAAGAACAAATTAGACGAGCTCCAAGTTCTAATCAATGACTTGCCTAAAGGGAAAGAGAAAGAGGAAGCTAATAGTAAATTAAATAATCTAAAGGCTCTTCTTAATGCTATTGAAGCAATAGAGAAATACCACCATCATAAATCAGATTCTTCCTTTAGGGAGGCAGAACTAGCTATAGAAGTGCTAGAGGATTCGCCTAGTAAAACTATATTATTAGAGCAATTAACTATTGCTGATGATGTTGAAGACTCAACGGATAAAAATAATGTTGAAGACTCAACAGATAAGGAGCAAGGAGAAGAAATTGAGCAAGATTCAGAGGAGCTTTTAGAAAAAACAATTCCTACACAATCCTTGGAGGTTTCTCAAGAAAAAGAAGCTCTAGCGAAGCAAGATATTTCTGGTGAAGTAGTAGAAGGCAAAGAAAATTTCGATAAAACAGAAGAAAATGAAAAACCCAAAGATGAGACTCAAGCAAAGGTGGTAGATACCCAAGCTACAAACCCACTTATGTATCTAATAGTAGGTATTTTAATAATAGCAGCAGGGATTTTGTTCTATTTTAAAAGGAAAGGGAAAAAGGCATAAGAAAAATTAAATAAATTATAAAATATAACAAGTTTACAGCAGTGGCTATATTGCTGTAAACTTGTTTGTTTTTTAAAGTCTTATTTTATCCATGGTAATATCACTTAATTTACTACATCCAGTCATAATCATGGTTTCTCTTAGCTCAGCGCCGATTTTTTCAGAATAGAGCTCAACGCCTTCAGCACCGCCTCCAAAGGCAGCTATTGCATAGGGTCTGCCTATTAATACAGCATCTGCACCAAGAGCTAGGGCTTTAAATACATCAGCACCTGTACGAATACCGCCATCTACAAAAATTTTTATCTTATCTCCAACAGCTTGCTTTATTTCCGGAAGCATGGCACAGGTCGCTGGAGTATTATCAAGAACCCTACCACCATGGGAGGATACCACAATACCATAGGCACCGGCCTCTAGAGCTTTCTTAGCACCGGAAGCAGTCATAATGCCCTTTACAATAAAGGGTATTTTTGTTGCTGAGGTTATTTCGGATAGTTCCTCAAGACTTTTTGAGGTTACCGGTTTACCCAAGAGCGCTAAATTTATTAAACCTGCAGAATCAATATCCATAGCAAATGCCATAGCTTTAGCTTCTTCAATCATCTTAACCTGTTCTAACACTCTTTCATTTTTCCAGGGTTTAAGTGTAGGGACTGCGACCCCATCTGCTTTTTTAAGAATTTTAAGACTATCGGAGAATATAGTATCTTGGGGCCCATCTCCAGTAAATGCTGCACAACCTGCTTTTTTTGTTCCGAACACAACAGCTTCATCATATTCAGCTTCACTTAGAGCACCATTATAATTAAGCTGCATACCACCTATAGGTGCTGCAAAAAATGGGTATTTAAAGGTTTTTTCAAATAATGAAATTGATGTATCCTGACCTTGATCTTGGTAGATTGTATCCAAGTTTATTTTTACTGAAGAAAGAAACTCATTGCATATGGTAAATCCGTTACCGCTTCCCTTACCACCAACACCAGGAACTTCTCCACGGCATACAACTCCATTACACACCTTACATACCCTGCAATTAGGTGCCAATTTTACTTTAGCATTTTCCAGCACTTCTGTGTAATTCATAAATAATTATCCCTCCTTAGAACTTAATCATGTATTAGTAATATTTATAATTATATCATATCCTTTAACCACTATATGATATAATCAAAAATAACAATACTAAGACAATAGGGTATTTAAAAATATGCCTATTTTAAAGGGAGGTAAGATGATTTGAAATTAGCAATAATTGGTGCTACAGGATTATTAGGTTCTACAACAGCTTTCACGGTAGGGAGATTAAATATTTTAGATGAAATCAAACTAATTTCACGAAATAAAAATCTTTTAAAGCATCATATAATGGATATGGAGCATGCACTTTTACCTAACTCTAAGACTAAGGTAACAGAAGGAGAGTATAGGGATTTATCAGATTGCGACATCATTTTGATAACTGCGGGTGCCCCTGAACGAAAGGTGGAAACCCGAGATGAATATCTTAAGGATAATTTGATTGTCATGGAATCTTTAATTGAAAAAATAAAACCATATTATAATGGTGCAATTATAATTATAGCTACTAATCCTATCGATGTGTTTAACTATTATGTTTGGGAAAAGTTAGATTGTGATAAAAGTAAGACCTTAGGATTTTCTTCTAATGATTCCTTACGACTTAAATGGGCTGTTTCAAGGATTACCGGTAAGCCCTATGATGAACTAACGGGTTTTTGTATTGGAGAACATGGTGTGGGACAAATACCCCTTATGGAGCAGATAAAATGGAAGGATGAGCCATTAAATCTTTCCCTTGAGGAAAGGACAAAGATACAGGAAGAATTAAGTACTTGGTTTGGGAAGATTCAATCCCTTGACTGTGGCAGGACAAGTGGTTGGACTTCAGCAGTTACATTAACAGAAATGATAGAATCAATAGTATTAGATCTAAATAAGACAATAGAATGCTCCATAGTTTTAGATGGAGAGTTTGGATTTAAAAATGTTTCCATAGGAGTACCAGTTAAATTAGGTGAAAATGGGATTAGTGATATAGATATGCCATCACTAAGCGAAAGTCAATTTATTGCATTTGAAGGAATTATTAGAAAAATACAAGAACAGATTAAATCAATTGGGTTCTAATAAAAAAAGAAGTCTGTGGTAGATCCACAGACTTCTTTTTTACCAAAGCAATAGTGCGGCAATGGTAGAGACAATTAACCCTAGCATAACAGGAATAAAGTTTTTCCGTACTAACTCCATCACTGATACACCACAAAGCCCAGCAATTGCAACAAGTGATGACCATGCGATTAGGGTCCCACCACCCGTCCAGATAGAACCCATTTGCCCTATTGCTGCTAGTGTAGAAGCTTCAGCAGTATTGGCTGCAAAGGCTCCCGATAAGGATCCTGTTAGAGGTAATCCTGAAAAACCGGAGCCATCCAAACCAGTAATGATACCAATGATTAGGATACCAAATGCTGTTAAAACAATATTTTCAGGTATTAAATTTTGAGCTGCCTCTACTAAGTCAAACAAGAAGGCAGGTGCTGCTTGTTCTCCAAGGGAAAGAATGCCTCCCGAAAAATCCTGACTTCCTAGAAAGAAGAACCCAGCAATAGGAATCACAGGTCCCATAGCCTTAAAGGCAAAGACAAAACCAGAGGTTAAGTGCTCACTGATAACATCAAGGGCTTTTGCTTTGTTATATGATATAGTAGCAAGACTTAAAAGAATGACAGCAACTCCTCCGATAAAAGCAGCACCATCGCCACCTTCAAAACCTCCCATTCTGCCACCACTAGCCTTTGTATAGACCATATAAACCATAACAGCAAGCATTGAAAGCAATACAATTATTGCAAAAATCTTACTAAATTTTTCACTGAATCTAATAGGTTCACTATTTTCGTTATCAATCCCCTGTAATTGTGTTAATTCCTCTTCTATTAAGGGATCATTTTTCTTACGCATTTTCTTCCTGAATCCAAGATATGCAATTAGGATTGCAACACCTCCTGAAATAAGAGACAAAATTAATCCCTTATCAGCAACAAGGCTAAGATCAATACCGGCAGACATAGCACTTAGATTAGGTGCTACCTGAATCACATAGTCTGATGATAGAGCCATTCCTTGACCGGCTAGTGCAATAGCTACAGCTCCAGCCATAAGCGGAAGCCCAGCCTTGACAGCAGCTGGAATTAATAATGCACAAATTAGTGGAACTGCAGGTGTCGGCCAGAAAAAGAGTGAGATGACAAAGGTTACTCCAATAATTATAAAGTAAGCCAAATGCCCATTAGTCATAAATCTTTGAATTGGTTTAATCATTTGTTTATCAGCACCAATATCCCTTAGGGAATGAAGCAAGGCAACCATAAAGGTAATAATTAGGAAAATATTAAACAATTCTTGAGCAGCGATTAGATTAGCATTAAAAATAGAAGTAAATCCTCCAATAATACTACCTTTGTATACACTTGCGACAATAAAGGTACCTAACAATGTAGGTAAAACAACTCCTTTTTTGAAAATCATAGTTAAAATAACTAATACTGTAATAACCCCATAAATCCAGTGTGCAGTTGTTAAAACCAAGATAGATCCTCCCCTCCGATAATTAAAAACATATTCAAATACATAATATGCTCAAAGGCTTGGGAGGGTGAAAGACAATGTTATGGGGAAATAAGATATAAAAAATTCGAGGCTAATTCCCCGAATTTTTATACCTATACAAGATTGGTGTAATCATCCATTGGACTATTGAGTTCAGTAAGTTCATTATATTGTAGATCATTTTCGTTGTTATTTTTAAAATTGGATTGATCTATTTGTTGATTTAATTGATTACATTTTTTATTAAGTCTTTGAATCACATGTTTGTTATTATTTTCATCTTGATTAAGCTGTTGAACTAAACTTTGAATTTCTAGAATTTGATCTTGTAGTTGTTCTTTTGTATAATTTTCTGCCATAAATGTAAAACCTCCTTAAAAAATTTTTAATACTATTATTTTCCCCATCATTAAATAAGATATTTCATTTAAATCAAAACTTAAATGTCAATATATTCTAAAAAAAAGAACCCTTTAATTTTAAAGGATTCTAAAAATTCCCCTTTATTTTTTAAATTTATTAATGACTACCTAGACTGCTTAAGTCTAAAGATTGTAATGATGGCTATTATTAGTAAAATAAAGACACCTATAAGATATAACACTTGTTTATTGAAAGAATTATTAGTATCAGTGGCTTCAACAGAAACTGCTTCCGCGGCTAAAGAATCAGTAGCGGTATTGAGAAGTTCTGCCTGTTCAGCTTCCACTACCTTAACTAGATCCTTACCGAATATTTCATAGAGATAATTAGCACTTTCTTCACTGTATGGAGAAATTCCTATTTCAACATAGTCTTCTAAGGGACCAGTTCGTGTAACAATAAAGTCCTTCTCACTTAGCTCTTGGGCATGATCTTCAAAGATATATTTATCAATTTCTTTATGCTTTTGAAGTATTTCTTCATCAATTTCCCTATCCGAAACAGGTGTATCTGGCGCTTTAAGTCTTTCAAGGTTTTCAGGTTGTTCATTAATAAGCTCGCCTTTATCTTCTTCTATTTGTATTTCCACTTCTGTTGCAGCTAAGGCTGTCCCAGGCAACAATAATGCAATACATAGTCCTACAATAATTATTTTTAATAATTTAAATCTAATCATAAAACATTCCTCCTCTAATAGTTGCATTTAATTATTAGACGAAAATTATACTTATTAGTTCCATATTTTTAGAGTTTATTTATCTTCGCTTATAGATTCTTTTTTTCTATATTTATTTAAAATCCTATCTTTTATTTGATTAATATCAATGCTGGTAATAACTAAACCAATAAGAATAACCAAAGCACCTATCCACTGCATTTTTGAGAGCTTTTCAAATAGCACAATTCGAGCTGATAATAAACCAGTAATAGGAACCAGCAATGATAAGGGAGCTACTTTCCCTAATGGATATTTTACAATTAACTTACTCCAAACACTATATCCGAATAATGTAGCACCGAAGGCTAAATATATTCCGGCAAATATTGAAATAATATTTAAATTAGTGATTGCATTTAATAAAGTTTGAGGAGTATCAAGCAATAATGCAATTCCTAAAAGAGGCAGAGGAGGGATAAGGCTAGACCAAACCACTAAACTTAGCATATCAAGACTTTTACCTTTAGCTGCAGCTTTCTTTGAAGTAATCCTTGCTATAATATTTGAAAAAGCCCAGGATGTAGATGCAAAGATAGTTAACAATAAAGCCATTATGGGAATTTTTACCGGACCGTTTGTACCAGAAGCTTTTCCAATAAAAAAAAGTCCTATAGCAGCAATAACAAATCCTATAATTTGTTTAGTATTTAATTTTTCTTTAAAAATAATTAGACCTAAAATGGGAGAAATAAAAGCTTGTAATTGCAGAAGTATTGAAGCTAAGCCTGCCGGCATACCTATCTCCATTGCATAAAAAAGGCTAGCAAATTGGGCAACTCCTACAATAAAGCCGTATAAAAGAATGAATTTAAATTCTATTTGGGGGCGTTTTACAAAAAATATAGCTGGAAGTGCAGTAAATAAATATCTTAATGCAACTAAAAGCATAGAGGGTAATCCACCCAGTCCTATTTTTATAACAGTAAAGTTTACCCCCCATACTATTACTACCAATAAAGCCATTATAAAATCTTTCCGTTTCACTAAAATCCCCCTTACTTAAGCATCATATTAATATTATAATTCTACATCATTATATTAATATTGCAATAGCAGAAAAAAGTAAAGTAACTATATTGAAATATTGTTAAAAAATGATAATTTTATTTAGTACATTCAAAAAACAAGTTTGAAGATTAAACAATATGATATAATTATAGACAAATGTCGTTTTAAATGGAGGGGATTTATTTGAACGGACAAAAGATAAAGCGAGTAAGGAAGGAACGGGGTTATAAATTATCAGAAATAGCAGAAAAAACAGGATATACAGCTAGCTTTCTATCTCAAATAGAAAGAAATATAAAAAGACCTTCTCTTGAAGCCTTAAGGAAGATATCTGATAGTCTAGATGTTCCTGTAATGACATTTTTAATGGAAGAACATGATAAGAATATTGTTATTACTGAAGATATGAATGATAAATATGATAAGTGTTTTTATATTGAAAAAAATAATAGAAGGAAGGTTGAAGTACCGGAGATAGGGACCCTGTATCAATTCATAACTCCCACTAGCTCAAATGAAGTGACTAGGCCTAAAATGGTGGGCTTTTATATTGAATTAAATCCAAAATGTGGAATCTCAGAAAAAATGATAAGGCATGATTCTGAAGAAAGCATATATGTTGTTAAAGGTCAAATAGAAGCATATGTAGATGATAAAAAGCAACTACTAAGCACCGGCGATAGCTTGTACATAAATGGAAATGTACTACATAATTATATTAATATTGGAGATGAGGTTGCTATTATAATATGTTATTTGACGCCACCAGTATATTAATATATATAGATTTTTAGACATTTCTTTTAGAAGTGTCTTTTTTTCGTGCATCTTATAATATAACTGAATTTTAAGAATTTATTAAAGAATATAAAAATATATATTGACATTTATGTAAAGAGAAAATATAATAATTAACTAATAGTTAAGTTTAATTAACTATTAGTTAATTTTTTGTGAGCAATAGTTAAAATCTAGATTAGGAGGTGTTTGTAATTATAGAAGGAGACATTATGAAGAACCATGTAAATGCAATTCATAAAAATTCCATCATTGTGGATGCTCACTTTGACATCCTTATGGATGTGACTATGCAAAGAGAAAGAGGTCGCAGTAAGGTAATAGAAGTGGATCATTTACCAAGTTTTTTAGAGGGTGGAGTAGATATTATTGTGGCATCTATATTTGTAGATGGAAGCTTCCTACCAGAGATGGGACTTAGAAAAGCTCTTAATCAGGTGAGTGCATTATATCAAGAGGTTAGCGAATCACCTGACAAAATAATGATTTGTAAAAGCTATGCTGATGTATTAGAGGCTAAATCACGGGGTAAGGTCGGGTTTATTCTATCTTTTGAAGGGGTTGAACCTTTATATAATGATTTAAGTCTCTTAAGAGTCTTTTATGAACTAGGAGTAAGGATTGTTGGGCTTACTTGGAGTAGGAGAAATTATGCAGCAGATGGAAGTCATTTTGCTAAGGTTCATGAAGGCAAAAAGGGGGGACTTTCAGAATTTGGCGTTAAACTTATAGAAGCAGCTGAAGATATGGGTATGTTTATAGATGTAAGTCATATAAACGATGAAGGCTTTTGGGATGTAATGGAAATAGCTCAAAGACCAATTATAGCATCTCATTCAAATTGTAGATCAGTAGTTGATTCCATGAGAAATTTATCTGACGAACAAATTAAAGCAATTGCATCTAAAAATGGAGTTATAGGAATGAATGCATCTAATATGTTTACTTCTTATAAAGATGAAGATGGTGATGTCAAACACCTATTAGATCATGTGGATCATATTAAAAATCTGGTAGGAGTAAAACATGTGGGTTTAGGTTTTGATTTTTGCGATGATTTTATGAAATATTTATCCCCAGAGAATCTTGCAATGATACCAAGGAAAACCTTTGATGTTTTAAAAGGTCATAAAAACATTCCACAATTTACTGAGGGGCTTATAAAAAGAGGGTATAGTGATATGGAAATAGAGTTAATTCTAGGTAAAAATTTTCTAAGAGTATACGAGGAGGTATTAAAATGAACACACTGTTTTCAAGTGAAGTAGCAGTATTGGCTATAATGGCAGTAACTGTAGCACTAGCATTTTTCATACAAAGATATAAATGGGCTAGTTGGGCTGGCCCCGCACTATTTAGCGTTATTTTAGGTATTTTACTATCCAATTTAAAAATTCTTCCTTTCTGGCATGATGTTTACGGTGTATTCTTTGAGTATGCTATTCCATTATCATTAACAATGATGTTATTAAATGTGGATTTAAAAAAGTGGTTAAAATTAGCAAAGCAACCATTGTTAGCTATGTTATTTGCGGTACTTAGCGTATCCATTGTGTCAATTATAGCTGGGTTATACTTCGCACCTAAGATTCCAGAAGGATGGAAGTTAGCGGGTATGTTTATAGGAACCTATACAGGTGGCAGTTCCAATTTAACAGCAATTGCAACAGGGTTAAATGCTACTCCCACAACTCTTGCTGGAGCTAATGCTGCAGACTATGTTGTAGGTATCCCAGCCATGATAATTTTATTTGCTATTCCTGCATTTATTGTAAAATGGAAAGGATTTAAAAAATTCTGGCCATACAGTTTAACTGAAGAGGAATTAAATTCAGGTGAGCAAGTTGAACTTTTTGCAAAGCAAAAATGGTCTGTTCAAGATATAGCGTTACTATTTGCAATAGCATTTGCAGTTACAGCGATTTCAACTATGCTAGCTTCTCAGTTTTCCGAATTAGTAGCAAGTGCTGTGAGAATAATCTCCGTAACAACCCTTGCTATAATCCTAGCACAATTTAAACCGGTAAGAGAGATAAAGGGTAATACAGATTTAGGAATATTTATCGCAATGTTCTTCCTTGTAATAATAGGTTTAACCATCGATATTAAGGCTTTTGTAAGTACAGCTCCAATGATTACCTTATATTGTTCTGTTATAATTATTACTTCTTTTATACTACATTTGGTATTATGTAGGGTGTTTAAAATAAAATATCAATATGTACTTATATCTATAATTGCATCTATTGCAGATGGGACAAGTGCAGCAGTAGTTTCTGGTTCAGCAAAATGGAAGTCAATTGTAAGTACTGCAGTAATACTTGGTTCCCTAGGCATGGCTTTAGGAAATTATGTGGGAATAGGTGTAGCGTATTTAATAAAAGGATTAATAGGGGCTTAATGAATATAATAAGATAATAAATTGCTTAAGTAATACTTAGGTGGGCGAGTAAAACCGTCCACCTGTTTTATAATATAAGTTGTTATAATATAAAGCGTTAGAGTATATTTTAATGTATAGAGAAAATATTGAAGGGTGGATTAATTATGAAAGAATTAAATTTCTTGGAAAAAAAATTCTACTATTATGAGTATGGAATACATACAGCAGAAATAATTTTTAAAAGAGAAGGACTCACCCATAGTAAAAGAGATATCTACACTAACAAATGGACTTCATTTGACGATTTAAATGAAGATGAAGAAAAGTACAATATGCCCCTGAAGAAGATTTGGAGTATTTATGATGAGCTTCACAAAATAAACTGGAATGAGTCAGATGATGTCTATCTGAATTCGGGACAACACTATCAACGCTATTTGAAAATGGAAGATACTATCGAGGGAGTAAAAAGTGAAGCATGGATATTTGCACGAATGGAAGAAAAATTCCCCGTTGATCTGGTAATTATAGAGAATAAGGTTGTTGGATTTATATTGACCAGAAGGGATGGCTGTATTATACTTGTTGAACCTGGATTTGAGGGTTTTACTCCATTAAAACTTTGGAGTGATGCAACCCTTTCAAAGGCTGAACATGCTATAAATCATCTAGGGGAATTTTTCATTACCACAGAAGATGGTATAAAATTATCCACAGAAGTATGGCTGCCATCAAATATGGATGTAGGGGAGAAGGTACCCACTATACTAGTAAGGACGCCATACGGACGGGTTAATTTTGGAGAGGTTGAATTGCGTTTTGTACAGAGGGGGTATGCTCTTGTATCACAAGACACAAGGGGACGTGAAGATTCTGAAGGAGAATGGGTCCCTTTTAACTATGAGATTGATGATGGAAATGATACATTAAACTGGATAGCTAATCAACCCTGGTCTGATGGAAATGTGGGAATGATAGGTGCTTCCTATGGAGGATATGTTCAATGGGCAGCAGCGGCTAAAGGTAATCCACATTTAAAGGCAATGGTTAGTTTGGTTACAGCAGGTAGTCCATTTGTGGATCTTCCAAGAAAGGGAGGACCTGTGATGTCAGGTACACTTGCCTGGGCTTTTATGATGTCTGACCAGAGAATTAATACTGAGGCTTTATGTCGAGATGATTGGGATGAAGTTTTAAGTATAAGACCTATTAAGGATATTCCTAAGAGGGCACTTGGGAAGGATGTTCATTTTTGGAATGAATGGATGAAGCATCCTGACAATGATGAATTCTGGAAGAGGGCTGATTGGAGTCTTTATGGTGAAAATATAGATGTACCTTCATTGATTATTTCAGGATGGTATGATGACGATGGAGCAGGAACAACTCAAGCTTGGGAAATGGTTAAAAAGAATAAACGTAAAAATCAAAAACTTATTCTTGGACCCTGGTATCATCAGGCAAATAGTACAAGGCAGATTCATAATATACAATTTGGAAATAATGCATTGAGATATGACTTAGATCTTTTATATCTTCGTTGGTTTGATCGTTTTCTAAAGAACATTCCCAACGGAGTGGAGAAAGAGGAAATAGTTGAATACTATATGGTTGGAGAAAATCAATGGAAAAAGTCTTCTAGCTGGCCTCCACAAGAAGTGGAATATATTGAGTATTACTTGGGAAGTAATGGAAATGCAAAAACAAGTATGGGCGATGGCTATATAAAAAAAGATCCAGAAGAAAACCAGAAAGCAGATGACTATTTATTTGATCCTAAAGATCCTGCCCCATATTTAATAGATGTATCAGAAAACGAGTGTAGCGTTCCTGAAAACTATAGGGATGTTGAAAAGAGAGATGATGTATTAGTCTATACATCCCAAGTCCTAGAAGAAGATATGACGATAGCAGGAGATATCTATGCGGTATTATATGCCTCAAGTTCAGCTAGGGATACAGATTGGATAGTGAGATTGACAGATGTTGATCAAGAGGGAAATTCCATTCGTTTAGCAGATGGAATAATTAGAGCTAGATACAGAAATTCATTTGAAAAACCAGAACTAATTGAACCTGGTAAAATAGAGAAATATGAAATTAAGATGAGTAGGATTGCTAATCTATTTAAAAAGGGACATAGAATAAGAGTTCAAGTGACTTCAGGAGCAGAAAATCTAGCATTTGCTAACCATAACACAGGAAATGATCCTGCAGAGGATATAGAGATGGTTATAGCAACTCAAAGAATATACTATGGTAATCAATATCCGACTCATGTAAAGCTTCCAGTAATACCAAATAAATAAAAAGCTTTCTATCTAAACAAGAGGTTTCAATTCCTCTTGTTTTTTACATACACAATTCAATTCACTGCAAACAAAATTTTTATAAGTTTAAATTATGATATAATAATTTTTATAATCACTATTAGACTTTTACCTATTTAATTAAAATAAAGGAGAAGAATTATGACAAATAAAAGAAGTCTTTTTCACATAGTATCTATCGTAATTACAGGGTGTCTTATTATGACATGGGTGGATGCTGTTCTTTCTCCTAATTATGCTATTAAATCTATCATTAAGCTTACATTGTTTTTATTGTTACCCATCGGTTATTCTTTCTTTAATAAGGAGATTTCACTTATTAATCTTTTAAGAGTTGATAAGAAGGGAATTGTCTTTTCTTTACTGTTGGGAATAGGGGTTTATTTATTAATTATATTTGCATATTTTATCCTGGTACCATATTTTGATTTTACTAATATAACCCGTACGCTTCAAAATGATATTGGGGTTAATAAGGATAATTTTGTCATGGTAGCCATTTATATTTCCTTTATTAATTCACTATTGGAGGAGTTTTTCTTTCGGGGATTTGCTTTTATATCCTTGAAAAAATTTGCTTCCAGGAGATTTGCCTATATTTTCAGTGCTGCTACTTTTTCACTTTATCATATTGCAATAATGAAGAGTTGGTTCACTCCATTACTATTTGCATTATTAATTACCAGCCTTTTTGTAGCAGGATTACTATTTAATTGGTTAAATGAAAAGGATAATAATATCTATACTTCTTGGATAGTACATATAGGTGCTAACTTTGCAATTAATACTATTGGCTTTATGCTTTTTGGAATACTGTAAGAGCTATATAAAACATATTGGTTTGTATTTATATTCTTAAATATAAAAAACCGCTGATTAGATTTAATGTTTTGTTCATTCACTAATCTATCAGCGGTTTTATAATTAAATTATTCTTGGAATGTTTTTACAAGCTCAAATTCATCTTGTATTTCTTTAGAAGGTTCCTTTGATATTAAGGATACTATGAAAATAACAATACAGGAAATTACAAAGGCGGGGAACAATTCATAAATTGCAAATACTCCTCCTAAGGGTTTAAGAAGTAGATTCCAAATAAATACCATTGATCCACCTGATATCATACCGGCAATTGCTGCATTTCTAGTGGTTCTTTTCCAAAACAAGGAAAATAGCATAATCGGACCAAAGGTCGCCCCAAAACCTGCCCAAGCAAAGGAAACTACTGAAAAAATGATGCTGTTCTCATCTAATGCAATGATAATAGCAATGATAGCTATTACTATTAAAGTAATTCTAGATACACGCAATATCGCTTTATCACTTGCCTCTTTTTTCATAATACCCTGATAAATATTCTTTGAAAAAGCAGATGCTGCAATAAGTAAATATGAATCCGATGAACTAATGGTTGCAGCAAGTATACCTGCCATAACAACACCTGCAAAAATCGGAATAAAGAGATTTGTAGACATTAGTATAAATATACTTTCTGCCTGACTTTGCATAAGAAAAGCATCAGGATAAAGGGCTCGACCAATAATACCTATTGATACAGCTGCAGTTAGGGAAATGGCAACCCATATAACGGCAATTCTTCTTGATAATTTGAGTTCGCTAGATTTTCTAATAGCCATAAATTTTATAAGAACCTGTGGCATCCCAAAGTATCCTAATCCCCATGAAAGAGTAGAAATTATCGTTAAGAAACCATAATTAGCTGCTTCTCCAAATAAAGGCTTGCCCGCCTCACTTAATTTTTGAACACCGTCTTCTAGTACTGGTTGTGCAATACCAAAGAAATCAAGAAAACCTGGAATGGTCTTGGCATTTTCAATAACGGTTGATACACCACCAGCAGCATTAATACCAAATAATAATACGAATATTAAAGCAAAAAACATGATTATTCCTTGCATAAAATCTGATGCAGCTTCAGCTAAGAAGCCTCCTACAAATGTATAAATAATAACAAATATTGCTCCAGCTATCATCATAGTAGTGTATTTCATACCAAATAAAGCGCTAAACAACCTGCCTACAGTAACAAAACAGCTAGCAGCATAAACACTAAAAAATACTAGAATGAAAAGTGCAGCAATGGTCATAATCACCTTCTTATCTTCTTTATATCTATTGCTGAAAAAATCTGGAATGGTAATTGAATCTCCAGCAATATGTGAGTATATACGAAGTCTTCTAGCGACTAATAACCAATTTAGATAAGTTCCTATGCCAAGACCTAAAGCGGTCCATACAGCATCACTTAAACCAAACCAATAGGCAACACCTGGTAGTCCCATTAAAAGCCAACCACTCATATCAGATGCTTCAGCGCCCATTGCAGTTATCCATGGTCCAAGTGATCTACCACCAATAAGATAATTATCACTGCTTTCACTAGCACGCTTTGCATAATATACGCCAATACCAATAACAACGCTTATGTATAATATCATTGCAATTAATATTTGCACATTTTCTCCAGTCATAAGTATCCCTCCTTTTTAAGATTTAAAAATATTATCCTATATATTCTATACTTTTACCAATAATTTTACAATAAGTGATTAATAGGTTTATACCTGTTTATTTTAATAATTATTACACATAATAATGACATGATATTTTCGGGTGGTGTTTTTATGAGAGTGAGATTGGGATATGTTGCAATAGCTTTGAAGTTACCAAAGGTTACATCTTCTAGTAATGTCACTTATACCTACTATAAGAGATTAGCTTCTGAAGAAAAAAGGTTAGAAAAACTAAAGTTTATTACTCATTCAAACATGAGAGATCTAAAAAAGATATTAGAATATAATGTAGATAGAAATATCCATTTCTATAGATTAACTTCTGCTCTTATTCCCCTTGCAACACATCCTGATGTAAGTTGGGATTATAGAAAAATTTTTAATGTGGATTTAAAGCTTATAGGCGATATTATTAGAGATAATAGTATGAGAGTAGATACCCATCCGGATCAATTTAATGTAATAAATAGTGTAGATGAAAAGGTGGTAGAAAACACTAAGAGAAATCTATGGTTCCATGTAAATTTATTTAAGGATTTAGGATACCCTATGGGTAAAATGGTTCTTCATGTGGGAAGTGCTGCAGGAGGTAAAGAAGAGGCACTTAAGAGGTTTGAAGAAAATTTCATGGGCTATCCAGAGGAAATCACATCCAAAATAATTCTAGAAAATGATGATAAATCATTTACGGCTTTAGAAACCCTTGAATTATGTAAAAACTTAGGTATACCTATGGTACTAGATGTTCATCATCATATATGTAATAATAATGGTGAAAATATTGAAGAAATATTACCAAAGATATTTGATACATGGGATAATGAAGTGCTACCTCCAAAACTCCATTTTTCAAGCCCTAAAGATAATCCTAAGGATAGAAAACATGCTGATTTTATAGACGGAGATCACTTTGTCAATTTTATAGAGAGCTGTAAGTCTTTGAATAAAGATATAGATATAATGATTGAAGCGAAAAAGAAGGATATTGCCCTATATGATTTAGTAGATTCTATTAAAAAGATTAGAAAAGATTGGGATTGGATAGATACCTCTACTTTTGAGCTATAGAAAATATCAGTAGGAAAAGAATAATTGAAAGAGCATTTTAAGTATCAATGCCCTTTTTGTTTTTTCGAAATATATATTAGGTGCCGCAATAGGTTTTATATGGACGATTAGTAGGTGGAGGAAGAGTATTGTAATCTTCCTGATCAATACTGTATGAGTAGGGATTAGAAAGAACATTAAGAAGTCGTTCCATTACGCAGTAGTCTTCTTTCTTTACTGCAGCTTCAAGTGCCTCTTCTACCCGGTGGTTGCGGGGAATAATAGAAGGATTATTGTTTTTCATTAATTCATGGTATGAAGTTTTTGTTTCCTTTTGTCTACCTAATCTTGCCTGCCAAGATTCATACCATTGGGAGAATTCCTTTGAACCATACATATCATTGTCACTTTCTGAAATCTTGTCTAGGGTTAAATCACGGAAGGTATTTGTATAATCTGCACCATGTTGTTCCATAATTTTTAATAGATCTTCTATAAGGGCTTTATCATCTGATTCTTCATTGAAAATTCCAAGTTTTGATCGCATCCCCTTAAGCCAATTAGAATTATATAAATTAGAAAAATTAGAAATAGCTTCCTGGGCAAGCTTTACTGCCTGATCTTCATTTTTATCTAGCAGAGGCAATAGGGTTTCCGCAAATCTCATAAGATTCCACTCTGCAATTCCCGGTTGATTACTATAGGCATATCGTCCATAGATATCTATGGAACTGAATACGATTTCTGGGTTATATGTATCCATAAAGGCACAGGGACCATAATCAATAGTTTCACCACTAAGTGCCATATTATCTGTGTTCATTACTCCATGGATAAAGCCAACTAATTGCCATTTTGCAATTAGTTCAGCCTGACGCTTAATTACTTTCTGAAGCAGAGAAAGATAGGGATTCTCTTCATGATTAACCTCTGGGAAATGTCTTTGTATAGTATAAGTGGCAAGTGCCTGGAGATCTTCGATACTACCCCATTTATAGAGAAATTCAAAGGTTCCAACCCGTAGGTGACTGCTAGCCACCCGGGTGAGGATAGCACCGGGCAGCTCGGTTTCTCTTATTACCTTCTCTCCGGTTTTTACTATTGCTAGACTTCGTGTAGTAGCAATACCAAGCCCATGCATTGATTCGCTGATAATGTATTCCCGCAGCATAGGTCCTAGAGTTGCACGACCATCTCCTCCACGGGAGTATGGTGTCCTGCCTGAACCCTTAAGCTGAATATCAAAACGCTCACCAAGTGGAGTAATTTGTTCTCCAAGTAGCATAGCCCGACCGTCTCCTAGCATTGTAAAATGACCAAATTGGTGTCCGGCATAGGCTTGGGCGAGAGGTAAGGCGTCTTCTGGAATCTTATTGCCTGCAAGAACTTCTATACCATCAGTACTTTCTAAAGCTTGTAAATTTAACCCCAAGGATTTTGCTAATCTATCATTAATAATTACTAACTTTGGTGAAGATACTGGGATTGGGGTAACTCTTGCCAATAGTTTGTTTGGAAGAGAAGCAAAGCTATTATCAAAGTTCCAGCCAATTTCTTTTATTATTTTTTTTTCTGTCATAGTATCACCTTTTCATTTTATATATAATTTAGCATTTGCAAATGATAATTTATTATTCTCTAACCAATTCAACTATTTCTTGATTACACATCTCTAAAATTTCTAGCATATTATATTATATAACCTATGAAAGGAATGAGAGTTATGTATAATAATAGAATGTATCCATGTCCCCATTGGTGGGCTAATAGACCAATATATGACCCATATAGATGTTATCCAGGACATGAAACTAGACTAAGGGATTATGGGCCAGAACCCTTTGTAGTAAATATAGAAGAGATTACTAAGAGAAACAATAATTTTAGGATTGCCCTATGGACAGGTAACTATTTACAACTTACTTTAATGAGTATTAATGTCGGGGAGGATATTGGTTTAGAAGTTCATCCAGATCTAGATCAATTTATACGGATTGAACAGGGTCAAGGACTTGTTAAGATGGGGGATAGAAGAGATAGGCTAGATTTTCAAAGGAGAGTCTATGATGACTATGCCTTTATCATACCAGCAGGCAAATGGCATAACTTAATAAATATAGGGAATGTACCAATTAAACTATATTCAATCTATGCACCACCTGAGCATCCCCATGGTACTATTCATAGAACTAAGGAAGATGCTGAAGAAGACCACGATTAATAAATTATCAAAGAGTATTTAATTTTAAATTACTATAGGAAAAATTAAAATTCCTTTAGTAATTTTTTTCCAAAAATCTTTAGTTTTGTATTGACAAAATTTATACAAGGTGCTACCCTAAGTTCATTGTAGTAGTGGAAATAATTTATACCAAATTAATTTTAAGGGGGAGGAAAAAATAATGAATACTTTAATTGTTTATTCAAGTAAATATGGTTGTACAGAAAAATGTGCAAAAATGTTATCCGATGAGCTAAAGGATAAAGTAGATTTAATTAATCTTAAGAATGTAAAGGATATCAACCCTTCTACATATGATAAGGTAATAATAGGCGGTTCCATATATATTGGTAAAATTCAAAAGGAAGTAAAGGAGTTTTGCTCCCAGCATCTTGATGTTTTACAGAACAAACATATAGGTCTTTTTATATGTGGTATGCAGGAAGGAGATGTTTCTGAAACAATAAATGTAAACTTCCCTCAAGAATTATTAAAAATTGCAGAAGCAAAGGAAAACTTTGGGGGAGAATTTGATTTCCATAAGATGAACTTTATGGAGAAAATGATTATTAAGAAAATATCTAAAGAAAGTGCTAATAAATCCAATATATTAGAGGATAGCATTCAAAGATTTGCGCAAATCATGAATACTATTTAATAGGGGAATAAAAAGGGAAATAATTTAAAGATATTATTACCCTTTTTTTATTTTTGTCTTCATTTATACAAACTTACCCCAAACGCGCCTTTTCAAGTGTAGCCAGATCAAATTTTTTCATTTTTAAAAATGCCTCTGTGACACGATTTTTTTCTGCTTCTGACCCTTCAAATAGTAATTTATTCATACTTTCAGGTACAATCTGCCAAGATAGTCCAAATTGGTCTTTAACCCATCCACATTGTTCTGCCTCTGGGACAAAGGAAAGTTTATTCCAGAAATAGTCTATCTCTTCCTGATCTTTACATAGTATCATAAAAGAAAAGGCTTCATTAAAAGAAAAATCTCCGCCATAGCCATGATCCATAACTATGAATTTATTACCATTAAGGTTAACCTCTCCATAGTTTATCCTTGCTCTTTTATCATTTGCTTCTTCGCCTGTATAGTGGTTTATTAAACCTTTATTAGATTGTTTAAAAACAGAAACATAGTAGTCAATTGCATCTTCTGCCTGACCACATACATCACCAGCAAAGAGTAATACTGGTTTTATTTTTTCATGCTCTTCTATATTATCCACTAGCATAAGCTGCCAACTAATACCATATTTATCCTCAACCCAAGCATAATACCTACTGAATGGATATTCACCTAAAGGCATAAGAACTTTTCCCCCTGGAGATAGACTATTATATAATCTATCTACTTCTGCTTTTTCACCACATGCTACCATTAAAGCTACCGATGGATTATGTTTGAAATATGGACCTGCACTAATTGCTGTAAATTTTAAATCAGCAAGTTGAAAATCAATAGTTTCTGAGTCACCTGAAGGTGTCCCAGTAATCTTTGTAGTATTAATTATTCTAGAGTTTTTAAATAAACTTACATAAAATTCAGCAGCTTCTACAGCTTCTTTGTCGAACCACAAATGTGGAATTATCTTTTGCATATTTTGACCTCCTTATTAATAATAGTAGTATTTTAATCATTTAAATATATTATTTTCATTTTTACCCAATGTTAATATAATTAAGCAAATTAGATATTAGTTAAGAGGAAAGGCTTGATTAAATATAAACAATATACTATCATAGTGTAATATATGATTTTAAAAGGAGATATGCAATCGATGAGAGAAGTATACAAAAATATTTACTTAAAAGAGCTTCCATTACCAAATAATCCTTTAAAATACTTAAATGTGTATATTATTAAAGGTCATGAAAAGACTATGATTATTGATACGGGATTTAACCGTGAGGATACAAAAGAGGAAGTATTGAAAGTTTTTAAAGATTTAAATATAAAACCAGAAAACACTATTCTATTTCTAACCCATTTACATTCAGACCATACGGGATTAGCTACTTATTTAGAAAAAATGGGAGTAACAATATATATGAGTAAAGTGGATGGTGAATTACTAAATAGTAGTGTAGAAAAATCAGATCCAATGTGGCAAAATACAATTCAAAATGCAGTTTGGCAAGGATTAGAGGAAGAACAATTAGATATTAAGGATCATCCAGGATATAGATTTCGCCCAACAGCACACATTAATTATCTCCCAGCAATTCCAGGTGAATTTATTCAGATAGGGGAATATAATTTCGAAATTATAGATTTAAAAGGTCATACACCAGGATTAGTAGGACTTTATGATAGGGAACATAAAATATTATTCTGCGGGGATCATATTCTAGGTAAAATCACACCAAATATTACATTCTGGGGTTTTAAATATGGAGATATCTTAGGGACTTATTTAAAAAGTTTAGATTTTGTTTATAATTTGGATATTGACTATCTGTTTTCAGCCCATCGTTTTCTAGTGGATAACCATCGTAAAAGAATAGAAGAGCTACATGGCCATCATGATCAAAGGTTAGAGGAAACAAGACATGCCTTAAAAAAATCAGGAAGATCTACAGTAAGAGAAGTAACTAAACAACTAAAGTGGGATATTAGAAGTAAGAATTGGGATGACTTTCCAAAATCACAGAAATGGTTTGCGGTTGGTGAGGCACATGCTCATTTAGAACATCTAAAATTCCTAGGAGAAGTAATCATGGAAGAAGAAAATGGAGTTTTATACTATTCCATAAAAAAATAAAAAAAGAGGAGCTGTTACAAAACTGATACTGAATAGTTTGTAGAGTAACAGCTCCTTATTATTTTTCAAAGTTCTAGGTATCACCCATCTACTAAACCTTTCTATCCGAAATCAATGCTGCAGTCAATTCTAGCGGATCCAAAATTTTTCCGTCTTTATATACACGCATATTACCCGAAGAGATTTCGTCTATCAATATTACATTGTCATCCTTATCCATGCCAAATTCTAATTTAATATCGTATAGTTCCAAACCTTTTCTCTGAAGAACATCATTAATCAAAGCCGTAATTTTCTGAGTGTTTGTTTTAATCTCTGCAAATAGAGCGGCAGACATAATACCTAGTGTCTCTAAACCTTCTACTGTAACTAAAGGATCTCCTCTTTCGTCATCCTTTAAGGTAGCTTCTACATAAGCATTTAGTTTGTCACCTTCATTCACATAGGCTCCGTATCGGCGTAGGAAGCTTCCCACCGCTTTGTATCGACAGATAATCTCCAGACCCTTGCCAAAGGCTTTTGCTGCTATGACATCCATGGTTCTGTTTTCTACATCAGCATTTATATAGTGGGTTTTGATGCCGGCATCCTTCAACAATTCAAAAAACATAGCCGAAACCATAAGGTTTTCCTTTCCTATTCCTTCGATAGAAAGGCCCACTGTATTGGCACCGGGGTCAAAAACGCCATTCTCACCTGTTACATCATCCTTAAATATCAAGCGGTAGTTCCCGTTTTCCAATGCAATTACATCTTTGGTTTTCCCCTCATATACCTTTATCATATAGATCTCCTTTCCTACTAAATTTATATAATTGTTCAAAATTAAGAATGCTTAAGTTATCAAAAAGCTCTGCATATGGGTCAATAGTATGAAATTATTATATCATTAGCTTTATTGAACGACAATTAATTCTTTATATGGTTCAAAGACGAGTTTAAGTTTTCATATTTTTATATCCTGGAATTTACTAAATTGATCCATTCCGATATTGCCGCCTGAAATAAAGAAAACCACTTTATCTTCATGATTAAAATTTATAGATCCTTGTAAGACAGCTCCTAAAGTGATACATGAAGAAATTTCTGCTAGTAATTTACCTTTAGATAAGAATAATTTAGTTGCTCTTAGTATATTTTCTTCCTCTACTGTGACAATTTCATCAACATATTTTTTTACTATAGGATAATTTAGCTCGCCAGGTTTTAATGTTTGTAATCCATCAGCAACTGACTTTGATTCTGAAGGTAAGGAAATAGGATGACCTTTTTCGAAACTTTTGGTATAACGAGCAACTGATGTAGGCTCAACACCGATTACTTTAATTAGTGGGTTAGTTTCCTTTACAGCAGTAGATATGCCACTAATTAATCCACCACCGCCCATTGGAACTACTATATAATTTACATCTGGTAATTGTTCTATTATTTCTAATCCTGCAGTACCTTGCCCTGCCATTATTTCATAATCGTCAAAGGGTGAAATAAAACTCCAATTGTTTTCTTTAGCTAATTTTTTTGCTAGATTAAAGCGTTCAGAGGGAGTGCTAAAGATAATTTCTGCTCCATATGACTGAATTCCTTCAATTTTGATTTTTGGTGCATTTTCTGGAACTACAACATGAGCCGTAGTACCTAGTTTTTTAGCAGCATAAGCTATAGCTTTTCCATGATTTCCAGAAGAAGCTGTTATAATACCCTTTCTCAATGCATCTTCTGGTAATGTCATTAAAGCATTAAGAGCACCTCTGACCTTAAATGCATTGGTCTTTTGAAAAGACTCCATTTTAGCATAAACTTGACAACCTAAATATTCATCTAGGTTATTTAAACGAAGAAGAGGGGTCTTATTTATATAAGAAGTAATACGGTTTTGAGCTTTGAGAATTGATTCGATTGTAAGCATTATTCTAACCTCCTAAAATTTTTTTGGAATTCAAATAAAATCCTTTAATTATAATTCATTTTAATAGACTTAGTAGTAATTCACTTTATACTTTTTAGAAACGCTTTAGCCTCCTCGGCAATTATATTAGATTTATCATAATGGACATAGTGACCAGTAGAAAGCTGCATATGCTTTCCAATAATAATATTAGAAAGATAATCAGATAATGCTTCTTTCCAACCCATTGCAGTAGCCTCTTGATCTTCGGAAATAAAAAAGTACATGGGGATGTTGATAGGAACTTCATTTTCTGCTACTGTTTTGGCATTATCCTTTAAATAATTAACCTCTCTTAACATATCTTTTGTGAAAGTACTTTTATAAAAAACTGATAAATATTGATTTTTATCTTCCTCTGATAATTCATCTGATTTCATCAGGGGTAAGTTTTCACTTACTTGAGATTCCGGCATAAATCTAGATAGACCTATTCTCGATATAAAATACATAAAATTTAGCTGAATTTTTTGAGGTTCAGGAAGTAGGTCAATCGTTTCAGGAGTACATGGGTCCAAGCCTATAATTGCTTTTACTTCATCAGGATATTTTTGAACCCAATATATTGCCTCTAACCCTGACATGGAATGTGGAAAAAGTACATAGGGACCTTTCTCTCCCGAAAGCTTCAGCATCTTCCGGGTTTCTTCAAGCATAGTATCTATATCCCTTGGACTATTTGATGTCTCACTCCAGCCGTAACCTGATTTTTCTATTACAGCAATCCTGTAGGCATCTACCATTCTCACCCATAAGGGCTTAAAGTCCAATGTGGGACTACTGGTGCCGTGCCCAGCCATAAAAACAAGTGTAAAATCTCCTTCACCTTCTGTGTATAAATGTAATTTTTTATAATTAACTTCAATAATATTGCCTGGTGGTAAATATTCTTTAGCTTCTTTTTTTAATTGATTATTATGATTAATCATAAGTGCAAAAATAATAATTACTGCTATGAACAATATAATTATTATTATAATTCCTAATATTTTTAACATTTTCATCTTCCTCCTCATAAATAAACCTCTTAAAATGGACACACAAAATACGCAAAATTGCTTTCTCCGGGTTAGTCATATTCATTTCAAACCTCTCCTACATACATTGGAATAAGTATTTATTTGTTTATTTTTCATTAAACTGTTCAAATTCTTTTTTAAATGACCTTTTTCTAGAATGCATTTTCCTATAATGTTCTATCGTAACCATTCTTCCATGTAACTTCCCATTTGACTCCAATGTTTCGCCTAATGCTGTTATTAGTGCCGCTGCCTTATAATAACTTTTTCGGTGCTTCCCTCCTACAACAGCTTCAGCTCTTTTATCTACTTCTTCCTTCAACCAACCAATATATTTTTCATAGTGCTCATTTCTTAGAATTACTTTTTCTTTCCAATTTAAAAATTGATCCGTAAAACTTTGTGTATAATCTTCAGTGAAACCCAGTCTGTATTCTAGTCCATTTATCAATCGTTGACCAGCTTTTGTAATCTTTTTATTCTTGTATAATAACAAAATAAAAAGTGGTACAACAATTCCCTTTAAATTGCTAGTCCAGCCTAGTGTAGTTCTATCTTTTTTACATTCTTCATAAATATAATCAAACTCTCCGTTAAAAAATCGGAGGAGCATCTTATGTTCCTTTGAAATACTATTCACCATCATCTGTTTATTTTTATGATATTCTTCCCACATACAGTTCTCAGGTAGTGTTTTTGTATACTTAACCGCCCTATCTGCTATAGCCTGATAATCTGAAAGCTCAAATAATCGCAAATAATGGTACAGTGTTGATTGAGAATAAAAAGCCGCTTCATAGCATTGATTAATTATATCAGTATCTTCCAACTGTACAGCAGCTTTTGCAGCTAAATCTGCAATGTTTCCCCTAATAAGCAACTTTTCAGGTAATACACTAATAGCCTCCATTCCTAGCTTTATACACTCAATCTCCTTTTTTTCATGTAGCAGATACTTGCAAGCATGATGATATAAAACCGGATGTCTCTTCCATACTTCTCTAGCTACTTCACATAGACGGCTGATACTACCTTGATATATGCATGCCTCCGACAGCAAACCTCCTGCCTGGTCGCCATTTGTGTTTTTCAGAAAAGAAATCCAGTCCTCCATAAATCTGTCTATTCCTTTAAGCTCTATCGGTCCTGCTGTAAACAGTTCTTCTACCTTTATGTTTTTGCACATGTCCCATGAAAGATACCGGTACAGTGCAACTGCTCTTTCTTCCCCTTCAGTAGCTTGAAATTTTGCATACATCATATTCATAGCAATATGTTTTAAATCCAGAGTTACCAGTTTTTCTTCTACAAGTTCCTCCAGCTCCAGCTCACTCCACTCTTCTATATCGCTATCCAATGCCGAAAAGGGTATACTGCAAAGAGTATAATATAATGCTGCCGCCTGCTGGTATTCTTTTTGGAACAACAAGCCTTCTGCAATCTGAAATCCTCTAGAAAGCTCTTTTCCTATTTCAAAGATATCATAATACTCATAAGTATAATCGCTACCCCAATAACCTTCACCATACTCTTCATAACTGGTGCACTCAAAATAGATTTCTGCATCTTCTATTTTTCTACACCACTCTTCTAGCGCTTTTATCTCCTTTTTTATAGAAATATCCAGACAATATTCTTGTTTTTTTGTTAGGGAGTTTAAAAATATAATTCTCTGATTCTCATTTGTAGTCCGAGCCATATTATGTATCCATTCAGTTTTTTCTACTTCAGACATATCAGATAGTTTTTCATCAACTGCTTTCATGAATTCATTATAATTCATTACTTTTCTCATCTCTCTTCTTTCAAGCCTATGGTCAACTAGCAAAGCTTGATATTTTTAAAGGAGCTTCTCAAAACATGGTAGCCTCATTGTTATATTTTATCCTGCCTAGGTTTCTTCAGCTTTATTTTCAAATCAAAATGGAATCTCATCAACTTCTTTGCTTTTGTCACTTGAGCTATCCTTTTCAATTAATCCATCTTTACTAGCCTCTTCCCATGTAATTCCATATGGTGCTCCTCCGGATGTATATCCAACAATAAAATAAAAGTTTTCATCAGAATCTATATAATCATTGAAATTCTCTTCTTGTTTTTCTCGTAGTGTCCCTTGTTTTCTTATCTTCTTCATATTTAATTTTTCTCCTAACTATCCTCTAGGTGTTAGATAATAGTCTATTCCTTTGTTTTTTTACAAGCTAGTTATTACTTTTACTGTATCAAACTTTTAGAATAACATCAATTTTTCCACATGCCTTGAGAGGTGGCAGGAACCAATCTTTTTATACTGCAATTATACAAATTGTAAACAATAAAACCCTCAAAATTAATTCTATATCTTGAAGGCTTTATTTACCACAATTTATTCACTTTTATAAAATTCTTATTTTACAGCCTATTTGTTTTCTTTCTTTCTCTATACAAACGGTTTAATAATAATTATAATTTATCCAAAATGTAATGATGTCCAATATCTAATGTAATTATTATATCCGCCCCTTCATACTTCGAAAGTATCCTTAAATATTCCGTATCCTGTTATAAGTTGAAATATTTCTATTATCAATGTTCTTAGAAAAGCCACTCCAACTGTCCATGAAACTTTCGAAATCTCTTGTTTAATAGTGGAAGTAGTTTCCCAAGAACAAACATAAATATATTTAATATAATAAATCTCCATGTTGTGGTCAAACACTATTTTTCCCCTCTGAACCACAATATGTCATCAGAATTATGCACTCAACATGTGTTAAGAGGACAGGATAGCTATCAAAATCAAATTTTTATACCCCATTTTTAT
>CAZHJK010000006.1:67278-105328 GCA_964533275.1 uncultured Eubacteriaceae bacterium | reverse complement strand
TTGGGTGGTAACGCCCCGGGAGAGTAGGTCGTTGCGGGATTTTTTTATTTTTTGAGGATTATACTTGTATAAAACAAATTTTATTGATTATTAAATATAATGTATAATAATAAGAAGAGATTGGGATTAGAATTAATCCACTCTCTTCTTATTTATAATTTAATAAATATTTCTTATAATATACAATTAAATGGTTTATTATATGGGTAATAGCAAGATATATAAGTGTTAGGAGTTTTGCAAATGATAAATGGAAATATCGAAGGAATTAAAAAAAATGATTTAAAGATTTTAGAAGATATTTTAAATTATAGTTTTAATAAACATCTGATAATAGATGAATTTTTGATTAATACCTTAGCTGATATTACAGAGAAAATTAATAGGGAAATAAGTATAATGATTGATCGTAAGGGAAATGTAGTTGCTATTAGTGTGGGAGATAGTTATTCAGTTGATTTGCCATTAATTAATAGTTCTAAAAGAAGAGCTTTAAGTGGATTTAGAAATATACATACACATCCTTCTGGTAAAAGCACCCTTTCGGAATTAGATTTAACAGCTTTGTTAGATTTAAAGCTTGATCTAATGGTTGCTATAGGTGTAAATGATGGTATACCAAATAGTATAAATATATCTTACTTATCCATGGATTCAAAAGATCATTTTATTATTAAAAATTTAGGTCCCTATACAATAGAAGAGATTATAAAAAAAGATTTTACAAATTTAATAGCTAATATTGAAAAAGTCATTTATGAGCATCAAACTAAAATGTTTGAGAATCAAACAATAGAAAAAGCAATACTAGTAGGAATTGATGTGAATAAATCAAAATCATTAATTGATATTCACTCTTCATTAAAAGAATTGGAACAGCTAGTACTTACTGCAGGGGCGGAGGTAATAGATAAAGTAATTCAAAAAAGAGATAAAGCAGACAAAGCTTTTTATATAGGCAAAGGTAAGCTAAAAGAATTATCTTTCTTGCGACAAAAGAAAAATGCCAATCTAATAATTTTTGACGATGAATTATCAGGCAGTCAAATAAGAAATTTAGAACAGGTGTTGGGAGTAAAAGTAATCGATAGAACTTCTTTAATACTAGATATTTTTGCTTCAAGAGCTCAAAGCAAAGAGGGTAAACTCCAGGTAGAATTAGCACAATTAAAATATAGACTTCCAAGACTAATTGGTATGGGTACAGCTTTATCTAGAACGGGAGGAGGAATTGGAACAAGAGGACCTGGTGAAAAAAAGTTAGAGACTGATAGAAGACATATATATAAACAATTAAATGATTTAGAAAGACAATTAAAAGAAATAGATAAACATAGGAATCTACAGAAAAGCAGAAGGGGAAAAGACGATATTTCCATTATTGCCCTTGTGGGTTATACCAACTCAGGAAAAAGTACCTTATTTAATAGATTAACTGAAAGCGATGTCATTGCTGAAAATAAGTTATTTGCAACACTTGATCCTACTACTAGACATATGATACTTCCTAATCAACAAAAGGTACTCTTAGTAGACACTGTAGGTTTTATTAATAAGCTTCCTCACGAATTAATTGAAGCTTTTAAATCAACCTTAGAGGAAGTAAAATATGCAGATTTATTGATTCATGTAGTAGATTCTTCGAATCCTCATATGAACAGACAAATTGATGTTGTGCAGTCTATATTATCAGACCTAGAAGCTTCAGTAAAAAAACAAATAGTCGTTTTTAATAAAATAGATAAAATAGATAAAGAACTAGAATTTGTTTTTCCAATTATTAAAGATGATAAAATTAAAATATCAGCTATAAATGGTGACGGAATAGATATACTTTACGAAAAAATAGAAGAAAATATAAAGTTTAAAAGAAAAATAATAGAATTAGAATTACCATATGAAAAAGGGAATCTATTATCAATTCTTCATCAAAAGGGTAATGTACTATACGAGGAATATACAGATAAAGGAATTCAAATAAAGGTAGAGATTGATACAACTTCTATTGGTAAGTATTTAGATTATATTATTTAGTTTTATAGTTTTATAAATAAATTTTCTTATAATCGTGTATCACAAAACAAAAGATCATAAAAAAGATCTTTTGTTTTTGATATAATGTATTTAAAGTAGAGGAGGTATTATATATTAGATATGAATGATTATTATTATTCAGTAAAGGAACATGTAGAAATAATAGAATATATTCAAAAATCTAAATTTATTACTCAAGTTTTCCCCATAGATTCAGAGGATGGAGCCTTAAATATAATCAACAAAGTTAAGAAAAAACATTATAAAGCTACCCATAATGTGTATGCATATATATTGGGTAAAAATAAGGAAATACAAAAATGTACAGATGATGGCGAACCCAGTGGAACGGCGGGAGTACCTATTTTAGAAATAATAAAAAAAGAAAACCTTATTAATACATTAGTAATTGTAACTAGATACTTTGGAGGTATAAAGCTTGGTGCTGGGGGTTTGATTAGGGCATATGCACATATGGCAAAGATAGGTATTGAAAATAGTGAAGTAATAAAAAATGTTCTATGTGAAAGAATTGAAATAGCAATAGATTATACATATTGGGGAAAATTAGAAAATAATTGTAATAATTATGGATTAAAAATGCATAAAATTGATTTTTTAGACAAAGTATATATATATTTTCATTTACAAGAGGTACAAAAGAATGATTTTTATAAATTAATTAAAGATATTACTAATGGAGATGTTTCCATAAAATCATTAGGTTATGAATATATTTCTATATCAATATATTAAAAAACAATTAATTTTCCTTTGTTTTGCAAAATATCTGATATAAACCCATAATAAACAGGAATAATCCAAAAATTTTTTTTAAATATGTAGAAGATAATGATACTGCTAATAAAGATCCAAATAATGATCCTATAAGCCCTGGAATTATAATAAACAATGATAGCTTTAAATCAATACTTTTATTTTTTATATGAACTAATATAGCGACTATACTTAAGGGTATAAATGATAATAAATTTATACTTTGGGCAATTTGTTGTTCAAAATTAAAGAAAAATACAAGAATGGGAATTAAAATAGTTCCCCCTCCTATTCCCATTCCACCAATAAAACCTGAAAATATACTAATAATATATAGCATTAAAACACCATCCTAATAGCAGCAATAATCATAAATACTCCAAATATTTTTCTTAACCATATGTTTGGTATTTTATTTAAGGTTTTTGCACCAATATAAGCACCTATCATTGCACCTAAGGATACTTTTAGCGTAATCGGGAAATCTATTAATTGACTATTGAAATATATAATGGAACTTATAATACTTAAAGGAAGAATAATCATTAATGCTGTGGCATGAGCTTTATGCTGAGAAAGTCCTAGTATAAATGTAAGACTTGGTACAATAATAGTACCACCACCTGAACCAAATAATCCATTTATAAAACCTGATATTAATCCAATTATTGATGACTTTAAAATTAATTTATTGTTTTTCATTGGACACCAACCTTATCTATTCTTTGTTTATAATTTGTTGTTTTATGGTTTTTATTATGCACCATCTAAACAAAGATAAAGGTTTTATATAAAACATTTTAAAATTGTATAAATAATAGGAAATGGAGGAGCTAAGATGAGAGTAGGAAATAATATTACTGAACTTATTGGTGAAACACCGATGGTAAAGTTAAATCGAATTGTTGAAAGAGAAAGTGCGGATATTTATGTAAAATTAGAAAGCTTTAATCCTGGAGGTAGTGTAAAGGATAGAATTGCAAACTATATGATTGAAATGGCAGAAAAGGAAGGTGAATTACAAGAAGGGGGTACCATAATTGAGCCTACCAGTGGAAATACAGGTATTGGATTAGCGATGATAGGAGCAGCAAAGGGATATGAAGTTATTATGGTAATGCCTGATACTATGAGTTTAGAGAGAAGAAATTTATTGAAAGCATATGGAGCAAAACTAATTTTAACACCAGGAGAAAAGGGTATGAAGGGAGCCATTGAAAAAGCTGCTCAACTAACTGAGAATAACAAAAACTACTTTATGCCTCAGCAATTTGATAATTCGAATAATCCTGAAATTCATACTAAAACTACAGCAATGGAAATTATGGATCAGATGGACAATGATATAGATGCATTTGTTGCTGGGGTTGGAACAGGTGGAACAATCACGGGAGTAGGTCAAGAACTAAAGAAAAAAATTGAAAAAATAAAAATAATTGCGGTTGAACCCATAAACTCTCCAGTACTATCTGGTGGGACACCCAGCCCACACAAAATTCAGGGAATAGGAGCGGGTTTTATTCCAAATATCTTAGACACTAAGATTTACGATGATGTATTTAAGATTAAAGATGAAGATGCGATGCATACAGCTAGATTACTAGCTACAAAAGAAGGAATATTATCTGGAATTTCTTCAGGAGCTGCTGTATATGCAGCGATTCAGTTAGCTAAAGAATTAGGCGAAGGAAAAAAAATCGTTGTAATTGCACCAGATACAGGGGAAAGATATTTAAGTACTACTTTATTTAGGGAAGAATAGTAAACATAGGAAAGACTATACTTTCCTATGTTTGTATAAAGCCTCCAACTAGTGGGGCTTTATATAATTTCTATTTTAGAGTATAATAATATAAAAAAATAAAGGTGAAGGTGTAATATATGAATAACTCAGATATTGCTTTAAAGGTAGAGAAGACTATTAATTGGTTAAGAGAACAGGTGGAAAAATCTAAGACAAAGGGACTTGTGTTAGGAATAAGTGGAGGAATTGATTCTGCTTTAGTTAGCTTTTTAATTAAAAAAGCTTTTCCCAATAATTCATTAGGAGTTATTTTACCTTGTAATAGCAATTCAAATGACAGGGAAGATGCATTAAAAGTTATTAAAGCATGTAATATAGAATACATAGAAATTGATTTAACAAACGAACATAGAAACATATTGGATAAAGTAAAAAATGAACTACAACATAAAAATCTAAATTCAAGTGAAAACAATTTGAGATTATCAGATGCTAACCTAAGGGCAAGATTGCGTATGAGTACCATTTATTCAATTGCAAACGCATATAATTATTTAGTGGTTGGGACAGACAATGCTGCTGAGTTGTATATAGGATATTTTACAAAGTATGGAGATGGAGGAGTTGATATATTACCTATTGCAAATTTAACAAAGCGTGAGGTAAAAGAATGGTCTTTAGAATTAGGTGTTCCAAAGGATATTATAGAAAAGGCGCCTTCAGCAGGTCTTTGGGAAGGTCAAACTGACGAAAAAGAGATAGGCACAACATATGATAGAGTTGATGATTTTATAAGAGGAAAAGAAATACCTCAAAAAGATTCTGAAATAATTTTAGAATTGCATAATAGAACTGAGCATAAAAGAAATATGCCAAATGCATGTCCGGAATTTTAAGGGTTTATATATAGATCCTTTCATTAATTGAAGTAAATTTTTTCTTATGCTACAATATAATTATAGTTTCATATGTTTTTAGATAATTATGAGGGGGAACTAGTATGGCAGGACATTCAAAATGGGCTAATATAAAACATAGAAAGGGTAGACAGGATGCTGTAAGAGGGAAGATATTTACCAAATATGGTAAAGCATTAGCGGTTGCCTCTAAAGAAGGTGGAAGTGATCCTGAAACCAATGCAAAACTTAGGGATGTAATAGCTAAGGCAAAAGCAGAAAACATGCCTAATGATAATATAGAAAGAGCTATAAAAAAGGGTGCAGGAGAGCTTGAGGGAAGTAATTACGAAGAGATTGTTTATGAAGGTTACGGACCTGGTGGTATAGCAATAATTGTAGAAGCACTAACTGATAATAAAAATAGAACTGCTGGAGATGTAAGACATATCTTTGATAAGAATGGTGGAAATTTAGGTACTAGTGGATGTGTATCTTTTTTATTTGAACGAAAAGGACAATTAATGATTGAGAAAAATCAAAGCATTATTGAAGATGAACTAATGATGCTTGCTCTAGAAGCTGGAGCAGAGGATTTTATAACAGAAGAGGAAGGATATGAAATAGTTACCGATCCAAATGATTTTAGTATTGTTCGTGAAACCTTAGAAAAAGAAAATTTATCCTTTATTTCTGCAGAAATAGCAATGATACCAACTACTCAAACATCTTTATCTGAAGGAGATATTAAAAAAATGCAAAAGATGTTAGATATGTTTGAGGATCATGATGATGTTCAAGAGATCTACCATAACTGGGAGATGCCAGAGGATATGGAATAACATAAATATAAGAACTACCCCTATTTTGTTATAACAATATAGGGGTTTTATGTATAAAAGTTTATATAATGGATAAAATATCCTTCTAGAAGGAAATGGAGGGATATTTATGTTTAGAGAATGGTTATCTGACTTAAAAAAGCTCTTGTACAATAAAAATATGCTTGTAGCATTTCTTCTATTATTAGTATTGGGATTTGCCTTTGGGTATTATTTTACAGATATTATAGATAGAAAAAGCCAAATAGACATACAAACTAATGAACTAGAAAATACTCAAAAAACTGGTTTAAGTGAAGAAGAAAGTAATATTCCTGCTAATATAGAAACTGAAGACATAAAGATTACTTCTAATACTAGAATGATTTTTGAAATTAAATATTTAAAAAGTAAAGATGAAGATACAGAAATTCTAATGCCCACTAGTGAATTGTTAGGTTTAAATCATAAAGAGTTAAATAATCACTTTGTTGAATGGGATATAATCAGCTTCAATAGTGATGAGATAGTTCTACAAAAAAGTATAGATAGTTATTCTCCAAAACATTATAAAGTAGGAGTTGCAGAAAATGATGGAGAAATCTGTATAGCAGTTTATTATTATAATAAGGAAGGACAAGAGTTAGTAGATTTTATTAGTGATAAACCTATATCTATATTAAATCAAAATGAAAAGGAAAAATTTATAGAGGGTATGATATTTGACGATATTGAAGATGTATATAGAATGTTAGAAAATTATGATCTATAGCCCATTTATTAAGGGCTTTTTTTTATGAAAGATTATAAGTTTTAAATCTTTATTAATAAGAACTCCCTCAAAGTTATAATATCACTAATTGTATTTTAACCTTTAATTATATATAATAAATGAAGATAATCTATTAGAAGCATTATAGAAAAGTATATACATAGAATTTCTATTTGGAGGTTAAATATTGTTTGAATTTATTAAAGGAACTTTAGAAGATGTAACAATGGATAGTATCGTTGTAGAAAATCAGGGGATAGCATATATGATATATACATCTGGACAATTATTGGATAGACTTCCTAAGACCGGAAGCAAAGTTAAAATATATCTTCATATGAATGTCAAAGAGGATGATATAACACTGTATGGTTTCTTAACAAAAGAGGAAAGAAGAATCTATAGAAGATTAATTTCGGTTTCAGGCGTTGGACCAAAGGCTGCTTTGGGAATTTTATCTGTACATACTACTAATGATATTATATGGTCTATTATTGGGGAAGACATAAAAACTTTAACTAAGGCACCAGGGATAGGTAAGAAAATAGCTCAACGGATAATATTGGAGTTAAAGGATAAGCTGGAGGTTGACCAGGATGAAATAGATGTAGATATTGAAAAATCACCTCAAAGCATAGGAAATAAAGTTGAGGTAATAGATGCATTAGTTGCATTAGGATATCAACCATCTCAAGCACATAAAGTAATTGCAACTATATATAAGGATGGATTATCTGTAGAAACTCTTATAAGAAAAGCTTTAAAGGTTTTAGGAACAAAATAATTTTACTAAAACTTAAGGTATCAGATTATTATTGAAACTCTAAATTCTGATAAGTATGTATAAGACAAGCTATTAAGAAAATTCCTTACATAATAAAATGCAGTTAAGTTTAAAATAAATTACACAAAGGAGAAGTTTTGTGGATAAAAGAATTATTACTACTGATATAATAATTGAAGATAAAGAGATAGAAGAGAATTTGCGTCCAACATCTCTAACTGAATATATAGGACAAACAAAAATAAAAGATAAATTATCAATATTTATTCAAGCAGCAAAAGAAAGAAAAGAATCATTAGATCATGTGCTTTTATATGGTCCTCCAGGATTAGGTAAGACTACATTAGCTAATATCATTGCTAATGAAATGAATGTTAATATACGAATAACTTCGGGACCTGCAATAGAAAAACCTGGGGATTTAGCTGCAGTATTAACGAATCTGGGAGAAGGAGATGTTTTATTCATTGATGAAATTCATCGATTAAATAGAAGTGTGGAAGAAATCCTTTATCCTGCCATGGAGGACTTTGCCTTGGATATAATTATTGGGAAGGGGCCAAGTGCTAGATCAATAAGATTAGATTTAGCTTCCTTTACTCTTATTGGTGCAACAACACGAGCAGGATTATTAACATCACCCTTAAGAGATAGATTTGGAGATATTAGTCGTTTGGAATTATACAATACAAGACAGTTAAAGGAAATAATAACTAGATCTGCTCGCATATTGAATGTAGATATCGATGAAGCCGGGGCAGAAGAATTAGCTAAAAGATCTAGGGGGACACCTCGAATTGCCAATAGATTATTAAAAAGAGTTAGAGATTATGCACAAGTTAAGGGAGACGGGAAAATTAATTTAGACATTGCAAAAAAAGCCCTAGAATTACTCGAAATAGACCCTATAGGATTAGATGAAGTAGATAGAAAGATGCTACTTTCAATTATAGATAAATTTAATGGGGGTCCAGTTGGGTTAGATACACTGTCTGCATCAATAGGAGAGGAATCTTCAACAATCGAGGATGTTTATGAACCATACTTATTACAATTAGGGTTTTTAAAAAGAACACCTAGGGGAAGAATGTTAACAAAGAGATGTTACGATCATTTACATAAAAAAGCTCCAAATTTAGATTAAAAAATACCATTTAAGAAGATGACAAGTGAGGATTCATAAATGAATAAAAATAAATTCTTTTTTAAACTACCTGAAGAATTAATTGCACAAACACCTTTAAAAAAACGTGATAACTCAAGGTTATTAATATTAGATAAGGAAACAGGGGATATTAAACATAAAAAATTTAAGGATATATATAATTATCTTGAAAAGGGAGATACATTAATCTTAAATAATACGCGGGTTATACCTGCTAGGCTATTTGGTAATAGGGAAGACACCTTATCACCCATTGAAATACTACTTCTTAGAAGAATTGAAAAAGACAAATGGGAAGTACTTGTAAAACCAGGAAAGAAAGCTAAAGTAGGACATGTTATAGTATTTGGAGATGGGTTACTAATAGGAGAAATAGTGGAAATACTTGATGATGGTAATCGAATAATAAGATTTAAATATAAAGGAATATTTGAAGAAATTTTAGATCAATTAGGTACAATGCCTTTACCTCCTTATATAAAGGTACAATTGAAGGACCAAGAGAGATATCAAACCATATATTCGAAAATTGAAGGATCTGCCGCAGCTCCTACAGCGGGATTGCATTTTACCCAGGAGCTTTTAAACAAAATTAAAGGCAAGGGAGTTAATATAGCATTCATAACTCTGCATGTTGGATTAGGAACCTTTAGACCGGTAAAAGAAGAAAAAATCGAAGAGCATAAAATGCATTCTGAATTTTATGAGATTACTCAAGAGATAGTAGATTTAATAAATGAAACAAAAAGAAATAATAAAAAAGTTTTTGCTGTGGGTACTACTACTGTACGCACTTTAGAAACAGCAGCCTATGATATAGGAAAAATTAAGGCTAGTTCTGGATGGACAGATATTTTTATATTTCCAGGATATAAATTTAAAATAGTGGATTCGATGATTACTAATTTTCATTTACCAGAATCTACTTTATTGATGCTTGTTTCTGCATTTTCAGATCGAAATAAAATATTAAGAGCATATGAAGAAGCAATCTCTGAGAAATATAGATTTTTTAGTTTCGGTGATGCCATGTTAATAAATTAGGAGGTAAAGCTATATGGCTATTAAATATGAATTAATAAAGGAATGCAAGCAAAGCGGAGCTAGATTAGGTAAATTACAAACTACTCATGGTGTAATAGATACTCCTATTTTTATGCCAGTAGGCACACAAGCTACTGTAAAAAGTATGACTCCTGAAGAACTTAAAGAATTAGGATCACAAATTATATTAAGTAATACCTATCATTTATATTTAAGACCTGGACATGAACTTATTAATGAAGCTGGTGGTTTACATAAATTCATGCATTGGGATGGGCCAATATTAACTGATAGTGGAGGCTTTCAAGTTTTTAGCCTAAATGATTTAAGAAAAATAAATGAGGAAGGGGTAACCTTTCGTTCTCATTTAGATGGTTCTAAACACTTTATTAGTCCTGAAAAGGCAATTGAAATACAAAACGCCTTAGGCTCAGATATAATAATGGCTTTTGATGAATGTACTCCCTATCCTAGTAGTTACGAATATGCTAAAAGTTCACTTGAAAGAACAATTAGATGGGCTAAGAGATGTAAGGAAGCCCATCAAAGAGAAGATGTTCAAGCTTTATTTGGTATTATACAGGGGGGAGAATATAAAGACTTAAGGGAAAAAAGTGTTAAGGAGATGATTGAGCTTGAACTGCCAGGGTACTCTATAGGAGGTCTCAGTGTAGGAGAGCCTAAAGAATTAATGTATGAAGTTCTAGATTACACTATTCCTTTAATGCCTAAAAATAAACCTCGCTATTTAATGGGTGTGGGCAGCCCGGATGCATTGATAGAAGGAGCTATTCGCGGTATTGATATGTTTGATTGCGTGCTTCAAACTAGAATTGCAAGGAATGGGACTGCTATGACTAATAATGGAAAGGTGGTGATTAAAAACGCAAAATATGAGAGGGATTTTTCTCCCTTAGACACAAAATGTGAATGTTATACCTGTAAGAATTATTCAAAAGCATATTTAAGACATCTATTTAAAGCTAAAGAAATATTAGGACCTCGCTTAATCTCATATCATAATTTATATTTTTCTTTAGATCTAATGAGAAATATTAGAAATGCCATTAAGGAAGATAGGTTATTAGATTATAAAAAAGAATTCTTTGAAAATTATGGATATAAAGATTAAATTAAATTATTTTTTATATAAAAGAGGAATTTATATTTTTATGTTGAATTTAATACTAATATACATTAGAAGTATGTAAAGGAGGGAATTTAATGCCGCAACAATTAGTATCTTTATTACCAATAATTTTAATGTTTGTTATTTTTTATTTCCTTATTATTCGTCCACAGCAAAAAAAGGATAAAAAAATTAAGGAAATGAGAGCTAACTTAAAAACCGGTAATCAGGTTATTACCATCGGTGGAATTTATGGGAAAATATTAAATATTCATGATGATATAATAACTATTGAAGTTGGTGGAGATAAAGTAAAGCTTAAAATGGGTAGATGGGCTATTGCAGAAGTAACTGAAGAATAATATAAAAAAACTATTGTTTTATAAAACAATAGTTTTTTTATTTAGCAATTTTATATAATAGTTTTTTCTTAAACAAAAGGTTATTATTCGTCAAATAATATGTTTAAATAATTAAATTATGTAATAAAACTTCATTTTGAGAATAAATATTCAGTAAGGAAAGAATTTGGAGGTGAATTAAATGAAAAAGATATTTCCAGTATCAAGGAAATCTGATTCACAAAGAAGCTTTAGTATAAGCCTTTTATTAAAAGGAATTGTTTTTGCTTTTTTGTTTTCTCTTTTATGTTTTTTAATTTTATCCATTATACTTTCATTTACAAGTATATCTGAAAGTATAATTAAACCTGCATCATACATTGTAATGATAGTAAGTATAGTTATAGCAAGTGGATATGTAGCTCAAAGAGTAAATAAAAAGGGATGGATACATGGTGGAGTTACTGGACTATTATATATTTTAGTTTTAACTATAATAGGATATTTTACTGGGGGAGGATTTATATTTGACCAATTACTTATATCTAGAATTTTACTTGGTATAGTTGCTGGTTCAATAGGAGGTATCTTAGGTATAAATCTAAAATAATATAATTAAAAAACAAAGACATACTTTTCACTATTTTTTATATATGATATAATATTAATAATTACGGCTAGTTAGGAGTGAAAAGAATGAAACACATTAAAACCATTACTAAAAAAAGAGATTTAAAGAAAACAATAGACAAGGGTGGATGTGGAGAATGTCAAACCTCATGTCAGTCAGCTTGTAAAACTTCCTGCACTGTTGGTAACCAAAGTTGTGAAAATATATAATATACATAACTAAAATATCAAGTAGGCAGTAATATTGGGTATACCTAATATTTACTGCTATTTTTTAGTAGTAAGTTCTTATTTAAGGGAGGTTTACATTTTGTCATTAATTCATAAATTTAATATAGATAATATATATATAGTACTTGATATAAATAGTGGTGCAGTACACCAGGTAGATATAATAACTTATGATGTTCTTGACTATTATCCAGATTCACCAAAGGAAGCTATTATAAATAAATTACAAAATAAATATAATGCAAAAGAAATAGAAGAGGTTATTGAGGAGTTAGATCAGCTTGTGAATGAGGAATTATTATTCTCAAAGGATACCTATGGTGAATTGACCACTAAAATTAATAATAATAAAGTAATTAAGGCAATATGTCTTCATATTGCCCATGATTGTAATATTAGATGTAAATATTGTTTTGCTTCTCAGGGGGATTTTAAAGGACAGAGATCACTAATGTCCAGTGAGGTTGGCAAGAAAGCAATAGATTTTTTAATAGAGAACTCAGGCAATAGAAGAAATCTAGAAGTAGATTTTTTTGGTGGAGAACCTTTATTAAATTTTGATGTTGTTAAAGATATTGTAAGTTATGCAAGAAATATTGAAAAGGAAAATAATAAAAACTTTAGATTTACAATCACTACTAATGCTACACTATTAACAGATGAGATTATGAAATATATAAATGATAATATGGATAATATTGTTTTAAGTATTGATGGGAATAAAAATACAAATGATTATATGAGAAGTACTAAAAATGGAAAGGGAACATATGATGTTATTCTTCCCAAAATAAAAAAAATGGTGGAAAATAGAGGTGATAAAAGCTATTATGTAAGAGGTACATTTACTAAGCATAATATTGATTTTTCAAAGGATGTTATCCATCTAGCTGATCAAGGTTTTAAACAAATTTCAGTAGAGCCAGTAGTGACAGATCCAGAACAAGAGTATGCATTAAGTCAAGAGGATCTTCCTTTTATCTTTAAAGAGTATGAAAAATTAGCAAAGGAATATTTGCAAAGGAAAAATAATGATATTGGTTTTAATTTTTTCCATTTTATGATTGATCTTTTTCAAGGTCCTTGCATACAAAAACGACTTTCTGGTTGTGGTGCAGGAAATGAGTATATAGCTATTACTCCTGAAGGTGATATATATCCATGCCACCAATTTGTAGGAGATCTAGATTTTAATATGGGTAGTGTTTTTGAAAGTAAATTAAATAGTAGCATACAAAATAATTTTAAAGAGGCTAATGTACTTAAAAAGGATAAATGCAGTAAATGTTGGGCAAGATTTTATTGCAGTGGTGGTTGTCATGCTAATGCATATAATTTTAATAAAGATATACTTATTCCATATGATGTAGGTTGTGAGATGGAGAAGAAAAGATTAGAATGTGCACTAATGATACAAGCTCAATTATTATAGTGATTCTTGCAATTAATTATTGTTATTTGACCTAATTTTTGAAAAGATATATAATTATTTTATTGAAATTCGAGGGGGTAAGTGGATGAACCTGAAATACATCATTATATTTATACTTATTATAGCTATCTTAGCTTTAGGGGTGTTTACATCTTTTAATGGGCTATCTATAGGAAACTACGATATTATACCTATGAAAGAAGTCATAAAATTAGGATTAGACCTAAGAGGTGGCGTTTATGTAGTTTTAGAAGCACAAGAAACAGAAGAGGATCCTATTAATGATGAAAAAATGTCCCGGGCAATTGCCACTATTCGTCAAAGAGTGGATGGACTAGGAGTTGCTGAAGCAAATGTCTCAAAACAAGGGGATAATAGAATTAGAGTATCAATACCTGATATTCAAGATCAAGAAAGTGCATTGGAATTAATAGGGAAAACTGCACAATTAGAGTTTATTGGTCCAGATGAGGAAGTTATACTTACTGGAGCACAAGTAGTTGATTCTAAGGCGGTATATCAAAAAAGTGAAATGGGAGTGGAACAACCAGTTGTAACTCTTGAATTTAATGATGAGGGTACAAAAGCTTTTGCAGATGCAACAGAAAAATTCATTAAACAGCCAATTGCTATTGTATTAGATGGAGAAGTAATTTCTTCACCAAATGTTCAGAATGTAATTACTAATGGCGAAGCTATAATTACAGGACAAAACAGTTTACAAGAAGCTGCAGATTTATCTACCCTAATTCGGGCTGGGGCTTTACCTGTTACACTAAAAGCTGTAGAAATTCGTTCTGTTGGACCAACTCTTGGACAAGATTCACTATCAAAAAGTCTTACTGCCGCATTAATAGGTATTCTATTAGTATTTTTATTTATGATTATATATTATAGATTACCTGGATTTATAGCAAGTATAGCACTAGTGTTTTATGTTTTATTGTTCTTTACTATCCTAGTAGGCATTAATACAACATTAACTCTACCTGGTATAGCAGGACTTATTCTTTCAATAGGACTAGCAGTAGATGCAAATGTAATTATTTTTGAAAGAATCAAAGAAGAATTAAAATTGGGAAAAACTCTAAGAACTGCATTAGATTCTGGTTTCTCTCGTGCCTTAACAAGTATTTTAGATTCAAATATTACAACAATAATTGCTGGTGCAGTATTATTTTTCTTTGGGACAGGACCTATTAAAGGATTTGCTGTAACACTTATGATTGGAATTGGTGTAAGTATGTTTACAGCAATAATTATAACTCGTTATTTGCTCCGATTAGTTATTAAAATGAATATATTCTCCAATACAAAACTATATGGGGCAGGAGGTAAATAGATGAAAATTATTGAATATAGAAAATTATGGTTTGCAATATCGGCAATGATTATCATTATAGGTGGTATTATTCTAAGCATTAATGGATTAAACTTTGGTATAGACTTTGCTGGAGGAACAATTATTAATATTGATTTGCATCAGACCTTTGAAGTATCTGAAATAAGAGATATTACTGATACATTTGATGAAAGAGCAGATATAACTTATTCTGGTGATGATAGAGAACAAGTTATAATTCAAACACAGGAATCTTTATCAAATGGACAGCGAAAAGAGATTTTTTCCCAATTTCAAAACAAGTATAATTTAACCGAAAAAGACTTGTTATCAATAGATCAGGTTGATCCCATTATTGGAGATGAGTTAAAAAATCAAGTACTTATAGCTGTATCTATAGCTGTAATTGCTATGCTAATTTATATAACCTTTAGATTTGAATTATCCTTTGCTCTATCAGCTATTATTGCTTTAACTCATGATATGTTAATAGTATTAGCTTTTTATACAATTATGAGAATACAAGTAAATGCTCCCTTTATAGCTGCTATGTTAACAATTTTGGGTTATTCTATAAATGATACAATTGTTATTTTTGATAGAATAAGGGAAAATAGAAAAAGATTTAAGAAGAATGATTATAAAAATTTAGTAAATACTAGTATTTCTCAAAGTATAGCACGCTCTATCAACACATCTTTAACTACACTTATTACTATTACTGTACTGTATATATTAGGAGTTGAAGCTATTAGGAACTTTGCATTACCATTAATCGTTGGATTTTTATCTGGAACCTACTCATCTATTTTTATAGCAAGTCCTGTATGGTATATGTTAAAAACTAGAAAACAAGGTAATCCTAGGGCGGTATAGTATTATAATATTTGTATCTAGTTATGTTATTTTTAGGAGGTAATTGTGATGGATTTAAAAGAAAAAATTAGAGTAATACAAGACTTTCCAGAAAAGGGAATTAGATTTAAAGATATTACTCCATTATTACAAGACAAAGATGCTTTAAAAGAATCTATAGTTCAAATGAAAAAATTAACTGAAAAGCTAGATGCAGATATAGTGGTAGGACCAGAAGCTAGAGGATTTATTTTCGGTACTCCCTTAGCATATGCAATGAATTTAGGATTTGTACCTGTACGAAAACCAGGTAAATTACCCTGCGAAGTTGTTTCCCAAGGTTATTCTTTAGAATATGGTAAGGATTCATTGGAAATACACAAAGATGCAATTATTTCCGGTCAGAGAGTGGTTATTGTTGATGACCTACTCGCAACAGGTGGAACCCTATTGTCTACGGCTAAATTAGTAGAAAAATTAGGAGGGGAAGTTGTAGGGATACTCTTTCTTATCGAACTTACGTATTTAAATGGTAGAGAAACCTTAAAAGGATATAATGTAGAATCCTTAATTACTTTTTAAGAAGCTGGTTTAAACCGGCTTTCTTTTTAATTTTTTTTAGGTAAATAAGTAATCTTTGTATATTAATTATGGTTATTCATAGTGAATAATAATGTTTAAACTAATTAAATTTAGAAATATGTTTAAAGTGATATATTATGTTTTTCTTCTTCAATTTATGATTTATATAAAGCAAGTGAAGAATAAAAGGGTTGTAAAGTATTTGACTAATATAATATAATAATGGAAATACATTTTTTTTAGATTAAAAGTTTAGAGAGTAGGATTGCTTATGATAGAAAAATTAAAAGAAAAAATTAGAGAATACTATAAAGATGCCGATCTATCACTAGTAGAAAAAGCCTATAATCTTGCTCAAGAAGCACATAAAGAGCAAAAGAGGGTATCTGGGGAAGATTATATAAATCATCCTATTTCTGTTGCTTATATATTAGCTGATCTACAATTAGATACTGCAACTATAACTGCTGGAATTCTTCACGATGTTATAGAAGACACTCCCTATAGTTTTGAGGATATTAAAAAGGAATTTGGTGAAGAGGTTGCGGTTTTAGTCGATGGAGTTACTAAATTAAGTAAATTAGATTTTGTATCTAGAGAAGAGCAACAGGCTGAAAATCTTAGAAAAATGCTAATTGCTATGGCTAAGGATATAAGAGTGATCTTGATTAAATTAGCTGACAGATTACATAATATGAGAACAATGAAGCATATGCCACCTAATAAACAAAAAGCAAAGGCACAGGAGACATTAGAAATATTTGCTCCGATAGCTCATAGACTTGGAATTTCTAAAATAAAATGGGAATTAGAGGATTTATCCCTTCGATATATTGATCCAGAGGGTTACTATGCCTTAGTAAATAAAGTTGCTACAAAAAGAAAAGAAAGAGAAGAATACATCCAATATGTAATTGATACTTTAAATAGAAAATTAGATGAAATGGATATTGTTACAGATATTCAGGGAAGACCTAAACATTTTTATAGTATATATAGTAAGATGGTTTATAAAAATAAAGATTTTGGTCAAATTTTTGATTTGATTGCTGTTAGAATAATTGTCGATAATATAAAGGATTGCTATGGGGTATTAGGTATTGTACATACATTATGGAAACCAATACCGGGTCGTTTTAAGGATTATATTGCTATGCCTAAGGTAAATATGTATCAATCGCTTCATACCACAGTTATAGGTCCGAAAGGAGACCCTGTTGAAATTCAAATAAGAACATGGGAGATGCATAGGACTTCTGAATATGGGATTGCCGCACACTGGAAATATAAGGCAGGAAAAAATTCAACAGATGATTTCGAACGTAAATTGACTTGGTTAAGACAGCTTATGGAGATGCAAGGGGATTTATTGGATTCTCGAGAGTTTATGGAAACCTTAAAAATAGATTTATTTACAGACGAAGTATTTGTATTTACTCCTAAGGGAGATGTAATAAACTTACCTAAGGGATCTTCTCCCATTGATTTTGCGTATACAATTCACAGTGCTATTGGAAACCAATGTGTTGGAGCAAAGGTAAATGGTAAAATTGTCCCTTTAGATTATAAATTGCAAAATGGTAATATTGTAGAAGTCTTGACCTCATCAAATTCTAATGGTCCTAGTAGAGACTGGCTTAATATTGTAAAAAGTTCACAAGCTAGAAATAAAATTAGACAATGGTTTAAAAAAGAAAAAAGAGATGAAAACATACAAAAGGGTAAAGAAATCTTAGAAAAGGAAGTTAGAAGACAAGGATACCAATATTCTGAACTTTTTAAAACGGATTGGACTGAAAATTTATTAAAAAAATTTAACTATAATTCTATAGATGATTTATATGCTACTGTAGGTTATGGCGGTTTAACATTAAACCAAATATTATTTCCTTTAAAGGAAGAGTATAACAAAGCTCATGGAAAATCAAAAAACAAAGATAACCTTGATATAAAACAATTTAAAAAAAGTTCCAAAGAAAAATCTGCTACATTAAATGGAGTAAAAGTTTCGGGCTTTCGAGATATGGCTGTGCGTTTTTCAAAATGTTGCAATCCTGTTCCAGGGGACAAGATTATCGGCTATATAACTAGAGGAAGAGGTGTATCTATCCATAGGGCAGACTGTACTAATATAAATAACTTTGGAGGTACAGAAAGAATTGTAGATGTATCTTGGGAAAGTGATGCAAAGGTGAATTATCAAGCTGAAATACAAATAAAAGCCAAGGATCAACAGGGTCTTATTTCAAATGTATCAAATGTACTTGCTGAAACGAAAATTCCTGTTACAGCTATGAATGCTAGGACTACAAAAAATGGGACTGCTTATATAAATCTGACCTTGGAAGTAAAAGGAGCAGAAGAATTAGATAAACTGTTAAAGGGCTTTAATAAAATAAAAGGGGTTATATCAACTCATCGAATATAAAAGAGGTGTATAGACTTGAGGGCAATTATTCAGAGAGTGAATTCCGCAAATGTTCAGGTTAATAATATGGAAATTGGGAAAATTAATAAGGGACTTTTAGTTTTTTTAGGAGTTAAGGAAGATGATAGTGATGAGGATCTATTATATTTAGTTGATAAGGTTATTAATCTTCGTATATTTGAAGATGAGGAAGATAAAATGAATTTATCTCTAATGGATGTGAAGGGAGAGCTTTTAGTTGTATCTCAATTCACACTTTATGGGGATTGCAAAAAAGGAAGAAGACCAAGTTTTGCAAAGGCTGCAAAACCTGGGAAAGCAAAATCTTTATATGAGAAATTTATTGTTGAAACTCAAAAAAGGGGATTCAATACTCAGCAAGGTGAATTTCAAGCACATATGATAATAAATATAAAAAATGATGGACCAGTAACTATATTATTAGATAGTGAAAAAAAGTTTTAATTTATTAGGAGGGAATAAAATGATTTTAGAAATAGTACCTGTTGGAATGTTAGCAGCAAATTGTTATATTATAGGCTGTGAAGATACAAAAATGGGACTTATGATAGATCCAGGAGGAGATGCTTTAAACTTATTATCTAAAATTAAAAAGTTAGATTTAAATATTAAATATATTATACTTACCCATGGACATCATGATCATATAGGTGCAGTGAATGAGATAAAGAAAAAAACAAATGCATTAATTGCTATACACGAATTAGATAAAGAAATGCTAAAAGATGAAAATAATTTAGAAAATAACATTGGTAGAAAAATTACTATTGCATCTTATGATATTGATTTAAAGGACGGAGATAAATTATCTATTGGAAATATAAATCTTAAAATCATTCATACTCCAGGGCATTCGCCAGGTGGAATTAGTATATTAACAGATGGAGCTGTATTTACAGGAGATACTTTATTTGCAGGTTCTATTGGTAGGACAGATTTTTATAAGGGAAACATGGAAGATATTTTATATTCCATAAGAAACAAATTATTTACACTACCAGAAGATACAAAGGTATATCCTGGTCATGGTCCTGCTTCAACTATAAAAAGAGAAAAAAATACAAATCCCTTTTTTATCTAATAGAAATATTACTACTTTGTATTTACTCTTTTTTATTTAAGAATATATTTAATACTTTTAGTATTGGCAATTTAAATAAGGTGAGAATATGTATTATATAAAAATTCAGGGACATCCCTTTGAAAATGAAATAAGAGAAATGATGTTGCAATATTTTCACGGTGAAAATATAAAGATATTAAAAGATTATAAGTCAATCTATACAAATGAGGACTATGTTATAACAAGTGCAATGAAAGAAAAAAGTAATTACTACATTATATATACTTTAATAGAAAAGGATGGGCAAAAAATTTCTAAAGAAGAATTGCAAGTGCCCATTCCTTTGTTATGTACTAAAACAATAAAAGACAAATTAATAAAAAGAAAGCTTAAAATTACTTTGTATTATGCGATGAAGATTGGGTTTAATAGAACTTTACCCTGGGGGATTTTAACAGGCATAAGACCAACTAAAATAGTGCATAAACTAATTAATGAGGGTATTACTGATGAAAAAATTATTGGTATTTTGAAAAGCAATTATTTATTAACACATAAAAAAGCGATATTATTAATGGATGTAACAAGATATGAAAGAGATATTATATATCCTACTAATAAAAACAAGATTGGTTTATATATAGGTATACCTTTTTGTCCTTCAAGATGTATCTATTGTTCTTTTTTATCTTCTGTACTAGGGAAAAATAGGGATATTCTAAAGGAATATTTAGAGGCATTAAAGGTTGAAATCAGAGAAATTGGTGAGTATATAAATAAGAATAATATAAATATAGAATCTATATATATAGGCGGAGGAACTCCTACTATATTAAATTCAAATGAATTAAAAGAATTATTGAGTACAATTGAGAAAGAAATTGATATAAATCAAGTAAAAGAATATTCATTAGAAGCTGGAAGGCCAGATACTATTAATAAAGATAAACTAAAAATAGCTATTCAACATAGAGTTAATAGAATTAGTATTAATCCACAAACGATGAATGAGAATACTTTAATAAATATAGGCAGAATGCATTCCCCTGAAGATATTATAAAATCCTATAAATTAGCACGGGAAGTAGGCTTTTCAATTATAAATATGGATTTAATTTTAGGATTACCAGGAGAGAACACAGATATTGTAAAAGAAACTTTAAAACAAATAGAAGAACTACAACCAGAAAATTTGACAATTCATACTATGTCTATTAAAAAGGGTTCAGAGTTAAAGGCAAAATTAGGAAATATTAAATTTGATCAAGAGGAAAATATAACAGAGATGCTTGAAGCTACACAGGATTTTGCTGTTAAAAATGGGTACATTCCTTATTATCTTTATAGACAAAAATATATGATGGGTAACTTAGAAAATGTTGGTTATTGTAAAAAAGATTATAAAAGCATATATAATATTCAAATGATGTCTGAAAAACAAACAATTATAGGATTAGGGGCAGGCTCTGTGACAAAAGTTATATTTCTAGATGAAGATAGAATTGAAAGAATGCCTAATGTAAAAGATATAAAACAATACATTCAAAGGATCCATGAATTGATAAATAGAAAACTATTGCTACTAAATAGCTTGTATAAGCCAAATTAATATAATGTTGACAGAAATAAGAGAAGAGCTTATAATAATTAACAACATTTAATTAATAATTACATAAAAAATGTATTGAAAGAGATAGTACACTAAGAAAGATCATCAGGGAAAAAATGTCTAGACTGAAAACATTTTTAGGTCGGAATTAGTGGAATGACCCTCTTGAACTGGTGAGTTGAAAAATAGTAAATTCATTCGTATTCCTGCGTTAAAGGTAAAAGTGGGATTAATTCCAATCAGGGTGGCACCACGGGCGAGCTCTCGTCCCTGACATTGTATAAAACTATGTCAGAGACGAGAGTTTTTTGTTAATTAATAATTAAATATATAGGAGGTATAACAAATGTTAACTAAAGCTTCAAGAGGAACTAAGGATATTATTCCAGCAGAAATCTATAAATGGCATTTTATTGAGAAGACTATTAGGGAATTGTGTGATACTTTTGGATATAAGGAAATTCGAACTCCAGAATTTGAGCATACTGAGCTATTTGAAAGAGGGGTGGGAGATACAACAGATATTGTACAAAAAGAAATGTACTCCTTTCAAGATAAAGGAGGAAGAAATATTACCTTAAAGCCGGAAGGGACTTCCCCAGTAGTTAGAGCTTTTATTGAAAACAAACTTTATGCCGATGCTCAGCCTACAAAATTATACTATATTACTCCTGCATTCAGGTATGAAAGACCACAAGCAGGTCGTTTAAGAATTCACCACCAATTTGGCATTGAGGTCTTTGGAAGCCAACATCCTTCTATTGATGCTGAAGTAATTAGTGTAGCCCTTGCTCTTTATGATAAATTAGGTCTAAAAAATCTTATGCTACATATTAATAGTGTAGGTTGTCCTAATTGTAGAATAAAATATAATAATATTCTAAAAGAATATCTACATACAAGGTTATCAAGTTTATGTGGTACATGTAATGAAAGATATGAAAAGAATCCGATGCGTATATTGGATTGTAAAGTTGAAAGCTGCCAAAATGAGTTGAGGGATGCACCCTTAATGATTGACTATCTATGTGAGGAATGTTCAATTCATTTTAATGCATTGCAAAATTACTTAAACAAATTAGAAATTGACTTTGTAATTGACTCAAGTATAGTGAGAGGTCTTGATTATTATACAAAAACAGCCTTTGAAATAATTTCTAAGGAAATTGGTGCACAAGGTACAGTATGCGGAGGAGGTAGATATGATGGACTTATAGAAGAAGTTGGAGGTCCTCCTACTCCTGGGATAGGTTTTGGAATGGGAATCGAAAGACTTTTATTATCACTTGAAAACCAAAATATACCTATTGAAAATCCAAAGAATTTTGATTTGTATATAGCTACTTTAGGAAAAGAAGCTGATGAAAAAGCTTTTCAAATTATTTACAAGCTAAGAAAGATGGATATCAAAGCAGAGAAAAATTATATGGATAGAAGTTTGAAGGCTCAACTAAAATATGCTAATAAAATAAATGCTAAATATGTTTTAATACTTGGGGAAGAAGAAATTATAAATGACACAGCAATTTTAAAAGATATGATAACTGGAGAGCAAAAAAATGTAAATATATCATTAATTAAAGAAATTATGTTTGATATCTTTGGAAAAGAGGAGGGAAAAAATGTATAAAAACATGAAAACTTCAAAACGCACCCATACATGTGGTACATTAAGTACAAAAAATATTGGAGATATTGTTAAAGTTACGGGATGGGTTCAAAGACGAAGAGATCTTGGTGGTTTAATTTTTGTAAATTTGCGAGATCGTAGCGGGATTATACAAGTAGTTTTTGATAAGGACATTAGTGAGAAGGCTTTTGAAACAGCTAGCGATATTAGAAATGAATTTGTTCTATCTATTGTAGGAAAGATAACTCCTAGAGAAGAAGGTCAAAATAATGAAAATATTCTTACAGGGTATATAGAGATAAAAGCAGAACAACTAGATATATTAAATACTGCCCAAACACCACCAATATATATAGAGGATGAAGATAATATATCAGAGAATATTCGTTTAAAATATAGATACCTTGATCTAAGAAAGCCAAAAATGCAGAATATATTAATGGTGCGTCATAGAATTAGTAAAACTATACGTGACTACCTAGATCAAAAAGGATTTATTGAGATTGAAACTCCTATCCTGACTAAACCAACACCTGAGGGTGCTAGGGATTTTTTAGTACCTAGTAGAGTACAGATGGGAAGATTTTTTGCTTTGCCCCAGTCCCCTCAATTGTTTAAACAAATACTAATGGTATCCGGTATGGATCGTTATTTTCAAATTGTTAAATGCTTTAGGGATGAAGATTTAAGAGCAGATCGACAACCAGAATTTACTCAAATAGATATAGAAATGTCATTTGTTAATGAAGAGGATATTATTAGCATAAATGAAGGATTAATTGCAGAAGTTTTTAAAAAGATAAGGAATTATGATATAACAACACCTATACAACGGATGACCTATCAAGAGGCAATGGATAGATTTGGGTCGGATAAACCAGATATACGCTTTGGCTTTGAATTAAAGGACTTAACTAATATAGTAACTAATAGTGATTTTAAAGTTTTCAGTAATGCAATTGCTAGTGGAGGTAGTGTTAGGGCAATTAATGCAAAGGGTTGTGGAGAAAAGTTTAGTAGAAGAGAGATTGATGCTCTGGGTGAATTTGTTAAATTATACAAGGCAAAGGGTTTAGCTTGGATAAATGTTAAGGAGAATTCCGTTAAATCACCAATTTCTAAATTTCTTGAGGAAAGCGAGTTAGAAAATATAATTAAAACTATGGAGGCGGAGGAAGGAGACCTTATTTTAATTGTAGCTGATCAAAAACAGATTGTTTATGATGCATTAGGTCAATTAAGATTAGAGCTCTCTAGAAAATTACAATTAACTGATAATACTGAGTTTAAATTTTTATGGATAACAGAATTTCCCTTACTTGAATTTGATCATGAAGAAGAAAGATATACTGCTATGCACCATCCATTCACTTCACCTCTTGAGGATGATATATATATACTAGAAAGCGATCCAGGAAAGGCAAGGGCTAAGGCATATGATTTAGTAGTAAATGGAGTTGAATTAGGAGGCGGCAGTATACGAATCCATAGTAGTGAATTACAGGAAAAGATGTTTAATGTATTAGGGTTTACAAAGGATAAGGCATGGGAACAATTTGGATTTTTAATGGAAGCATTTAAATATGGTACACCCCCCCATGGAGGAATTGCTTTTGGCTTAGATCGTCTTGTTATGATGTTAACTAATACAGAGAATATAAAGGATGTTATTGCTTTTCCTAAAACTCAAAACCATTCTTGCTTAATGACTGAAGCTCCTTCAATTGCCGAAGAAGAAAGATTAGAAGAATTAGGCATAAATATAAAAGAGAAAGAATAAAAAACAACAAAAAACAAGCTTATAGCTTACATTGACATGAATGTTCTCTTGCATTATAATATATACTGAATAGGGGTATAAGATATTAGTAATATTAGTGCTATTATAATTTAGTAGGAGGTAGAAATGATTTCTAAGGAAAAAGATAATGAAGCCTTATTAAATAGATTAAAGAGGATAGAAGGTCAAGTTAAGGGCATTCAAAAGATGGTTGAAAATGGGAAATACTGCAGTGATATACTTATACAGATAACTGCTGCAAAAGCAGCATTAGAAAAAGTTGGAGGCATTATTTTAGAAGAACATTTAAAGACCTGTATTAAGGGAGCAGTTGAGGAAAACAAGGATGAAGAAGTAGATGAACTAATTAAAATTATGCTTAAATATATGAAATAGAGGGGTGAACGGTATGCGGGAAACAGGAACTATAGTTAAAATTGAAAATGGACTGGCTAAAGTGCAAATTAAACGCCATACAGCCTGTGGTGACTGTGGAGCTTGCCAAATTGGACAAGAAAAACTTGTGATGGAGACATTAGCAAAAAACCCTGTATCAGCAAAAATTGGTGATCAAGTAGAGATTGAAACAGAAACAACTAATGTTTTAAAAGCCTCTTTAATTATTTATACCTTTCCTCTTTTAATGTTTATAATAGGTAGTTTATTAGGTTATTCTTTTGCAAACTATATGGATTTAAATAAATTGAATAATTACATCGGGTTTGGAGCGGGAATACTTTTCACTCTAATATCATATATAGTGATAAGAAATAATGAAAAAAGATTTATTAGTGATAAAGCTTTCCAACCCATTATATGTAAAGTGATTGATTAATAAAATTTTTATACAATATAAAGACCGAGTAATTTTACTCGGTCTTTATATTTGTGGGAAGAAATCGAAAAGTATTAAGGTGTTTCAGGGGTTATCATGTTATATTGATTTATTACCCTAATATAATAATTATTAAACAATGTTTTTGTTTGTTTTTTAAAAATATACATATAATAAAAATAAGGGGTGGTGGTTATTTTGAATTTCAAAAAATCTTCTATAGGTAATCTGGTATATTATAAAATACCGTCCTTTGAAGAAACAGGGCTTGTTAAGCATGGTTTTTCTACAAGATTAGGTGGCGTAAGTAGTGCTCCACTGTATAGTTTAAATTTAGGTACGAAAAAAAATGATAAAAAAGAGAATATATTCAAAAATTATACATTGCTAAGCCAGGCATTAGAAATTCCAATAGAACATATGGTATTTTCAGATCAAGTACATGGAGATAAGGTATTAAAGGTTGATAAATCTCATAGAGCTAATAACCTCTTTAGTAATAATAAGATTGTAGGTGTTGATGGGCTAATTACTGAAGAAAAAGAGGTTGCTTTAGTAACCTTTTATGCAGATTGTGTGCCACTATTTTTTATAGATCCTGTTCAAAAGGCAATAGGGTTATCCCATGCAGGTTGGAAAGGAACTATAAGTAAAATAGGACAAAAAACCCTATATCAAATGATTAAATACTTTTCTACAAAGCCTGAAGATTGTTTAGTTGCTATAGGTCCATCTATTGGTTCTTGTTGCTTTGAGGTAGGGGGTGAAGTAATAGAGCAAATAAATTTAAATTTTGTTAATCCAAAACAATACTATACTTTAAAGGATAACGGTAAATATATGGTTGATTTATGGAAGCTCAATCAAGACCAATTGATTGAAATGGGAGTTCAATTAAAGAATATTACTATTAGTGATATATGTACAAAATGTAATAAGGAAATCTTTTTCTCTCATAGAGGAGATAATGGTAATACAGGTAGTCTAGCTGCATTATTACAATTAATTTAATAGTATTTACTTTTTTAATAACAAATATTTTATATTTGAATTCGCGTGCTTTTTGCACGCTTTTCTTTTGCATATTTTAAAAAAAATTTGGGAAATCTAAGAATACAATATAAAAAGAGAGGTGAAAGTCATGCCATTAGGCATTCTTTTATTAAGCATATTGACTATACTTATTTTATTTGGATTCGCTCATACAGTTTTAGATAGAATGCGTTTAAATGATAAAACTGCAGTATTATTTCTCGTTGCAATGATAATAGGAACATTTATTCCTAATATACCCTTAGGAAATAGAATGAGTCTGAACTTAGGTGGTGCTATAATACCAATTGCTTTAGCTATATATTTATTTATTAAAGCAGGTACAGGAAAAGAAAAATCTCGAGCGATTATAGCTTCAATAATTTCAGCTATAGTAATATTTTTTATTAGCACCTTTTTTACTGGTGAGGAATATTCAACTATTTTTAGTGATCCCTTCTTAATTTATGGTGTAATAGGTGGTTTAATTGCTTATATTATAGGAAGATCTAGAAGATCTGCCTTTATTGCAGGTATCATGGGGATTGTCTTAGCAGATATTGCTCAAGTGATTTTAAATGTTTATAATAATGTACCTGGAGTTATAAAAATTGGTGGTGCTGGAGTAATAGATGCTATCGTAATATCAGGAATTATTGCAGTACTGCTTGCAGAATTTATTGGTGAAGCAAGAGAAAAAATGCAAGGAGGTACTAATAAAAAGAATATGACATTTAATCATTCTGAATTTGCTAGTACTTTAGGAGATGATGAATTGAAAAAAGGTGAAAATCTACAGGATAAGGGTGGGAACAATGATGAAAAATAAGTCTAAAATAATTATATTTTCCTTTATTTTATTAATTGTTTTCACATCAACAAGTACTGTTTATGCAGATGACTGGTACGAAGAAGAAGGTTATTATACTATTTACAATAAGGAAACTAGTGATTTATTATTTATGATTGCACATGCTGTTACAACAGGGGATGAATATGTTAGTGGAGATAATAAATTATATGAAATAGTAGAGGTTAAAGATAATGGATATATCGGTTATGCAGAATATAAAGAGGATGTAAAATTACCGGAGATTTCCATTATAGAGGAACAAGCTTTAGCATTAATGCTGCAACCGGAAGATCGTAAGATCGGTCTATTTCATACCCATAGTGATGAATCCTATGAACCGTCAGATGGGCAATATAGTATAAATGGTAAAGGTGGTATATATAAAGTTGGGGAGGCACTAAAGAAGGGGTTAGAGGAAAAAGAAATTAATGTAATTCATAAACAAGATTTACATCTCCCTCATGATGCCGGTGCCTATAGAAGATCACGTCCTACCAAAGAAGAAATTTTAAAACAAAATCCTTCAGCAATTTTTGATGTTCATCGGGACGCTATACCACCTGAGCAATATGCATATGAATTAGACGGTGAAGATGCAACAAAGGTAAGGCTTGTTTTAGGACAGAAAAATCAAAATATAGAAAAAAATAAAAATTTAGCATATAAACTTAAAGCAGTTGCTGATGAAATGTATCCAGGAATGATTAAGGATATATTTATGGGTAAGGGAGGTTACAATCAAGATCTTGCTCCAAATACTATTTTATTAGAAATGGGTGCCCATAAGAATACTCGAGAAGCTGCTGAAAAAACAGCTGCATCCTTTGCGGATGTAATTAAAGTTGCTGTATTTGGTGGAGAGGAGAAAGCGCCTGCTGAAGATGGTGAACCAGGTAAGACAGTTAAAAATACTAAACCTGCTGCTACAGATAATACAGGTTCAGGAAGAGGAATTCTTATTGTCCTAGGAATAGCAGCAATTTTAGGAATAGGGTTTTTATTCATTAGTACTGGAGGCAAAGAATTACGATCAAAATTTGGTGGAACTTTTTCTAGTTTTTTAGGTAGAAAGAAAAAGTAATGGAGAGATAATTATGAATGAGTATATACCTGTAATTTCTATTGCGATAATAATGGGTCTATTAGCAAGGATAAATCTTTTAAGGACTGATTATAGACAATATCCGAGTTATCCTCAAGGTTATATATCCCATTTAACTTTAGGGATAGTAGCTGCATCTTTAGGAGCGGTTGCTATTCCTGCACTTTTAGAAAAGGATTTTTCAGCAATGACATTTCTCGCATTAGCCGCTTCACAATTTAGGGAAATTAGGAATATGGAGAGAGAAAGTTTATCCAATTTAGAGGAAACTGAATTAGTTTCTAGAGGAAAAGCATATATAGAAGATATTGCCAAGGCTTTTGAATCAAGGAATTATGTGGCGATGCTAACTGCACTTATAACAAGTTTATGTACACAACTATATCTTATTGTTATTGATAATGAAGCAAAATTTTATACTTTATATATAATCGGAGGGATTATTGGATTACTGTGCATAACTTTTCTTAGTAATATTACAAAAGGTAAGATAATAAAGGACATTGCAGATGTAAAGCAAGGTGAAATAAATTTTAAGGGACCTTTATTATGTGTAGATAATATAGTTATTATGAATATTGGATTAGATGATTCAAAAAAAATACTACAAGATAAGGCAATGGCTGTGATAATTACACCAAAGGATGATGATGCTCGAGCTACTTTGGCAAATGTTGGTCAGCGACAAGCTATACAACATAATGCGGCTGCTCAACTAGGGATAAGGAAGGATGTAGATGAACCAGACTTTACTCCATTAGCAAGACGAGACCCTGAAAATGGCAGTGTTGGTATGCTGATTTTAACGATGGAACCTGATATTGAATGTTTCATTGAGGCTGTGAATAGAGTACCAGTATTAGAAAGTTCAAAAAGAAAACCACTTGAATCTCGTGCAGGATATAAAGCTGCTGATTAAAGGAGAATATATATGGATATTGGAATAAAGGAATATATAATAGCAGTAGTTACAATTAATCCGGAAAAAGTTTCTTCTGGTGGAGTACCGGTTTTTTATGCCAAGGATGAAGAAGAAAGGAAAAAGGTAGCATTATATATAGCAAAAACAACATTAGGAATGGTACATGATTTAGATAATGGCTGTTATATTATTGTAAGACATTAAGATATTAATGAAATACATATACTTTATCCAGATACAAAAATGGAAATCCCACTATAAACCACAACAATCACAATTAAAAATAAAATTTAGTAACAGCGATTATTTAATATATTTAGGAAAAGATGAAAAAGATAATGAAATATTTGTGTTTTATTTTAAGAGAACCCATAATTATTTAATAAAAATATTTAAAAATATACTACAAGAAATATTAAATGAAAAGGATATACTCTTTTTTATACATAACGAAGAAGGGAACGAGCTTATTTGAAGATAGTTTATTATTGCTATGGAGGAGCACATTCTTCAGTAATTGCAGCTTCAATTCATGTAGGGATGCTTCCTACTAAAAGAATAGCAAAAAAAAAAGAAATCATTAGTATTCCTTATTTTGACTTAACACCTAATAGTCAAATAGGATTACCCTTATATATAGGAATAGACTCTTGGGGTAATGAAATATATTGTATGGGATGGGGAATTTTCAAGGAAAGAATTTTATCATCCATTTTATTATTAAAGAATAAGGATAGAAAATTTATATTTGATAGTATAATTTTTGTTTATGCTCTCCCCGTAGCAAACATCTTCATAAGGCTAGGGGGATTTTTGTCTAGAAGAATCGGGTTGATTTCTATTGGGAGACCATTAGTAATTATTGGGGTAAGGAAAAGATATTATGAATTCGTAGAATTAGTTAGTAAGGTAAAAGAACATAATATTAGAAAAAACCTTATTTAATATAAAACAAATATAAAACAAATATTTCTATTTGTTGACGACTAATTGTTATAATGGTATTATAACATAATATGGAATCTAATAAGCATAATCCTTTGGAGGAAAGATATGGATAAGATATTAATTAGTGGGGTAAAAAATAATAGTATAGCTGAGGAAGTTGAAATAGAATCTGGTGACTCATTATTAAGCATAAATGGCTCTTTAGTGAATGATATTATAGAATATAAATACTTAATTACAGCTGAAAAATTAGATATAGTAATAGAAAAAAGCAATAATGAAATTTGGGAAATTGAGATTGATAAAGAGTATGATGAAGATTTAGGACTGATATTCAAAAATGCAATTATTGATCAAGCGAAGGGCTGTCAGAATAAGTGTATTTTTTGTTTTATTGATCAACTACCAAAAGGGTTAAGAAAAACACTTTATTTTAAAGATGATGATACAAGATTATCATTCTTACAAGGTAATTATGTAACATTAACTAATATGAAGGAAGAAGAAATTGAAAGGATAATTAAATATAGAATTAATCCGATTAATATTTCTGTACACACAACCAATCCAGATTTAAGAAAAAGGATGCTTAACAATAAAAATGCAGGGAAATTAATGGAAACAATTAAACGCTTTGCTGATGAACAACTTATCATGAATGCTCAAATTGTTTTATGTCCTGATGTAAATGATAGAGATGAATTAAATAAATCTCTTCGGGATCTTTCTAATCTTTATCCTTATGTAAAATCAGTAACTATAGTTCCAGTTGGAATATCAAAACACCGACAAAAATTATTTCCTATGAGAGAATTTACAAAAAAGGAAACTCAAATAATTCTTAAACAAATTTCTGATTTTCAAAACAAGATGTTAAAAATGCATAGTACACGTTTTGTATTCCCTGCTGATGAATTTATTATTAGGTCAGAAACTAACTTTCCTGATACGAATTATTATGAGGGCTTTGAACAATTAGAAAATGGAGTAGGAATGGTAACATTATTAAAAGATCAACTAAATGAAAGTTTAAAAAGTATCAATGAATTTCCAAATTCAAATAAATTTTCAATAATAACTGGTAAATTAGCGTATCCATATATTAAAGAATTAATGGATAGAGTGGTTGATAAATGGAATCATCTTAATATACAAGTATATGGTGTAAAAAATGATTTTTTTGGGGAAAAAATTACAGTTAGTGGTTTAGTAACAGGACAAGATATAATTAATCAATTAAAAGATAAAGATTTAGGAAACTATGTATTAATTCCTAAATCAATGTTAAAGGCAGATGAGAATATCTTTTTAGATGATTATACTGTTGAACAAGTAGCTAATAGTTTAAATACTCCAGTTTATCCTGTAGAGGTAGAAGGGGAAATACTTATTAATAAGATTTTATCAATAAATACTTAGGAGGACCATATATGTCAAAACCTATTGTTGCAGTTGTTGGTAGACCTAATGTTGGCAAGTCTACATTTTTTAATAAAGTGGCGGGAAGAAGAATATCTATTGTTGAGGACACACCTGGAGTTACTAGAGATCGAATATATGCAGAAGCCGAATGGTTAGGGAATACCTTTACCTTAATTGATACTGGAGGAATAGAACCTTTTACGAAGGATATTATTTTGCATCAAATGAGAATGCAAGCAGAATTAGCAATTGAAACGGCAGATGTAATAATTTTTATGCTTGATGGTAGAGAAGGAATAACAGCTGCTGATTATGAAGTTGCAAATATGTTGAGAAAAGCTAATCGTCCCACATTAATAGTTGTAAATAAGGTTGATACTATTGAATTAGAAAATAATATTTTTGAGTTTTATAATCTTGGGCTTGGAGATCCTATACCTATATCTGGACAACAAGCATTGGGAATAGGAGATTTACTTGATGAAGTAGTTAGGCTGTTCCCTAATGATAAAAAGTACAATGCCGATGAAGAAAAATTAAAAATAGCAGTAATAGGAAAACCCAACGCTGGAAAATCAACTCTTATTAATAAATTATTAGGAGAAAATAGAGTCATTGTTAGTGATATCCCCGGAACAACTAGAGATGCCATAGATACTCCTTTTAAATATAAAGGAGAGGATTATATTTTAATAGATACTGCCGGAGTAAGAAGAAAAAGCAAAATTACAGAAAATATTGAAAAATATAGTGTTATTAGATCATTTACAGGTATTGAACGATCCGATGTATGTTTAATTATTATAGATGCTGAACAAGGAGTAACTGAACAGGATACAAAGATTGCTGGATATGCTCATGAAGAAGGTAAAGCATCTATTATTATTGTAAATAAGTGGGATGTTATTGAAAAAGAAACTAAGACTATGGACAAGTATCATAAAGAAATAAGAGAATCATTGTCTTTTATGAGCTATGCTCCTATATTATTTATTTCTGCAAAGACTGGTCAAAGAACCCACAGAATAATGGAATTAGTTAATTATGTATCTAATCAACATTCTATGAGAATTTCTACAGGAATGTTAAATGAAGTGATAGGAGAGGCTACTTTGATGAATCAGCCTCCATCAGACAAGGGAAGAAGATTGAATATATTATATTGTACTCAAGCTAGTGTAAAACCACCTACATTTATTTTATTTGTAAATGATTCTGAGCTTTTACATTTCTCATATCAACGATATTTAGAAAATCAAATCAGGAAGTCCTTTGGATTTGAGGGGACACCTATTCGTTTTATAATTAGACAGCGTAATGAATAAATAGTATATATAAAACTTATAAACTGGAGGCAATCAACAATGGGAAATACTATTAGTATAATCGGAGCAGGAAGCTGGGGAACAGCTCTAGCTATATTATTATCTAAAAATGGACATCAGGTCTATTTATGGCATAGAAATAAAAAATTCATAGAAGAATTAAAAATAAATAAGGAAAACAAAAAATATTTACCAAATGTAGATATACCTAAAAACATTATACCTACTGATAATTTAAATTGTGTAAAGAAATCAAATATAATTATTTTAGCTGTTGCATCCCAAGCTATTCGCGAAATATGTAAGAGTATTAAACCCCTTTTAAATGATTCTCAAATACTTGTAAATGTAGCAAAGGGACTTGAATATAAAACCTTAAATAGAATGTCAGAGGTAATTTACCAGGAACTACCTAATAATAGTCTAATGACACTATCAGGACCCAGCCATGCAGAAGAAGTAGCAAGGGATATTCCTACAACTGTTGTATTAGCAGGAAAAAATAGAAAGGAAACAGAAATGGTTCAAGATGTATTTATGTCTTCAATATTTAGAGTCTACACCAATCCAGATATAATAGGAGTAGAATTAGGAGGAGCATTAAAGAATATAATCGCTTTAGGAGCAGGTATTTCTGATGGTTTAGGTTATGGAGATAATACTAGAGCAGCTCTAATGAGTAGAGGAATTGTAGAAATAAGCAGACTTGGTCAAGCAATGGGAGCAAATATTTCTACCTTTGCTGGTTTATCAGGTATAGGAGATCTTATTGTAACATGTACAAGTAAGCATAGTAGAAATAGAAGAGCAGGTATACAATTAGGACAAGGTAATAAGGTTGAAGATGTTTTAGATAATATTGGTATGGTAGTAGAGGGAATACGCACCACATATGTTGCATATAATTTGTCAAAAAAATTAAATATAGAAATGCCTATAACTACAGAATTATATAATGTACTTTATAATAATGTAGATGTTAATGAATCTGTAAATAAGTTAATGTTAAGAAGCAAGACCCATGAGATGGAAGAAGTTGTTTTAGATACATATAATGGATGGTAAAATCTTTCATTAATTACAAGAATTGCACATAATTGTAGCCTATCGTCTAAGGCTACTTTTTTCTTTAATAATAAAGTATAAATTAATTATAACCTCATAGATATTATGATTATTTAATACAACCATTATTTTTTTAGCATAATTAAGATATGCAGGAATAAATATTAATTAATTGAGACTTTTTTTATGAGGAGGTAATAAATGTGGGGGAATATAATATATATCAAGATATTTCTGATAGAACCCAAGGAGATATATATCTTGGTGTAGTTGGACCTGTTAGAACAGGGAAATCAACATTTATTAAAAGATTCATGGAATTATTAGTAATTCCAAATATTGAAAATGATTATAAAAAATCTAGAACTATGGATGAACTACCCCAAAGTGGGTCAGGAAAAACTATTATGACTACCGAACCAAAATTTGTTCCTAATGAAGCTATTGAAGTTAATTTAAAGGATAATGCATCATTTAAGGTAAGACTGATTGACTGTGTGGGCTATTTGGTTAAAGGAGCTCTTGGATATGAAGAAAATGAATTCCCTAGGATGGTTTCAACACCTTGGTCTGATGAAGCTATGCCCTTTGAACAAGCTGCTGAGCTAGGCACTAAAAAGGTTATAAAGGAGCATTCAACCATAGGAATTGTTATAACAACTGATGGAAGTATTACAGATATCTCAAGACAAAGTTATATAGAAGCAGAAGAGAGAGTAGTATCAGAATTAAAAGAAATAAACAAACCATTTATTATAATATTGAACTCAACTAATCCAACACATCCTGATACTATAAACCTTAAGGATAAGCTTTTTGAAAAATATGATGTACCAGTAATAAGTGTAGATTGCCTAAATATGACTATGGAAGACTTAAACTCTATTTTAGAAAAGATATTGTTTGAATTCCCAATTAAAGAGTTGAATTTTAGTTTACCTAAATGGATAGAGAGTTTAGAAATATCCCATTGGTTAAAAAATGAAATTATTGGAAATCTAAAAACTTCTGTACTTAATATACAAAAATTAAGAGATGTAGAGAAAATTGTATATAATTTTAAACAGAGTGAGAATGTTTCATTAATAAATATAAAAGATATTAATTTAGGGGAAGGTATATCAAATCTTGAAATTAGGTTAAAGGATAATTTATTTTATCAAATTTTGGGAGAGGAATCTGGTTACACACTTTCAGGAGAACATCAATTGCTTGCCTTAATTAAAGAATTATCCTATGCAAAGAGAGAATATGACAAAGTAGAAAGTGCATTAAATGATGTTCGTATTAACGGTTATGGTGTTGTTTCTCCAGGGGTTGAAGAAATGAGATTAGAAGAACCAGAAATGCTCAAACAGGGTAATGGTTTTGGTATAAAATTAAAGGCTAGTGCTCCCAGTTTACATTTTATCCGTGCAGATGTAGAAGCGGAGGTTGCTCCCATAGTTGGATCAGAAAAACAAAGTGAGGATTTAGTTAATTATCTGTTAGATAAGTTTGAAAATGATCCAGGAAAGCTTTGGGAAACAAATATGTTTGGAAAATCTTTACATGAACTTGTACAGGAAGGACTACAAAATAAATTAACAAAGATGCCTCAAGATGCACAGATAAAACTTCAGAAAACTTTAACCAAGATTGTTAATGAAGGAAATGGTGGTTTAATTTGTATTATACTATAAAATAAATAAAGGTTAAAATCTCTCTTTAGTTTAATAAGAGAGATTTTTTATTTCTTAAGTTATGATTTTTTTACTTTACCTCCGCCTAATTTATAAAAAGGTTTACCTTTTTATAAAAAAATAAATAATATTTGGATAAATATGATATTGCAAATTATCATATGTTTTAGTATACTATACAAGAAATATACTTTATCTGGGTGTGGCGCAGCTTGGTAGCGCGCGTGAATGGGGTTCACGAGGCCGGAGGTTCGAATCCTCTCACTCAGACCATTTAATTTTAAAACCTAGTAATATCAAGGGTTACAGCGTTTTAAAACTCATAAAAACTATACTTATTAATTAAAACAGACCACATGACTTTTTAAAGAAAATTAATTAGTTATGGGGTCTGTTTTTTTACTTGTACCTATCTAAATATTTAATTTTGGAGGGTATAAAATTGAAAAGAATTACAATGCAAAAGACAAATGTAAACAAAACTATTCACGAAGGGTTTAAGGAATTTTATCGTTTTTGTAGGGTGAAAAACTTATCACAATCCACACTAGAATATTATGAAGTGGTTTTGAATGATTTTAGTAAGTTCTTGCCATTGGATAATCAGATTTCAGACATTACAAGTACAATGATTGAAGATTATATTTTGTTTCTTAGAAAGAATACAAATTTAAACGATACTAGCATTAATACAAAGTTAAAAGGGCTTAGGGTAATCCTCTATTATTGGATGAAGTTAGAGTATTTGGAGAAGTTTAAAATTAATGCCATTAAGGTTGAAAAGAAATTAAAAGAAACTTATACAGATGCAGAATTAAAAATACTACTTGTTAAACCTAATTTAAACAAATGTTCTTTTGTTGAATATAGGGATTGGGTAATTATTAATTATCTATTAGCAACAGGAAATAGGTCGGGTACTATTTGTAATCTTGAAATAGGGGATATTGATTTTGAAAGTGGATATATTCAATTAAGGAAAACTAAAAATAAGCGACAGCAAATAATTCCCTTATCTGATACTTTGGCAAAGGTATTAAATGAATATTTACAGTATAGAAATGGTGATATAGATGATTATTTATTTGTATCTGCATATGGTGAAAAATTAAATAGAAATTCCTTAGCAAATTCAATAAGAAACTATAATCAAAGAAGAGGAGTTATGAAAACAGGGGTTCATTTATTTAGGCATACATTCGCCAAAAAGTGGATTATGAATGGTGGGGATATATTTCGTTTACAAAAGATTTTAGGTCATTCAACTTTGGATATGGTGAAAGAATATGTAAATATATATGGATATGATTTGCAAAGGGATTATGAAAAGTTTAATCCACTTGAAAGAATGACAGATAAAAAAAGTTATATAAAATTAAAATAACACTATAGCAAACAATAAAATAGATTTATGAAGATAGTCGGCTTAGGTCGGCTATTTTTTTATTTTTTGATGAAATATATAAAATTTATCTTTCGGATAGTGTAAAAAGTGGGGGTAGGTGTACATAACTAAGTAGATTGACAAATTTAACATCAGACTATTACATAAAGTGGGGGTAAAGGTAGATACAATATAGGGGGGCAATATTTTTATCTTTGAATAGGGTATAAAAACCTCAAACAAAGTTGCATTATATAATGAGGGATACTTTTTTAACGTTCGGATAGTAACAAAAGTGGGGGTAAAGGTAGATACAATATAGGGGAGGTATTTTTTTATCACTTGAATAGTAACAAAAGTGTAAGTAAAA
>CAZHJK010000006.1:0-67178 GCA_964533275.1 uncultured Eubacteriaceae bacterium | reverse complement strand
CTAGGGTGTAATATAGGGGAGGTATTTTTTTATCACTTGAATAGTAACAAAAGTGGAGGTAATACTACATAAAACAATGAAAGATACTTTTTTATCTTTGAATAGTAACAAAAGTGGGGGTAAAGGTAGATACAATATAGGGGAGGTATTTTTTTAACATTAAACACTACATAAAGTGGAGGTAAAGTTGCATTATATAATGAAGAATACTTTTTTATTTATCTTAATACACTTCAATTATATGGACTTTTAAGCCATTTAATATTTTAGCCATATAAATATATACCTTGCTATATAACTTTGAAATTTACTACACAGAACCCCAATTACTCCTGGTTTGACAGAGTAAGATTAATGCTACCTATACATAGATTATTAAAGTAAGTCGTATTTAGTATTTATATTTATATAAGTATTAACTAGGGCTTATTTTTAAGCCTTAGTTTAATCATGCTATAATATTAAGTTGTCGGTTTCTTGTCAGTAGCCAATCTGACCTCCTCCTAAAAATGCTAAATCGACTGAATATAGGGAATTAATGCTATATACTACCTATTTTTTATGGGTAGTTATTTTTTTTAACAAGGATACAGTTACTAATTGTATCTTTTATATATCTAACTTGTAAACACAAATTAATTAGGGGCTTAAATATAAGAAACATAATTATTTATGGGTTTTATATTGGCAACTGAAAGGGGATTATATAATGGAATTTAAAGAAAACATGACAAAAGAGGAATTTGAAAAGGCAATACAAAGTGCAGAAGATAAGGTTAGGACTGATTATGTCAAGAAAGTTAAAGACTTAGAAAGTAAATTACCACCTAAAAAGTCAGACAAGGAAATAGAACTAGAAACAAAGGAAAAAGAATTACTTGCTAAAGAAAGAGAGTATAAGATAAAAGATGTTCTTGAACAGAATGAACTACCATCTGGGCTAAGCAAATATATTAGTGCTGATGATATAGAAAGTGCTGGGCAAGAAATATCAACTATCTTAAATGAATACTTATTAAATAACTCTCATAAGCCCAAAAAGCATAATAACGGTGGCGATTCAGTTACTAAGGAACAGTTTAAAAATATGAACTACACAGAAAGATTAAAACTAGAACAGAAAAATCCAGAATTATATAAGAAGTTAGCAAATTAAAGACAGTGCAATTAAGTACTGTCTATTTTAATGTAGAAATTTAGAAAGGAATGATATTTATGAGTTTTATAAAAGCAACTTTATATGCAGATATGGTAAGAGAAAAATTTGAAGGTAAGGTAAAAGTTTTAAACCTTGCTCAAGATTTAGGTAAATTAGAAAATGTAGGAAATGGTGATACCATAAGTTTTCCTAAGTGGAAATTAATAGGAGATGCTACTGAAATGGAGAAGGGTGTAGCCCTTATACCCGAACAATTACAATCTACAGAACAAACAGTAAAAGTTAAACAAGTTGGTAAAGCAGTTAGAGTTTATGATAGTGAAAATTTAACTTCTTTGGGAAATCAAATTGACGAGGCGGCAAATCAAACTGCACAGGTGATGAGTAGAAAACTGGATGCTGATTTAATAGCAGATATGGTTGATGCTCCCTTCCAAAGTCCTGTTGCTGATGGTAAGAAGATAACAAGTGAAGAAATAGAAATTGCTATGTTGAATTTTGGAGATGACAGGGATATAGAATTATTTGCAGGGATTGTAGTAAATTCTCTATTAATTCCTAGTTTCTATGCAATGCCAGAATTTACAGATGCTACTAATACTACTACAATGGCTGGTAATGGAATTATGAGAAACGGGTGTTTGGGCTACTTTAGAAATATACCAATATTTGTAAGCGATAAATCGACCTTTGATGATGCTACACAAAGTTGCATAACCTTCATAATCAAACATGGTGCAATTGGGTACAAAATGATTAAGAATTTAGACATTGAACTTGAAAGAGAGGCAAAATTAAAAGCAACAGATATAGTTGCCGATAATTTATATTGTACAGCCAGAGTGCGTGACGATGGGGTTGTTGTACTTAAAGCAAATGCTTAATTAGTATTACATACAAGGGGGGATTATTCCCCTCTTTTATTTTTGTTTTTATGTGAAGTTAATATAACAAATATCGGGAGGTAATAGAAAAAATGCTTAGAGGTAGTCAATTAAAAAGAATGAGGATATTGAAGAATATAACACAAAAGGAAGTATCAGAACATTTAAAAGTAAAGGAGAATTATATTTCTATGCTTGAAAATGAATACAGAGATATTCCACTTGACAGATATTACAAATGGTTAAAATATCTTAATTCAGATAAAGCAAAGAAGATTAGGGATAAAAGATTAGAAGAAAAAGCAAGTAAATAATAAAAAAAGGATGTGAAAAGATGAAAGGTTGTTTTAAGACATAAACTCCCCTTGAAAATTGTTGATATTGGGGAGGGTTGAGTATTTATATATTAATTACATACAAGGTGGAGGGGTCAAAGACCTTCATCATAAATTATGAAGAAAGATATAAAAGAGAAATTTCCAAGTTGGGTAAATGATACAGATAAAAATTATACACTATGTTTAAGTAATGATTTAGATAGTTTGTTGAGTTGTATATATTTGAAATTATTTAAAGGGTATTATATAAGCCATTTTTATACATTCAATTCAATAGGACAAATTAAAGGGCATGAACCTATTCCTCATAACCTTATTGGTGTAGATATAGCACTTGAACAGGGCAAAACATGGGATAATCATGTAACTATGTTTAATAAGAATGATTTTGTAAATGAACAGAGTGCTAATCTTAATGCTATCAATAGAATTAGTAGGGAAAATTATTTCAATAAATACTGTGGTAGTACATTATTACAAATATTATCATATTATGAATTTGATATATCAAATTTATCAGAACAAGCAAAGATGATTTTATTGTGTATAGATTCATCATTTTTACCATTTTATACGAGTTTTAAAGATACAGGTACATATTACATGAAAGATATTTTAGGATTTACTGAATTAGTAGAATTGACAGAAAGACATACCAAAGCAGAGTTTGAAGAACTAAATAAAAAGTATAACCTTAAAGCAGCAATCACAGTAAAAAAAGGATATTTACATACAGATATAGACCTTGCAAGTTTAAGCGAGGTTTTTTTAATGCCTATAGAACTACCTACAGAGGGCTTTAAAGAATTAGCAGATTTTAAACAAGCAAGTATAAGACTTCTAAAAGGATATTATAACGTAGAAAAACCTACAGATGTTTTTAGTATTGCAGTTACTGGCAGAGATTATTATAAATATTCAAGTTTAGAAAAAGGGGAGTTAGTATGTTAAAAGAATATATAACTGTATTTGATCCTGCACTTGCAAGGCACTTATTAAGACAAAGATATAAGATTATTGATATAAAACCTAATAGGGAAAAGGTAGATGCGAGTGTATTTATATTTTTAAATGAGAAAGATTTATTAAAAAATATAATGGATTATAATGCAGAAATGCAGAAACAGAAAAGATGAGTTGACAAATTTGTTAATTTATGGTACATTAATATAATAGGGATATTTTTATGGACACAATTACCCTATTTTATAATTTCTATAGTCACATCTTAACATATAAATTAGTAGTTGTCAAACATTATTTTTAAAAAGTTTCGTTAAATAGAAAAGGGGGAGGTATAAATCCTATGAATGCAATAGTTATTTTTAGTGCCAAAGTTGCAAAAGATTTAATCAAAAAAAAATATAAATTGTTAGATATTAGTTCTGCAAAAGAAAACAAATTAAAAACAATATTTTACTTTGCAAATAATGAGGATTTAAGGAAATATTTAGAGATGAAACATAATATTAAAATTGACCCCATAGTATGATAAGTATACCGATTTGGGATACTTAAATTTGGAATATAAACTTAAGTATACCGATTTGGGATACTTATGATACTACTAAATAATACATATTAATATAATAATATATATTAAGTATTTATGCCTACGGCATATATTCTTTTAAAAGGAAAAATCAAAACCTTTACTTTGACAGAGAAAAAGAAAGACATATAAAACAACAAAAAAACAGGGGGATAATTATGAGTAATATTAAAGTAACATATATAGTTAAAAATATATTTCGTGATGATAATAGATTAAAAGGTTTTACGGAAAATCATTTATTACTATTAGTGTATTTGCAGAAGTTTACGACATATTCAAATAAGATTAATTTTATATTTAACTTTATGTTTGAAGAATTAAATATAAAAAATAACAAGAAATTAATGAAAATATTATATCAATGTTTACTTGATTTAGATAACTGGAAATTAATTAATATAACTAATAATATTAATAAAAACAATATAGATAAAAACACAATTATAATAATCGACAGAATAATATTTAAGGATAAATATACATTAGTTTTTGCTAGTGAAATTGAAAAGATATTATCTTATAAATGTGATATAAGGGCAAAAAGAACATTATTATACATATATGTTTTAATAGTGTCTAGAATTGATGACAAAGGATATTGTTTCCCTAGATATGATACTTTTGAAAGAGATTTACAAACTACTTCAAGAAATAGGATCATTAATGCTATACAGATACTAAAAGATATAGATTTAATAGATTTTGCAAATGTGGGAGTAATAAAAGATAGTAAAAAAATTTATCAGGCTAATAATATTTATGTAACTACTATTACAGAGGGATACAAAGAAATATTGTCAAGTGCATTAGAGGATAGTAAAAAATATTTTATAAATACTGATACAGACATTTTAAAGAATAAAAAGAAGGATAAAGATAAACCAAAAGAAACTGATAAAGATAATGGCAATGTAGAATATCAAAAAGTAATAAATTATAAATATAGTCAAGTAGAGAATCAAATATTAGTTAAAAAAGTAAAACACAATGTCAGAAATGATGAACGGGATAAAGCAAAAAAAGGATATAAAAAGTTAGTGGAGAGATATTTAAAAGAAATAAATGAAAGTGCCTAAATAAATATAAGGCAAGTTAAAACATATAAGAAAACGGGAAAGTAGTCCAAAATATAAAGGGCTACTTTTTTATTGCTAAAAAATGAGAGGTGATATAATGGCTACAACTATGCAAAGATTAGATAATATAACGGGTAGTAGAAGGTATTCTGCCTTTGTTTGTTGGTACTGTACACCACAGGATAAAAGGGATTCATGGGAAAAAATTTCTGAACTTACTACTTTTAATAATGTTCCATGGGACTATGTAGAAAAGAATTGGATATTAGATGAAAATATTCAAGCAGGAATAAAATATTATATGAAGTTGCAGCACCATGAAAAAATGAAGAATATTTACGATAAAATGTATGAACAAGCATTAAATGGAGATGTTCAATCTGCAAAATATTTAATGGACTTTAGCAAAGACTTTTTTGCAGATGATAATAGAGATGAATTAAATGATTTATTAGGTAGTATTGATTTAGATGGTGATGAAGATGGGGCGTAAAGTAACTAATGAAGAAAAACTAAAAAAGATTTGGAATGATCCTAAACTTTGGATAGAAAATTTTTTACATATAGTGGATAAACGAGGTAATTTAGTACCTTTTAAGTTGAATGAGATGCAAGATGATTTTTTAAGTGGTATGGATAAGTATTCTTTAATATGTAAATCTCGGCAATTAGGTTATAGCGTTTTAATGACTGCATATAGTTTATGGATAGCAACAACACAACCTAATTCAACTTGTTTATTAATGAGTTATAGCATTGATAGTGCTACAGGAATATTCGAAAAACTAAAGCAAATGTATTATACAATTCCTAATGTTTTAAGACCAGAATTGATTAACAATAATAAAAAGGAATTAAAGTTTAAAAATGGAAGTCGAATAATCGTCAATACCTGTGGAAATAAAGATGTTGCCCGAGGACTTACCTTAAAATTTGCACATTTATCAGAAGTAGCATTTATGAAAGATACCTTACCTAAGCAATTATTAGCCATAGAACAAGCCCTTGTACCAAGTGGAAAGATTGTATTAGAGAGTACTGCAAATGGGCATAATTTCTTTAGTCAGTTGTGGAATAAGGCAAAGAATGGTGAGAATATGTATAAGCCATACTTTGCTAATTGGTATAAGAATAAAACAATGTTTGCTGATGATTATATAAATGCAGTAGAAATATGGAAAGCAAGGAATAATGATAAAGTTTTAACTGTAGAAGAATTAGATGCAGAAGAAATTGATTTACATAATAAAGGTGCAACACTTGAACAGTTGATGTGGAGAAGGTTGAAAATTGCAAATGCTGGGGGTGGGGATAAAGGATTAAATAACTTTTATCAAGAATACCCATCTACAGATTCCCATGCTTTTATATCAAGTGGGAACACAGTGTATCCCTCTAAAATGATAGAGGAAAGAGAAAGGTATCTACCTAAACATATAAATAGAAATCAATTAAAAGAGTTGAACAAAGTATTAAAGCAATACTTGAACAACTCTTTATTTATTTGGGAAAAACCAAAGCCTGATATGAAATATTATTTAGGTGTTGATAGTGCAGAGGGAATTGGGGCTGATTATAGTGTAATTGAAGTATTTTCAGAAGAAGGAATCCAAATTGCAGAATTTAGAAACAACAAAATAGCCCCACATATTCTAAGTGAGATTGTTTATCAATTAGGAATATATTATAACTATGGATATTTAGTTATTGAAAAAGCAAGTGCAGGGCATACAGTAGTTTCCAAATTAAGGTTTGATTATAAATACAGAAATATGCATATGCACAAAGAATATGATGCAAGGGGTAGGGCTAAGAAGAAAGTTGGCTATGTAACCAATAGTACAACTAAGCCCATGATGATTAACAATTTTAGAGAGAAGTTTGAAGAAAATCAAATAGTTATTAATAGCAAAACTTTACTTGAAGAAATGAAAGTGTTTAAAATTGAAGGAAATAAAATGGGTGCAATTAATGGAAGGCATGATGATTGTGTAATGGCAACGAGTATGGCATTAGTTGGACTTGATAAAAATATTTGGTATTTGTAATTAAATGTGAAAGATAAATGATTAAAAAAATATATATGAGGTGATTTATTTGAATTATACAAAAGCAGTATATAAATTAATGACAACAACCCTTGGGCTTTATGCGACATGGTTATTCGGTGGTTGGGATATAGCAATTAAAGTATTAGTTGCTTTTATGATTATAGACCAACTAACTGGTTTAATAGTGGCTTATATCAATGGTGAATTAGATAGTAAGATAGGATTTAAAGGTTTATTAAGTAAGGTATTAATATTAATTGTTTTAGTTGTTGGTGTACTATTAGATAGATTAATTGGTTCGGAATGGGTCTTTAGAACCCTTGTTTGCTACTTCTTTATTGCTAATGAGGGATTATCCATACTAGAGAACATAAGCAAAACTGGATTGCCATTACCTAAGCAATTAAAGGATAAATTAGCACAACTTAAAGAAGAAGGGGGTAATATAGATGTTAAATAAATATATCAGTGAAGTATATGACAATAATCCCTTCTGGTTTGCAGAGGAAGTACAACAGGCACATCATATTAGCAGGGTTAGTAAAGTACTAGATAACAAGACTTATCTAAATGGTAGGCATAAGATATTAGAAAAAGAAGATATGCAGTATAAGGAAAAGGAATTAAAGACTGCTAAGACAATATTACAAACTGCAAAGAGTATTATTAAGTTTCATAACAGTTATATCATGGGTAAAAGAATATCAATTATTGGTAGTGATGATATGATTAAGCATTATAATAATGTATTCAGACATGGGAATTTTAACCTAACTAATTATAAGATCGTGGATTTCTTAAACTGCTATGGGGATTGTTATGAATATGTTTATTACTTGAATGGTAAGATTACAAGTAAATTAATTGAAAGTGATTGTGGCTATCCTATCTATAATGATGAGGGCGATTATATCGGTTTCATTGAACATTGGACAGATGCAATAAGTAATATAAGTTATTACTATATATATAGTGAAACTAAGGTTGATAAGTACACTAATGAAGGTGGCAACTATATCTTAGAAGAAAGTAAAATTAATCTTACGGGATTACCTATTCATTATATCAATGGAGAGAATAAGGAAAATGAAAACTTTGGTAGAAGTATATTAGAAGATATAAGACCTATACTTGATAGGTTAGAGTATCTAATTAATAAGATGGATGATGCAATAACTGTATTATCACTTAATCCACTTGCATATACAACAGGACAAAGAATAGAAGGTACTGTATCGGCTGATGCAATAGGGTATGTAATAAATTTAGATGATGGGGAATTTAAATATGCAGTTGCTAATTTAGACAGTGCAAGTATTAAACTATTGTATGATGCACTAATACAACAATTACAAATGGTTGCAAGTGTTCCATCTATTGCGTTTGGACAAACAAATTTTTCAAATGTAAGCGAGGTAAGTTTAAGACTTATATTTTCTAATTTAGATAATCATGCTAGACAACTTGAAGTGTATCTAAGAAATGGATTTAATGATAGGTTTGAGAAGATAGAAGTATTACTTAATAAGAAGGGAATTAAGTTTAGTGATGATGATTATTTAGATATACAATTCAACTATAATAGACCTGTAGATTCAAGTGAGATATTAGAACAACTTAGTAAACAATATAGTGATGGTGCTATTAGTAAGCGTACATATATAGAAAAATCACCACTTACTGATAATGTAGATGTGGAATTAGACAGAATTGCAGAAGAAGGCAGAACAGTCAATACAGGGGAATAGATGGAAATACAAGGGTATAGGTTGGGATATATGGGGCTTAGTGGGTTTAGTGGATATACCTTATAGGGGGATATATTAGCAGATAGGATAAATGACAATGGTTATCAATTAGAAAGTTGATAGAGGATAACGATATTGTAAACCAGTTGTGATGATTGGGTTACGAAAGTTCGCCTGTTAATATAGAAATACACTGTATATAGTACATATATCACATGATACCACTATATATAGTGTATATATTCACATACCTACAGGGGGTATTAATGGATGCATATAATCACCTATAAATAAGTACATATAATATACATTATGTGAATAGTATCTATTAAACCATTCTTTAACGGAAAGTATATATTTATATATTAATCTCTGTAAGTGTTGGCATACAAGGGTTTGAATACTAATACCTATATCAAGGTCTACTATATCTGTAGGTATGAACAGTATAAATAGCATTATAATTATATAATTTGGGTGATAATGGTAAATATATTGATACCCCTCTTTCCTAAAATAGCATATAGTAATCACTCATTTTTTCCACCAACCTATTTTTGTCCTTTTAATAGGACACCATACCTTATTAACAAATTTCCTATATATAAAAACTGGTACAACCTACCATATAATGGTATAATTGGAAAAAGGGAAGGGGGATTATATTATATGGAAGTTGGTTGGGTTTTTATCATTATCTTGTTCTTGGTTATTTTTATATTTTTTATTATTAGTAATCAGCCTAAGATGACAAAAAAAATGTATACAAAATACGGGTATCCAAGAGCAGATATAGTTGCATTAAATTTTAATGGTGTTCCACAGGGGTTAGATATTATAATGTCTTGTACACCAGATAAATTAATTTTTGAAGGAAACGGAGTTTGCAAGGAAATTCTACATGAAAATGTTGCAGATATAACATTGCAAACGGTTGATAATAATACTGACATTTCAAAGTTTTCATATGGAAAAGCAATTGCTGGCATGGTTGTTTTTGGAACGATTGGTGCAATAGCAGGAATATCAGGCAAAAAGAAACAGGATTTAGAGATGTTGGTAATATCATATATTGAAAATGACGACTTTGAATATATAACTTTTTTACAACAAACAAAAAAAGAATATCCCATTAATACGGAGGCATTTTATCTAAAACAAGCAATTGAAAGAATTGAAGAAGTGAGAAAGGGGAATTATATCCCTTTTAAATTAAAGTAATAGTTTAAATATAATTAATAATATAGATATTACAATATGCTAGACCATTTCATTTAATGGTCTATTTTTTTATGTTTAATGACAAAGTGACGAGGGACTACCAAGTTTACCCAATTTAATCCAGAAAGGAATTGATAAAATGACAAATTTAGAAAGATTAAAATTAGAACTCAACAACAAGGAATATTTTACTGATGAAGAATACATAACTTTTTTAAGTGAAAATGATTTAGTCGATACAGAAGAATATAATAAGTCGAATAATCAGCGTGATTTACTATGGACTATAGTTGATATATTAGAATCCGTTGCCAATGATGTTGATTTAATGAGAAAAATTGAAACAGAATTTTCCACTACATCTGATGCAGTTAAACATATAAACAATAGGATAGAGCATATAAAAAACAGGATACAAACTATAAACAATAGTGAGGAAGAATATTCTAATATATCCCTATTTTTTACTAGAAGATAGAAGGGCATATATTTTACATAGAAAGGAATGATAAAATGTTAAATCCTTTAAAGTATCAATTTGAAACTACACTAAAAAAACAGGGAATAGATATTAAAATTAATAACCAAAATGCAAAGGTAATAATGAAAAGTGTTGATAATGAATATGATGATAAGGAAATATTTACTGATTTTGATGTTAAGCAAGGTATGTATGTTTATTATAATAATCAATGGTTCATGGTTACGAGCCAAGTAAATGATAAAAGGCAACAGGTATTTAATAAGGCAAGAATAAGGCGATGCGACCATACTATTAATTTTATTATTGATGATAAGTTATATGGATTTCCTGTTGTTTTTACAACATCTGAAATGGCTATGAAAGATGGGCAACTATGGATTACTAGGGGAGATTTCTTAAAAATTCAAATTCCTGCAACTAACATTTCAAAGAAGATACAACTAAATGAAGGTGTATATAAGTTTGATTCAAAATGGGAAATTTGGGGGAAAAACGAGTCAAGGAAAGATATAATTGAATTGTCTTTATGGTGGACACAAAAAAGCCACCTTGATGACCCAATCAATGAAATTGCAAATAGGTGGATAGAACAAGGAACTGAAAAGATAGACAGATTAGATGGAAATATTACACCAATAATGCCCTTTGAAATTCCAGAAGATGTATTAGGTGATGCTATAGTTACACTTTATGTTGTTGATAAGGAAACGGAAGAAAATATAGATATAACTATTGAACTTGTAGATAGTCAAAATAATATATTAAGTTTAGTTGCTAATGAGCCACATATCATTAATAAGGGAACTTATACATATACAATAGAAGAAGAAGGATATACAATAAAGACTGACACAATTATTATAGAGAGAGATACAACTGAAATAATATTATTAAGTCCTATTGATGATGAAGAACCAACAGACCCAACAGACCCAGAAGGGAATATAACATATTCACTTACAATTGAAACACCATATGAAAGCGATAATCCAGATGTATTATACTATGAAGAAACTTATAATTACATAGTTACTAAATTAGTTGATGGCGTTGAAGTCGAGGGAAGTTTCGCTTTTGAATTAAGCAGTGAAGAATATGCAACTATAACTGGTACAACTAACAATTCATGTGAAGTTACTGCAAAGATGTTTTTTATGACACAAAGTGTGACTTTAACTATAACTGATATTGAAACAGATGAAGTTGCTATTGAAAAAGAAATAACATTACAGGGAAGGTAATATCTTTAGAAATTATGTTTGACATAGTATAAATTATCCTTTAAAATTATATTAATAGATAGTACAAGTCATGGTGTTTGAATATAATAAAATATAGTTAAACCTTGATATATCAATGGTTTGAGGGTGTTTGAGGTTCGATTCTGAATGGGGTTCACGAGGCCGGAGGTTCGAATCCTCTCACTCAGACCATTTAATTTATTTGCTTTATATAGCAAATTTTTTTTACCCTTTTTTAAATTTATAATCTACAATGTTAAAAATTCTTTTTTTATGAAGGAATAAAAACAATAATGGAGAATTTACTTTAAATAAGTAAGTTTAGGGGTGAAAAAAGAGTGTTATCAAGAATAAGAAGAATCTTATTTATATTATTGTCATGTATTCTCACAATCACATTTTCCATATATATTATTAAAACACTTGGATTAAAAACTGTAGAGATTGAAAAAACAACATTAGAAGATGGAATTAATATAAATGCTTTTTTGATTCAAAAAGAAGATATCATACACTTTAATGGGAAAAATAGTATAGAAAAAGAAGTTAAAGAGGGAATTAAAGTATCTTTAGATAGTATTATTGCAAATACAAAGGGAGCGGTATTTAATAATCAAGATTTTCGAAATTTAGAAATTATAAATTGGAAATTAAAGAATGGAATGTATCAAGAAAAAGTTTTATTTAAACAGGATCTAGAAAAAATAAATCAGGAAATTAAAAAAATTGATATAAATATAGAAAGTGAAAAAAAACTAAATAAGTATAAAAATATCGAAAAATTAGAAAGTGAAAAAAATGAATTAATACATAAAAGGGAAGTTATAGAAGGCTCATTTAGATTTGCTTTTATGGATAGTGAAGTGCTGAATGAAATGAAAAGTAAATTATTAAGTAACGAAAATACCAATAGTCCTGTTGAAGGACAAATTACACTAAAGGATATGGGGATATGTTATCCAGGGTACATTTTTTATGGAAAAGATGGTTTAGAAAATTTATTACATAGGGATTTATTAGGGAAAATAAATTCAGATTACTATTATGAAATAGAAAAATTTTTTAATAAAGAAAGACCATCAATAAATACTGAAAATCAACAAATATTAAAGTTTATTGATGATACAAAATTATACTTAATTATAAAAGTTCCTAAAAAATTTTTATCGGAAGAAGAAGAAAAACTTATAAGGTTAAAAAATGACATAAATTCACAATGGCTAGAGAGTGGACAAACAAACATATATGATTTTATAGAAAACCGAAGAGATATTATAAGGCTTTTTCCTGAGATAAAGATTGAATGGAAGGGTGAAATAATAAAGGGTATATTAATTGATAGTAATAATGAAAGTATGGATAATGAGAAAGTTATTACTATAAAAATAGATTCTCTAAATCATAAATTAATAGGGGAAAGACAATTAGAAATATATATTTGCGATAATCTTTATAAAGGATTTATTATTCCGAATACTTCTATAATCCTAAAAGATGGTAAATATGGAGTAATATTATTAGGTAAAGCAAATGAGGAAATATTTGTAGAGGTATTTGTAAAAAATAAATTAGATAAATTTATGATTTTAGATCCTGAAGAAAATATTCAGCTTAAACCTGGAGATAAAATATTAGCAAGACCAAAGTAAGTAAGTATAAGAAAGGATTGATAATTTGATAGAGAAAAAAATAGATGAAAATATAGAAAATGTTTTTGGAAATATACAAAAGGCAGCAATAAAAAGTAATAGAAAGGTAGAGGATATAAAATTAATAACTGTTACAAAAACTATTGATGTTGATATAATGAATTATGTTCTTAAAAAAGGATTAAATAATTTTGGGGAAAATAGAGTACAAGAATTGAGTGAAAAGTATAATCAATTTCAAGAAACAATAAAATGGCATTTAATAGGACATCTACAAAGAAATAAGGTAAAAGATATTATTGATAAAGTTGAATTAGTGCATTCTGTTGATTCCTATAGACTTATGGAAGAAATTAATAGACAGGCATTAAAAGTAAATAAAAAAATGCCGATATTAATACAAGTAAATGTTGCAGAAGAAGAAAGTAAATATGGGATAAAAATGAAAGAAATCGACAATTTTATTAAAGAAGCAGGGTTTTATGAGAATATACTAGTTAAAGGGCTTATGACAATAGCTCCCTACGAAAAAAATTCTAATTTAGTACGCCCCATTTTTATGGAATTAAAGGAAAAATATGATAGAATAAAGAAAATGGAAAATAATAATATAGAATTTGAATATCTATCCATGGGAATGACTAACGATTATATTATAGCTATTGAAGAAGGTTCGAACATGGTTCGAATAGGTAGTGGTATTTTTGGTAAAAGAAATCTTTAAATAGGAGGATGAAAATGAAAAGGAATGTATTCGGTAAAGTAATGGATTTTATTGGTTTAGGAGACGATGAAGATATAGAATTTGAAGATTTTGAAGAAGATGATGGTGATGAGGATAAAATTGAGCCATATGTACCATTAAGTAAAAAGGGTAAAATTGTAAATATTCAATCTAATAATAATGTTAAGGTAGTTTTAGTTGAACCACTTAACTTTAATGATGCACCACAAATTTGTGATAATATTAAAAATCGAAAAACAGTAGTTGTAAATTTAGAAAAGGCAGATCCTGAAGAAGCCAGGAAAATATTTGATTTTCTTAATGGTTCAGTATATGCTTTGGACGGTAAAATTCAAAAAATTGCAAATGGTGTTTTTATATTAGCTCCAAACAATGTAGATATTTTAAGTGAAATAGGTGAAGAAATAAAAAATAAAAGTCTCTTTAGTTGGCAAAACAAATAGGGCAGGAGGGTTAATATGACACCATTATATATTACACTTATAAGAGCAGGGAACATATTTTTTCAATTAATATATTATTTAATATTCATACGAGTAATATTAAGCTGGATAAGACCAAATCCTGGCAATAAATTAGTAATCATTTTAAACAATCTAACTGACCCAATTTTAGAACCCTTTAGAAGGTTAACTCAACGATTTAACATAGGGGTTATGATTGATTTTTCTCCAATTATAGCTATCCTTGCCATCCAATTTATCATACATCCACTATATAATAGATTAATTAGTTTAATCTTTTAATTAATAAGATACTTTATAGCAAATGAATAATAAACGAGAAAATATATTATTAGAAGCAAAGGTTGAGGATGCTATAAATAGGGTAAAGAAATGTAATATAAGACAGTTTTTAAATTTTTTAGATCCATCACAACAAGAAATTTGTAAAAGAGTATTAGACAATGAGAAAGATATACAATCAATATTTTTCGGAGGACATGAACACTGTGAGAGAAAAAAATTAGCTATACATCCCTTAAATGATTATATAAACACATGGGAATGGCCAATATCTGTACTTCACCTATATCCAAATTATAATAAAAAAGAACTTAAACACTCCGATATATTAGGTAGACTTTTAAGTCTAGGAATTAAAAGGAATAGGATTGGAGATATAAATATAATAAAAAAAACAATTCAAATATTTATTAGTGAGGAATTACAAAATTATATTACTTATAATTTAGATACAATTTCGAATACTTCAATTAATGTTGAAAAAGTAGATTGGAATAAAGTAATTTCTTACACATCTCCATTTATATCAAATTATATTACAGTTTCATCCTTAAGGCTTGATGGTATTGTTAGTAAACAATATGGGCTTTCAAGAAAAGAGTCAGTATTAATGATTAAGTCAGGGAAGGTAAAAGTCAATTGGCAATTTATATACAATCCAAGTGTTATATTAAAAGAGAAAGATGTTATATCTGTTAGAGGAAAAGGAAGGGCAGTTATTAAAGAAATATTAGGCAAAACCAGAAAAGGCAACACAAAAATATTAATACATAAAAATAAATAGAGGGGATGATAAACTTGATAACTCCAATGGAAATTCATAATAAGGAATTTAAAAGAAAAGTGAGAGGCTATGATCAGGATGAAGTTGATGAGTTTTTAGATAAGATAGTAATCGACTACGAAAAATTATATAGAGAAAATGCAGAACTAAAGGATAAGATTAACCTACAAAATGAAAAAATGGGACATTATATAAATATCGAAAACACCCTTCAAAATACATTATTAATGGCACAAAAAGCATCAGAAGATGCAGAAGCTAATGCAAAAGAAAAGGCTACAATAATTATAAAAGATGCTGAGAGACAAGCTAAAAGTATAATCGAAGGTGCAAACTATGAAATCTTAGAGATAGTAAAAAATAAAGAGGAATTAATAAAAAATACTAAAATTTTTAAGACTAGAATAAAAACTATGCTAGAATCTCAATTAGGAATTTTAGAAGAAATCGATAAGATTGAATCATCCCAAACCATGGGAATGAATACTAGAGATAATAACCCAAACAAAAATGAGAATGAATTAGTTGTTTCTGATTACAAAGAAGAGGATGAAAGTGATTTTTCAAAAAATAAGGAGAAGGATGTAGATATATTAGATTTTTCCCACAACAATGAAGAATAAGTTTTTATTTAATGAACAAAAATAAAGGAGTAGTTGATATTTATCAATTACTCCTTTATTTTTTTAGTAGAAGAATAAAGTTTGTTTCTAAGAATTTAATTGCTCGTTTTAACAGTAAGGTGCCTTTACTATTATTTTAGAGTTTAGATATAAGGGGTTGAATTTCATGGATGATCCAGGAAGAATATCGAGATTATTAAATGATAAGATGGATAAAATATCAATACAAATAGAAAATGCTAAATTAGCTGATTATGTAGATTTAATGAAAGATAAAAAGAGGCTTCTTTGGAATAATTTTGTTGCAGGATTGGCCAGGGGTTTTGGGATGGCTGTTGGATTCACTATTTTGGGAGGTGTTATAATATATTTTTTAAGATATTTAGTGTTGTTAAACTTGCCGATTATAGGAAATTTTATTTCTGAATTGGTTAGAATAGTTCAAAATAATTTATAAATTGAGGGTGAAAGAATGGAGAAAAATAAGTTGAGACATTTTAAGGATCTATTATTAAAAGAAAGAGAAGAAGTATTAAATACTTTAAAAAATAGAGGTGAAAATGAATTTAGTACAAATTTAAAAGATGAGATAGATGAATTATCTATGTATGATAATCATCCTGGAGATATAGGTACTGAAACATTCCAGATGGAAATGAAATATGCATTAGAAACTCATGAAAAGGAAGAATTAAAAAATGTTGAAGAGGCATTAAAAAAGATTGATAAGGGCGGATATGGTATATGCGAATTTTGTGGCACAAGCATTTTAAAAGAACGACTAGAATTTTTGCCATCAGCAAAGCTATGTTCAAAATGTGCAGATAAAAGACTAAACATAAATGAAATTCATAATGATAGACCTGTAGAGGAAGAAGTATTATTTCCCCCTTTTGGAAGAACAAATACAGATTTAGATGACTCTATAGTTTATGATGGAGAAGATGCTTGGCAAGAAATACAGCAACATTCAACCTCTTCTGATATTGATGCTCTAGATGATGAAGATAGGGGTATTGTTGAAAAAATCGAAGAAATATCTAATGAAGATTACAAAAAACAGCTTCCAGATTAATTCTAATATAAACAATATTAATTAATTATGTGATATAATTTTTTTGAGATATTAAAGCAAGCGTATTTTTATGCGTTTTCTTGTAATTATAAAGGGGATTAAAATGGAAGAATTAATAAGCTTTAAAGTGGAAAACAAAGACAATAATAAAAGAGTGGATGTAGTTTTATCAGATAATATTAATAAACACTCCAGAAGCTATATTCAAAAACTAATTAACGGAAAACATGTAAAAGTAAATAATTTTAATGTAAAAGCGAGTCATAGAGTATTTGAAGGTGATAATGTAGAGATTTTAATACCAAAACCAGTAAAGATTGATATCGAGCCTGAAAATATACCAATTGATATAGTATACGAAGATAAAGATGTTATAATAATTAATAAGAGACAAGGGATGGTTGTTCACCCTGCACCAGGAAATTATACTGGTACCTTAGTTAATGCTTTAATGTTTCACTGTAAATCATTATCAGGGATAAATGGTATATTAAGACCAGGAATTGTACATCGTATTGATAAAGATACATCTGGTCTATTAATGGTCGCAAAGAATGATTTTGCTCATAGGGCTTTAGCAAATCAATTAAAGGAACATACTATAAAAAGAAAATATATAGCATTAACAGAGGGTTTAATAAATAAGGATAGCGGGACAATAAATTTACCTATCGGTAGACACCCTATAAATAGAAAGAAAATGGCTGTAGTTAATAAAAATAGTAAATCAGCTATTACACATTTTAAGGTATTGGATAGATTTGCAAAAAATACATTAATAGAAGCAATATTAGAAACAGGAAGGACTCATCAAATTAGGGTGCATATGGAACATATCGGATATCCTTTAGTAGGGGATCCTATTTACGGTTATCAGAGACAAAAATTCGATTTAAATGGACAATTATTACATGCTAAAATCATTGGTTTTATTCATCCTTCAAAAGGAACTTATATGGAATTTGAGGCAGAATTACCAGTCTGTTTTATAAAGGTAATAGATACATTAAAAAGGATTAAGTAAAAATTACTTAATCCTTTTTAATGCAAAAATTATATCTTCTGAAGGTGTTACATATAAAGTTTGAAAATTATCATAAATAACCATTCCGGGTTTTGAACCCTTTGTTTTTTTTACATACTTAACCTTTGTATAATCTACAGGTACATTATTAGAATTTCTAGCCTTACTATAATATGATGCAAGTGTTGCAGCCTCTATTAAAGTTTTATTGGTTATTTCGATGGAATTATTATTAGAATTACTATTTTTTATAATCACATGAGAGCCAGGAATCCCCTTAGTATGAAGCCATATATCATTACTAGAAGACATTCTTAGAGTAAGGATATCATTTTGCTTATTATTTTTTCCAACATATATTTCTAATCCATCGCTAGAAATAAAATGTAGTGGAGTAGAGGGCGGAGGATTCTTAGGTATAGACTTCTTATTTGTATTTAAAGTTGCTAGATAGCCTTCCATTCTAAGTTCTATTTTAATTTCCTCTATTTCCTGTAACTCGGTACAATTTTTTATATTTTCCATCTGACTTTCTAAATAGTAAATTTCTTCTTCAGTTGAATTTATTTGCTTTAATAAATGTTGGATAGCGTTTTTACTTTTGCTATATTTTTTAAAATATTTTTGTGCATTTTCTACAGGGGAGAGATTTGGATTTAATGGTATTTCAATTTCCTCTTGATTATTTGAATAAAAATTATATAGGACAGTCTTTTCCATTCCTTTTTTTAAATTATAAACATTAGAAGTTAGTAATTCTCCATATAGTTTATATATTGAAGCATCTTTTGATTTTTTATATTCATCCTGTAATTTAACTAATTTTTTATAGCTTCTATCTAGTTTGTTTTTTATGGTATGCAATAGATCACTACTTTTTTGTTTTATCCGCTCTAATTTATCCCTTTCTGAATAAAATTGTTCTAATAGAATTGAAATAGAATTAAATTTTATTACATGGAGATAATTATATTGTTTTAAAGGTAATACGGAAAAATCAATTAATTTAGTACCTCTTTCATTATAAATAATGTTAGGTACAAATTTTATGTTTTTCACCCTTTCTAATATTTCTAAAAATGACATTTTTAAATATTTTCTTTGTTTTTCAGATAATGTTTCTAATGGTTGATCATTATGAATACCACTTATATAACAAATTTCTCTAGAAATTAGCGGACTTATACCCGTAAAGGTATTAATAAAAAACTTTTCTATTTTTTTCCCCTTTGAATATTCATTTAAAAGTAAATCAAACTTATCATTATCGATATCTAATGGATTATATTTATTTTGATTAGGTGGATAAAAATATTCATTACCAGGTAAAACCTGTCGATATCTACTTATATTGCTGCCAACCCTTTTAATACTATCAATAATCATTTTTGATTCTTTATTAATTAATATTATATTACTATGACGTCCCATAATTTCAATAATTAGCACCTTAATTGTGGGATCCCCTAGCTCATTTACAGAAGAGATCTCTATTTCTATAATTCGCTCCATGGAGGGTTGTTTTATAGAAGATATTTTCCCTCTTGTTAAGTTTTTTCTTAATAGCATACAGAAAGTTGGTGCTGTTTTAGGGTTTATCTTAGAGTGTTTTGTTAAATAAGCTCTAGGATTACTAGCATTGGAAGATAATAATAGGGTATAATTGGTTTTATTATTTCTTATATTTATATATAATTCATCCTTTTCAGGCTGATATATTTTTTCTATACGACCATTACATAATTTTTCATTTAATTCGTTAACCAAAGCATTAATAGTGATACCATCAAAAGCCATTGCTATTCCTCCTTCATTATTCACTAGTTAATATATTCTAACATTTTTTTATGATTTATTATAATAATATAATATATGTAATGAATAATAGATTTTCAAAATTACATTTAAGAAAAAAGGGAGAGTATTATTATTTTATGTTTTTAGTCGAAGTTATACAATGAAAAAAAATTATAAAAATTTCTATTAAAAATTTCTATTTATCTCTATAATTAATATAATTGATTATAAAAGGTTTAATCTTTATGATATAATATTCTAAATGTTAATATAAAGATAAAGCAAATACCAAGTTATAGAGGAGTTAAATTAATGAATTTTGTAAAAATGCAAGGACTTGGAAATGATTTCATTTTAGTTGAAGATATGAAGGAAAATATCCAACTCACTTCTAGCCAAATAAATAAATTATGTGATCGACATTTTGGGATAGGAGCAGATGGGCTTATACTAGTTCAGCCTTCAAAGTTATATGATATAAAGATGAAATTTTATAATCAAGATGGAACTGAAGCTGCAATGTGTGGAAATGGAGTAAGATGTTTTGCAAAGTATGTTTATAGTTATAATATAGTAAATAAAGATGATATTAATATTGAAACCATTGCTGGAAAGATCTCTGCAAAGATTTCTAATGATGTGGTACAAGTAAATATGGGAAAAGCTCAATTTGATCCAAGATATATACCGGTAAATATAGATAATATAAAAGTAGTAGATGAGAAGTTATACATAAATGACAAAGAAATAATATTTTCTTCTATATTAATGGGGGTACCACATACTATTATTGAGGTGGAAGATGTTAGTAATTATCCTGTTAAAGAAATTGGACCTCTAATAGAAATAAATAAAATATTTCCAGCTAAAACAAATGTAAATTTTGTTCAAATATTAAACAAAGAGGAAGTTAAGATGGTTACCTGGGAAAGAGGAGTAGGGCTTACAATGGCTTGTGGAACTGGTGCATGTGCTGCTGCCTCTATTTTAAAAGAAAAGAAAAAAATAAAAGATAGAGTATTAATACATGTGCCAGGTGGTGAATTAACCATCAAATTTAACAAAGATAATATTTTTATGATAGGACCAGTGCAAGAGGTTTATAAGGGTATTATTAATGTAGAGATTATACAAGAAGGATAATATATTAATATTTAATCTACACATTATTATTGAAATACTGGAAGGATGATTTTTATGAAGAGTATGACTGGCTTTGGAAGAGGGGAATATAAAGATGATAGGTATGAATGCACTGTAGAAATAAAGACTATCAATCATAGATATAAGGATTACTCTATTCGCATGCCTAGGCAATTAAATAGTATAGAAGATAAAATTAGAAAAATTGTAAATTCATATATTACTAGAGGAAGAATAGAAATATATATTCATTTTGAATTTCTAAATCAAGAGGAAAGAGAAGTAAAACTAGACTTAGGCTTAGCAAAAGGTTATTATAGTGCATTAAATAAATTAAAAATGTCTTTTCCAGAAATAAATGAGGATATAAAAATATCTCTACTTGCGCGTTTTCCAGAAATAATTAAAGTTGATGATAAAGAATATGATGTAGAAGAATTATGGGGATTCTTATATATCGCTATGAAAAGTGCATTGGAAATGTTAAGTGAAACAAGAACAGCTGAGGGAAAAAATTTAAAAGTTGATTTATTATCTCGTTGTAATAAAATCAAAGATAGTATAAAATCTATTAAATATTTAGCACCGGAAGTCGAAAAAGAATATAAAAAAAGACTTACAGAAAAAATAATAGAATATACAAATTCAATTGAATTAGACGAAACAAGAATTTTAACAGAAGTTGCAATTTTAGCTGACAAAACAAATATAACTGAAGAATTAATAAGGTTAAATAGTCATATTGATCAATTTGAGAACACTTTAAATGAAAATACAATTGGTAGGAAATTGGATTTTCTTGTTCAAGAAATGAATAGAGAGATTAATACTATTGGATCTAAGGGGAACTATTATTCTATTGCAACAGAAGTTGTATCAATAAAAAGTGAGTTAGAAAAAATCAGAGAACAAATTCAAAATATTGAGTAAGGAGTGGATATAGATGACAATTAAGTTAATCAATATTGGATTTGGAAATATTGTATCAGCAAATAGGCTTATAGCCATTGTAAGTCCAGAATCAGCGCCTATAAAAAGAATTATACAAGAAGCCAGAGAAAGAGGCATGCTCATAGATGCAACATATGGTAGACGAACTAGGGCAGTTATTGTTACAGATAGTGACCATATAATATTATCTGCTGTTCAACCCGAGACTGTAGCTAATAGATTAGACAATAAAGACAATTCTATTTTAGAGGAACAAAATGAAAAACTATAATTATACCAATATAAACCAAGAAGGATTATTAATTGTTATTTCTGGCCCATCGGGTGCCGGAAAAGGAACTGTTTGCAAATCCTTATTAAGTAAAGCAAATAATTTAAGATTGTCTACTTCTATAACTACAAGAAAACCAAGATTAGGTGAAATTGAAGGGGTTAATTATTTTTTTATAGAAAATGAAAAGTTCAAGGAAATGATTTATGCTGGAGAGCTTTTAGAATATGCTATGGTTTATGATAATTATTATGGTACCCCTAAAAAGAAAGTTTTGGAACAACTAAATTTAGGAAAAGATGTAATATTAGAAATTGATATCCAAGGAGCTCTAAAAGTAAAATCCGAATTCCCACAGGGGGTTTTTATATTTATAATGCCGCCCTCAATGGAAGAATTAAAAAATAGAATTAAAAATAGAGGAACAGAATCTGAAACAGAACTAACTAAAAGATTTGAGGCATCATATAAAGAAATAAACTATGTTTCAAAGTATAATTATATTGTTGTTAATGATGAAATAGAAGAAGCAGTAGAAAAAGTAAAATCAATTATAATAGCTGAGAAATGTAGAGTAGATAGATTGAATGATAAATTAGAAGATATTATAGGAGGGAATTAATATGATATATCCATCAATTAAATCTTTATTAAAAAAAGTAGATAATAAATATTCATTGGTAGTAATTGCTGCAAAGAGAGCTAGACAAATAGTAGATGGTCATGAAACTTATATAGATATAAAATCTAATAATCCTGTTACTATTGCTACTAACGAAATTGATGTTAATGCTCTGCAATATGAAACCACTGAAGATTAAATATTATGGAGTGATATTATGTTAAAAGATGTAACAATTGTATTAGGAGTAACAGGTGGAATTTCTGCATATAAATCATTAGAATTAGTTAGTCGCTTGAAAAAGAAGGGTGCTGATATACATGTTATAATGACTGAATCAGCTACAAAATTTGTTACCCCTTTAACCTTTCAAACTCTAACTCAAAACTTAGTGGTAGTGGATACTTTTGAAAGTATTAAATATTGGGAGATTGAACATATTAGTTTAGCACAAAAAGCAGACTTATTTGTTATTGCACCTGCTACTGCAAATATTATTGGGAAAATAGCTAATGGAATAGCCGATGATATGTTGTCTACTACAATAATGGCAACAAAATCAACTAAATTAATAGCACCTGCTATGAATACACAAATGTATTTAAATCCTATTGTTCAAGGCAATATAAAAAAGCTAGAAAACTTAGGATATATATTCATGGAACCAGAATCAGGAGTATTAGCTTGTGGCGATGAAGGACCAGGAAAATTACCTCAATCTAAAGTTATAGAACAGAAAATCTATAGTTTTTTAAATAAAAAAAAGGACCTAGAAGGTAAGAAAGTGTTAATAACTGCAGGACCAACTCGAGAAGCAATAGATCCTGTTCGTTTTATCTCAAATTATTCAACAGGTAAAATGGGATATGCACTTGCTCATGAAGCAGTAGATAGAGGTGCTGATGTATTATTAATTTCAGGTCCAACTGGATTAAAGGTTCCACAAGGTGTGAATATTAAATTTATTACTTCTAGTCAAGAAATGTATGATATGGTTATGAAAAACTATTCATCTGCAGATATTATTATAAAATCAGCAGCAGTTTCAGACTATAAACCAAAGGATATTTCAAATGAAAAAATTAAAAAAATAGATGACGAATTATTATTAACCTTAGAAAGAAATAAAGATATAGCTTATGAGTTAGGAAAAGTAAAAGAAGATAGAATATTAGTTGGCTTTGCTGCTGAAACTGAAGATCTTATTGTTAATGCAAAATCAAAAGTAGAGAAAAAAAATTTTGATTTTATTGTAGCTAATGACCTAAAACAGGAAGGCGCTGGTTTTGCAGAAGATACTAACATTGTTAAAATAATAGATAAAGAGGGTAATATATTAGAACTTCCGAAAATGACTAAAAGACAAGTAGCTAAAGAAATATTCAATAAAGTAGTGAAAACCCTTTAAAGCGTACTTAGTACGCTTTATTATTTATATATATAATAAGAAATTCTCCCACAGATTCAAGAGGTTAGTATATGTTTTTATTTATATCTTATATTTTTAATTTTGCTATATGCTATATTAAAAGGATGATAAATATGGATAGGACAAAGTTTGCACAAGTAATAATAAATAAATCTAATATTAATATAGATCGATATTTTGATTATAAAATTCCAGATTCATTATTAGAATGCATAAGTATAGGACAAAGAGTAATAGTCCCCTTTGGAATAGGTAATAAGAAAATTGATGCTTTTATTATTAATATTAAAGATTTTTGTAATGTTGAAGATAAAAAACTTAAATATATAGATCAAATTATAGATATGGAGCCCATCATAACAATTAATCAATTAAGATTAGCTAATTGGATAAAGGAGTATTATTTATGTACACATATTGAAGCAATTCAATTAATGATACCTACAGGTTTAAATATAGAAAAAAAAATAAAAATTATATTAAATAAAGAGAAAATGAACGAAATAGAAATTAATAAACATTCTAATTCTATTGATAAAAAAGTTTTAGAATACTTAAATAATCAACAAAGTGAAATTAAATTAGAAGAAATAGAAAAATTAATTGTATATAAGAATTTAAATAAAGTGCTAAAGGAACTAGCTAAGAAAAAATATATTTTTATAGAAGAGCGTTTTAATACTAAAATAAAAGATAAGAAAGAAAAATATATTTCTTTATCTGGTAAATATAAAGACAAGGATGAATATTTAAAGAATCTAAATGCAAATGCTCATAAGCAAATAGCCATAATAAATAATTTAGAACACTTTCCATATAATTATAATGAATTAAGAAGAGAGTTGAATTTTAATACGGGTTCCATAAATACACTATTAGAAAAAGAACTAATTAAAATTACTTCAAAAATGGTATTTAGGAATCCCTATATTTACAAAAACTTTAATAATCCCATAGTACCACTGACTGAAGAACAAAATAATATCGTAAAAGCATTCTATAAATTATCAAATAAAAAATCGCAGAAGTTTCTAATTCACGGAGTAACTGGAAGTGGTAAGACAGAAATATATCTAAATATGATTGAAATAATGTTGAAACAGAAAAAACAATCTATTTTATTAGTTCCTGAAATTTCTTTAACTCCACAGATGGTTGAGCGTGTTATAGGAAGATTCGGAGATCAAATATCTATTCTTCATAGTGGTCTATCTAATGGGGAAAAATATGACCAATGGAGTAGAATTAAATCAGGTGAAATTAATATAGTAATTGGCGCACGGTCAGCTATTTTTGCTCCACTAGAAAATTTAGGACTTATAATTATTGATGAGGAGCATGAAACAACATATAAATCATCTACTAGACCTAGGTATCATTCAAGAGAAATTGCAGAAAAAAGATGTGAAAATGAAAACTGCCATATAGTCTTAGGCAGTGCGACTCCATCCATCGAAAGTTATTATAAGAGTAAGAATAATGAATATAATTTATTTTTATTAAAAAAAAGAGTTGATAATATTCCTATGCCGAGTATTACTTTAGTGGATATGAGGAATGAACTAAAAGAAGGGAATTACTCAATATTAAGTAATAAATTAAGGGAAGAAATAGAAATTAAACTACAAAAAAAAGAACAAATTATATTATTTCTAAACCGAAGAGGATATTCTACATTCTTATCATGCAGACAATGTGGTCATGTAGAAAAATGTCCCAATTGTGATGTGTCATTGACCTTCCATCATAATAATAGTATTTTAATGTGCCATTATTGTGGATATAAAAAGTATGCACCTAAAGTATGTCCATCATGTAATAGTAGTAAAATAAAATATTTTGGTACGGGTACACAAAAAGTTGAAGACATAATTGCAAAAGTATATCCTGATGCAAGAATATTACGAATGGATGCAGATACAACAAAAAGAAAAGGTGCCCATGATAGAATATTAAATGCTTTTAAAAATAAACAAGCAGATATATTAATAGGAACTCAAATGATAGCTAAAGGCTTGGATTTTCCCAATGTAACACTTGTAGGGGTAATTACTGCGGATACATCATTGAATTTACCTGATTTTCGTGCAGCAGAGAGAACATTTCAGCTTACTACACAAGTAGCTGGAAGAGCTGGGAGAGGAGCTCTTCTAGGTAAAGTTATAGTGCAAACCTATGAACCAGAGCATTATAGTTTAATCCATGCAAAAAGTCATGATTATTATAATTTCTATAATGAAGAAGTAATTATTAGAAAAGAAATGTTATATCCTCCCTTTAAAAATATTATAAATATAATATTTTCCTGTGTTAATGAAGATAGGTTAATAAAATTTTCTAATAAATTCTATATTATACTAATTGACTACTTTAAATCCATTAATAAAGAATATCTAATTTCAGATATATATAAGCCAGTTCCTGCTGAAATTTCGAAAATAAGCAATAAATATAGATGGCATATGATTATAAAAACCAATCATATTAAAATATTTAAAAATATTCTGAGAAAAGCATATCGTGAATATTTAAGTCACGAAAATGAAGTAAATATAGCTATAGACATAGATCCAGTTAGTTTATTATAAAATGATATGATAAAATAATTATAAATTAATTACAAGGAGGAAAATTTAATGGCAATTAGAAAAATTAGGAGAGAAGGAGATACGATCTTACGGAAAAAATCCAGAAAAATAGATAAAATAGATGAAAGAATTAAAATATTGGCAAAGGATATGCTAGATACAATGTATAAATCCGAAGGAGTAGGTCTAGCAGCTCCGCAAGTAGGGATTTTAAAAAGAATAATAGTTGTTGATGTTGGTGAAGGACCTATTACTATTATAAATCCAGAAATAATTTCACAAGATGGTAAGCAAGAAGAGGTAGAAGGATGTTTAAGTATACCAGGAAAGGCTGGTATTGTTATAAGACCTGATAATATAATAGTAAAGGGTAATGATATAGAAGGGAAAGAAATTCAAATTGAGGGCAATGGGTTTTTAGCTCGTGCACTATCCCACGAAATAGATCATTTAGAAGGTGTTTTGTTTATAGATAAAGTTGTAAAATATGTGGATATGTAAAGTAGGTGAAAATATATGAATATTGTTTTTATGGGAACACCAGATTTCGCAGTACCTTCACTTTTGGGATTGATAGAAAATGGGCATAGGATTTTAGCAGTTGTCACGCAGCCTGATAGACCTAAAGGTAGAGGAAAAAAAATAAAGTATCCTCCTGTAAAGGAAATTGCTTTAGAAAATAAAATAAGTGTATTACAACCTATAAAGTTAAAAGAAGAAGCTTTTATAACTTGTTTAAAATCTTTAAATCCTGATATTATAATAGTTATTGCATATGGTAAAATATTACCGAAGGAAATATTATCAATACCCAAAAATGGATGCATTAATCTTCATGCTTCGTTACTTCCTGCATATAGAGGAGCAGCCCCTATTAATTGGGCAATAATAAATGGTGAGAAAAAAAGTGGTGTTACTACTATGTATATGGATACAGGTCTTGATACTGGTGATATGATTTTAAAGGATGAAATTGAAATTCCAGAAGACATGACTGCAGGCGAGTTACATGATGTTTTGGCTGATTTGGGTAAGGAAGTACTGTTAAATACAATAGAGAATATTCAACAAAAAAAAGTGACTCGGAAAGCTCAAAATCATGAAGAACATAGCTATGCTCCAATGTTGGATAAAAATTTAGGAGAAATTAATTGGAATAATTCTGCTGAGCACATTGTTAACTTGATTAGAGGTACTAACCCTTGGCCGGGAGCACATACATTCTTAATGGAAGAAAAAATGAAGTTATGGAAAGCAAAAATATATGATGGCATCAATGATAAAAGCAAACCAGGCACGATAATAGATTATATTTCGAATTTAGGCTGGATAGTAAAAACAGGAAAGGGTTTAATTGCAATTGAAGAAATACAAATGCCCAATAATAAAAAAATGAGTGTAGATTCATTTGTTCGAGGTCATTGTGTAAATATAGGTACCATTTTGGGTAAAAATGGATGTGAGTAAATGTATGAAGAAGTAAAAGACAATAACAAATTATTTGTAAAGCTTCTTATTGGGTCAATATCAATATTTATAATTTTATTGACAATAATAGGATCTCTATTTATTACAGATAATATAAAAACATATCAAAGTATATCTTTAATATTTTATTATACGATAATTCTAATATTTATTATTATTATATTAGGCTTATTTATGATATTATTTTCAAAATCAAATAAAAAGCTTCATCCATTTTATATAAAATGGATGAAGCTTAGCTTTAAATTATTTTATCCTCTTATTTATATTACAGGGTGTTTAGCTAATATAGAAAAGGATAAAATAAGGGGTGAATTTGCTAATATTAATAATTATATAGTAAGTAAAGAAAATCATAAGGTTAATGCTGGGGATATATTATTATTATTACCACATTGTATTCAATGGTCAGAATGTCCACATAAGATATCAAATAATATAGAAAATTGTAAAATGTGTGGTAAATGTAAGGTAAAAAATCTAATAGAATTAACTAAGATATATGGAGTACAAATCTCTATTGTAACAGGTGGAACTATGGCACGAAATAATATAAAAAAGAGGCATCCAAAGGCAATTGTCGCTGTTGCCTGTGAAAGAGATTTGTGCAGTGGAATAAGTGATGTTAAGTTTATACCTGTTTTAGGTATTATAAATGAGCGTCCCGAGGGACCCTGTCTTAACACTGATGTTAACATATCAAAGGTAGAAGAAGCTTTATTATATTTTATAAATGGAGGAGATGTTTAATGTTATTTGACTGGACCTATATTTTACTAATTCCAGCTATGGTTTTTGCTATGTATGCCCAAGGGAAAGTAAAAACAACATTTAATAAATATCTAAGAGTAAGAAGCAGTAAAGGATATACTGGTGTTCAAGTGGCTAGAATGATAATGGACTCAGAGGGATTACAAAATATTAATATTGAACTAACAAATGGTCATTTAAGCGACCATTATGATCCCAGAAAAAAAGTGTTAAGATTATCAAATGCAGTTTATAGTGGTAGCTCTGTAGCCTCATTGGGTGTAGCAGCCCATGAAGTAGGTCATGCAATACAGCATGCTAGTGGGTATGCACCTCTAATGATAAGGAATTCACTAGCTCCTGTAGCAGGTTTTGGTTCTAAAGCCGCTTGGTTTTTGTTTTTTATTGGGTTTATATTTGCAAATTCAGGCTTAAAAGTTTTAATGGATATTGGCATATTATTCTTTTTAGCAGTAGTACTATTTCAAATTATTACTTTACCTGTTGAATTTAATGCGAGCAATAGAGCTTTAACACTATTGGAATCTCAAGGCATTCTATCTTCCTCTGAAATAGCACCTACAAAAAAGGTATTAAGTGCAGCTGCTTTAACCTATGTTGCTGCTACAGTTGTTGCATTATCTCAATTATTAAGGCTGTTAATATTAAGGGGTAGAAGAAATTAAATGAATAATAATAAAAATAAAGTTTTGGATAATCCAAGGGAAATAGCATTAAAAACTTTATATGATATTGATGTTAATAAAGCCTATAGTAATATAAGCATAAAAAAGAATTTAAATAATTCTTCTTTAAAATCTATTGATAAAGCTTTCATAACACATCTAGTCTATGGTGTAATTAAAAATAGAACGAGGTTAGATTGGATTATATCAAATTTTTCTAAAACACCAATAAAAAGGATGTCTCCTTGGGTTCTCAATATTTTAAGACTTGGAGTATATCAAATTGTTTTTTTAGATAAAGTTCCACAATCTGCAGCGGTTAATGAATCAGTTAAGCTAGGAAAGAAGTATGGACATAAAAAAATTACTGGTTTTATTAATGCTATATTGAGAAATACAACAAGGGCTTCTAAAGAAGAATTACAACCTACTAAAAAGGAAAAAATAGACTTTTTAACAATATACTATTCACATCCAAGATGGATGGTTGAAATGTGGATAAAAGAATTCGGGTTAGATTTTACAATAAGTCTTTTGAAAAAGAATAACGAAATACCACCATTTACTATTCGTACAAATACTTTAAAAATAAATAGAAAGGAATTGATGGAATTATTGCAAGAAGAAGGCATGATAGTTAAGGAAGGACATTGGTGCCCTGAAGCAATAATAATCGATAATATCTCTAGTAGTATAGAAAGAAACAAGTGTTTTCGAAGAGGCTTATTTCAAGTTCAAGATCAAAGTTCAATGTTAGTTGCCCATATTTTAAATCCCCTAAAAGAACAATTAGTAATAGATATTTGTGCAGCACCTGGTGGAAAAACAACTCATATTGCTGAGGTTATGGATAATACAGGAAAAGTGATTGCACGAGATGTGCATGAACATAAATTATTACTTATGAGGGATAATATTAAACGATTAGATATTTCAAATATACAATTAGAACTTTTTAATGCACTAGATTTAGATGAAAATTTAATTGGGAAAGCAGACGCTGTTTTATTAGATGCACCCTGTTCTGGCTTAGGTATTATAAGAAGAAAACCAGATTTAAAATGGAATAAAACTCCAGATGATATTAAAACCATTACATCTTTACAGATACAAATGCTAGAGAATGCTGCTTGTTATGTAAAAAAGGGTGGGAATTTAATATATAGTACCTGTACGATAAATCCGGAAGAAAATTTCAATCTAGTTAAAAAATTCTTAGATAAAAATCCATCTTTTAGACTAGTACCTATAAAAGAATTCTCTGATAAGTTGTTAACACATAATGAGATAAAACAAGGTTATTTACAAGTTTTTCCTCATATAGATGATATTGATGGTTTTTTTATAAGTAAAATGCAAAGAATTTAATCATCAAACCCCATTAACAATTTTAATGGGGTTTGATGATTTTAAAAGATATGACTAATAATATCCACGAAAAATTGGGTATCTCCTTCTTCTTAGCAATCTAGAAAATAATAGAACAAATATAAAATTTCTTAAAAAATTTCTATCCCTATATTGTTGAGTTTGAGAATACATGTTATCATATCTATTCATTATATTATCAACTAATTGATCTATTTGATAAGGAGTTAGATTTGTACCACTATATCTATTTAATTCATCTTCAACTAATGGTTGTATGCTAGTATATAAATCTGGGTATCCAAAGGAATACTGTGAATCAAGCCAATCATAATAGTTCAAAAACATCATCTCCCTTTCTATAAAGTATAACTAGTTTAATAGCTGTATTTCTATTATTAATATACTCTCAAGATGAAGTTTTGTGTATATATAGAACAATTTTTGTTACAAATAAGAAATTTGGTATAATTAATTTATTACATAGGAAAATAAAATAAAATAGTAATTAGAAGAGGGGAAGGATTTTGTATAAAAAAAATCTTATTGGATTAAATTTGGATGAGATAAATAAAATCATTTTAAAATATAAACAACCTAAATACCGAGCAAAACAAATATTTCAGTGGATATATAAAGGAATTTATAGTATTGATGAAATGCTAAATTTACCAAATGAAATTAGAGAACAATTAAAAGATAAATATGAAATTTATAGATTGAGAGTTGTTAAAAAATATCAAGATCCTGAGGACGATACAATAAAATTATTGTTTGCATTGAAAGATAAAAATATTATAGAATGTGTTGTAATGCAATATAAATACGGGAATACAATATGTATTTCAACTCAAGTTGGTTGTAATATGGGGTGTATTTTCTGTGCTTCAACGACTGAAGGTAAAGTTAGAAATCTAGATGCAGGTGAGATGATGGATCAAGTAATAAAAGCCCAAGAAATAATAGATGATAAAATATCTAATATCGTTTTAATGGGCAGTGGAGAGCCATTAGATAATTTAAATGAAGTACTTAAATTTATTAATCTAGTAAACAACCAACAAACACTTAATATTGGGCAAAGACATATAACATTGTCGACCTGTGGTATTGTACCTAAAATATATGAGTTAGCTGATAAACAATTACAAATAAATCTTTCTATATCCCTTCATACTGCTAACGATATTAAAAGAAAGGAAATGATGCCAATAGCAAAAAAATATAGTATAAGAGATTTAATTGATGCTTGTACCTATTATATTAATAATACAAATAGAAGGGTTACATTTGAATACGCATTAATTAAAGATAAAAATGATACATTAGATGATGCTATTCAAACGGGAAAGCTTCTAAAGGGAATGCTTTGTCATGTGAATCTAATACCAATTAATTCAATTAAAGAAAAAGACTATGAAAAAAGTTTAGATAGTAATATTAAGATTTTTAAGGAAAAGTTAGAATCTTTCGGTATACCAACTACTATAAGAAAAGAGATGGGAAGTAGTATAAATGCAGCATGTGGACAATTAAGAAAAGGATATCTTAATTTATCTGAGGATGAAAATAATTTATAAGATTATGTGAGGTGTAAATATGAAAATAGGATATAAAACTCATGTTGGATTGGTAAGAGAACATAATGAAGATTCTTTCTTAATTATTAAAGAATTTTATCCTAAATTCTGCGTATTTGCAGTTGCTGATGGAATGGGCGGTCATAATGCGGGTGAAGTAGCTAGTAAAATGGCAATTCAAGGTGTTAAAGATTTTTTTATGAAAAATCATGATAAGGATGAGTTAATATTTAATATTAAGAATGTTAAACATCTAATAGAAAAAATTAATTATTCTATTTATGAAAAAGCTCAAAACTGCCTGGAACTTAATGGAATGGGAACCACACTAACAATGGTTATAAGTTTTAATAATAAAATACATATAATTCATATTGGAGATAGTAGAGCCTATCGAATTAATCAAAATGGTATAAAACAACTTACAGAGGATCATTCTTTAGTAGCTGAATTAATTAAGGAGGGTAAAATAACTAAAGAAGAAGCTATAACCCATCCGCAAAAAAATGTAATTACCAGAGCTTTAGGAACAGATAGAGAAATAAATCTGGATATTTATAATTATCAATTTGATTCTAAGGATATTATATTACTCTGTACTGATGGACTTATAAATTCAATATCAGAAAATAAAATTAATGATATAGTAAATAAAGATATAGATTTTCAACAAAAAGCTGAAAATTTGATTAATCATGCTAATATTAATGGAGGAAAGGACAATATCACAACAATTATTTTTCAAAGCTAGGAGGTGGGAATATAATGTTATTAGGAAAAATATTGAGTAATAGATATGAATTAATAGAAATAATAGGTCAAGGCGGAATGGCAATTGTATATAAGGCAAAGGATAAATTGTTAAATAGATTTGTTGCAGTAAAGGTTCTTAGGCAAGAATTTACTCATGATGAACAATTTATAAAAAAGTTTAAAAGGGAATCTCAATCAGCTGCTAGCTTATCCCATCAAAATATTGTAAATATATATGATGTAGGAGTACAAGAAGATATTCATTATATAGTTATGGAATTGGTTAACGGCAAAACATTAAAAAAATTTATTAAAGAGAGTATTAAGGTTAATTGGGAAAAAACTATAAGTATAGCTTTGCAAATAGCATCAGCACTGGAACATGCCCATAAAAATCATATTATACATAGGGATATTAAACCGCATAATATAATTATAACCCAGGAAGGTGTTGCTAAAGTAGCTGATTTTGGTATTGCTAGGGCAATTACAAGTTCAACTGTTACACAGATAGAGGACACTATGGGATCTGTGCATTATTTGTCACCTGAACAAGCCCGCGGAGGCTTTGTCAATGAAAAGTCAGATATTTATTCATTAGGAATAGTTATGTATGAAATGGTTACAGGAGAGGTACCATTTAAAGGAGATACATCTGTAGCTGTTGCTTTGCAACATTTACAAGGAGATATAAAACCCCCCAAAGAAATTAATGAATCTTTACCTGAGAGTTTAAATTCTATTATTTTAAAGTTATTAAAGAAAAATCCCGATGAGAGGTATGTAAATGCTACTAATCTAATAAATGATTTAAACCGTGTATATCTTGAGCCAAATGTAAACTTTACAAAGAATTATTTTGATGATAATGCTCCAACTCAAATCACTCCTATTGTAGAAAAAGATAATAGCAATAATAAAGTTAGTACTACAAAGAATAAAGTAGGAAAAAATAAAAAAATAAAAATAGTTTTATATTTAATTGTTTTTTTCATAATGGCAAGTTTGATAGGAGCATTGGTTTTTTCATTTGGAAAGTACTTTATGGTAAAAGAAATAGAAGTTCCTAATGTAGAAAATTTACACATTGATGAAGCAATTAAAAAATTAAGAGATAATGATTTACAATCTGAAATAACTGAAAGAAAGTATAGTAGTGAAGTAGAAAAGGATTTAGTAATAAGTCAAGATCCAGGTCAAGGCAAAGTGATTAAAGAAAATCAAATAGTTAAACTAATTGTAAGTAATGGGCCAAGACAAATAGCAGTACCTTCTTTGATTGGAAAATTTGAAGTTGAAGCTACCAGTTTACTAGATAATCTTGGGTTCGAAGTAGGAGAAATTAAATATGAATTCAATGATGACTTTGAAAATGGTAAAGTATTTGATCAATCCCCTAAAGAAGATATGGAGGTAGAAGAGGGTAGGAAAATTGATTTATTTGTAAGCAAAGGAAAAGAAACTATAAATACGCCAAGCATAGTTGGTAAAACTTTAGAAGAAGCAAAGGAACTGTTGAACTCAGTAGGCTTGAATATTGGAGATATAAAATATGAAAGTAGTGAAACTTATGAAAAGGATTATGTAATAGAACAAAATCCAAAAGCAAAAGGGGAAGTACAAAAAAATACGGTGGTAGATATTGTATTAAGTAAAGGTAAGATAACAACAAAGAATGTAGAAGTTGATCTAACTCAATATAAACCGGAAGATGAAGAAAACTTTAATGTAAATGTTACAATAGAATTGCTAGACTATCAAGATAATACAATTAAGACAGCATACGAAAAGCAACATTCTATTGAAGAAGGTTTATTGCAGATTCCAGTCCAAGGTACAGGAGTTCAAATATATACTGTTAAAATTAACGGTAAAGAATATTCGGAAGGCTTTATTTCATTCTAATACAAGGAGTTGGATAAATGGATAAGGGTATCATTATAAAGGGAATCGGTGGATTCTACTATGTTCAAAGAATTAATTCTGACATTGTAGAATGTAAAGCAAGAGGAATATTTAGAAAAGATAAAATAACACCTATGGTTGGAGATGAAGTACTAATTACAATTATCGATGATGGTCAAGGCATAATAGAAGATATATTGCCTCGTAAAAATCAATTAATTAGACCTCCAGTTACAAATATAGATCAAGCGATAATTGTATTTTCCCTTTTGAATCCTAATCCTAATTTCCAATTAATAGATCGCTTCCTTGTACAAGGAGAAAAGCAAAATTTATCTTTAATTATATGTATAAATAAAATAGATATAGTAAGTAATATAAAAAGTAAAGAAGAAGAAATCCAAGATATGTATAAAAATACTGGCTATCCTATAATTTTTACTAGCGTTAAAGAAAATATCGGCATTGAAGATTTAACAAAAAATTTAGAAAACCATATTACCGTATTTGCAGGTCCATCTGGAGTTGGGAAATCCTCATTACTTAATAAAATTAACACAGACTATAATCTTGAAACGGGAATTATAAGTAGTAAAATTAGTAGAGGAAGACATACAACAAGACATGTAGAATTATTATCTTACGGAATTAATGGGCATGTTGTTGATACTCCAGGCTTTAGTTCCTTAAGTATGGATAATATTAAGGAAGAAGAACTAATGTACTTTTTTCCTGAATTCAACAAATATATTGGAAAGTGTAAATTTAATTCATGTATTCACATACATGAACCTAATTGCGCTATTATTGATGCTTTACATGAAGGAAAAATAAAAGAAAGTAGATATAAAAATTATAATTATTTTATGACAGAAATAAAAAATAACAGGGAATATTAATAAAGAGGGGTAAAATGAAAGCTTTTATTGTTTCAAATGGTGAAATGTTCGATGATGCTTTTTATTTAAAAATATTTAGAAAGCAAAACCCAGATTATATTATATGTGCTGATGGGGGAGCTAATCATGTAAGAAGATTAGGAATAATTCCAAGTACAATAATAGGCGATTTAGATTCTATAACAACAAATGATTTAGAGTTTTACGAAAGCCATAATATAGAAATCTTAAAGTATCCACCAGAAAAAGATGATACTGATACTCAACTTGCTATTCAATACGCAATGTCTCTTCCAGTTAAAGAAATTGTATTATTAGGTGTTTTAGGGGATCGAATAGACCATAGTTTAGCTAATATTTATTTAATGGAAAATATAATTAATAAAGGATTTAAAGTTTCTATCATAAATGAAAAAAATATTATATATTTAATTAATAAGGAAATAGAAATTAAAGGTAAAAAGGGTGACATAGTATCTTTATTACCTTATACAGACAGAGTAAAAGGGATTACCACAATGGGCATGTATTATTCTTTAGAAGATAGCGATATGATAAAGTCTAAAACCTATGGTATCAGTAATATATTTAATGATGAATATATAAAGATTTCTATTAAATCAGGATTATTATTGGTTATTTTAGCTAGAGACTAAATGTTAATGTAACATAAATAAAGGCTTATAATAATATATTATTATAAGCCTTTATTATTTATTGGTTTATACATAAATTAAGTATGTAAAGAAATAAAACATAAAGGTGATCTAATTGAAATATTATCATAGAAGATTATTAGCATTTATTTTTATAGGTATAGGCATCTTAATATTAGTTTTCATTCTTCCTAATATTCTATTATGGATATTTATACTTTGTATATTATTTATTATTATGGATTTAACTAGGATGTGATAATGTGAGATGGAAGATATGGATAAGATATAGAAAACATTTGTTACTTATATTGTTAACTGTATTATTGTTAATTACATTTCTAATTCTAATTTTTTCAATAAATGTATGGTTATTTTTAACGGCTGTATTTTTAATAGCAATAGGTTTTTTAATAACGAAGTATTAGAAAAGGAGGGTTAAGTAAAATGAAGGTGTTTTTTATAAAACTTCCTAAGTTTATGAGAAATTTTCTAAAGAAGGTTACTAATTCAAAATACCAAACATAGTATATTTTTTTAATAAAAAACGTGCTGTGAATACCATTTCACATGCACGTATTTTATTAGATTGCTCTTTGTACTTTTCCTGATCGTAAACATCGAGTACATACTGATATTTTTTTTGGTGTACCGTCTACAATTGCTCTAACCTTTTTTAGATTAGGACTCCAAGTTCGTTTTGTATGTTTAGTGGAGTGGCTTATTTTGTTTCCTGAAATTACTCCTTTATTACAAATACTACATTGTTTTGCCATTTATTCCACCTCCTTCGCAAAGGTTCTATTCAAAAATAATATACCCATGTATAGCATATATATTGTAACATAACAATAAATAAAAATGCAATAAAAGGATTTATTAAAGATATCTATTCAAACTAATATTTATTATAAATTAATAAATATTTAAGCTATAGTTGAAGAATAGAAATTTATAAGATAAAATATATATAAATAAAATTTTTAATATAATTATTTTAAAAAACAAGGGAGGTTTACATATTGCCTGCTAAAATAAGTAATGAATTAGGAAACATATATATTTCAGAAGACTTACTTGCAAATATTGCAGGTCTTGCTGCAATAGAGTGTTATGGATTGGTGGGAATGGCTACAAAAAAAGGTAAAGATGGGATCGTGGAATTATTAAAACGAGAGCATATGAGTAGGGGAGTAAAAGTAGTGGAAAATAATGGGAAGTTAACAATAGATCTATATGTAATTGTTGAATTTGGAATAAAAATATCTGTAGTTGCAGAAAACATCATTGATAAGGTAAAATATACAGTGGAGAATTTAACAGGAATGAAGGTAGAAAAAGTAAATGTAAATGTCGAAAGCGTTAGAGTTTAATTGTTGTAAGGAGGAACTAAATTGAATATAAAAAATATAGATGGACCCCTTTTAAGAAAGATGATTATTTTTGCTGCTAAGAATTTAGAAAATAATAAAAGGGAAGTCAATGATTTAAATGTTTTTCCAGTTCCTGATGGGGATACTGGGACTAATATGGCATTAACTATACAATTTGCTGCAAAGGAAGTAGCAAAATTACAAAATAATAGTTTGTCTAAAATTGCAGATGCTGCATCCAGCGGTTCACTAATGGGGGCTAGAGGTAATTCTGGTGTAATATTGTCTCAACTATTTAGAGGTTTTGCTAAAGCTTGTAAAAATAAAAACTATTTAAATATCCAAGATTTAAGCTTTGCACTACAATCTGGTTCTGACATGGCATATAAGGCAGTGATGAAACCTACTGAAGGTACAATTTTAACTGTAGCCAGAGAAAGCGCGCATTATGCGGTTGAAAATTCAAAAGACAGTGAAAACATCTCTATGGAATTATTCTTGAAAAAAGTTATACAACATAGTAAAGAAATATTAGAACAAACACCTAATATGCTGCCAGTATTAAAAGAAGCGGGAGTAGTTGATGCAGGGGGAAAAGGTCTTATATATATATTAGAAGGTGCATATAAAGCTCTTTTTGAAAAGGACATTTTAATTGAAGATACAGAATTACTTATGAAAGCTGATGAAAATCAAAAAAGCAAAGGTGATATCTCAACAGCAGACATAAAGTATACTTATTGTACAGAGCTTATGATTTTAACTAAGGACTCTTTTATTGACAAACTAAAGCTATATTTAACACAAATAGGAGACTCACTAGTAGTAGTTGGTGATGAGGAAAGAATAAAGGTTCATGTCCATACAAATAATCCTGGAAAAGTAATAGAATATGCATTAAAAATTGGTGAAATAACTAATATAAAAATTGATAATATGAAAGAACAACATAAAAATCAATTAGATTTAAGTTACAATGATAATCAATATGTTGAAGAAAATATTAAAGAGGATGTTGAAGAAAAAGAATTTGCTTTTATTGCTGTTGCAACAGGAGAAGGTATTACTAAAGTATTTATGGATCTAGGTGTTGAAAGTGTCATTCAAGGTGGACAAACGATGAATCCAAGTACGGAAGATTTTTTAATTAAGATTGATAAATTAAGTGCTAAGTATATATATATATTGCCAAATAACAGTAATATATTATTAGCAGCAAATCAAGCAAAACAAATATCAGATAAAAATATTGAGGTATTACCAACAAAAACAATTCCACAGGGTATTTCAGCATTATTAGCATTTAATCCAGAAAAAAATAAAAATGATAATTTTAAACAAATGAAAAATGCTATAAAAGAAGTAAAATCAGGACAAATAACCTTTGCAATAAGAAATACCCAAGTAAACAACCTAGAAATAAAAAAAGATGATATAATTGGTCTTTATGAAGGTAAAATAGTTGCAGTTGGAAAGAATATTAATGAAGTTACAATAAAATTAATTAATGAAATGATTGATGAAAATGATGAACTTATTACATTATTTGCTGGTCAAGACATATCTGATGAAGAGATAGAAAAAATACAAGATATGTTAGAAGATAAATTTTCGAATATTGATATTGAAACCCATTATGGTGGTCAACCATTATACTATTATATTATTGCTGTAGAATAAAAAAAGAGTCTAATACTCTTTTTTTATTCGCATTTTAAAAGGTAGGATGAAAAAATTTGAAAATTAGTGATTCAATAAAAGTTATTAAAGGTATAGGGCCAAAAAAATACTTAGAGTTTTCAAAATTAAATATAAAAAAAATCGAGGATCTTATATATTTTTTTCCGAAATCTTATCAAGACAGAACTAAAATAAAATCTCTCTCAATGTGTAATGATCAAGAAAAAACAGGAATAATAGTTAGAATAAAAGATTTTAGTAAGGATGTATACATAAAAGGTAGAAAATTAACTATAACAAAAGTTATTATAGAGGATAAAGGAACTATTGGAGAAGCTATATGGTTTAATATGCCGTATATAAAAAATACTTTGAAATTAGGTAAAAACTATTACTTATATGGCAAAATAAAAAAAAATTATAATCACATTCAAATCGAAACACCAGATTATAAACTATTAAAAGATCTTTCTTTCACTGGACAAGGGATTATTCCTATTTATAGATCAACATCTAGGTTGAAACAAAAAGAAATAAGAAAACTGATTGATTTAGTATTAAGTGATGTAATAGGACAAGTTGAAGAATATTTGCCCTCTTTTTTAAGACAAAAGTATAATCTATGTGATATTAATTTTGCCTTAAAAAATATTCACTTTCCAAAGGATTTTTATTATTATAAGATTGCAAAAAATAGATTAGTATTTGATGAATTTTTTTTAATACAAATGGCATTAAAAATTATTAAAAAAAATAATTCTGAAAAGGCTAAAGGAATTATTTTTAAAACCCATCCAAAGGTAGAAAAATTCATTAACAAATTACCTTATCAATTAACAAATGCTCAAAGAAATGTTATAAATGAAATAATGAAAGATTTTACATCAGGCAAAATAATGAATAGGCTTGTACAAGGTGATGTAGGTTCTGGAAAAACAGTTATTGCTGCGATTGCTTTACTTATAGCAAGCTTAAATGGATACCAAGGAGCAATGATGGCGCCAACTGAAATATTAGCTAATCAACATTATTTAACATTTAACCAATTCTTTGAAAAATTCAATTTGAATATTTGCCTATTAACAGGAAATATAAATAATAAGAAAAAAAGTAATATTATTAAAAAAATTAGTGAGGGTAGAATAGATATAATAATTGGAACTCATGCAATTATCCAGGAAGATGTAAGTTTTTATAAACTAGGTTTGGTGATAACTGATGAACAACATCGCTTTGGTGTGAAACAAAGAGCTTTATTAAATAAAAAGGGTGATAATCCACATGTAATGGTTATGACAGCTACTCCAATACCAAGAACACTTTCATATATGTTGTATGGAGATCTTGATATTTCTATAATAAATGAATTACCACCAGGAAGAAAGAAAATAGAAACACACCATATAAATAGTAATCTAGAAAAAAGATTATATGAATTTATAAAAAAACAAGTAAATCAAGGAAGACAAATATACATAGTATGTCCCCTGGTAGAAGAAACTAGTAATATAGAAGCTCGATCAGTATTAGAACTTAAAGAATATTTAGAAAAAAATTATTTTAATAAAGAGAATATTGCTATAATACATGGAAAATTAAAAAAAAGTGATAAAGATGCTATTATGCGCCAATTTAAAGAGGGACTAATTGATATTTTAATTTCTACAACAATAATAGAAGTTGGTGTTAATGTCCCTAATGCTAGTATTATGGTTATTCAAAATGCTGAAAGATTTGGCTTATCACAACTACACCAATTGCGTGGTAGAGTTGGTAGGGGACCATATCAATCATATTGTTTTCTAATATCAGACAATTATAACGATGTCACAAAAAAACGCATGAAAACAATGACAAGTACAGATAATGGTTTTATTATAGCAGAAAAGGACTTAATTATAAGAGGCCCAGGAGAATTCTTAGGAGTAAGACAACATGGATTACCTGAATTAAAAATTGGAAATATAATTAATGATATCGAGATTATATCAAAAGCAAAAAAAGCTTGTGAGGAAGTAATAGAATTAAAAGAATATGAATTAATAGAGGAATATATTAAAAAGAAGTTTGAAAAAAAGTTAAATGAAGTATCTTTAAATTAAAAATTGGGAAATATCATAAATACTAAAATCCTTCCAGTTTAATCAATTATAGCATATTATTGCTAGTTTAAATTTTTCGCCTTCTGGTTAAATTAATGTTAGAACAATAATAGGAGGTGAAAAGATGGCAACTCAAAATAATAGTGGAAGAAATAGAGTGTTGGTACCAGAAGCTAGAAAAGGTCTTGACCAATTTAAACTTGAAGTAGCTAATGAATTAGGTATTACTAATTATGATAATCAAGATAAAGGTAATTTACCTTCTAGACAAAATGGCTATGTGGGTGGATATATGGTTAAGAAAATGGTAGAACAGTATGAAAGATCAATATCCGGTAAATAAATATAAATAATAAAAAGGAAGTAGCCTTGTGTTGCTTCCTTTTTCAATGTTATACTTTTGAATTAAATAGTGTATTTTATTCTAAATAATAAATTAACAAATAATACTTTTTATGTTTAGTAAACTATGCTAAAATTAATATGAGTTTTGGGAGGTAGAATATGAGGGTTATAACTGGTAGTGCAAAGGGAAGAAGATTAATAACACCTAAAGACAATAGGATTCGACCAACATCAGATCGAATTAAAGAAGCTTTATTTAGTATGATTGGAGGCAAAGTTGTAAATTCATATTTTTTAGATGGTTTTGCTGGTACAGGCAATATTGGTATAGAAGCATTAAGTAGAGGAGCAAGGAAATGTTATTTTGTAGAAAATCATAGAGAGAGTTTATCTATAATAAAAGAAAATTTAACTAATACAAAATTATTAGATAGATCTGAATTAGTTTATAAAAATTTTACCAATGGAATCAAACAGATTTCTTCTTTTCATGAAAAAATAGACATTATATTCCTAGATCCTCCCTATATAAAGGGATTTATACAACCAGCGTTATTAGCAATAGTGGAAAGCTATGTTTTAAATACTTCTGGAATTATAATAATCGAACATAGTAAAAAGGATATAATTGAGGAACAAGATGGATTGATTTGCTATAGACAACAAAAATATGGAAATACAGTTTTATCTTTTTATGAACAGGAGGAAATTTAAATGAATTCATGTATTTATCCAGGTAGCTTTGATCCAGTTACAAATGGTCATTTAGATATTATTCAAAGAGCTGCTAATACATTTGATAGAGTGGTAGTTGCAGTTTTATATAACCCAAACAAGAAACCTTTTTTTACAGTTGATGAGAGAATTGAGTTATTAAAAAAAACAACTGGAGATATTGGGAATATACAAATTGTTAGTTTCTCAGGTCTATTAATAGATTTTATTGAAAATAAGAATATTAATGTAATTGTAAAAGGGCTAAGAGCAGTATCAGATTTTGAATATGAATTTCAAATGGCTTTAATGAATAAAAAATTATCACCTAAAGTGGAAACAATGTTTATGATGACCAATAGCAAGTATTCTTATATTAGTTCTAGTATAATAAAAGAAGTAGCTGTTTTAAACGGGTGCATAAGAGGACTTGTACCTGAAGTTGTTGAAGAAGCAATTTTTGATAAAATCAAGTAAGTATAAAAAAGTGGGGGAGATTTTATGCAAATAATGTATTTATTAGATCAAATTGAAGATGCTATAGAAAGTGGCACAGGCGTACCTTTTTCAAGTCGGGTTTTAATTGATGCTGAAGAGCTATTAGGTTTAATACAAGATATAAGAGTAAATCTGCCTGACGAAATAAAACAAGCTCAATGGATAAAAGAGGAAAGAAAAAAGATATTGATTGAAGCACAAAAGGAAGCTGAAACTATAACTCAAGAAGCGGAAAATTATATTAGAAAAATGGTAGATGAAAATGAAATAACAAAAAGTGCTTATCAGCAAGCTGAGGAAATAATACAAAAAACTCAAGAAAATGCAAAAGATATTAGATTAGGCACAAGTGAATATGCAGACACTATTTTGTTGAAATTACAAAACCAACTACAGGAATTACATAATACTATTGATGAAAATAGAAAGGAATTAAAGGGTATAAAAGAATCAAAGAAGAATTAGTATAAGCTAGTTATTAGCGTGCTTTTTTTGCATGCTTTTTTTTATTTTATAAAGGATAAATAAAAGGATACTGGTGATAATTAAAAAGATGATTATTTTACAATAAAAACCAATACTTAAAAGTAATTTATCTAACCAATCAATGTTAAAAAAGAGGGTAGATTCATAATTATAAAAAACTTGTTTTGTTATGGATTTAAAGAAGGGGAATGGCCACTTAATAAATATAAAAGCAACAATACCTGTAAGCACTCCATGAAGCGCTTTAGCTATTATATAAGGAGAGATTTTTAAGTCTGTTTTGCTGATAAAGCTTATAGCTTGTGCGTGGATTGATAACCCACCCCATGCAATTATAAAAGAAACAAAGGTTCCTTGTAACAAAAGAGAATCACTAGATTTACTAATTATCTCTGCTCCATTTGTGATTTCCATAATCCCACTTATTAAGCCTTTCATTAAGTTATCTGAAGGACTAAAAACTGATGAAATAGGAGAAAATAAAAGAGTAAACAGGTCAAAAAATTTGATTATAGAAAACAATTCAGTAAGAACAGAAAAGAACATAATAAATCCTCCAATAACTAATAATGTATTAAAGGAATTTTTTACTGCATCACCAAATAATACTCCAAATTTCCTGCCGTCTTCTTTTTTTGCTTGAAGCATTGCTTTAAAAGGGTTTTTATATTTACTTATATATATGTTTTCATTATTTTTGCCATAGTGCCTAAAACAAACACCAGTTAAAATTGAACCAATATAATGGGATATGGCAATTATTACACCTAGTAATGGATTACCGAACATTCCAATTGCAACTGCTCCAATCATGAATAAGGGGCCAGAAGTACTGCAAAATGCAAGAAGGCGTTGGCCTTCTTCACGAGAACATAAATTACGATTTCTCAATTCTGTTGTAATTTTTGAACCCATAGGGTATCCTGAGGTTATACTCATAGCATAAGCAAAAGATCCAACACCTGGTACTTTAAATAGCGGATACATGATAGGTTCTAGTAAAACTCCAATAAAATGGACAACGCCTAATCCAATTAGTATTTCGGTACCTATAAAAAAGGGTAAGAGAGACGGTAATACATTATGAAACCAAATAGTTAAACCATCTTTAGCTGCATTATATGCTTGACTTGGGAAAGTAACCATTAAAATAATTATAAAAAATATAACCAAAGCAATTGTAACATCTAATATTTTTTTTTTCATGTTGTTCCCCCAATACAAGAAGTCTAAATTACAAATTATACTTTATATATATTTTGTAATTAGTATTTTATGCTATAATAAATTTTAGAATATGGCTTATTAAAAGGGATTGATTAAGATAATTTTCCTTGGAGGGTATCATGACTATAAGTAGTTTTTTAAAATTAGTCGAAATTAAAACAAAAATAGCAAGTTTTATTCCGTTTTCCTTAGGTTCTATCTATGCAATATATCATTTTAACAGTTTTGATATAAAAAATTTTATATTGATGTTTATATCTTTGATTTGTTTTGACATGGCTACAACAACAATTAATAACTATACAGATTATAAGACAGCAATCAAAACTAGTGGATACGGATATCAAAGTCATAATGCAATTGTAAGAGATAATTTAGAAGAAGCTACTGTCTTATTGGTAATATTTATATTATTAATAATAGCAATATTATTCGGAGTTATTCTATATTTTAATACAGATATTATCATCCTTATATTGGGTGCTATATCCTTTTTTGTTGGTATTCATTACACATATGGACCAATTCCCATTTCTAGAATGCCTATTGGAGAAATATTTTCTGGGTTGTTTATGGGTTTTATAATTACTTTTATATCTACATACATTCACATTTATGATCAAAACTTTATAACTATTTTATATAGAGATGGTTTACTTGAAATTATTATTAAAGAAATTGAAGAGATAGTTTATATTTTTTTAATTTCAATTCCAACTATATGTGGTATTGCAAATATAATGCTGGCAAATAATATATGCGATATGGAAGAAGATTTACAAAACAAAAGATATACTCTCCCTATTTATATTGGCACAAAAAAGTCATTAAAACTATTTAAACTATTATATTATGCTGTATATATTGATATGATATTATTAATTATATTAGGTGTTGAACCAATAACTTCAATTATAACTTTAATTACTATTATTCCAGTTTATAATAATATAAATAAATTTAGTATAAATCAATCTAAAAAAGAAACATTTAAATTGTCTTTAAAAAATTTTATAATAATAAATGTTACCAGAATTTTTTCCTTAGTAATAGCTAGTTTAATAAGAATATTGTAAATATAAATATAATAATATTTGAGGTGGAAAAATGAAAAGAATAGTTTTAACAGGTGGAGGAACAGCTGGTCATGTTACACCTAATATAGCATTGCTTCCTTCTTTAAAAAAATATGGTTATGAAGTTTTTTATATAGGAACTGAAAATGGAATAGAAAAACAATTAATTGAGAAGGAAGGCATTAAATATTTTAGTATAAAAGCAGGTAAACTTAGAAGATATGTAGATATAAAAAACCTTACAGATACTATAAAAATTTCTCAAGGATTTTTTCAGGCATTATCTATTTTAAATAAAATCAAACCTCAAATTATATTTAGTAAAGGTGGATTTGTTTCCTCTCCTGTGGTTTGGGCAGCATGGATAAAAAGAATACCTGTAGTACTCCACGAATCAGATATTACTCCTGGGTTGGCTAATAAAATATCTATACCCTTTGCAAATAATATATGTTATTCCTTTCCAGAAACTATCAAATATCTTCCAAAGACCAAAAGTATATTAACTGGGATACCGGTTAGAGAGAATCTATTTAATGGCAATAAGAGTTTTGGAAGAAGATTATGCTCTTTTAATATTGAAAAACCTATAATGTTAATAATTGGTGGGAGTCTGGGATCTAAAATATTGAATAATATTATTAGAGATTCCTTAGAAATTTTATTACAGGATTATCAAATATGTCATATATGCGGTAAAGGAAACACTGATTTGTCCCTGAGAAATCTCCAAGGATATAAACAATTTGAATATGTAAGTGATGAATTGCATCACTTATTTGCCATGGCAGATTTAATTATATCAAGAGCAGGGGCAACAACATTATATGAAATTTTAGCATTAAATAAACCTAATATTTTAATACCTCTATCCAGACAAGCCAGTAGAGGAGATCAAATATTAAATGCTGCATCCTATAAAAAACAAGGATTTAGCAATGTCATTTTAGAAGAAGAATTAAGTTCTGAAAGTTTGGAAAGAGAAATAAAGAAAGTATATAGTAATAGGGATAATTATATATTAAATATGTCTACAAGTGGAATTAGCGATGGAATAAAAGAGGTAATTAAAGTTATTGAAGATAATGTTAACAATTTAAATAGACTCTAAAGAACTCTAAAGTTTATTTTTGCATATGTATTTAAACACTATTTTTCTATGATAATAGGAGAACAAGTAAAATCCATATTTTTATTATATGTTAACATTTTTGTAAAATGTATATGATATATATTTGTTGCAAGAATATCAAAATCCATCATTTTTCTTTGAATAGGATTTAATGACTTATAAGACTTAGATAGATTTGTGATAATAGGTAAAGAGCTGTGTTTTTTTAATTTTGGCAATATATTCTTTCCTTTTTCACTAAAACCTAATACTCTAATATATTGTACTCCTCCATTTTCTTTAAATAAATTTATGTCTTCTGAAGTTATGTTTAATAGAACATGACATAAGATTCTTTGAATTCTGGTATATGTATATCTTTTAGTCTTTACTAACCCTATTAATTCCTCGATAGAATTTGTATTAAGTTGATTAAATATTCTACTTTCTAGTCCTTCATTTATATCAAGAAACTTCTTTAAATCCTTGGTATTATACCTTAAAAGAATGGACAAGATACTTTTAGACATATCATCAAATCGTGCAGGTAAAAAATTGGTATCTATAGCTTCTTTAATTATAGAAAAACTGGAGGATGGCATAAGACCTATTAATTTATTATAATTATTATCTATAGAAAATATTTGATTTCTTATTGCGGTGGCACTGGAAAAATCAGTATTTAATTCTTTATCATGATAGCCAGAGCCTACTCTTAATATAGTTTCAGGAATTATTTTACTTTTGAATCGTTTTAGCCATTTTAAATATTCGATCCCTAAAATATTATTAGGATATTGTAAAATGGATTTAATATCAGTATGGGAATGGTTGTTATTATAATTGAAACAAAATTTTTCAAGTGCTTTAGTTCGGGCTGATGGAAAAGATACACCTTTATTTAATTCAGATTTTAATAACTTTTGATATAAATCGGGTTCATTTGCTAAAATATTAGAAATTATTTTTAAGTCTTCAATATTATTTGTTTCACTACCAAAAACTAAGCTATTAATTATGCCTAGTTTTTCAAGTAACTGGACTGCTCCATAGGAAAAAAGTTCAGCACTTTGACAACTATAAATAGTTGGAAGTTCTATTACAATATCAATTCCTGCTCTTAATGCCATTTTTGTTCTAAACCATTTATTAAATAATGCAGGTTCACCTCTTTGTAGAAAATGTCCACTCATAATTGCAATAGTATATTCATTTTTTGTAATTTCTCTTGACTTAGAAAGATGATAATTATGACCATTATGTAAAGGATTATATTCAACAATTATTCCAGTTATATTCATTTATAAACACTCCAAATTATTTAAAATTTTCTTTTGTAACAACTTAATATATATACTATCTTATTTTTAGAAAAATATAAAGAAAAGTAGCAAATCATAAATTAATTAGAATTTTTATTAAGTTATGTTAAAATAATAATGAGATTAATAATAAAGGAGGTATTTGAATTGAAAATTTTAGTAATTAATTGTGGAAGCTCATCCTTAAAATATCAACTTATGGATATGGATAATGAGCAAATAATAGCTAAAGGATTAGCAGAAAGGATTGGGATTGAGGGTTCTGTATTAACGCACAAGCCTGAGGGAAAAGAAAAGATTGTAGTAGAAAGAGACATGAAGGATCATAAGGTTGCATTAGAGATTTTAATGAATGCACTAGTTGATGAGAAACATGGAGTAATTAAATCTATGGATGAAATATATGCTGTAGGACATAGGGTTGTTCATGCAGGAGAAAAATTCGCATCCTCTGTTCTAATAACTGATGCGGTTATGGATGCATTAAAGGAATGTATAGATTTAGCACCACTACATAATCCTCCAAATATTATGGGTATCGAGGCTTGTAAGGAAATACTACCAAATGTTCAAATGGTAGGAGTGTTTGATACAGCTTTTCATCAGACTATGCCTAAAGAAGCTTATATTTATCCATTACCATACGAATATTATGAAAAGTATAAGATAAGAAAATATGGTTTTCATGGAACATCTCATAAATATGTTGCTCAGAGAGCAGCTTCTATATTAAATAAACAAATAGAGGATCTTAAAATAATTACATGTCATTTAGGAAACGGTGCAAGTATTACAGCAGTTAAAGAAGGTGTATCAATTGATACAAGTATGGGTTTCACACCCTTAGAGGGCTTAGCAATGGGAACTAGATGTGGAAGTATTGATCCTGCAATTCTAACTTTCTTAATGGAGCAGGAAGGATTATCTAGTCAAGAAATCAATAATGTATTAAATAAAAAATCTGGTGTCTTAGGTATATCTGGTGTTAGCAGCGATTTTAGAGATATTGAAGAGGCTGCACAAAATGGGAACGATAGAGCTCAATTGGCATTAGATATATTTAACTACAGAGTAAGGACAACCATTGGTTCTTATACTGCTGCTATGAATGGTGTTGATGTAATAGTCTTTACTGCGGGATTGGGTGAAAATTCTGCAGAAAATCGTAAAGAAATATGTAATAAATTACAATTCTTGGGATTATCAATTGATAATAATAAAAACAATAGTCGCGGAAAAGAAACTATAATATCTACAGAAGATTCAAAAGTAAAAGTTATAGTTATACCTACAGATGAAGAACTGATGATTGCAAGAGACACAAAAGAGATAGTAAGTTAGTCTTCTATCAGTCTTCTATCTGTAAGGTTTTTATGCTTGACAATTAACTATGTAATTTATATAATTATTCAGGTACTTATAAAATGATATTGACTCAGTTTGAAGTAGGAAAGTAAGCGCTGGTTTTTTATACGCAATCTTATAAAGAGTTTGGTTATATTAAGGAGGTGTAAAGGAATGGCTGTACCAAAAAGAAAAACATCTAAAGCAAGAAGAGATAAAAGAAGAGCAAATTGGAAATTGTCTGTACCAGGATTAAGTACATGTCCTAAATGTGGTGAAGTTAAATTACCTCATCGAGTCTGCAAATCCTGTGGCACATACAAAAAATTGGAAGTAATCGATGTTGAGTAATATTCAATAAAGAAGATAGTAGTTTTTATGCTACTATCTTTTTTTATTTACATAATACTTGATTTTTAAAAATAATTATAATATACTATTAGTACCTGGTATTAAATATAGATAATAACAGAGGTGTTAATATTGAAAAAAATTAAAATACCTAAGAGAGAACGGCAAAATCAGCTTTCTGAGCAATTAAAAGAAGACCCTTTTCTTACTGATGAAGAATTAAGCGAGTTATTTTCAGTTAGTATACAAACAATACGCTTAGATAGACTAGAATTAGGAATACCAGAATTGAGAGAAAGAATAAAAAACATGGCAGAGAATAATTTAGATAAAGTAAAATCTCTACATAGCAGTGAAATAATAGGTGAGCTTGTTGAAATGAATTTAGGAAATAATGCAATTTCAATATTTGAAACAACTAATGATCATGCATTCGAAAAAACAAAAGTTATTAAAGGACATCATATTTATTCTTTAGCAGAGTCTCTAGCTATCGCTGTTATTGATGCAAATGTTGCTTTGATAGGAGTAGCTAATATTAAATATAAAAAACCAATTCATGCTGGACAAAAACTTATAGCACGAGCTGAAGTTGTCAAGAAACGCGGAGATAACAAATATTTTGTATGGGTTAAAATCAGAGTAAAATCTGAAGAAGCATTTAGAGGTAAATTTATATTAGTAACTTTTAACCATGAATCTTATGGAGGTGAATCATAGTGAAAATATATGTAGATGGTATGGGTGGTGACAATTCTCCTAGTGAAATTGTAAAAGGCTGTGTATTGGCTATAAAAGAATACAATATCAATGTATCAATAATAGGCATACAAGAAGAAATTCAAAAAGAGTTATGGAAGTATAAATATGATGAAGATAAAATTGGAATTATAAATGCAACGGAAATAGTGAGTAATGATGATGAGCCAACTTTAGCTATAAGAAGGAAAAAGAATTCTTCATTAGTAATAGGGATGAATCTGATTAAGGAAAATGATAATTCAGTTTTAATTTCTGCTGGTAATACAGGAGCACTATTAGCTGGTGGACTATTAAAAATTGGTAGAATAAAAGGAATTCTTCGTCCAGCATTAGCACCTATAATTCCTACTAAATTAGGTCCATGTTTATTAATTGATGCTGGTGCAAATGCAGATTGTAAGCCAAAACAATTACAGCAATTTGCTATTATGGGTTCAATTTATATGCAAAAGGTAATTGGAAAAGATAATCCAAGGGTTGGTCTTGTAAACATTGGTTCTGAAGAAAAAAAAGGAAATGAACTAACTAAGGAAACATTTAAATTGCTTAAGGAATGTAATATTAATTTTATTGGAAATGTAGAAGCAAGGGATATACCTTATGGCGTAACAGATATAATTGTTTGCGATGGATTTACAGGGAATGTAATACTGAAACTAATAGAAGGATTAGCTTCATTTATAATGCATTCTTTAAAGGATACTATGCTTTCAACTACCAAAGGGAAAATAGGTGGATTGTTTTTAAAAACTTCCTTAAAAAATTTTAAAAATCAATTTGATTATAGTGAGTATGGAGGAGCACCTTTTTTAGGAATTAATGGTGGGCTTATTAAAGCTCATGGAAGCTCAGATGCAAATGCAATCAAAAATGCAATTCGTCAAGGTATAAAATATCTAGAACAAGAAGTAGATAGCAATATAGAAGAAGAAATAAAAAAAATAGACATAAAAGAAAAAGGAGAATAATTAATGGGTGCAATTATTACAGGAACTGGTCACTATGTACCTGAAAAAATATTGACTAATAAAGACTTAGAAGTGATGGTAGATACATCGGATGATTGGATAACAACAAGAACAGGAATAAAAGAAAGAAGGATATCGAAAGAAAATGAATCAACCTCTGATTTAGCAACTCAAGCAGCCTTTAAGGCTCTTGAAACCGCAGGAGTTTCTCCAAAAGAAATCGATTGTATAATAGTAGCCACAGCTACGCCAGATATGCTTTTCCCATCGGTAGCATGCTTAGTACAAGATAAAATTGGGGCAATAAATGCTGCAGCATTTGATATTGAAGCTGCTTGTACTGGATTTATATATGGGATGACTATTGCTCAACAATTTATACAAACTGATTTTTATTCAAAGATTTTGGTGATTGGGGCAGATGCCTTATCTAAAATTACAGATTATCAAGATAGAAATACTTGTATATTGTTTGGTGATGGAGCAGGAGCTGCTATTCTAGAAAAGGGAGATGAAGGAAGAGGTATTTTAAGCTCTAAAATAGGCGCTGATGGAAGTGGTGGGAGATTATTAAAATTGCCTGCTGGAGGATCTTTAAATCCAGCTTCAATAAATACTGTTGAAAATAGATTGCACTACATTCAAATGGATGGGAATGAGGTTTTTAAATTTGCAACTAAAAAAATGTCTTCAAGCGCAAAAGAGGTAATAGAACAATCAAATTTATGTATAGAAGATATTGATTTTTTTGTACCACATCAAGCTAATATACGTATTATTGAGGCAGCTGCTAAACGACTAAAAATAGGCAACGATAAAATAATAATAAATCTAGATAAATACGGGAATATGTCAGCGGCATCAATTCCTGTGGCATTGGATGAAGCTGTTAAAGGAAGATTAATAAAGAGAGATGATAATATAATTCTTGTAGGGTTTGGCGGTGGACTAACCTGGGGAGCGATGGCAATAAAATGGTAATTAGAAGAGGTGATAAAATGTTAAATAGTAAATTATGCAGTCTTTTAAATATAAAATATCCAATTATCCAAGGAGGTATGGCTTGGGTAGCGACATCTGAATTAGCAGTGGCGGTTTCAGAAGCAGGAGGAATTGGAATAATTGGTGCTGGAAATGCACCTGCAGAATTTGTAAGAAATGAGATAATTAAAGCAAAATCGCAAACGGATAAGCCCTTTGGAGTAAATGTTATGCTTTTATCCCCTTTTGCTGAAGAAGTTATGGAGGTTGTTTTACAAGAGAAGGTTGCACTTGTAACTACTGGTGCAGGAAATCCTGGAAAATATATACCAAAATTACATGCACAAGGCATTAAGGTTATTCCTGTAGTACCTTCAGTTTCCTTAGCCAAAAGAATGGAAAGATACCAAGCTGATGCAATTATTGTAGAAGGTACAGAAGCTGGTGGTCACATTGGTGAATTAACAACCATGGCTTTAGTACCACAAGTAGTAGATGCAGTTTCAATTCCTGTTATTGCCGCTGGTGGTATTGGTGATGGGAGAGGTCTTGTTGCAGCTTTTGCTTTAGGAGCAGAAGGAGTACAAATGGGCACTCGTTTTGTTTGTGCAAGTGAATGTATAGTACATGAAAAATATAAGGTATTAGTAATTAAGTCTAAGGATAGAGATACAATTGTTTCAGGTAGAAGTACAGGTCATCCTGTTAGAGTTTTAAAAAATAAGTTGACAAGAAAGTTCGAAAAATTAGAACTACAAGGAGCTTCTATAGAAGATATAGAAAAACTTGGCTCCGGAAAACTTAGAAATGCTGTAGTGGATGGAGATATTGAGTATGGGTCTGTTATGGCAGGCCAAATAGCTGGTCTGGTTTCAAAGGTCCAACCTGCACATGAAATAATTGAAGAAATAATAATTCAAGCAAAAGAAGTTTTACAACTATTAAATACAAGCAAAAATAATATGGGGGTATGATTGTGAAGAATATTGCTTTTATATTTCCAGGGCAGGGAGCGCAATATTTAGGAATGGGGAAAGAACTTGCAGATAATTTTCCTGAGGCAATGGAGGTGTTTGATAAGGCTAATAAAATACTTGATATGGATATAAAAAATCTATGTTTTAAAGGTCCTATAGAACAATTAAATATAACCGAGAACACTCAACCAGCTATTTTGACAACTAGCCTAGCTTTTGCTACTATACTAAAAAAAAGAAAGATCATTCCCAAAATTACTGCTGGATTAAGTCTTGGGGAATATGCTTCTCTTTCTATTGCTAATAGTATAAGTTTGGAAGAGGTTTTGCCTTTAGTAAAAAAAAGAGGGAAGTTTATGCAAGAAGCTGTACCAATCGGAGTAGGAACTATGGCTGCAATAATGGGATTAGGAAAGGTCGAAATAGAAGAAATTTGTAAACAATCATCACAATATGGAATAGTTGAAGCTGCAAATTACAATTGTCCAGGACAAACCGTTATTGCTGGTGAAGTAAATGCAGTTAAAAAGGCATGTGAAATAGCTAAAAAAATGGGTGCGAAAAGAACCACATTATTACCAGTTAGTGCACCTTTTCACTCAAGTTTACTAAGTCCAGCTGGTAGAAAATTAAAAGAGGAGATTAAAAAATATAAATTTAGTAATACTAATATTCCAATAGTATCAAATGTTAACGCAAGCATAGTTCAGGATGCACAAACTATAAAAAGCAATTTAATTAAACAGGTTAGCTCATCTGTTTTATGGGAAGAAAGTATGAATAAAATGATTGATGAGGGAATTAATATATTTATTGAAATTGGTCCAGGAAAAGCTCTAACTTCATTTGCAAAAAAGATTAGCAAAGACATTACTTGTTTAAGAGTAGAAGATCTAAAAACTATAAATGAAACATTTAATAATTTGGAGGTAAATTAAATTGAATCTTGAAAATAAAACTGCTATAGTAACTGGAGGTTCAAGAGGAATTGGAAAAAGTATTGCTTTACACCTGGCAAGCTTAGGAGCTAATATTATAGTGAATTATAACAATAATTTTGCTGCTGCAAATGAAGTAGTAAAAGAAATTGAATCTATGGGTAGAGAAGCACTTGCAATTAAAGCGGATATAGGGAAAAGTTCAGATGTAGATAAATTTATTAATACAGTATATGAAAAATTTAACAGTATAGATATATTAATTAATAATGCAGGTATAACAAGAGATAATCTTCTTATGAGAATGAAGGAAGATGAGTGGGATGAAGTATTGAATACTAACTTAAAAGGTGCATTTCTAATGACAAAATCTATAATACGAAAAATGATTAAGAGGAAAAAGGGTAAAATTGTAAATATAACATCGATAGTTGGAACTACTGGCAACGCAGGACAATCTAATTACTCTGCTTCCAAAGCAGGTCTTATAGGTTTTACAAAATCAATTGCAAAGGAAGTTGCTTCAAGAGGCATCCAAGTAAATGCGATAGCACCAGGTTTTATACGAACAGATATGACAGATGCTTTACCTGATAATATTAAAAAAGAATTATTGAATAATATTCCTGCAAATAAACTAGGTAGACCAGAGGATATAGCAAATATGGTAGGTTTTTTAAGTTCTGACTTATCTGATTATATAACAGGTCAAATTATTCATATTGATGGTGGAATGTATATGTAATAATATTATAAGTTACTTTATAATATATAATTGATGACTTTATAATGATTTGAAGGGAGGTGAATGGTATATGTTTGATAAGATAAAAGAAATTATTATAGACCAATTGGGAGTAGAATCAGATGAAGTTATATTAGAAGCATCTTTTATAGATGATTTGGGAGCGGATTCCCTTGATATTGTGGAATTAATTATGGCATTTGAAGAGGAATTTGATTTAGAAATACCTGATGAAGATGCTGAAAAAATTAAATTGGTTAAAGATGTTGTTGATTACTTACAAGACAAGTAATAAATTAAAGTCCCGACATAACTCGGGACTTTACAAATACAATTTGAAATTATGATGAATAATAATTAATATAGATTAAAGTTAGTACTAGGAGGTAATATTATGAAACGAAGAGTTGTAATAACTGGTATGGGTGTTGTTTCTTCAGTAGGTTTTGGTAAAAAAGACTTCTGGGAATCCATAAAATCAGGTAAATCAGGTATAAATAAAATATCAAAATTTGATGTGGATGCTTATCCTAGTAAATTAGCTGCTGAGATTAGAAACTTTCAAGTGAATGATTTTATAGATAAAAAGGAAGCGCGCAGAATGGATCTTTATACCCAATATGCAGTTGCAGCAAGTAAAATGGCTATAGAAGATGCAAAGATGCCACTGAGCAAAATAAATCTTGAACGTATGGGTGTTATAATAGGTTCGGGCATAGGCGGTTTAGAAACCTTTGAAATTCAACATAGAGTACTAATGGAAAAGGGTCCAAATAGAGTAAGCCCTTTTTGTATTCCTATGATGATCTCTAATATGGCCTCTGGACAAGTTGCTATCACTCTAGGTGCAAAAGGACATAATGAAACAGTTGTAACCGCATGCGCTACAGCTACAAACGCTATAGGAAATGCCTCTAGAATTATTCAGAGGGGTGATGCCGATATAATGGTAGCAGGTGGAAGTGAAGCTTCAATTACACCATTTGGTTTTGCTGGTTTTTGTTCTATGAAAGCTATGTCAACTCAAACTGATTCTTCTAAAGCTAGTCGTCCCTTTGATAAAAATAGAGATGGTTTTATAATGGGTGAAGGTGCAGGAATATTAATTTTAGAAGAACTAGAACATGCTAAAAAAAGAGGAGCAAATATAATTGTAGAAGTAAGTGGATATGGTTCTACTTCTGATGCACATCATATTACAGCGCCTGCTCCTGAAGGAGAAGGCGCTGCTCGTGCAATGATAAGTGCTATTAATGATGCAGAAATAGATAAGAATGAAATCGGGTATATAAATGCACATGGGACTTCAACTTATTACAATGATTTATGTGAGACTAAGGCAATAAAAAGTGTGTTTGGAGATTATGCATATCATATACCAATTAGTTCAACTAAATCTATGACAGGTCACCTATTAGGCGCAGCAGGAGCAATAGAAGCAATAGCATGTGCATATGCAATAAAGGAAGGATATTTACCGCCAACAATTAATTATGAAACCAAAGATGAAGATTGTGATCTTGATTATATACCTAATGTAGGAAGAACTGCTAATATAGATTATGCACTATCCAATTCCCTAGGATTTGGTGGACATAATGCATCTCTTGTTTTCAAGAAATATTAGAAATTTAATAATAGGGTGAATATTACCTTTATTTATACAAAAATATAAAGTAAGATAAATATAATTTATCTTACTTTATATTTTTTGTGATAAAATGATTAAAGAGATTGGGAGGTCTAATAAAATGAAGGTAAAATCAGATTATAGAGAATTAGAAGAAAGAATAGGATATAATTTCAAGAAAAAAAATCTTTTGTATACTGCATTAACACATAGCTCTTACAGTAACGAAAGTAAGAATTTATATTCAATGAATAATGAAAGACTAGAATTTCTTGGGGATGCGGTATTAGAATTAATAATTAGTGAATTTTTATATAAAAAATATCCTCGATTAGCTGAAGGAGAATTAACAAAAATGCGTGCAAAAATTGTATGTAGTGAATCTTTGTCTGAAATAGCCTTAGAACTAAATATTGGGAATTCTATTATGATGGGAAAGGGTGAAGAACTACAAGGTGGTAGAGAAAGAAAATCAGTACTAGCTAATGCTATGGAGGCGATAATAGGTGCAGTATATTTAGATAGTGAGTTAGATATTACAAGAGACTTCGTTATAATGAAATTAAAATCAATTATTAAAAATGTTGAAAATGGAAAAGTGAGTAAAGATTATAAAACTATACTTCAAGAAAAAGTACAAAGTGAAAAAAACAAAGAGTTGTATTATAAACTAATTAAAGAAGAAGGTCCTGATCATAATAAATTATTTTATGTAGATGTAATTATAAATAATAAAAGAGTTGCTTCTGGTAAAGGTAGGAATAAAAAGGAAGCTGAACAAGATGCAGCCAGAGGAGCAATTGAGTATATAGAGGGTTTTTAAATATACTTATTATCAAATATATTATTTTTATGCTAAAATTTAATAATATAAAATACATGGGTTGAATATAAAGAGGTGTTTCAATTGTATTTAAAAAAAATAGAGATATACGGTTTCAAGTCTTTTGCTGATAAAATCCAATTAGAATTCGAGAATGGAATTACTGCTGTAGTAGGACCTAATGGAAGTGGCAAAAGTAATATTGCAGATGCTGTTCGATGGGTTCTAGGAGAGCAAAGTGCGAAAAGTCTTAGGGGTAGTAAAATGGAAGATGTAATTTTTGCTGGTACTCAAAAAAGAAAACCTCTAGGATATGCAGAAGTATCTCTCGTAATAGATAATAGTTTAGATATTCTTCCAATTGATTATAATGAAGTAAGAATCACAAGAAGGGTATTTAGATCAGGAGAAAGCGAATTTTATATTAACAAGACATCCTGTAGATTAAAGGATATTCATCAATTATTAATGGATACAGGACTTGGGAAAGAGGGATATTCATTAATTGGACAAGGAAAAATTGATGAAATACTAAGTGCGAATTCTCAAGACAGAAGATATATATTTGAAGAGGCAGCGGGAATAGTTAAATATAAAAGCAGAAAAAATGAGGCAGAAAAAAAGTTAGATAGAACTGAACAAAATCTAATAAGAATCATTGATATTATTAAAGAATTAGAAAATCAAATCCATCCACTTTCAATACAAGCGGAAAAGGCTAAAAAATATATAACTATAAAAGATTATTTAAAGGAAAAAGAATTAGCAGTTTTTATTCATAGAATAGATTCTTTAAAGGATAAGCAGAAAAACATTAACACAAACAAAAAAAATATAGAATCTCAAATTAAAGAAAAAGAAAGTGAAATTGAAGAAATTGAAGGTGCTAATAATAAGCTAAAAAATGATTTAAAGGAAAAGGAAGTTGAAATCAATAATAGTCAAAGTCTTTTATATGATATAAGGAGTAAAATTGAAAAGAACCAATCAGAAATAAAACTTCTCAATGAAAGAATTGAATACATAAACGAAAATAAAAAAAGAGTAGCCTTAGAAATAGACGAAGATTTTAATAATATAAATAATCATATTGAAGAAAAAAGTATTAAAGAAAACGAACTAAATAAATTTAATACACATATTAAAGAAAGATCCAATATTTTAAAAGAGGAAAAAGAGAAGCTATTTAATATAAAAAAAGTATTAAAAGAAAAAGAAGATAATATGGATGAAAGAAGACAAAATAAACTTGATCTAATTAATAATTTAGCTGATATTAAAAGTAGTATAAATGGTTTAAATATAATGTCGAATAGTATAAAAGTTCAACTAAACCAAATGAGCAGGCAATATAGTGAATATAAAGAAAAAATGGATTCCCAAAACATCCTTAAATTAGAAACCCTACAAAAACAGAAAATAATAGAAGAAGAAAATATTGAGATAAATAATACTAAAGGTGCTTTACATTCTAATTTAAATAAAGCTAACAATACATTAAAGGATTTACAGGATAAAAGTAAAAAAATTTATAATGAAATTCAAATTAAGCAATCAAAAGCTAAGGTATTAGTAGATATGGATAATGAGTATGAAGGCTATTACAAAAGTGTTAAGAAATTAATGTTGGAGAAGAAAAAGAATAAAAATTTAAGTGAAAATATTTATGGTGTAATTGCTGAATTGATCAATGTTCCATCTAAATATGTTATAGCGATTGAAAGGGCTTTAGGATCATCTATTCAAAACATAGTTGTTAAAGATGAATTTATAGCTCAGGAATGTATTAAATTATTAAATGATAATAGTTGGGGAAGAGCTACCTTTCTTCCAGTAGAAGTAATTAAAGGGAAAAAAATTAATAAGGAGTTAAATATTTTAAAAAGTCATAAGGGTTTTATAGGAATTGCCTCTGATTTAATTAAATATGATAAGGCTTTCAAACAAATAATAGAACAATTATTAGGAAGAGTTATTTTAGTAAAAGAAATGGAAGATGGCATTAGCTTATCTAGAAAATTAAATCATAAGTATAAAATCGTAACATTAAATGGTGTTGTATTTAATTCAGGTGGTTCAATTATTGGTGGAAGTAATTCTATAAACAATACTGGAATATTAAGCCGTCAGCAAGAAATTAAAGAATTATCAAAAGAAATTAATCTACTAAAGAATAACTACGATAATATGAATTTAAAAATAAATAACCTAATAGATCGAATAAAAGAAATTCAATCTAAAGTTGATAGATTAATTGAAAAAATTAGTAATAATGAAATAGAAATGATAAATATAAATAATTCATTAAAACAAATTAATATAGAAAAACAGAGAATTGATAATGAATTAATAAAGATACAAAATGATACTAAATCATTTAATTTAGAAATCAAAGAATTAGAAGAGAAAGAAGTAGAATATAAAGAAAAAATATCTAGAATAAATAAAAAACTAAATATGATTAATGATGAAATAAATACAAGCATTAATATAAATGAAGAAGAAAAGGAAAAAGCAGAAAAACTTAATAATGAAATTATACAGCTAGAGATTGACATAGCAAAGATCCAACAAAGGATTATTGAATCTGAAAATCAATTAACACATATTAATAAAAATATTGAAAACAGTAAAAACTCTATACAAGAAAAGAAGATAAAATTTAAAAACTATGATAGACAAATAGATGAAAATATTTATAAGATTGATGAGAAAAATGAGTATATTAAAGTTTTATCTGAGGAAAAATTTACTAAAGAGAAGCATATTAATATATTATTACAAAAAAAAGACGAAGCAAGAGAAGAAATTGAACTTCATGAAGAAAAATTAAAAGAATATAATAAACAATTAGTAGTCTCTAACAATGCACTACATAAAACCATTATACAATTAAATAAAATTGAAATGGAAATGGAAAATCTAAAGAATACAATATACGAAGATTATCAAACAACTTACAATTTAGCACTTGGATATAAAAGAGAAATAAATAATTTACAAAAAACATATTCTGAAATTAAAAGATATAAAAATCAAATAAGGGAACTCGGTAATGTAAACATTGACTCTATTGAAGAATATGAAAGAGTATTAGAAAGATTTACATTTTTATCAAAACAAAGGGAAGATCTTGACGATGCAAAAAATAGCCTTAATGATATTATTGAAGAGATAACATTTAATATGGAAAAACAATTTCAAGAACAATTTAATATTATTAAAGAAGAATTTAATAATGTATTTACAAGATTATTCCAAGGAGGATATGCTAAAGTATTTCTATCTGAACCAAAGAATGCATTAACTAGTGGGGTGGCAATAGAAGTTCAACCTCCAGGGAAAAAACTACAAAATCTTTCATTGCTATCTGGTGGAGAGCGAGCTTTAACAGCAATTGCTTTATTATTTGCAATTCTAAGAGTGAAACCAACTCCATTTTGTATACTAGATGAAATTGAAGCAGCACTAGATGAACCCAATGTAAATAGATATGCAAGTTTTTTAAAAGAGTTTTCTAAATCAACTCAATTTATTGCAGTAACACATAGGAAAGGTACTATGGAAATAGCTGATATTTTATATGGCGTAACAATGGAAGAACAAGGAGTTTCTAAATTAATATCAGTAAAATTAACAGAGCTTGCAAGCTAGAAGGGAGATTTATATGGCAGATTTTTGGAAAAAGATTAAATTTACAAAGGGGAAAAATGAAGATATTAAGGAAGAAAATATAGAGGAAATAGATACGGCATCCTTTTTTAATCGTCTAAAGAGTGGTTTATCTAAAACTCGTAAAGGAATTACTGAAAAAGTAGATTATATTATAAGCCAATATCAAGGAATTGATGAAGAATTATATGATGAAATTGAAGAAGTACTTATTACATCGGATATTGGAATGGATACGACTATGGAAATTATTAATATGATGAAAGAGAGAGCTCGCAAAGATAAAATAGTACATCCACAAGACTTAAGAGAATTATTAAAAGAAATTATTTATTCCATGTTAGAGGATGATATAGAGGAACAATTCGTACAAGAACCTTGTATTTTTCTTATAATAGGAGTAAATGGTGTAGGGAAAACAACTACTATTGGTAAACTTGCTGCTCAATTTAAAGTTCAAGGGAAAAGTGTATTATTAGCTGCAGGAGATACATTTAGAGCAGCAGCAGTAGAACAATTGAGTATATGGGCAACAAAAGTTGGAGTGGATATTATTAAGCATCAGCAAGGTTCTGATCCTGCTGCTGTTATTTTTGATGCAATTCAAGCAGCTAAGGCAAGAAAAACAGATATTCTTATATGTGATACAGCTGGTAGACTTCATAATAAAAAAAATCTAATGAACGAACTTGCTAAAATAAATAGAATAATTGAAAAAGAATATAAAAGAGAAAACAGATGTAATCTTTTAGTGTTAGATGCTACAACGGGGCAGAATGCAATTAGCCAAGCTAAGTTATTTAGTGATGCTGCTGATATAAATGCGCTTGTTTTAACAAAGCTAGATGGAACTTCTAAGGGAGGCGTTATTTTAGCTATTAAAAATCAATTAAATATTCCAGTCCGTTATGTTGGGGTAGGAGAAGAGGTAAAGGACTTACAATCTTTTGATGCTAAGCAATTTGTTACGGCACTATTTGATTAGATTGAATATTATTTAGAATAATAAGAAGCGTTGTGTAGAAAATTAATTAATTAGTATATTGACAAAAGTTTTGTAATCAATTAAAATGTTCCTGTAAAGCAAATAACCTTTACAGGAGATAATGGGTTGATAATATGTTAAAAATTGTTGAATTATCTTTATTATATGATTTTTTTGGTCAATTACTAACTGAAAAACAACAAAGAGTGTTTGAATTGTATTATGATGATGACTTATCATTAGGTGAAATTGCAGAGAACTTAAATATTACAAGACAAGCAGTTTATGATAATTTAAGAAGAGCTGAAAAGTTGCTTTATAATTATGAGAAGAAATTAAAATTGGTCGATAAATTTCTTAACCAACAAGAAAAGATTATTAAGATAAAGATTAATATTTTGGAATGTAAAAATAAAGTTGAAATGATTCAAAATAAAGAATTACTAAAAATGATAGAAAATATTGAAAATATTCTTAATGAATTATCAACAGATTAACCGGGAGGGTTTATTATGGCCTTTGAGGGATTAGCAGAGAAATTACAGAATACTTTTAAAAAACTAAAGGGAAAAGGAAAAGTTAGTGAAAAGGATCTAAAAGAAGCCCTTAGGGAAGTTAAATTAGCTTTATTAGAGGCAGATGTTAACTATAAGGTTGTTAAAAACTTTATATCTAAGATTAAGGAGCGTGCGGTTGGACAAGAGGTAATGGAAAGTCTTACCCCAGGTCAACAAGTTATAAAAATAGTGAAAGAAGAAATGACTGAATTAATGGGTGGGACTCAAAGCAAAATTGTATTTTCAGGAAAATCTCCAACTATTATTATGTTAGTGGGGTTACAGGGTGCCGGTAAAACAACTACTGCAGGAAAATTAGCGGGATTATTATCAAAACAAGGCAAAAGTCCACTATTAGTTGCTTGTGATATATATAGGCCTGCTGCTATTGATCAACTTCATGTTGTAGGTAAAAGTCTAGATATTCCAGTTTTTTCAATGGGTAATAATAACTCTCCTGTAGAAATTGCTAAAGCAAGTATTGAACATGCAAAGAATAATTACAAAGATTTGGTGATTATTGATACAGCTGGACGACTTCATATAAACGAAGAGTTAATGGGTGAACTTAAAGATATTAAGAATTCAATTTCTCCTACTGAAATATTATTAGTTGTGGATTCAATGACAGGTCAGGATGCTGTTACTGTTTCTGAAAGTTTTAATGAGCAGCTTGGCATTGATGGAGTGATACTAACAAAATTAGATGGTGATACCCGTGGTGGAGCTGCACTATCTGTGAGAGCTGTTACTGAAAAACCCATTAAATATGCGGGTATGGGAGAAAAGCTAACAGATTTAGAAACTTTTCATCCGGATAGAATGGCTTCTAGAATACTGGGTATGGGTGATGTACTTAGTTTTATAGAAAAGGCTCAAACAAACCTAGATGAAAAAAAAGTATTAGAATTAGAAAAAAAGATAAGGTCTGAACAATTTACTTTTGAAGATTTTTTGGATCAATTGCAACAAGTTAAAGATATGGGACCACTAGGTGATGTTCTTGGAATGTTACCAGGTATGAATAGTAAAAAGCTAAAGGGTTTAGATGTTGACGATAAACAACTTATCCAAGCAGAAGCAATAATTAAGTCTATGACAAAAGCTGAAAGAAATAATCCAGTAATTATTAATGCCAGTAGACGAAAAAGAATTGCTTTAGGCAGTGGAACTAAGGTTCAAGATGTTAATAAGTTAATTAAAAATTTTGATCAAACAAAGAAAATGATGAAACAATTTTCTGGTATGGGGAAAGGATCAAAAAAAGGTAAATTCAAATTGCCCTTTATGTAAAAATATAGAGAGTTTATTTATAAAGGAGGTGAATAACATGGCAGTTAGAATGAGATTAAAAAGAATGGGTGCTAAAAAAAGACCATTTTATAGAATTGTAGTTGCTGATTCTAGAGCACCAAGAGATGGCAAATTTATAGAAGAGATTGGTTACTATAATCCTATTTCAGAACCTGTTGAAATAAAGATTGATGGTGAAAAAGCGCTTCAATGGTTAAAAAATGGAGCTCAACCATCAGATACAGTAAAATCTTTATTAAAAAAACAAGGCATATTAAATAGCTAATTAAAAGTATATAGGGGGTATTCCTATGCGTGAATTAGTTGAAATTATTGCAAGAGCATTAGTAGACCAACCAGAGGCTGTAGAAGTAAGAGAAGTACAAGGTGAACAATCGCTTATTCTTGAACTAAAGGTTGCTCAAGAGGATATGGGAAAAGTTATAGGAAAACAAGGAAGAATTGCTAAATCTATCCGTACAGTAGTAAAAGCAGCAGCAACAAAAGAAAATAAAAGAGTAATGGTTGAAATTATTCAATAAAGAGTTAGGCTATGCCTAACTCTTTATCTTAAATGTATTATAAACATATTTTTGTAAAGGATATTTATTGAATGAACTTGTAGAGAGCGGTGAGAACATGAATGATTTTTTAAAGGTTGGAAAAATCATAAATGCCCATGGGATTAAAGGAGAAGTAAAAATCTTTCCTTTAACTGATGATGTAAATAGATTTTATTACCTTAAGAAAGTATACATAGAGCAAGAGAATGCTATTTTACCACTAACGATTTCAAATATACGCATACACAAAAATGTGGTTTTAGCTACATTTAACGAAATAAAAAATCGTAATCAAGCTGAAAAATATAAGGGATTATTTATAAATATAAATAGAGAAGATGCTATAGAACTTTCAAAAGATCAATATTTTATAAGTGATTTAATAGGATTAAAGGTTTATTCCATAGAGGGAGTATTAATTGGAAATATTAAAGAGATACTTCAAACAGGACCAACTGATATTTATGTTATTGAAACAGATAATAAGGATATTTTAGTACCTGCGTTAAAGGATATATTTAAAGAAATAGATATACATAAAAAGACAGCTAAAGCTAATATACCGAAGGATCTGATGGATTTATGAAAATTGATATTTTAACTTTGTTTCCAGAATTATTCGAAAATTTTTTAAATACTAGTATATTAAAAAGAGGCATTGAAAATAGTTTTATTGAAATTAATATTATAAATATTCGAGATTTCTCATTGGATAAACATAAAAAGGTTGATGATTATACCTATGGTGGAGGTCCAGGTATGGTTATGACTCCTCAACCAATATATGATGCATTTCAAAGTATTGAAAAAAAATACACAGAAACACCATGTGTATATTTAAGTCCTCAAGGGCAAATATTCAATCAAGAAATGGCAGTGGATTTCTCAAAATATCCTCATATGATCTTTTTATGTGGTCATTATGAAGGAATAGACCAAAGAGTTATAAATAAAATAGTAACTCATGAGGTTTCTGTGGGGGATTATGTCTTAACTGGAGGAGAACTACCATCGATGGTGTTAATTGATACTATTTCAAGGTTATTACCTGGTATTCTTGGAAATGATATTAGTGCACATGATGATAGTTTTTCAAATGGTTTACTAGAATTTCCTCAATATACAAGACCCTACGAGTTTATGGGCGAAAAGGTACCTAATATTCTTTTATCAGGTGATCATAAAAAAATCTACCAATGGAGAAAGTTAAAATCTTTAATAAATACAAAGGAAAAAAGGCCAGATCTTTATAAAAAATATAAATTAAACAAAGAAGAAAAAGAATTATTAATAAATTATTATGAATATGATCAGCCTTAAAGAGTAAAAATTCTTCGGACTAAATTTCCCCTAATAATGTAGTGAA
>CAZHJK010000005.1:0-123476 GCA_964533275.1 uncultured Eubacteriaceae bacterium | reverse complement strand
CCTTTTCTCCATGGGTGTATATTCTACTTTGTCCCTCTGCTTTATCGGAATCTCTAAGTTCTTGTAAATATGTAGACATACTATTTTCAATTATATCTCTATCTCCGAATATTCCTGTATCTATTGCAAAGTATGACTGACAGCATTTTCCTACATTGCCTATATGGGTATGGTTTCCGGTGAGTCCACCTGATAGAACTGCAGTAAACATTTCTACTGCAACCCCTAGACCGTAACCCTTGTGACCGCCAAATTGTTCTGAGGATCCGCCAATGGGTACTATCCCTCCGCCTAACTTGTTTTGTATATCATATAATACTTGTTTTGCATCACTACTGTCTTTTCCTGTATGATCTATTGCCCATCCTATTGGTAGGGGTTCTTCTTTTTTATTGTATACTTCTAGCTTACCTCTTGTAACTACTGTTGTGGACATATCTAGATGAAATGGTATGGGTTTTGCTGGCATTGATATTGCTATTGGGTTACTTCCCATCATAGCCTTTCTTCCAAAGGTTGGTACTCCTATTGCCTCAGAATTACACATGGATATTCCCATAATTCCTTCTAACATTGCCATTCTTGAATAATAACCTGCTATTCCGTAGTGATTTGAATTATTTGCTACAACAAATCCTACTCCGGTTTCTTTAGCCTTTTTTATGGCTAATTCCATACAGTATCTACCAATAACTTGTCCCATACCGTCATGTCCATCAACAACTGCTGATACTGGAGTTTCATGGATTATTTCGGATTTTGCATCTACCTTCATCATACCACTTGTAATTCCTTTATGATACCTAGTAAGTCTTTGCATCCCATGGGATTCAATTCCGAATAGATCTGCTAGTAGCAAGACATCTGTTATGGTTTCACTATCTTCCTTTGTACATCCGAACTTTTGAAATGCGATTTCACATAGATTTTTAAGATCTTGATAATTATACTTTAAATATGCCATATTATAACCTCCTAACTTTTTTTCTTAATTATTTAGATACTATTTTTGTATATAAAATTACTTCCTTTTCCCTAATAATTAACCTATCAAAAGCATTAATTGCCTAAAAACTTCTAATTGTTGCTTTCTTTTTGTTCTATTAGTTTTATATTTTTATTAATTTTTGAAAACACAGAAATCGAAACACTTATAAAAATTAAAATTCCTCCAATAATAAATGTTAAAGAAGGTATTTCTTTTAGAAATATTGCTGCTAGAATAGAAGCTAATACAGGCTTTATTAAAAAAACTGTACTAGCAATACTAACCGACAATACTTCCATTGTTTTATAATACATTATATAAACAAATGCAGAGCAAATTACCCCAATAACTAAGATTTGTACTATATTTGAATTTTTTAATCCATAAGTAAGGTTAGAACCAGTTAATAAAAGTACTACTCCAAGTGAAATTGCTCCAAAAAAAATACTAATTGATGTACTCAGAAGATTGCCATATATTCTTCCAACCTTGAACATAAATGTATTAAATAATGAATATAAAACTGCTGAAACTATAGCAATTAAAGAATATAAATTTAAACTCCCCTCAAAAGGATTTGTTAATATTCCAACCCCTATAAAGGCAAGAGCAGATGTAAACCATATAACATTATTAGGTCTTTCTTTTAAAAATACCCAGCCTGCAAAGGCCATAAATATTGCATTTAAACTATAAATAAATACGCAGAATGATACAGTAGTATTTATTAGTGCTATTTGAAGAAGAATTGCGCTTGCGATTAAAATTAATCCAAGCAACCACATTTTAATAAAATCAACTTTTTTTATTTTTAATTTATCCTTTGCCACTTTTGTTATAGCAATTATTATTAAAATGCTACCACCAATAAAAAATCTTATAAATGTCAAATTAATAGGAGGTATTTGTATATTTTTTGAGACGACTTCAAATAACGAAAACATTAATGCAGTAATTAGAAAATAAATCATTTAATCATCTCAACTTTCGTAAATAATTTTATACGACAGTTTTATTTATATTACACTCTTGTAAAAACTTTGATATCCTAATTTTTTAATAAAATACATGTTGATATACCCTTAGGGTATTATCAACATGCACTTAGTCTTTAATTAAAATTTTCTATTATAAATTTTAAGTTATTTATTCTGGTTGAAATGTTGATGGATTTTCAAGTGTTCCACCAAAAACTGCATCTGTAACAGTTAAAGCATTTTCAGCATTAACAGCTATTGGAGCTAAGAAATTCTCTTTCTCATAAGGTTCTCCATTATATACAGCTAACCCTAGCTTAAAAGCCTCAACAGCTATAAGTGGTTGGCTCTTAAGATTTGTAAAAAACATTTGCCCATCTACTATTGCTTGCATACCAGATGTAAGACCCGAATTCCCATATACATTAACTTCATCTAGTCTCCCAGCAGCTTCTAAAGCTCTTATAGCACCAAGTGCAAGGTCATCATTTGTACAAGCTATGGCATCAATATTGTCAAATTTAATTAGCGCATCTTCTGCATTTGTAAGCCCGTCTGCAGCTGTATCTGTCTTAGATTCTAACATTTGAAGTATTTCATATCCGTCATTTTCTTCTATCATCGGTACAAAACCCTCATTATATTGAATTTCTGCATGAACGGCACCTACAGGTCCATAAAGATATACTATATTAGCTCCATCAGGAAAATCCTTCATTATTTGCTCAGCTTGATTAATTCCAAACTGTTTTTCATCAAATACAATACCTGCTGTAACATTATCAGACTCAGATTCACGAGCCACTGTTATAATAGGTATACCAGCCGCTGCTGCAGTATCTACTGCTACACTACTTCCTGAAACTTGAACAGGTCCTAATAAAATTAAATCAACTTCTCTTTGAACAAGATCTTCAACATCTCTAATTTGTTTTTCTTGATCATTATTTGCCCAAATTGTTACAACTTCATATCCATTGTTTTTTCCATATTCTTCAATGTAATCTCCAACATTTGCCCACCACTGATTGTCCCTTGTTACCATGCTAGAACCAATTACAATTTTTTCTTCAGAATTTGTTTCTTCTTCAGAAGTTTCTGTATCAGACGGTTCTGATGCACAACCAACTAATGCAAATACAAGCATTGTCACAATTATTATGCTAATAATCATACGCATTTTTTTCATTTTTTCACCTTCCCTTTTTTTTTATGATTAAGCATCCTTTCTTTTGGATACCATATCAACTGTTACTGCTATGGCAATTATTAAACCGATAGTAATTTGTTGCCATTCATAGCCAATACCGATTATATTTAATCCATTGAATAAAGAAGCCATAAGTATTGAGCCAATAATGGTATTTGTTATCGAACCACTTCCACCCTTCAAAGATGTTCCACCTACTATAACAGCTGCAATAACATCAAGATTTGTGCTTTGCATAAGATTAGGCTGGGCAGATGCAACTCTAGCTGTCATTAATATACCTCCAATAGAGGCAAGAAGTGCAGTAATCATATATATTCTAATTTGAATTGTAGAATTTCTTAACCCTGCAAGCCTTGCCGCTTTAGCATTTCCACCTAGTGCATAGATATTTAATCCAAACTCAGTTTTTGACAATACTATCCAACCTAGTAATAACACAATACCCATTATAATTACAGGTGTAGGAATCCCTAGAACAAATCCTACTCCCAACTTTAAAAAAGGTTCTGGAAATCCTGTAATGATATCACCACCAGTGATAAATAGTGCTAACCCTCTTGCAATAGTCATAGTTGCCAATGTCCCAATAAAAGGTAAAACATTAAATTTTGAAATTAAAATGCCATTAAACAAGCCGAAAATTAAACCTGCAATAACTCCAGCCATAATACCTAATAATATATTATTTGTTGACACAAGAATTACCCCACATAAACTTCCTGCCATAATTCCTACAGAACCTACAGAAAGATCTACTCCCCCACTAATAATACAAAGAGTCATTCCAACTGCAATAATTAAATTTATAGACATTTGTCTTAATACATTAATTATATTATTAAAAGATATAAATCTTCCCTTAGTTAGAATTGTCATAGTTGCTATTACAGCAAATAATGCAATAATTAGAAAAGCCTTCTGTATATTTTTTTTAAATATTAATTTGTTTTTTCTAGTCCCATCATACATCTTAATATCCTCTCCTTGTTAAACTCATTTCTATTAAACCTTCCAACTAAATTGCCTGAGTTTAAAACAACTAATCTATCACTTATCCCAATAACTTCTTCTATTTCTGATGAAACCATAATTACAGCTCCACCATTTTGAACGAAATTCCCAATAATTTTATGTATTTCAGTTTTATTAAAAACATCAACACCTCTTGTTGGTTCATCTATTAATAGGATTTTGGGGTCAGCTCTCAGTAATCTACCAAAAAGAACTTTTTGCTGGTTCCCTCCAGAGAGTTCAGATATTGTTTGAGTCATTGGATTAGCACAAATAATATTAAGCTTTTCTATCATTTCCTGTGATTTATCTGCTAACAATTTATTCTTTATAAGCATGCCCCTCAAGATATCCTTTATTTTTAATATTATAATATTTTTTGAAGTGCTCATAGTTGGTATGTTACCATCTTCAGATCTATTTTCACTTAAGTAAACAATTCCTTTTTTTACCGCCTGATCAGGGTAGTTAATTTTAAGTTCCTCGCCAGATATATAAACTTTACCTCCCCCATCATGTTTATATACTCCATAAATTGAACGTAAAACTTCACTTCTGCCTGCTCCGACTAATCCAGCTATTCCCAATATTTCTCCCCATTTAACTTCAAATGAAATATTCCTGTAATGTTTTCCAGTCAAGTTTTCAACTTTACAAGCAGTTTCTCCTATATCCGAATTAAATTTAGGATATAATTCACTCGTTTCTTTGTTTGCAATCATTCTACATATTTCATTTGAGTTCATTTCTTTAGTCTTAGATTGGATAATCAAATGTCCATCACGTAAAACAGTGATACGATCAACCAATTCAGTCACTTCATTAAGTCGATGAGATATGAAAACAATTACATATCCATTCTTTTTAAGTCTTCTTAAAATGGCAAATAATCTATCTATTTCCTTATTTGTTAATGATGAAGTTGGTTCATCTAAAATAATTATTTTACCCTTTGTAGACAGTTCTCTAACAATTTCAACTAATTGCTTTAAACCTATTGTCATATCCCCAACTAGCATTGTTGGATCAATATCAATACCCCATTCTCCTAAAAGATTTTTGGCATCTTCCTTCAATTTTTCTCTATTAATAAATTTAAAAGGACTTAATCCACCCAGTTGATGAATGAAAATGTTTTCTGCAACTGTAAGGGAGTTGATTAAGCTAAGTTCCTGGTGAACAATCCTTATCCCTGCATTATATGCCTCCTGAGGGCTATTAAATAAAAGCTCTTTATCATTTAAATAAATTTTTCCTGTGTCTTGTTTATAAACTCCGGATAATATTTTCATAAGAGTAGATTTCCCTGCTCCATTTTCACCAACAAGACCATGTATTTCTCCATCATAAAATATAGTATTTACAGTATCTAGTGCTTGAACTCCACCGAAAGATTTTGAAATTCCATTGATTTCAATCACTTAATCACCCCCTATACAAATATTTTTTACCAGTCAGCTCTACAATCAAATTTTCTTTTCTTTAAAGGCGCAACCTTAACTTTTTTTATCTCATTAATGGCCTTTATCCCATAATCAGCATATAATTGAAGGAATTTTTCTCCCTTTTCTTTTGTTGCTTGGAAAGGATCACCAATAACACCGCTATCAGTAAATTCATTATGATCCATAGGAAATACCATAAACCTTTCATCTTCAAAAAGAACATCTGCAGCCCCATCTTCTTTAACAAAAGACTTTGGCAACCATTCAGGTGTATGTGTATGTTCTCTAACAGCTCTATCCATGTGTACTAATTTTTCATTTATAGCCATTATTTCAGCGGTTTCCATTTCTGCAGAATGCCATCCTGCTGTATCCTCTGGAGGACTAGTAACCACATCTTCAATTAGGTGTAAATCTCTTTCGCTGTAAGGTTTTAAAATACCAATAAACGCTCCAGTTTCATATCGCAATTTTCGAATTACTGGATCAATCACCTTCATATTAGATGCATGACTAAATATAAACATTATCTTATTCCAACCATGATGAATTGCACTTCGTGCTACATCATAGCACAAGTCCATAAAGGTAGATGGTCTTAAAGTGACAGATCCCCATCCCTGACCTGGCTGTTTTAAGTGCTGTGGACTATATCCAGTCCAAATCATTGGATAATAAGGAACATCTGTTGCTTCACTTATCCTCTTTGTAATTTCAATACCGTGCATTGCATCACATAAAGTTGGTAAATGATACGCATGTTGCTCTAAACTGCCTACATGAATCATAACAACATCATTTTGTTCTAAAAACCACTTTATATCTGGTTGTGCTAATTCTCCAATACAATTTGATACAGGATGATAACTCATAATATAACCTCCGATTCTTTTATTAATTTAATCATTTTATTTGCTGCTTTCATAGCAAATTCATCATCATTTATATGATTATCACAGACTACAAAACCAATATCTTTTTTTAACTTTTCTTTAAATATCTTAACCATAGCTTTTGTTCCTTTAGGATTATAAAGGGATTTTCCTTCCTTATCCTGAGAACATAATCCTTTCAATGGGAATAGAACTTCAACTTGACCAGTTGCCTCATTTAATTTATCCACTATTGTTTCCGCTACCTTAATACATTCCTCTACTGAAAGTGCAGCCAATGTTATCTCCTTATTGTGATAATACTTAGCTCTTTTACTATACTTTTGATCCGAAGCATCCTCTGTGCTCAAAACTATAATGTCTGCTGCTCCTGGAACAACAACTAAAGGTATTCCTTTTTTTATAGCTGCTTCCATACGTTGCTTACCACATTTGTGAAGTCCACCAAAGTTTAGCCCAACTATTTCATTTAATGCCCAGTCAAAAACACCATCAAAATATTTTTCCTCTGCTAATTTATCCATACACTCCCCACCTATTCCATTGGCGTGGAAAGTATATACTTCATATCTTTCTTTTTCAAACAACGGTTGAACAACTTTTACAATAGGAGGAGTTATTGTACCAAGCATTGTCATAGCGACCCTTTTACAATTGCTTATTTCATTATTAATTTGAAACTCAAGCATCCCCACAATAGCATTTATCCCGTTGTCAAAAATCTTTTTGCTAATTGAATTTATTCCAAGAATATCAATTACTGTGTGCATAACCATTGCATCATTGTGGCCTATTATTTCACCAAATTTATGCTCACCAGAGGCTATAGTAGACATTGTTAGCTTAGGGACAAACAATGGTAATGCATCCATGGCACTTTTTGCAATAAGTGCACCTTCAGCTCCACCCATAGCAATTAATGCGTCAACTTTGCCTTCATTACTCATTGAAGTAATAATAGAATTTATGCCTTCAATCATCCCATTGACCGCCGCCCCTCTTGAACCCCTTGCAATCAGCTCATCAATAGTGTATCCAGCAGCTTGTGCCACTTTATGCCTAGATGTATCAGGAATAACTCCAATTGGATCATTTAATATACCACAATCAATTACCCAACCATATATCCCATGTTTTTCAATAGATTTTTTTAAATATTGTGCTTCTCTTCCCTTTGTATCACAAGTCGTAACAATGGCAACTGTTTTCATATAATCACCTTCTAGATAGTATTATAGCGCTTGATCAAGATATTCTGCTAAACTAATTGTTGGTATCCCAGCTTGTTTAAATTTGTAGTTGTCATTTGCTGATGACACTATTAGTACTTCAGTCTGTGTCTCTTTAAAATCTTCTATTCTACGTTGTATCATTTTATCTGCTATATTATTATACATAAAATTATACAATGCAGATGGCGTAGCATGTGCTTCTTCTTTAAACCACAACATTTCTATAAGTTTTGTGCCAGGTACTAAGGAAATGATATTTCTCGGTACTTCTGCCTTTTTACACTTTCTTGTTAAACAACTATCATCTTGATATGTTACATTTTTATTTATATCTTTTGTAGGAACAATAGCATTTTCTACTATAAATTCACTAAAGTCTAGCACTCTTGCTACTAATTTCAAACCAAAGAGTTCCTCTAAATCGCTTAAAAAATACCTTTCCTGCGTATCAAGGGTTACTATCGTTTTAGCACCAGTTTCTTCTATTTGTTTAATTAATTTTTTAACCGTCTCCAAAGCAATATTATAATAACCCAAACAATAAAGCTCATAAGCACCTGTTATTTCATCATCAATTGCAGCTACTTGAACCCCACTTTTATTAAATATTGATAATGCAGCATTAGCCATTTCTACCGCTCTGAAAGGAATAACCCCTCCTGCCAGAACCACAACATCTCCCTTCTTAGGTAATGTATCCCAAAGTTCTTTAAAGTCTTTTGATATTTCTTCTGAGAATACATTTCCTGTCTCTACAATAGTTTCCTTCAAATGTAGTATATTCCCCGGTACTATATCCATATCTACTGCATCTCGTCTAATTGCTAGAGCAAATTTTTGAGGATCATAATCTCCTTCACACCAAGAATTGCAATAATTACATAAACAGCATTTATACATTGCTTCTGTAAAACCTGAATCTAAATCAACAATCCCTTTTTCAGCAGCATACATGGCAAGTCCACGTGATCTGGGTGACTGAGTTTCATCATTTGTCATAGTTGCTACTGTACATACCTGGCGACACATCCAACAAAATCTACAATTATCATAATGTTCTTTCGTTTTTAAATAATTCATCTGTATCATCCTCCCTCTAAACTCCCATTTTGCCAGGATTCATAATGTTATTTGGATCAAGTGCATTTTTAAGTGATGTTAGCACCTGCATTGCTGGTCCATACTGCTCTTTCATCATGTATCCAAGCTTTAAACCAACACCATGATGTTCATTAATGACACCACCATTTTCTAAGCAGACCCTCATACAACTGGTCCATATCGATTGATAAAGTTTTATAGCTTCCTCAGGGTCCTCTGGAACACAATCCTCTTGCACAATAAATCTATCATACATCATACATCCCCAATCATACCAATGCGAGAAATGTGCAATGAATTTTGTTCCTGGAAAGCTTTCAGCAGTTTCCTTCATCTTCCAATATATAGTCTCAATTTTGTCATATGTAGCAACTGTATCCATCGTTCCAAATGCTTCAGGTAAGTCTAAACAATATGGAGGAAAATAAAATTTATATTTGTTTTCCCACCATTGCTCTCCAAATTTACTTCCTAGTTCATTTATTGCTGTTTCTCTACATATATCCACAGCTTTTTTCATCTGTAAATCAACTATTTCTTCCTCTCCATCAAACCCGAAAACTAGGAAAGAACCTTCCCCCAACTTTTCACCAAAAACTTTTTCTATTTGGTGAATTGTTTCTGGTTCATCATACATCCTTATTACTATTGGTTGTAGCCTTGCATTCATTATTTTTCTGCCAGCTTCAAGGGAATCATGCATATCCTTAAAGAGAAATGCCATAAACTTTCTAGACTTAGGATGTTCAAAAACCTTTACAGTAGCCTTTGTAATAATCCCTAATGTTCCTTCTGAACCGACGAAAAATTGATTTAAATCTGGTCCTGAAGCATTTCTAGGAACAGGTAATGTCTCTATAATATCTCCATTGGGTAATACAACCTCTAGGTTTACTACAAGATCCTCAATCTTTCCATATTTAGTAGATAAAACTCCAGTCCCACGATGAGCTAAAAAACCACCAAGAGTAGCACATCCTATTGAAGCTGGAAGATGCATAGTTGAAAATCCCTTCTTATTTATTTCCCACTCTATATGCTGATGAATAATACCTGTTTCTGCCGTTACTGTAAAAGCACTTTCATTTAATTCAATAACTCTATTCATCCTTTTCATATCAATTACTATACCACCATCTACTGGTAACGCTCCTCCTTGTGATCCTGAGCCTCCACCCCACGGAATTAATGGTATTTTGTAATAGTTTGCAATCTTAACTACTTTTGAAACTTCCTCTGTTGTATTTGGATAAACAACATAGTCTGGCATTATTGGCTTTCTTCCCCTATCTACCCAAACTCTTGGAATCCAATAGTAGTCAACAGCATGAGCAAGCTTATCCACTTCAACTCTACTTACATTTTTAACACCCACTGCATCTTCAAGTTCCGATACAATCATTCGTTCTCTGTAATTAGTTTGGTTCATAATATTCGCTTAACAGTATTCACCGTCAAACTCCCTCCTTTATAAAATAATCATATAGTCAATTGCATTTTTAATGTACAATTTTTAGGACTATATTATGATTTTTAAATTAAAATAATTTTATTAAAGTATGACTATGTCAACTTTTAGTTAAGTTATTTATTAGAAATTTACATCCAAATTAATACTTTTTACTTTGCAACTCTTTATCAATTCTATTCATTCTTGTAAAAGCACCTTCCGGATCCTTAAGCGAAATGTATATATAAATGGAGTCAATAATAGCTAATTGAGCGAAACGAGATGATAAACCAATTATTCTATGTTTTACTTCTTCTGATGAAGTGAAAAGTATTATATCAGAAACTTTTGTTATAGGAGATGAACCATAGTTAGTTATACAAATAGTAGTTGCACCATTTTTTTTAGCAGTTTGCAACGCCTCTACAACATCGTGTGAACTTCCACTATGAGAAATACCAAAGGCAACATCTCCTCTTTTTAAGTTTACAGCTGTTATCGTTTGCAAATGAGAATCTGAGTGTGATACACAATTTTTTCCTGCCCTTATCATTTTATGTGCAAAGTCAGCAGCTATAGCTCCTGAATTGCCCTGCCCATATACTACCATTTTATTTGAAATTCTAACTTCTTCAGCTGCTAATTCCAACTTATCCTTATCTAATATCGCTTCAGTAAATCGCAAAGTAGAGTTTATGCTCTCAATTTCCTTTTGGTATATTTCAAAACAGGTATCTTCTTCAGCTGCATCACTAAATATAGACTCAATTGGAGTAGATATTTCTTGGGCTAAAGAAATTTTAAAATCTTGGAACCCATCATAACCCAACTTTTTACATGTTCTTACAACTGTTGCTTCACTAGTTTTTGTTTGTTCTGCAACTTCAGTAATACTCAAACGTATTATCGAATCTACATTTTCGAGAATATACTCGCATATCTTTTTGTCTGCCTTAGAAAGCATATCAAATAATGATTGTATTTTAATAATTGTAGGTAGTTTGTAATTTACATGACTCAACTTTCTTCACCTCTTGTATATTTATATTTTATATTTTACTCATAGTTGTGATATATGTCAATAGAAATCATAAATATATTTTCATAAATTTATTATACTTATGAAAATATATTTTATTTGTCTGAAAATTTTGTTAATTATTTATCGTAGATTATTTTTGTTTTATATGTAAAAAGTATTGATTTCACTAGAAATTACTGATTCAGACTATATAATAAATATAAACTTTCATTATAAAATCTATTGATTTTCATAATTATAATAACATTTAAACAGAAACTAACTTTTACAATTCTATAAAAAAAATGAAAATAAATTTCTAAATTTACGGAAATAAAGTAGCTGTGAGGATAAGGGTTTGGTTAAAAGGAATAAGATAATTACAATTAGCTCCTTATGGGTAGGCATTGGAATTTATATATTTGCAATTTCACTTGACTGGGTTAAGCTAGTACTAATACTTATAGCGTTCTTGGTTAGCCGTCATATACATTCCTTAAATACAATAACTTCAGAAAATAGTGCTTGATAAATAAATAATATAGGGAACGGGTTCATAAGTTTCTATGAAATCCGTTCCCTATATTTTGCTCTCACTAGTCATTTGCTCTTCCTTCCCTAGTGATTCAAGGTTTTGGGTTTATCTTAAGTTTGTTGCTCTTATTCTATTTGGATATCCCCCTATCTCTTCTAATAATTTTTACTGTTGGGTCTACTTCCTAAATCTATTAAAAAATCTATAGATTTGGTTTTTCCTCCTACTATCTCTTCGATTTCGTGAGAATTCAACCACATACAGTACCTAATTTCAAGTAGGATTCCAATAGAAGTTTTATTAATATTTATGTCTCCCATCTCCTTGTACTAAATAGAATACCCAGATTTTTATTTATTAAAACAATTTTTATAAATTTTTTTCTGTTTTTTTTAATTATTTTAAAGTTCTATAATCCTCGCCAGCCCTCTGGGGTAAAATTATCCTTGTTTTCTTGGGCCTTAGTAAGAATATCTAAAAGTTTTTCCTTATCATTATTTAAAACACCCTTTAAGTTCACATAATTTGATGGATGATTACTACGGAAGGTACATTCCGTTAATTCAATATTTTTTAACATTAATTTTGTCTCTTCAATAACCTCTTGAGGCTCCAGTAATTTAAATTCACCCTTTTTAACCTGAGCATACAAAAGCGTGCCTTGTTCCACAAGCAAGGTCAGCAGAGCAAAGTAATGGGGGTCAATTTCGCTTATAACTCTAGCACTCTCAATAGCATGCTCTTCCCAGTGTTCCTTTCCACCCAACCCAGAGATAACCATACAAGATAGCTTAAATCCTGCTTTTATTACCCTTTGTCCTGCTTGGATCATTTCCTCTGGACTTACACCCTTTTTTACATTCTTTAAGACTTGTGCACTGCCACTTTCTACACCAAGGTATAACATAGTTAATCCGGCATTTCTTAGCTCCAATAGCTCAATATCACTTTTAGCTAAAATATCCTTAGGACCGGCATAAGCTGTTACCCTCTCTAACTCACTAAATTCTTCATATAATCTCTTAACAATATCTTTTAATACAGGTGTATCAATTGCCAATACATTTCCATCAGCTAAAAAAATCCTTTTAGCATTTGGGTACTCTTCCTTCGCCCATCTTATATGCTCCTCAATTTCACTTGAGGTTTTCATACGATATTTTTTAGTTTTATACATATAGCAGAAGGTGCATTTATTGTGGGAACAACCTAATGTAATCTGAAGAATTAAACTCCTAGATTCACTAGGCGGCCTGTATAAAGGAAAATCATAATTCATAACAAAAGTCTCCTCTCTTATTTGGTTTATAAAGTTTTTTATGTGTTCAGAAAGAAATATATATAGACTATAATTGTTCTATGGAAAAAACTCCTTCATCTTCCATAAGTTTTTTTATTACTAAATCTTTATTTATATTTCGCGGCACCACTAAGCTAAAAAATACCGTTATTTTCGCTCCTTCATTATTCCTAAACTCTATGTTTCTAATACTTACACACATAGCTCCTAAGGTTTGTCCCATTAACCCTATCTGCCCAGGCTTATTATCTATAACACAATCAATATTTAAGTAGGGACTTTTTCTAAACATCCTTCCTTCTATTCCCCTTAATGCTGTAAGAGTAATAAATGAAAGTATAGCTGCTATAATAGCTGGAACATAGATTCCCTGGCCGATTGCAAGTCCTATACAGGCTACCACCCAAAGACTTGCTGCAGTAGTAAGACCTTTAATATTAGCTCCTTCTCGTATTATTGTTCCTGCACCTAAAAAGCCAATCCCACTTATTACTTGAGCCCCAAGTCTTGCCGGATCTATGTTTGATAGTTGATGGTAGCTGGTAAATATTTCAATAGAAATTATCTGGACTAGAGTAGCACCCAAACAAACCAAAATATTAGTCCTTAATCCCGCAGGTCTGTTTTTATATTCTCTTTCAAAACCTATAACTGCTCCAAGTATAATAGAGAGAGCTAATTTTAACAGTATGTCTAAGTAATACTCCATAAAACCATCCTTTCAATACCGATTAGTAGACATTTCCCATATTATACCATCTATCATGTTTTCATGCCATATTATATTAATTATAGAATAAATAGTATTCCGGTGATTTTTTATCTATCTAGATGCTTCCTCAGACAGCCTCTTAAGTGGCTCATTTTCCATATTCTTTATACTTTGATAAAACCAAAGTCCTGTTACAAATGCGGAAAGCAGATCAGAGAAGGGCCTTGCATATAATAATCCTTCAATTCCCCAAAATTGAGGAAATATTATTAGTGCTGGAATAAGTAGAATTACCTGCCTAGAAAGGGTTAAAAACATAGCTGTTTTTGACTTACCTATGGCCTGGAAGAAATTTGAAGCAATTATTTGGTATCCTACAAATGGAAAACACAAAAACCAGGATTTCAAGGCAAAAACACCAAATTCTACTAGCTCAGGTTCTCTATTAAATAAAGAAATAATTTGTACTGGAAAAATCCTTGTTAATAAATAACTTGTTACTACAATTGTAGTAGCTGCCATAATTGCAAGTTTAACTGCTTCCTTAACCCTGTCATATTTTTTCGCTCCATAGTTAAAGCTAATTATAGGTTGAACCCCTTGTTTAATACCTAAAAGAGGCATAACAAGTATTGTCTGAAGACTATTAATAATACCCATACCAGATACAGCTATATCTCCTCCTAATATAAATAGACTTTTATTTAGTATTACATACAAAAGGCTATTTGCAAGCTGTAATAGAAATCCAGGTAAACCCAGGGAGGTAATCTGTGTAATTATATGTACCTTTAACTTCATATATTTCAACTTAATCTTATTTCTACTTTGTCTTCCAATAAAATATGCTATTACCCATGTACAAGAAATTGACTGAGCTAAGATGGTAGCAAGAGCTGCTCCCTTCATACCCAAATTCAATAGATAAATAAAGATAGGGTCTAACAAGGTGTTTATCCCAGCACCTAAAAACATGGTCATCATTGCTATCTTAGGATTTCCGTCAGCTCTGATAAAATTATTCATTCCTAAGCTTACTATCTGAAAAACAGCTCCAAAGAAAATCACTCTCATGTATTCTATGGAATAAGGTAATACAGTATCACTGGCACCAAATAAAGATAATATGGGTTTTAAAAAAATCTGACCTAAAATCATAAATGAAAATCCCGCTATAACTAATAGCACAAAGGCATTCCCAAGGGCTTCTTCTGCTTCTTCCTTTCTATTTTCACCTAATCTTAAAGAGAACAAGGTTGCTCCACCTATTCCAAATAATACACCCATAGACATTAGTATTATCATTATAGGAAAACCAATAGTAATTCCAGCTAAGCCATTTGTTCCTAAATCACTACTATTCCCAATAAAAATCCTATCTACAACATTATATAAGCCATTTACCATCATGCCCACAATGGCAGGTACAGAAAATCTTATTAAAAGCTTTGATACTTTCTCTTTCCCTAAAGGATTTACATATTCCATATTCCATTTCCTCATCTTTCCTATTTACATTTTAAAACAACAAAGCGTGCAAATATGCACGCAGGGTGATTCCCTATATCTATATTATATCATAATAGTCAAAGTGAATTGTTTATTCCTCTTTAACTTTTCTCGCCTATAAAAAGACATCAATAGGGTTACAATTACTGCATCTCATTTTATACATTTTAAATATCTTACAAACTGTTCTCCTTATGTATCTAAATTTTTAACAAAGTTCTTTTTTGTATCTACTTATCAAATTTCTTAATATACTTAGAATTAGAATCATTGTATAATAATAGTAATAATAAAGCTTTAATAGGGGGGATTATGTGGTTCTTAACATAGAAATCATAAAGTTTATTCAATCATTTTCAAATCCATTTTTGGACGGTTTCTTTGAACTAGTTACTATTCTTGGAGAAGATATCTTTTTCATTTTAGTAGTCTCTGTGGTTTTTTGGTGTATCAATAAAGATTTCGGTTACAAAATTGGTTTTGCCTATCTTGTAAGTGGCATTATTAATACCTCGGTAAAGGAGATTTTTAAAGTACCTAGGCCTATCGGTCATCCCGAAGTTAGGTCCCTAAGACTAGAAACAGCTCCAGGCTATTCCTTTCCCAGTGGACATACACAACAAAATGCAGTTCTCTGGTACTCCTGGATGGTAGAATTTAAGAAAAGATGGCTATATATATTAGGTATTTTCTTTATACTTCTTGTGGGACTTTCTAGATTATATTTAGGTGTTCATACTCCCTTAGATGTTTTAGGTGGAATTATAATTGGTCTAATTTGTATATTTTTATCCAATAGTTTGTTTGAATGGGCGAAACGAGAGGATAACCCTTTAATATTTTTAATCTTTATTATCCCTATGTTGTTAGGTATGTATTTTTTCCCAACGGGTACCTATTATAAGGCTGCAGGTACAATAACAGGTTTTTGGTTAGGCTATAATATAGAAACAAAGTATATACAATATCAAGTTCAAGCCCCCTTATTAAAACAGATTATTAAGTATATCTTAGGTTTGGCGGGTTTGCTTGCAATAAAAACCTTTGTTAAGATGCTTCTTCCTGAAGCGATTTTTAGCGACTTTATTAGATATACTCTCTTAGGATTATGGTTAACTGTAGCTGCACCTTTATTGTTTAGATATATATTAGGAGTAGGAAAGGCTAAGAAATTTTTTGCAAATTAAAGACTATTACAGCCCCATATTTTATTATTATAAAAAGTAGCACTTCCTTATATTATTAAAAAAGCTGAAGGAAAAAATCCCTCAGCTTTTTTATACTATCTTTTAAATATTTATTTAAACTCTACTTTATAAATCTGACTTTGTTAGATATTTCTTCTACCAGCTTATCCTTCTTTTCATTAAAAATAATCTTATTTTCTTCAAATAGATTATTTCCATCACCATCTATTGAAACAATTAATGGTCCAAATTCTTTAACTCTAGATACCCATAAGGACTCAGGCATACCAAGCTCTGTCCACTCAACATTTTCTATCTCTTCCACCTCTGTTGCAGCTAAAACAGCGCAGCCTCCTGGGAATACACAATGTAATGCCTTATGCTCCTTACATGCTTCAGCAGTTCTACTTCCCATACCGCCTTTTCCTATAATTAATTTAACACCTGTTTCTTGGATAAATTCCTTTTCGAACTTTTCCATTCTCATACTAGTAGTAGGTCCAATGGATACCATGCTGTGCTTACCATTTTCTGATTTAACAATTGGTCCTGCATGAAAAATAGCCAAACCTTCAAGATCTACCGGTAGATCAATTCCAAGTTCAATTAGTCTACGATGGGCAACATCACGACAAGTGACAAGATATCCATCTAAATAAATAACATCTCCAATTTTAATATCTGCTAAATCTTCACTTTTAATAGGAGTTTTTAACACTTTTTTCATATTGTTACCCCCTTATGAGAAATAATTTCATAGGACATATCTTTGTTAATAACAATAGTTCCTCTTCTGTGTGCCCAGCATCCAACATTAATACCTACTGATATGGTAGAAGGATGTCTTGCTGCAGATTCAATATGAACACCCATTACTGTAGATTTTCCAGTTAGTCCTTGAGGTCCAAGTCCTAATTTGTTTAAGCCCTCTTCTAAATCTTTTTCCATTTGTGCACCCTTTGGATTTGGGTTAGATGAACCTATAGGTCTCAAAATAGCTTTCTTAGAAAGAAGTGCTGCGTTTTCTACCGATCCAGCTATTCCTACTCCAACTAATAGAGGAGGACATGCATTAATTCCCCAATCAACCATTGTATCGAATAAATATTGTACTATTCCTTCATAACCAGCCGATGGCATAAGTGTTATAGCTCTTCCAGGAAGACTACATCCTCCCCCTGCCATATAAGCTTCAACCTCGATTTTATCACTATCATCCACTATCTCCCAATGAACAAAAGGAGCCCTCTGACCTGTATTATTTCCAGTATTTACTTCATCAAATATCTGTACGGCATTGTGTCTTAAGGGTGAATTGCTAGTAGCAATCTTCACAGATTCTACTAATGCCTCTTCTAATTGAGCTAGATATGGAAAGTTTGATCCTGCCTTTATAAAAAAGTTAACTACCCCAGTATCTTGACAAGTCGGTCTATCTAATTCTTCAGCTTTTTCAAGGTTTTCAAACATTGAATCATACACAACATTTGCTAATACATTATCCTCGTCTTCTCTAAGCTCTTTTAATTTTTTTAGAACATCATCTGGAAGTCTTTTGCCAACCATTTCTACAAACCTTGCCATTATATCTGTAAAAGCTTGAATATCCTTAGTCATATAATACCTCCTCGATTAATATATTTAATTTTATATAAAATCCATAACAGATTTTCTATATTAGCCTACCTAAAAGAAAGGGTAGAACAATGGTAGTAATATAACACTTACTATAAATGATACTCCAATAAGTGGTAATCCTGCTTTAACATAATCATTAAACTTATATCCACCTGGACCATAAATCATTGTATTAGCTGGCATACCCATCGGGGTAGCATATGCACAAGAACCACCTATTACAATTGCCATTAAAACCGCCCTTGGATCTGCACCCATTGTTTGAGCTATTGAAACACCAATTGGTATTAATAAAGCAGTGGTAGCAGTATTAGACATAAAGTTTGTTAATGTAGCCGAAATAACGAATAATACTATTAGCATTATTAAAGGATTTGGATCACTACCTAGTAACCCTATAACACTTCTTGCTATTAAAGAACCTGCACCGGTTTGATCTAATGCTGTTGCCATTGGCAAAGTACCACCAAATAAGAATATTGTTTTCCAATCAATAGCAGTATAGGCTCTTTTCTCGCTCATAACTCCTGTTACTACTAACACCAAAGCACCTACAACACCTGAAACATAAAGCTTAATTCCAATTTGTTTTTCAAAGACCATAGCAAGTATTGTAAGTATCATAACTATAACTGAGACATTTTGCTTCCACTTAGGAACATCACTATAATCTTCTTCCTTACCTTCAATTTCTCCATCAGCCTTCCTATTAGGAAGCAGCTTATAACCGATGGTAACAAAATATATAATTCCTGCTAATAACATAGGAAGACCTATTTTAGCAAACTCGAAAAATCCAAAACCAACTCCGTCTAGTTCCTGCAAAGCACTATTGGCTATCATATTCCCTGGTGCTCCTATTAGAGACATATTCCCTCCAATAGCAGCAGCAAATATTAAAGGAAGTAAAAGTCTTGAACGGCTGAAGCCTGATCTTGCAGCAACACCAATAACAACAGGCATTAAAACAGCTGCCGTACCTGTATTAGATAAAATGCCTGAAAGTAAACCAACAACAAGCATAACTGAGAAGATTAATTGTTTTTCAGTTTTTGCAAATTTTGTTACAACCCCACCTATTTTAGAAGCCATTCCAGTTTCGAATAATGCTCCTCCAACTATAAACATCGCAACAAAAAGTATGACATTACTATTAACAAATCCAGCAAAAGCTTGATCTGGTTCTAATATACCCGTCAATACAAGCAGCATAGTAGAAACCATAGCGGTAACAGCTAATGGTAATTTTTCTGTTACAAACATAATTGTAGTAAATAATAAAATTATTAATGTAATTGCTATTGGACTCATTTTTGTCCCCCTTATCAAATAGGTTAATTTTAGTATTGAACCCTTAATCTTTAATTGAAAGCGTTCCCATTGTACTGAAATTGTAATCTTAATTTCGACTTACAAACATGGGATACAGGATATTGGATCCAATCTACATTAATATTATAAAATTCTTTATACACCTTGTCAAGACTTTAATATTCTTTTTCACTCTCAAACGGAGCCTACTTAATTTTTTATTTGCTTTTTGCAATGTTAAGTATTCCTTTCATACTGCTTTCAAGGTGCTTTTTCATTGCTTGGCGTGCCTTTTCTGGATTCTTCTCTTTAAAAGCCTGTATAATAATATCATGCTCCCTATGTTTATGAATTAATGATTTGTTTTTATCTACTATGGAAAGACCATTCCAGAGTTGTAAAAGAAGAGCTTTCAATTTCTTATTTTTTGCAGCATCCCATATCATTATGTGGAATGATTGATTTAAAAGATGTACTTGCTCAATATCCCCGTCCTCAATTGCTTTATTATGTTGTTCATGAATATCTATAATCTCTTCTAAATTTTCAAAATTATTGCAGGCCAATGCTGTTGCCTCTCCTTCAAGTAAAATCCGTACTTGAAAATGTTCCTTTATATAGTTATCAGGAATTTCTGCTACAATGGCACTTTTATTCGGGAAGGTTTTAAGTAAACCATCATTAGCTAATATACTTATAGCCTCTCTAACTGGCATGCGGGAAACTCCAAGCATCTCAGCAACCTTTTCTTGAGTAATCTCTTCTCCTTCAGAAAATTTACCCGTAAGTATTGCTTTTCTTAGTTCTGAGGCTACTAATTCCCTAGCCGATAATAACTTTACAGGCTTTACCATGAAATTACATTCTCCCTTCTTTCTAGAATATATTTAAATTTAAGTATAATACTATTTATTAAATGAAGCAATATAGCCACTAATAACAAAATAGCCCTTATCTGTTTAAGATGGGGCTATTCTACACTTACTAAAGGTTTTTAATATCTTTAGAATATAAACAAATTACTCCCAATCTAAAATCCTTCTTTGTCCTTCTAAATTCTTTATTTCAGTTATATTCTGGCTAACTTCTAAAGTCCCCCTATAACTTCCACTCGTGTCTCTTAAAGCAAAATATTGAATTAATATAGTGCGTTCTTTTACTTGAATCCAAAATGTTGCATTATCCTTTGAATTAGAGCGGAAACCCTCAATTATTTTTTCTACAATATGTACACTATCCGGTGGATGACAATTCTTTACTTCCCTTCCTATAATAGCTGGTGAACGGGGAAATATTCTATCCTTTGGTCGAGTAAAGAATTTTACCTTATTGTGTTCATCTACAAAGGTTAAATCCACTGGTAATGCATTAAATATCATCATCATCTGTTGGAAATTTAAAACTCCTGTTTCAGTTTTAAACAGATAGCCCTCTTTATAATCCTCAATTAATTCATTAGTATCATCATCCTTATGAATTTCTAATTCTGGTCCCGGTTTTTTTATAAATGAAAACCCATACTCAAGACTTTGTTTATGCATTTCATACCAATTCCTTGGGGATAATACTTCGCATGCTGAAGGGAAGAGAATTAATTCTTCCTTCTTTAATACTCCAAGTATTCCAAAAAACATATCCCCTATGACTTCATTCACCTGGAATTCATCACTCTCTGAATCTTTTAAGATTTCAATTACTTCTTTAATCTACCTTTTTACTTCCTCATGAAGAGCCCACATAATTGAAAGCCCCTCAAACTTTTCCATGGTTTTTTCAAGATAGGGAAATAGAATATTTTCCTTTTTTAAATAGTGATGATTGATTTCCTGCAGTATTTCAATCTTAGGTAATAGTTTTTCTTTTTTTATGGCTCTGTATGAAACCTATGTTGAAAATGGAATATTATCTTCAAATATGGTATAATATAAACATATAAACATGGATGGAGGTATCCTTATGCCAACCATTGAATCTATAAAGAAAGATATACATTCTTTAGGTTATGCTGAGAAAGAAGAGATACTAAATTATCTGGAAGAAGTTATTACTTTTGGTGCAGTTTCAAAGGAAATCACTAACAACATCAAGGAGTCCAGATTCTCCAAGGGGAAAATCTGTCCACATTGTTCTCATGAAGAAGTTTCCAGATATGGCAAATACAAAAACAAACAAAGATACATCTGCAAGTCTTGTAGGAAAACATTTACGGATTTTACATTGTCACCAAAGCATAACAGCAGGTATGATGTAGATATATGGTTGCATTTCGCAAAGTGCATGATTAACGGATATTCCATCCGTCAGACAGCAGATGAAGTAGGAATCAACCCTACCACTGCGTTCTTCTGGAGACATAAAATACTTGATGCACTTCGTGCTTTTATTGGTGTAGGAAGCGTAGGCGGAGTTATAGAAGTAGACGAATTGTTTTTTAGAGAATCCTTCAAAGGCAATCATAAGAAGAGTAAAGTGTTCAAAATGCCACGTACATCCCGAAAGCGTGGACTGAAGGGTAAAAACAGCTCTAAAGTCAAAAGGAAACGCGGAATATCTTCTGAGCTTGTTTGCGTTGTCTGTGCAAAAGACAGAGTGGGAAATATAATCACTGAATTGACTTGTAAAGGAAGAATGAGCTATACACATTTAGAGAAACTTTTTAATGACAGAATTGAGGAAGAGTCAATTCTATGCACTGATTCCCTTGCAAGCTACAAAACCTATGCCAATAAAAATGGTGTATCACTTGTGCAAATCAAAAACGGCAAGTTTAAGGAAGGCATATATCACATCCAGAACATCAATGCCTTGCATAGCAATTTAAGAAGTTGGATACAGAAATTCAAAGGTGTATCAACCAAGTATTTGGCGAATTATCTATATTGGTTTAAATGGCTGGAATTTTTCAAGAGCGAAAAGAGAGCCTTGAAGAGCAAACAGCTTTTAGTACACGCACATTCATCAAACTGTAATATTAGAATCAAAGATTTTCAAGGAAGGGAGCCAATATATATATAATAAAGATGATTTCTTCTAATACAGTTTGATATTTTATTGACAAAAAATAATTCGGAGGTATAAAGATGCCCATAATAATAGGCTATATAATAGTTCCATTAGTATTGATAACTATGGGAATAATTCAAAGAAAATATCCACCTCAAGATATTAACTCTGTTGTAGGCTTTAGGACTCGAAAATCTTCAAAAACTCAAAGAAACTGGGATATTGCACAACAATTATGTGGTAAATATTTGATTATTTCTGGTGTAATCAGTGCTGTTTTCTTCACTATCTTAGTTTTTGCAAATCAATTTCTAAAATTAAGTGATATTACTTTAGAATATTTATTTGCTTTACCCGCTTTCTTAGTGATTTTCACTATAGTTATTGTCAATAAAAAACTTCCTGATTAAAAGTTTGATGGAGTTAGAATGGCGTGTACTCATACTAAAGGGATTCAAAATTGAATCCCTTTAAAAACCTCTATTATCAACACTATATCCAAACAGAGCCTTTTTTATATCTAATGAATACTCTTCTTTTAATATTTCTTTAATATCGTCTGTTTTCTTGACTAGTGCCTTATTCTCTAAAATAAGATCCATTAAGAATCTATCATTTTCAGGTTTCTCCCATCTATATGAAGATAGACTTTTATAAAATACATTAATAACCTTATCTAAAAATACTAGGATTTCCTTAGCTTCTGTCCCCTCTTGTAAAAGAGTATGAAAGATTTCAAAGGCTTCTTGAGGCTTTACCTGTTCTATATCCTCTCTGTATTTCAAAAAAAGTTCGGCTCCATTTAAATCATTTTGTATTCCCTTTACATATTCAAGAAGGTGTTCTACCCTTTCATTTTTATTCATTTTCTCTTCCTTTCATTTTTAAATATATTTCATATTATCTTATTATTTCTACATTTTTATAATATTTCCTTTAAAAAGTACTGAAGTAGGTTTTGTTGATTATATGCGGATTCAATGGGTAATAATAGATAAGTATGGGAATTTTGAGAATTAATTATGGGAGGTTTATTATGAAGATCATTATTATACCAGGAAGTATTGGCACCAAATCTTATAATAGAAAACTAGCCACATTTATGCAAAAAAGATATCAAAAACTATTCGATATTGAGATTCTAGACATAGAAAATATCCCTATGTTCAATGTGGATATAGAATTAAATCCTCCTGAAATTATTATAGAATATCGCAAAAAAATAATCGAAAGTGATGGAATCATTTTTGCTACTCCGGAATATAATCACTCTATTCCAGGTGTTTTAAAGAATACCCTAGATTGGTTTTCTAGAGTGAAAAGAGTAATGAGTGGAAAACCTGTAATGATTGTAGGAGCTTCAACAGGTTTTTTAGGCACTGCAAGAGCACAAAGTCATTTAAGGCAAATCTTAAATTCTGGCGGTATCAGTGCTATAACTTTACCTGGTAATGAGGTGTTTATTGGAAATGCAAAGGAAAAATTCGATGAAAATGGAAGCCTCATACACCAACCAACTATAGAATTTTTAGATACGGTTATACAAAACTTCATCCAATGGGCGAATAAAATTAATAACTCTTAAAGTCAAAAAAAAAGGAATCAGACAGCAGTATAATCCGCTGGTTGATTCCTTTTATTAATATGTAGAAATCGAGCTACAATTAAACAGCAGATTATTACACCGCTTGCATCGATCATTCTGTATGGGGTTCATCATGGAACACACATTGCAGTAGATGATGCGGTCTTTCGATTTATCGTATTTCTCGTATGTACCGAACTTCGGATGAAAACGCACCTTGTCACCTACATCCAGATAGTCGTACATATCTCGCCTGCTGTCCTTTTCAACAATAGTCCTTTTTTTACCCGCGTCGGTTGTAATTGCCACCGTGTATTCCATATAAGTTTTTGACGCATCGTCTTTATGTTCGTACTTCTCTTTGCTAAATTTGTTAGTTACGACGCCCTCCCACATGGGCTGTTTGCTCTTTCGCAGCGCCAGCAGATTGACAATCAGCATTACAGCAGCAATCCCAATACCGATGACAAGGGATTCTCCAAAGGGAAAATCATCCATCAACAGCCCCGCGATGGGAAAGCCGATGAGCGGCACGAGAACCAGCACCCACATGCATCCAACAGAGAATTTTTTGTTTTTCTGCGCAGCGGCTAGTATCTCCGGCGAATTGCACCTGTCGGAGAAGCCGACCAGCCCTGCGCCGCCTTGTGGGGATGCGGAAGGGACTGCCTGCGGAGACATGATCGACTCTTGCGTTGCACGGTTCGCAGTCTTGCCGCAGTTGATGCAAAATTCAGCGCCGTCCGGCAGCTCCACGCCGCAGGCAGTGCAGATGTTAGGTGCACTGGCCTGCATTTTCGTGCCGCAGCTTGAACAGAATGCTGCGCTCACAGGCAGCTTGTTTCCGCAGTTATGGCATAGCATATTTGTATCACTCCTTTTCTCGTCACTTTGAAGCGCGGCGGGGTTTCTCGCCGCTGTTTTCTTCTTTTTCTTTCCTCTGGATGTGCGAATTACAAGCAGTAACAAAAGCAGACAGCCGATGGGAGAGAGTATGTGGTAGATAATCGCCACTTCTCCCATCTCGTCAAATTCGCACAGCGCGGAGGGCTTGTTGATGTACGGAAAAATAGAGAGATAGCTGATGCGCTCGGAGCGAGTTTCGCCCTCGTCCAAACTCGGCCACGCCTCGTCGCTCGCGTACATCACATGACCCCGGTATTCCTTTCCCTTTGCCATAAACCAATAGCCCTTGGAAACAGTGCGGGAGCGGTTTTGCTCCGCTTTTGTGTCGTCCAGACGGCTGTCATAGCTGTCCACCGTACCCATTACGCTGTCGCCCCATATCGCCAGAGCCAGCGTAGATAGGCTCAAATACATGGCAAACAGCAGCACGGCGTAAATCAGGATGAGGATGGGCAGGGGGATGTTTTTGCTCTTTTTCTTCTTTGCCATCTCAACGCTCCTTTCATTGTTGTTCGCAATCCCGCTTTTCGCGCCAGCCCACGCCGACCAAATACAGGACGGTCGATAGGAAAAGCGGCGGTAACGTGATCGTGGCATAGGAGCGAAGCGAATATACCAGCAACACTCCCGCCGCCAGTTGGATATAGCCAAGCGTCCGGCACCAGCGATGTCGGTGGAGCCGCTCTGCAAAGGCCAGGCCCGCGATGGCCGTCACCATAGAAAAGATGTACGCTATTCCAGCCGCGAAGCAACCCGCTCCGGCGTAGGTGTAGTCCAGTGCCGCATTGTCAATAAGACCCAGGCACCACAGCAGCATGGGCAGGGCGGCAAGTAACATCAGTACGGATGAAACCCGCAGAAGCACACGTTTCAGTTTGCTATTCATATATTTTTTCCTTTCGGGCAATGGGATACGATATACTGCCGGATAAAAACCGAAATACTCGAGTGCGCCGTATATTCTGTTCCGCACAAACACGCCCTTTATCCGTATCAAGTATTGTTTTCCCGTCATCTCGATACCCCGTTATCAATCATATCCTTGGCCGTCATACATCTCTATGCCCATTTCTGTGGCAAAGGAACGCGCCTCTTCGAGAAAGCTCCGCCCCGAAGGAGATTCCAGACGTTTTGATTGTTGGTCGCTGGCATCAAAGGAATGAAGTACATATTCAATGGTTTCTCCAGTCTCATCCACCTGCCATTTGCCGGGAGAGAGCTGGTTTACTGCAAGGTATCTTATATATTCATACAGCATTTTCCCTGTTTTCCCTTCCTCCATCCCCCATTTGCCTGGACGGAATTCAGGAGAAGAGCTGTACCCTCTGATAGCCGTCCAGTCTACGTTAGGCTTAAGCTCCGTTTGATGGGGAGCATCGCTAGTTGTAAGCAATCCGGCAGAAGAATCATAAATATATTCTCGATAGCTATCCTGCTCTACTTCCGCATCTATCCCCCTAATCAAATGATCCGTAAGTCGATTAGACTGCATATCACGCTTGACGGCCATAATTTCATATCCGTAGCCGTCATAGTAGAGGAGACGAGGGTCTAAGTCATATCTTTCAACCAAATAGTATTCAAAGTCCTTCCTCATCTGTCCTAGTGAAATCACCGTGACCTTTTCCGTTACCTTAAATTCCTGCGTCAGCGCCGGGGCATCCTCGTAATGGTCGTCGCCCTTGTTCCATAGGCGAAGCTGGGTGGGCAATCCCGCCTGTATGTAGCCCACGATGGTGGCGTCAAGTGAAGCTCGCCCGTCCTTATCAAGCCCCACCGTCCAAGCCCCGCCCACAGGTGCACCCGGCCGGGAGATTACCACGGTTGCGCCTGCGTATTTACTCTTTTCACCGTCGGGGATTTCCTCAATGATTTCAAACTCCAGCGGTGCATTGAGCGCCTGACGCAGCTCCGTGGCGTTTTTGCTGTAAGCCTTGAGGGAATCATAGCGCATCCGCTTCACAACGTCCTCCAGCACAGGCTGGAGCCTTTCGCCCAAACGAGCCATATACTGCTCGATGCAATACTCCTTGGCGGCGTCTGTTTCGGGAAGAAGCCCCGTGGTGTAGGCGTGTAGGCCCGCCTCATTGGTGGCTACAAGTTGCTCCTCCGGGTTGTCGAAAAAGTAACGAGAGCTGTAATTCTCCATAATACCACGTAGGGCGGCGTTGAATTTCTTCGGGTCATCGCCGCGTGTTTTGTACAGCCCCATGATTCTTGCGTACCATTCGGTGTCCGTCCACGGGTGTATCTCCTCATTGTAAGCGATGATCACATTAAACAGGGCATCCTTATAGGTTTGGTCGGCTGCAACCATAAACTTGTTCAGGGAGTAGTCAAGGGCGATGACCCCCAGCATGGAGAGCTGTACCATACCGGTGGTGATTTTTTTATAGTCCAGTAATGTCACGCCAACATTGTAGGACAGCTTGTAAGCCTCCGCCGCCACCGTTTCAGCGGATTCGTTGCCTTTATATGCGTCTATCATGGTGTCGCCCAGTGATAAGGCGGAAACCCCAAGGAGCATATAGCCGCTTTTCTCCAGTATGTTTGCCGCCTGTTTATAGCCGCCGCCTTGCGCCGCCAGTTCGCTTACGTCCATCAACCAGCCCTGCACCTCATGTACCAGTTCCGCTTCAGCGTCACCGAGATATTGCTGGTATTGTATGGGTAAGAACTGCTTGTAAAATCCGCGCAGCAAACTGTCACCCACCTCGCCGGGCTTGCCGGACGCTTCAAATTCCTGCAAAATGGCGAGAGCGGTTTCATCGTCCAGACGCTTGCTGCTGAATTTGGACAGCAGAGCGTAGGGCGAACCTGCGTCCCGCAGGGTGACGGTGCAGTATTCCGAAAGATGGTCGGTGGTGATGGTAACGGTGTTGTCGGTGATGTTTACGGTGTAGTTCACAAGCTCCCATTCGCCGGTTTGGTACTATGTCAAGAAAAAGTACAAGTTAAATTAGAAATTTTTAATTATTCCTTCATGCCCAATATTATGTTAACTTGCTTTTGTATATAACTCATCTAATTCATTTTTGTACACAGCTTCATATTGATTTGGTGATAGATATCCACAATGGCTATGTATTCTTACTGTATTATAAAATGCTTCTATATAGTTAAAAACCAATCGATGTGCATGATTATAATCTAATATTTTGAATCTATTTACCCATTCTCTTTTGATTAATGCATGGAAGGATTCTATACAGGCATTATCCCATGGATAGGCTTTCTTCGAATAACTATTTACAAATTTTTCAGTAGCTTCTTGGTATGCTGCACAGGTATACTGAACCCCGCGATCACTGTGCATAACTAATGGCTTATATATATTCCGCGATGCTTTTGCTTTGTTAATTGCTTCTATGACCCATCTTGCCTCAAGGGTAGTACTAAGTACCCATGATATGATTTTTCTTGAATATAGATCCATTATGCTCGTTAAATACACAAATCCTTCATAGGTCCAAATATAAGTAATATCTGAGCACCATACCGCATTTGGTTCTGCTGGGTTAAATTCCTCATTCAATATGTTAATAAGTTCTTCACTAAAATTCGAATCTATTGTTGTCACTGTATATGGCTTTATATATTGGGCTTTTATGCCCATTTCTCGCATATAATTACCCACAGTCTTTTCTGCTATGGTTTCTCCGTTTTGTTGTAGAATATGTGTTATTTTAGGTGCTCCATAGTTTTGATAAGAGTCATCATATATTTGCTTAATTTGATCCTTTATAGCTTCTTTTCTCTTCTCCCTATCAGAAGGAAGCCTTTTCTTAAAAGAATTATAGCCACTCCTTGAAACGCCTAGTATTCCCAGCACTCCACTAACATTAAGTCGGCGTTTACCTTCTTCATTTAATTCATCTTCTTTTTCAGATGTTTCAATAAAGAGAGCTTCTGTTAGTTTCCCAGAATGCTGATTGCTTTTTTTAGTATTTCTAATGCATCCTGTGAGTCTCTTAGCTCTTTACGTAGTCTTGCATTCTCTTTTGCTTCATCACTTTGGTAGTTACCTGATCCTCTTGTAGGTACCTCTCCATTGTTTGCTTTTGCCTCTTTTACCCAAGTGCATAATGCGGTTCTACTTGTCCCTAGATTTTTTGCACATACTGTAAAACCTAAATCCTTATGCTCTAGATAATACCTTACAGCATCCTCTTTAAACTCTTTTGTAAACTGTCTACTCATGTTCAATCCCTCCATCTTCACTAACTTTATTATATCTTTTATTTTGGAATTTACCACTTTCAACTTGTACTATTTATATTCTAGCACTAGTTTCCCTGTTGTAATACTCCGCCAACACGGAGCCTTCCTCATCGGTGGAATCGGTTTCGCTTTCGTCATAGGGCAGCGTGATAGTCAAAAGCCCGTCAAACTCGGTGCGTTCACTGGCTGAAATGTCATAGGCCGTGCGTGTGCCGCCCTCTATGCTGTCGCTGTCGGCGGACAGCTCCTTTACCGACACCTTTTCTCCGTCCATTGCGTTATATGGGCCAAAGTCCACCGTCACACCGCCGTCGGTCGAAACTGCTGTCTGCCCCTCCTGCAAGGTAAAGCTGTCGCTTTTCTGTACGGAAAGGAGCTTGATGCCACCGCTCACCATAAAACCCGGCCAGCCGTAGAGAGCCACCGCCGCGATCTGTATGACAAGTAGCACGGAAAGCACGATGCACAGCGCATTGCGCCCGCTGTTTCTTTTCGGTGCTGCGGCACTTTTTCTTTTTGGCGTCGCAACGGGCGGAGTATATTCTTGAGGCTGCACCTCGGTTTTAGCCTGCGTCTGCGGCACAGGTTTCGGCTGTGCTGCGGGAACAGGATTCGTGGGCACGTCAAGCACCGTAGCGCCGCATTTGGCGCAGAAGCGAGCGCCGGTATGAAGTTCATTGCCGCAATTCGTACAATATTTTCCCATATCTGCACCTCCTTATGGCCGCACCAGCGCCACCAGCGCCGGTGTTCCGTCGGGCGTATCCATCGTACCGACGGCGTATTGCTTCCCATTAAGCTCGTAGAACTGCGTCAGGTGTATGGTTCCCGCACCGGACGCCCACAGGCCGCCCTTTTCCCACTTGCCCAGAAATACGCCGTCCTCCATATCCGTTTCGTCGAAGCGTTCTCCCTCGTTTGCCCAAAAAATCTGATACCAGTCGAGGGTGAGGCTCAGGCTCTCCGCCGCACCTGCAAGGGCGACATTGAGAAACTCCATAGCGCCCGAGTCGTATTCGTTACTGGGGTCGTAAATAATCAGTGCTTTCCAGCTCCCAGTCAGCGGGCCGATATTGTCTATGATATTCGCATCGGATGGAACTCCGTCATAAACCACGTCCTCTGTGTACCAGAGAAAGTCCTCCAAATAGGGGCGTTCCTCCGTGGATAAGCTCACGCCTGTTACCTCCGGTGCGGGAATACTGCCGCTTTCCGTGACCGCAGGCGGGGTTTCTTCCTTCGGCGATAGTGTGACGGGTGTTGTTTGCTCCGTCCCCGGCGCCGGAGGTTCTTTTCCGTCTGCTGACCGTAGATTGGGCGGTATTGTGAGTATGCCGATGACCAGCATAATCACATTGGCCGCGATAAGTATTGCGGCCAAGATTTTATTGCCTCTGTCCGCAGATGAAATGTTATCTCTCATGGGTATGCCTCCAGTTTGTTTGATCCGATTACTGTGCGCTGTTTTCTCATGTTGGCCGACATATCTTGTGCTTGGGGTCGTTTTTATCTCTGACAGGTAATCACGCCCCACTCTTTATCGTTGTGGTCTCGCATTGAGGCGCTGAACGATGTTCCGTCAGCGGAGAATACAAATTTTGCTCCCGCAATATTTGCCTCGCCTGTCGACCACCGAACAAAATAGCTGCCGTTGATGTAGGTGCTCCCGGTTTCATCATTTGAGCAGACGATTTTATAGTAAGAGCCGTCGCCAAAATCCTTTTCAAATGTGACTACAGTTGTCACATCAATATCCTTACCTGTTTCCGCGACATGAAGTACACCTGTGAAGGTTCCGGAATAGTCAACCTTTTCCGCCTGCGTTTTTATGGTGAAAGTTTTTTCGGTGCTTTTAAACGGTTTTAGCTTTGTACTCGCCGCAACCTTACCCTCCTCCCAATCTTTTTGCGTTTTATAGAATTCCAGCTTCATCGGGAATCCTGCTGTTTCGTGGGCAAGCAGAGTAAATTTTATCTGCCCGTTTGAATTATCGTTCAACTTGATTGTCCATGCTTTTGCGGCAGCCTTATCGGAAAGTGGCGCCAATTTGACATAGCAGTTTGCCCATTTGGGCTGCTTGCCCTCTATCTCCTGTTCCTTTATCGTGATGGTATAGACAGTATTCAAGCGATCCATGAGGGACTTATATTTTTCTTCCCGCTGTGCAAGCATATCGAAATACATATTACGACTCAGAGACTCGAACATCACCTGAAGGTAATCATAAATCTCGGCTTTGTGATTGCTTGATATTTTTTTTCGGTCGCTCTCCGACGGCCACGGATACTTGGACAGCTTGCCGTTCTTTTCATATGCGTCTACCCACGATTCCCAGTCACTTGCTGCGACCTCCCAGTATTTGTTTACATAGTTGTCAATCTCGCTCTGCATTTTGTCGAGAGCTGTCTGCGGGGCGGATTTATTTTCTTTGTATATCTCCTCGAATAAATCGTACCAATCCTTGACACGGCGCTTGTTTTCGGGTCTTGCGTAATAGGCGTCGTACATATTTTTTGTGCTTTCATACTTGGTGGCGATGGCGAAATTCATCACATCGGTAAGCGCGATGTCGATCACTCCGACGCCCATATAGGCCACCTGAAATGAATCCAACAGATATTTTTGTGACGACGCCAAGTTCAGCCCCAGATTCAACACGGTTTTCATTCCGCTGATCGACGTTTCTTTGCTTGTCAGCCCGTTGCTGTATGCGTCATACGTAAACTGCGCACAGGAGGTCGCGATGCCCAAAACCGTCAACGCATCGCCAAGGGGCTCGCTGATCAGCTCATCATACGCACCGCCAAGGCTCATGAGCGTGGGGACATTTGTTGCAGCGAACATGGGGAGAGAGTTGTTTGCCTCCAGAAATGCCGACACAACATCCTCTTGCCACGACACACCCTGCTCGGCGTAGGTTTTGAGCAGCCGCTGTGCCTGCCCTGTCGTCATATAAGCGGCGTAGGCGTTGAGATCGGAAATATATTCGCTGCGCTTTCCTTCGTTTTTAATTGTAAACACGCTGTAGGTGGAGAGGTGGTCGGTGAGGATATGCACCTGGTTGGCTTGGGTGTCCACCGTGTAAAGGACATCCTCCCATTGCTTTGTTTCCTCGTTTAGATATTTGCCGCAGACCGACAGAATTTCCTCGTCGGCTTCAAGCCCCGCATCGTCATAGGGTATGGTCAGCTCGACAACTCCCTCCGGCTGACCGGAGAACAGCTTGAAATCGTAGGCGTAGATTTCAACATCGCTGTCTATTGACGCGGGCGATACCTTTTGTATGGTGAGTTCCTCGCCAGCCTCCAGCAGACAGCCAAAGTCTATCGCCGCACCGTCCTCTGAGACCAATGCCGTCTGTCCGTCCTCCACCGTAAAGGTTTCGGATTTCTGTGTGCCGGGAGTCTTAGCCTGATTACCAGAGCCGCAGCCGGAAAGCCCCGCCATTAAGGACAGCAGCATGACAGCTGCAAGCAGAATAGATAATATTTTTCGTTTCATTGCGCAAAGCTCCTTTCTGCCGGCTTACTCAACCGCAAAGCTGAATCTCAAATCCGGCGCGACGTTGACAAAGCCGGAGTAATAGTGCATGATGACCTCGCTTTTGTCGGTCTGCCGCTGATAGACCATCCAGCCGCCGGTGGATTCGCCGGGGGCAAGCTCTATGTCCACCATATACCGCTCCTTCCTGTCAGCCACATCCGACATCACCTGTGAATTTTCCTCCGAGGTCATGTCGCTGTCGTCCCCGGTGGGTCCCTCCTCGTAGATGATGTAGAGATCCTTCTTGTTCGGGGAATCTATCGGTTCGCCGGAGACATTTGTGAAGGTAAACCAGACCTTCACATATTCGAATCCGTCCTTCGGCCTTGAAAGCATACCTGTATAATCGAAAGGCTCCGCCCCGTCAATAGTGATGGAAAGCCCGTTTGCCTCGGCCGCCTCGCCGATACCGTAATACCTGTTTTCATCCGCTCCCGCTTTACTGGAGGGAGGATTTACCGATTCGGCGGGCGCGGAGCTTTCTGACGGTGATTTACCGCCGTTTTTTTCACCGCAAGCGGCGAAGGTGAGCATAAGTACCAATGATAAAAATATAATTAATGTCTTCTTCATAAGATTACCTCCTAAAATTCTTGTTATAGCAAGCCAACTTCCAGTCAGTCGATCTTGTATCCTTCATACCGGGGTCCATCTTTTGTTTCGTCTTTAAATGATATCGTCGTTTCACCGTTTACCTTTGTACTCCCATCTTCAAGGGAAAAAGTATATTTTGAATCTATTGTGACTTCACTGTCTTCATGGGGAATCTTTTGAACATATGAAGCTGTTCCCGAAGCCGGATCATAGGATAATTCAAAAGGTTCTTCACCTTTAGCATCGCTGGATGCCACCAATTTATCTCCGCTCTTTGTGAACACGACAGTATGCTTCTGTTCTTTGCCGTCATAATAGGTATTCATCGAATAAGTCCCGGCGACATCGTCAAGGGAAAGCCCGGCCTTTACTTTTTCCTCTTCGCCGGAAGGGGCATTGCTTGCTTCAGCCGGAGCAGAACCTTGAGCTTGCGATCCTCCTTCGCTTTTCTCACCGCAGGCGGCGAGAGTGAAAATCATTATAAACACCAGAAATAAAACCATAAGCTTTTTCATGATATTACCTCCATCATTTGTTCTCTCCGTTCAGGTTATCCCCAACGGTTCCTGTGACGTTTTTTTCAAAGCCGACTTCGCCAAGCTTCCCGGCGGTTTCTGCCACCTTCTTTATCGTGCTGTCTTTGCCAAGCATCTCGCCGTAGGTACCGCCGACGGCATCGCCGTAGGCATCACCGACTGCGCCACTGGCTGCGTTAAAGGTCCCCTTCACTGTGCCCTTTACCAATGCGTCGGTCAAATCCCCGCCGTCGTTGACAGCATCCGCAACCTCGCCTGCAACTGTGCCGCCGAAGGCTACGCCCGCCTTGCCGATACCGCCTTTCATCATGGTGGTTGCGGCTTCGGTGCCGCCCTTGATTGCACCCTCTGTAAAGGAGCCCCAGCTTGCGCCCTTCTCCGCCATGGTTGAAACGGTGTTTTTGATTCCCTTATAGGTGGCGGACACAGCTTTTCCGCCTGGAACTACCGCTTCGCCTGCCGCCATCGTGTAATCGGCAATTTCCACCGTTGCTTCGAGAATATCGACAGCAGTGTCTCGCTGCTTCGCATAATCGTGCATCTTCTGACGATACTCCTCGTCTCTTTCCATGCGTCGTTTAAGCTCATCTATAACCTGCTTTTCGCTGGCGCCGCTCATGCCAAGGTCGGTGGCAACGCGCTCAACCTTCTCCTTGCGGCTTCGCTCCTGCCGCTCACGCTGCAAGTCCTTCTCAAGCTGACTGCTCTCATCACTGCGCTCTTGGTTGCGCTGAGAATCCTCGCTGACATTTTGCCTGAACTGCGCTTCGTCCTGCCGGATGGTGCCGGCATTGTCCGCGCGGTGCTCCATCTGTTCGGAAAGCTCCTCGGGGGTATAGGTCGCGCCGCTGACAGGGTCGGTATAGGTGCCGTCGCCGTTTTTGACAAAGGTGCGCCTTTGCCCGTTTACCGGGTCGGTGGCTTCGATGTCGCCGTCGCCGTCAAAGCGCAGCCATCGGCTCAGACCGCTGCCCGCAGGCGCGGGAGCGGGTGCGCCGCCTGTCTCCACAGGCACAGTCGGGATGAAGCCGCCCGTATTCCCAAACAGGATGGACAGCAAAATCGCAAGAGTGCTGATGGTAATGGTGGCAAGGGGGCCAGCGTGGTCGGAATTTCCACTGCCACCAGATGTTTTCCGCCAGCCCCAGCCTCCGCCTTCTGGTTTGTAAAATTTCCACTCTCCCTTAGCTCCTGCGTTTTGTGTAGAGTCGGTATCCTCTATTGGATATGGGTCGGAAAATCCAACTGTTTCCATACTAAAAGTCCATTCGTCATCGTATGAATTTTCAGTTGTTGTGCTCCCCCCCTCCACATCGTAAACTGTATCAGTTCGGTTACAATGAAACCGTAGTTTAAATAAAATATGATGCTCCAATCCGTCATAGCTTGTTGTCTTAAAAGAGCCCCCATAAGGAGTAAAACTAAACTTGCTGATGTTGGAATAACTTTCTGAAACTGACGGTGCAAGCAAGGTATAGACAATCTCATCCGGCACCGTAAATTCCCCCACAATCCACCTGCTGTTTTCCGCACTGAATTTGCGCTCTTTTTCTTCATCTATCCTATAATTAGCTTTTCCCTCAACACGGAATGATGTTATGGAATGATCATCACCCAAACCACGCATATTAGATACAGTTTTTGCAGGAATCTCAAAAGAGAATCTTCCATCTTCCTGTGAATGAACAGTGATTGTTTCCGGATCTAACTCATCCGAATCACTGAAGATATGCTTTGTAATTGTCATAGATTCTGGCAATGCGATAGGGTTTTCGATTATTTCCTCTGCCATCGCTATTATGGGAAAAAGCAACCCACAACAAAAAATCATAATCAGAATTACAAAAAGTTTCTTCTTGGTCTTTCTCATGCCGCAGCCACCTCCTTTTTGCCTTTCGAGACAATGACAAATATCAAAGCAGCAATTAACAACACAGCTCCCAACCACGCACACCACCGAAGTCCCATGGCAGACAGCGCTACACTAAGAGCAAAGCCCAGCGTCATGCCACTTATGCATCGCGTGACCCCTATGTAAGACGGTGTTCTGCCCTTGGAGATGCTGTTTACAACCGAAAAGACAAGCCCCCACAAAAAACCGCCCTGTCTGCTGATATTTTGAAGCAGCATTACAAAGGCAATAATACCCACCATGCCGTTTTGCAGCGACTGGGTGCTGTTCATAAAAGCGTAAAACAGCAGGGACACGCCTACTCCGCCCAGCAGTGGAGCAACAGCGGTTATACTCTTAACGGCAATCGTACCGAAAAAGCCCTTGATACCACCGCCGATTCCCGAAAACGGCGCTTTTTTCTGAAACAATGGCACAATGGTGGCATTCAGAAAAGTGGCGACCACCACCTTGCCGAGAATGCCCCCCGCCGTGCCGAGAACACCGCCGAACATCCCACCCTGTGCAAAGGTAAGGAAGCTGAGAATACGTACCGGAAGGGTATTAATTCCGAAAGAACCCAGCAACGCAAGCACCAACCAGATAATCCCCAGCAAAACAGTGGGAATCATCTGTTTGGGATTTTTCAGCACCGTCAGCGACCGACGTATATATTTATTTATGAATTTCCCCCCACCCATCGAACTACATTCTGAATCATCATCCGAAGCCCAATCTATCGTCGGCTTAAACTTTGTGTTGTTTTTTGTTTTCGGAATTTTCTGTTCGGATTTTGCATCCTCCGACTGCTCCATATTTGATTGTACAAATTCATTGCTTTGAAAAGCATCAGCTCCGCACTTTGCACATAATTTCGCTCCGTCATTCAGAACCGCGCCGCATCTTGTGCAAAATTTTTCCATAATCCTCACTCCTTCTTTCATTAATCACTCGTTTTTGGTGCGTTACCATCCGATGATGTCTGCCGTTACACCGGTTTCATGAAGCAGCTTTTGCGCGGCGTCAAGCACCGCCTGCTTTTGAGTCATTCCATGTAGTAACTCTACCCGCATGGTTTGAGCCGCATCGCCAAAAGTCAGGTGCATCCGTTCCTTATCAATTTGGGCGGTGTGCAGCCTCACGCCATGTACCCCGTCGAGGCCCCATCGGTAGATTTCGCTACCGATGAGTATACCAAAGGTAGATACTGCGATTTCCTCCTTATCTTTTTTCATTTGGTGACCTGGCATGGAAATAAGAGCAGATGGCACCGCAAGGATGCGATTATCCCAAATGAGCGTTGCATCATTGAGCAGAAGGCTCTGTCTCACCAATAACAGGAGAGAGATGACACTGATGGCTCCAAAGGCTAAAACCGCTTCTAACATAAATGTTGCACCGAGCCACACCGCCAAACAAATACTGGTTGCGAACAATAAGGCATATCTATCGCGTCGTTTGCGGATTAATTTCATTTGCACCATACCTCCTCCATATAAATTTTAAGGAAAGATGCCTGAAAAAGCATCGTTCAAAAGGATGAATTTGCAGAAAAAAGCCCCTCATACTTTAGTATGAGAGGCCAGTTAAACGCTGTATTTATGTGGTTTTAACCCTTTGATTCTTCAGCAGGGTGCTGATGAGTTCTGCACGACTACCTACATCATATTTTGAAAAAATGTTCCTTGCATGTGTTTTTACAGTACTCTCACTGATAAACAAAGCCCCGGCTATTTCGCGATTGGATTTGCCTGAAAGGATTAGCTTCAATACCTCCTGCTCCCGGACGGTCAGCGGGTTAAGAGTTTTAATTTGGCGGACAATGTCCGTTTGCTGTGACTGACTCATATTGTCATAAGCGGCTAGGTAGGTATGGTTTTTCAGAAGTAAAACAAGCTGATGATTCAGCGGCGGCAGCATAACCAGTGTAACGCAAACCACAGTAAGGGCAATCACCGCCACCTCCGCACCGGGAAGCCCAATGGATGTTACGGCCATTCCCAGGACGCCTCCGCAAAGGACGCCGAATACATTGGCGGAAAGACCGATGCCAAAGGTTTGTGCCGGGTTATCGCTATAATCCAGCATTTCTCCAAGGATGCTCCACCAAAACAGATCAAATATACCGCAAGCGCCGAGCATCAGCGTATCCACAATCAGATAGTCAAAAGTGTTTCTCCCCAGCAGCATAAAGCTGATGAACGCTCCTATAATCATTGCCATTCCGATATACAAAATTCTGGAACGCTTCGCTTTCATGGGCAGATTTCTCATAATAGCGAGCGCTACGATATAAGGCACGGCCCAATACCAACTCACCAGCCCCGTCAAATGCTCAAAGGCAGGGTTGATGACCTGATACATCAGGCCGGAATTAATTGTTATGATAAAGACAAAAAGACACAACAACATGAGCGGTTTTTTAATGCCACCATGTATCTTATTTTTAAATGTTTTGTTCTGCTCATTCTCCGACTCCACAGGCAACATCCAAATGAAGACCATACCGATCACAAGATAAAGCATAGAGAGACCAAGCCCGATAAACGGCCACCGGTTCATGGCGACTATGTTGACTGCAATCATCAACAGATTGGAATAAATCAGAACATCAGCGCAGGATTTAATGCGCTCGTTCTTGGGAGTAAAGGCTCTAAGGAAAAATCCCCATGCTGCCACCGCGCATCCGCTAAAGTATCCGCTGACAATCAGTCCGCCCAACCATAGAGAGGAGGGAGCAAAAAAGAAGGGGACAGTAGCGGCTAAACATAAGCCCATACCGCCGAGCATCATGTTTTTGGCGACCACCTGAAATTTGACAAACATGCCGCAGGTAAAAAGCCCTGCAAAATGTGCGATGATAGCAGCTAGTATGTAACCGGAAGCATCTGTTCCACGCAGATCCAACAGGCTATACAGCACCTGTCCCTCAAACAGGAATGACAGAATATAGGCAAAGAGAAATGTAAATCCGGCAACAGAAAACCTGCGGGCATTTATAGTCTTAAATCCGTTCATTTTATAACCTCCCGCTCATCCGAGGTTCCGCCTTTTTTCACATCAAGAAAGTCACAAACTTCTTGCAGGGATATCCATCTGTGACTATGTATTTTTTCAGGCATAGATGCCACCTCACTTTGATAAATACAGCCAATAAAATGTATGAGATAATTATAACATAATCATTTCTGATGAAGAAACCCTGCCGATAGTAGATTTAGAAAATGTCCCTATGACACTGTGGAGTAGGGACCTCACTTTTTTATTTATAGGAAACTTCTACTATTGAACTACTGATGCCTTCAATATTAACTTTATTATTCACCAATTGCTTTCCTCCATTAAGTACTAAGCCATTTATATCAAACAATCGTTTTAAAGATAGCTCTTTTATGTTTTCAGAATATTTTTCTTGTATATGGTCTCTAATACTGGAAGCCGCTATGGTAAAGTCCTTGGGGTTTCCATTATGAATAATGAGCAGATATTTATTTTCTTTGGATTTAATAGTATAGGCTATTAAATTTCCCTGCTCCTTCATATATAAAAATTTTACCCTTTGCTTTATTTCATCCGGCAGCTTTAGAGCGAATTCTTCATATTTCTTCTTTATAAAAATAAGATCCTTCATATAATTAAAAAATCTGAAGTTTCTTTCCTTTAGCCTCCAATCCACTGCATTTACAGTTAGAGGTAGATTATAGGTATTACACTGCATTTGCTTACTCCTTAAAAATTCATTTCCTGCATGGATAAGTGGAATTCCTTGGGAAGTAAATAAAATTCCCATGGCAAATTTGTTATATCTTACAAGTTCTTCCTCATTTTCCGAAGGAAACACCTTTTTCATCTTGTCATATAGTATTAGATTATCATGGGAGTTTATATAGTTTATGGTTTCACTTGCTTGATTGGTAAAACCCATATGCTCATTATCATAGTTTATGGATCCAATTAATCCTGTTTCAACTGCCAGCATGGATTGATTATCCCCTTGGGAAAAGCCTTTTGTATACCCATTATTATCACCCTTTATTGCATTTCTAAAATCATCATTAAATAGGGCAAATCCCTTTCCCTTCTGGGTTCCCTTTGTTGTTGTCTTATCCGAGGGTAGTATGGTGCTTCCAGCGGTCCAGGGCTCACCATATAAAATGATATCCCCATAGTTCCTATTTAATTCATCTTTAATCTCTTTAACTGTATCTACATTAATAAGTGCCATAAGATCGAATCGAAATCCATCGATTTTATATTCCTCAACCCAGAATTTTAATGAATCTATAATAAACTTCCTTACCATAGGATTTTCAGTGGCAAGTTCATTCCCACATCCTGATCCGTCAGAAAATGTTCCATCCTCCTTCATCCTATAGTAATAGCCCGGATAAAGTATATTAAAGTTCGAATCCACACTACGATATGTATGGTTATACACCACATCCATGATAACCTTTATACCCGCCTGGTGCAGTCCCATAATCAAGCTCTTTAGCTCTTTAATTCTAGAGGTTGGACTAGAAGGATTGGTTGAATAGGATCCCTCTGGAATATTATAGTGCTCAGGATCATAGCCCCAATTATAGCTTTCATTCCTATGAAAAGCCCTTTCCTCTTCATTTACCGTCAAGAAATCAAATACCGGCATTAATTGGACATGGGTGACTCCCAGCTCTATTAAATGGTCTATGCCTGTGGAATGCCCATTATAATTCGTCCCTTTCTCCACCATTCCCAAATACTTTCCCCGGTCTTTGACCCCCGAGCTTTTATCAAAGGTAAAATCCTTTATGTGCAGTTCGTAGATAACCCCTTTACATAAATCTTCTTCCCCTTGAGGAATCCTATGGCTCTCCCATCCCTCTGGATTGGTGTCCTTTAAATCTATAATAGCACTTCTTGTACTATTTAATGATGAAGCAACAGCGTAGGGGTCGGTTATCTCATACTTTTGATCAATTAGGTATGTATAGTACATACCCTTTAGATCTCCAGAAATAGTTACATGGTGTACCCCTTTGTCATCCTTATCCATTTTATATTTTCTACGAAATACTCCTTGGGGATCTTGATAAAGCATCAGCTCTATCTTATCCCTATAGGGTGCCCATACCTTAAATCTGGTGCTCTCTGGACTATACGAATTGCCCAGCCAGCCATTGATAACAGCCATTATCCTATCTCCCCCTATACTGGCTTTATATGCCATATTTCATCGGCATATTTTTGTATGGTATTATCAGATGAAAATAATCCTGATTTTGCTATATTAACTAAACTCATCTCTTGCCAACTTAGCTTATCTCTATATAAATTTCCTATCTTTTCCTGTGCTCTTAAGTATCCTTCAAAATCCTTTAATACAAAGTAATTGTCATTATGCTTTATCAAAAGATCAAATACATCTCTAAAATCCCTGCCATTGCTTACCAAACTGCCATCAATAAGTTTACCTAAGGTATTTTTAATTATGGGATTTTCGTTGTATATCCTCTCACTATTGTAACTATTATTATTATAGTATTCATAAACCTCCGTATCCTTTAGTCCAAATATGATGATATTGTCTTCTCCTACTTCCCTTGCTATTTCAACATTTGCCCCATCTAAGGTGGCAAGGGTTATAGCTCCATTCATCATAAACTTCATATTCCCCGTACCGGAAGCTTCCTTTGTAGTCGTAGAAATTTGTTCTGATACATCGGCTGCAGGAATTAACTCCATTGCCTTTGATACATTATAATCCTCAACAAATACTATCTTAAGCTTTTCCTTAATAGCTATATCATTATTAATTAGCTCTGCCACTGTGTTAATTAATCGAATGATCTCCTTGGCTATATAATATCCAGGAGCTGCCTTGCCTGCGAAAAAGAAGGTCCGGGGAGTAATATCTAAATTCCTATTTTCCTTTAAGGAATAATATAGGTATATAATGTGTAGCACATTTAATAGCTGCCTTTTGTACTCATGAATCCTCTTAATATGGATATCAAATATGGAATAGGGATTAAGGATGATGCCCTGCTCTTGATAGACCCACTGGGCCAATTTTACCTTATTTTCATGCTTTATGGTAAATAGTTCATTTAAAGTGGCATCATCCTTCCTGAATTTCAGGAGGTCCTTTAAGCTCTCTGAATGATTAATAAAGCCTGGGCCAATTCTTTTTTCAATCATCTTTGAAAGTCTTGGATTGGCATCTAGCAGCCACTTCCTATGCACAATACCATTGGTCTTATTGTTAAATTTTTCAGGGTAGATGCGATAAAAGTGGTTTAGCTCCCGTTCCTTTAGAATCTCGGTATGAAGCTGGGCTACTCCATTAATACTATAGCTTCCTACTATGGATAGATTTAGCATTTTTATCCAATCCTTTTCAATGATTGAATATTTCTGTAGTTGGTCTGTAGATACTATTTTTTTCTCTTCCTTAACTTCATACATAAATCGATGGTTAATTTCAACGGTAATCAAATATATCCTTGGAAGTACTTCGTTATATAAATTTATATCCCATTTCTCCATGGCTTCACTTAAAATAGTATGGTTTGTAAAAGCAAAGGTCCTTTTAACAATCTCCCATGCCTTTTCCCATTGTAGGCCTTCCTCATCTAATAGTATCCTCATTAATTCTGGGATAGCCAAAGCTGGATGAGTATCGTTAATGTGAATGGTGAAATACTTATGAAATTCTTCTATAGGAACTTCTAAGGTTTTAAACTTATGATAAATGTCTTGAATACTGGCAGATACCAAAAAGTACTCCTGCTTTAACCTTAACTTTTTTCCCTCCCAATGATTGTCATTGGGATAAAGAAATTGGGTTATGCTTTTGACGGAATTTATATCCCTAAAAGATGATTGAAAATCCCCCGCAGAAAAGGCAGTAAAATCAACATCCCCAATACTCCTAGCTTCCCAGAGACGCAGGGTATTGATGCATTCATTTTTATACCCTATTATTGGGATATCATAGGCTACTGCATTAATACTTTCATATTCCCTATGGGTAAATATGAGGTTTTCTCCTTCTTTGTTTATATCTACACGCCCACCCATCTTTACTTCATAGACTATGTTTTTTCTCTCATATTCCCAAATATTTTGCTGCTTTAACCAATAATCAGGTTTTTCTATCTGTTGTCCATCGCTTATCTTCTGTTTAAACAGCCCCCTCTCATAACGCAGTCCATAACCATGTCCCGGTAGTTGAAGAGAGGATAGGGAATCCATAAATGCTGCGGCAAGTCTACCTAAACCACCATTCCCTAAGGCTGGTTCTTGCTCATTCTCTAATATTTTCTCAAGGGAAATTCCCAGGTCATCAAACCCTTCCTCAAAAATCTCGTAGAGATCTAAATACTTTAAATATTGTTTGGTAAAGGGTCCGGTCAGATATTCCATAGAAAGATAATACATCTGTTTTGCTTTGCTGCTTTCTATCCTATCCTTTCTTCTTGCCCACTTCTCTCCGATTATTTCCTTTAAAAGTCCTCCTAGTGCTATATAAATATCATAATCTGTGGCTTCATGAAGCCCCCTGCCAGCAGTCCCTAACAATACTCTCTTTAAATGATACTTGAAGTTTCTTCTATTTAAGTCTAACATTTATCCACCTCTAATTTTAATTAAGACTTTGGTATAATTTTATGTATTCTAAGGAGGAAGTGTCCCAATCATTTTTAGATTCCATTCCTCTTTTCATTAAAAGTTCCCATGTATTCCTGTCATTTTTATATAACTCTAATGCATGTTTAAGGGTGTATAATAGCTCATGGGCATTATAGTTTTTAAATGAGAATCCGTTCCCTTCCTTGGTATATTTATTATAGGGATGGATTGTATCCTTTAATCCACCTGTTTCTCTAACAATGGGTATGGCTCCATATTTCAATGCGATTAGCTGGGATATGCCACAGGGTTCTATCATTGAAGGCATTAGGAATATGTCCCCACCTGCATAGATCATGTGGGCTTCCCCTTCGCTAAAATATAGCCTAGCCCTAAGCTTATCTGGGTATAGCCTTTCATAGTGTCTAAATAAGTCCTCATACTCTTTTTCTCCAGTTCCAAGGATGATTAATTGAAGCTCCTCCTGAAGGATTTCATCTAAGACATGCTTTATTAGATCAATTCCCTTCATTGAAGTCAGCCTGGTAATCATGGTTACTAAGGGTCGATCCTCTTTGATTTCTAAATTATAAAGCTTCTGCAGGGCTTCTTTGTTTTGCTTTTTCTTTTCAAGGCTGTTAAAATCGTAGTTCTTCTCTATATTATTATCCGTCAAGGGATTATAGATATCTATGTCAATCCCATTTACAATGCCCACTAATTTATCCTCATGCTTTTTGATGATACCCTCTAATTGTTCACCGAAGAATTCATACTTAATCTCCTGGGCATAGGTCTTAGATACAGTATTTAACCCATCACAATATACAATCCCTGCCTTCATATAGTTGATGGCATCAAAAAACTTGATACTCTCATCATGAAAATACTCATGGGATAGCCCCAGTACATCCGACAGAATAGATGAATCAAAAACTCCCTGATATTTTAAATTATGTATGGTGAAAACAGACTTAATATCCCTATAGTACTCATCCTCCAACGCCATATCCTTGATATAAAGATTCACCAGCCCAGTATGCCAATCATTTGTATGTATAATATCTGGCTTAAAATCTATTATCTTAGGTAAGGATACAATAGCCTTAGAAAAGTAAGCATATCTTTCTCCATCATCAAATTCCCCATAGGGCTGCTCTCTTTTAAAATAGTACTCATTATCTAAAAAATAGAACTTAGTTCCCTGATGCTCTAACATCAAAACTCCCACATACTGCCTTCTCCAGCCTAGTTTGACATAATATTCCCCCACCTTTACCATCTGCTTTTTATAACTTTCCTCTATCTTTTCATGAAGGGGAAGTACCACTCGGATATCATGTCCTGATTTTTTTATGACATGGGGCAAGGAGCCTGCTACATCCGCTAGCCCCCCTGTTTTTATAAAGGGGACTGCCTCAGCAGTTGTATATAGTATTTTCATTAACACCACTCCCGATCTTCAACGGCATTTTTTTCTACGATATAGGGTAGGGATTTTGAGCCGATTAAATTTACACCCTCGCCTATTTTTACATATTTATCTAAAATGGTATCCACTAATACAGTTTCTTCTAAAACCTCGGATTTTTGCATTATAATAGAATTCCTTACAACAGTATTTTCACCGATTTTAACACCTCTAAAAATAATGGAGTTTTCTACCCTGCCCTTAATAATACAACCATTTGCAATCAATGAATTCTCAACTCTTGATTCATTAGTGTACAAAGTGGAGGGCTCATCCTTAGATTTTGTATAGATAGGACCACCCTCAAAGAAAAGCTCCTTAAAGATTTCATTATTTAATAAATTCATATTAGAATTAAAATAGGATTTAATATCCCTTATATTTTCAATATGTCCTTTAAATTCATAGGCATTTATTTTATACTGATCCTTATACTTTAATACTGCCTGTCTAAAGTCTAAGTCCTCACCGGTTTCTATGGTCTTACGCACTATTTCTAGAAAGACTTTCTTTTTCACAAATCCTGTATCTAAAAACATCCTAAATTTATTTTTTGTCCCAAGATTTACACCAATATTTTTAAAATTACCCTCCTGATCAAGAACCATATTATGGGTACCGATATTATCACCATTATTACAGGTAGTATCCTTATAAATCAGGGTAATATCTGAATCTGTTTCTCTAAAATACCGAAAGGCGCTGGTTAGATCGTACTTGCCAATGATATTGGGATTGACTATATAGATATAATCTTCCTTTGCCCTTAGGAAAAAATCCTCGGTCTTATGGTATTGATAAATATCTCCCATTGGTTTTCTTTCATCATCATATTGGGGTGGAAATATAAATAAACCATTAATCCTTCTATTTAATTCCCATGGCTTCCCGTTCCCAAGATGGTCCAATGCTGATCGGACCTTTTCACCAGTATATACCGAAACCGTTCTTATATTGTGATTTACCATATTGGATAGCGCAAAATCTACAATCCTATATCTTCCACCAAAGGGCAGCATATAGGATGAGCGATTTTTACAAAGAATACCGAATTCTTTATCCATATTAGTATAACTTACAACCCCTAAGCATCTTTCCATAATCCTTACCCCCTTATTTCCTATTCTATATCCTTATCGATGATTAGTATATCTTTGTTAGTAGATGAACCAACCTTTACACCCTCATGGATAAGGACATCCTCTAGTACCACACAATGATCTACTCTAACATTTGGTGATATTCTTGCATTAGACAAGATGACACTATTACTAACCTTTGCATCCCTTTGGATATGTACACCAGAAAATATAATACTATTATGAACTTCACCCTCTATAACACAACCCTCATTTATCATGCTATTATTCACTACTGACCCTTTGGCAATATATTGGGGAGGCAAGTTTTTATTTCTAGTATAGATGCGCCAATTTTTATCATAAAGATCAAGGGTGTTATTCTCATCTAGAAGATCCATGTTAGACTGCCAATAACTATCTACCGTGCCTACATCCTTCCAATAGCCATTAAATACATATACATGCATCTTAAGACCTTCCCTCAGCATGAGGGGTAATACATTTTTACCAAAGTCATGTACAGAATCTGGATTTTTTGCATCCTGGATCAGATAGGACTTTAGTTTTTTCCAATTAAACACATAGATGCCCATGGATGCCATATTATTTTTAGGCATTTCGGGTTTCTCACTAAACTCCACGATTCTATGATTCTGGTCTACATTTACAATGCCAAATCTTGATGCTTGCTCCCATGGAACCTCTCTTACAGCTATTGTAACATCCGAGGAATTCAATCTATGGTTATTTATCAGCTCATTATAATCCATCTTATAGATATGATCCCCTGATAGTATCAACACAAATTCAGGATCAAGATTATCTACAAAGTCAATATTTTCATAGATAGCATTTGCAGTCCCTGTATACCATCTACCCCCATCCTCACTCATAAAGGGAGGAAGAATTCTTAGTCCTCCGGTATTTCTATCAAAATCCCATGTTCCGCCAATACCAATGTGTGTATTTAATTCAAAGGGCTTGTATTGAGTAAGTATTCCAATATCTCTAATCCCTGAGTTAGTAGCATTACTTAAAGCAAAATCGATAATTCGATATTTTCCCCCAAAGGGCACAGCAGGCTTCGCTATATTTTTAGTCAGTAATTTTAGTCGGGAGCCCTGCCCTCCCGCTAAAAGCATTGCAACTACTTTGTCCTTTTTCATAACATATCCCCCCTTATTTTTCAATTTCTAAAGACATAATACAATATATATACTACTTTTTCCCCTTATATATACCCATCTTAGTATATTTTCAACATTAAACTAACTTATCTTTAATCTACCGGCCGTATAGGATGGTAAGCTTTCTTATCCTCTCCGCTAAAGCTGTGCTGAGCTCTTCTTCTTTGACTCGCCAACACCAATTCCCACCGATGGTTGAGGGTGTGTTCATTCTTGAATGACTTCCTAACCCTAAAAAATCCTGCATGGGAGCTATGGAAGTATTAGACACTGAGCTCCAAGCTCCCCTTATCATCCCCCAATTATACCCTTCCACTTTATTCAGTTTTAAATACTCAATGGCAAAATTAATGTCTCTATGGCTGCTGTCTTCAAACCATCCCATAATGGTATTATTGTCATGGGTTCCGGTATAGACCACTGAATTCCTATCTATATTATGGGGAAGGTAGATGCTTTCTTCACCTGCTTGAAAGGCAAATTGGAGAACCTTCATTCCAGGGTAGCCTGCCTCCTCCTTTAACTTCATAACTTCAGGGGTTAAAATTCCCAAATCCTCTGCAATAATATTTACCTTGCCCAAGGATTCCTCTATCGCCTTAATAAGCTTCATTCCTGGGCCCTTCATCCATTGACCCTCTTCTGCCGTTTCATTCCCATAGGGTACCTCCCAATAGGATTCAATGCCTCTAAAATGATCTAAGCGGATAATATCAAAGTTCTCCATATTCTTTTTGATTCTTTTTATCCACCACTTAAAATTTTGTTTTTCATGTTCCTCCCAATGATATATGGGATTTCCCCATAACTGCCCATGTTTTGAAAAGTAATCCGGGGGACAACCTGCTACCTTAATAGGATTTTTATTGCCATCCAATAAAAATAGCTCACTATTAGACCAAGTATCCACACTGTCCTGGGCAACATATATAGGTAGGTCCCCTATGATTTGTATCCCCTTACTATTGGCATAGGATTTTAAGCATTTCCACTGGGTAAAGAATATATATTGTAAAAAAACCCAGTACTCTATCTCATCCTTTAGAGCTTCTCTACATTTTTCTATTGCCGGTTCTCTTCGAAGTTTTATATCCTCTTGCCACTGATCCCAAGGCTTTAGATCATTTTTAAATTTCAATGCCATATAAAGGGCATAATCCTCAATCCACCAGCTATTTTCTTCTTTAAATTTTTCTATCTCCTCAGAATAAATAGTTCTCCCCTTAAGGTAAGCTTTTTTAAACACCCTATATCTATTCTCAAAAATCCTTGGATAATCAACCCTTTCCCTATCCCGTCCAAAATCCAAATACTTATAATCTTCACTGGAAAGTAATCCCTCCTGAGACAAAATATCTAAGTCGATAAAATAGGGATTACCCCCAAAGCTAGAGAGGGATTGATATGGGGATTCTGCAAAACCCGTGGGACCTATAGGAAGTATCTGCCAATAGCTTTGTCTGGCAGCATGAAGAAAATCTACAAAGTCATAGGCTGCCCTACCTAGAGTCCCAATTCCATAGGGACTGGGAAGTGATGTAATATGCATTAAAATACCGCTACCTCTTTTATTCATAATCCCTCACCCTCTTTAATACCATTGCACATCTACTTGGAAGATAAATGATAATTCCCTTCTCCTTAGAATTCAAAGGTAGTTTTTGGACTTCATAAAAAACATCATGGGGTATACGACCTAATCCTCCAAATTCTACTTGGTCGGTATCTAATATAACCTGATAGCATCCATCTTGAAATAAGGGTAGCTCAAAATGGGGGTAGGAATCTTGAGGATGAAAATTAAAAATCCATAGGCAGTCCTTTTTTTCAAAGGCGATTACCTTTTTCTCCCCATCCAGCCAAAGGCATTTTGTTTTTCCCCCCATTAAGTTCATCTTTCTCATTAAATGAATCATGACACCATCAAATTTATTTAACTCACTATAGCGTAAGGATGGATTATCTGCCAAGCTCCACTTTCTTTTACAATGCTTAAAACTCCAATTATTACCCTCCCTGGGAAAGTCAATCCATTCAGGGTGACCAAATTCATTGCCCATAAAATTCAGATAACCTTCACTCCCAGTGGATATAGTAATTAATCGTATCATCTTATGCAGAGCAATAGCACGATCTATAATAAGATTTTCACTTTTCTTACTCATATGCCAATACATTTCTTGATCCGCCATTCTAAAGATTAAAGTCTTATCCCCAACAATACCCTGATCGTGAGATTCCACATAGGCGATTTGCTTTTCCCCTGGACGACTTGTGGTTAACTCATGCATAAGCTTTTCCATATCCCAATCCTCGTCCCTTACTTTAAGTGTATTTATCCAAAAATCTGGCATTCCCATAGCTAAACGATAATCAAAGCCTATTCCACCCTCCCCTATGGGTAAACACATACCAGGCATACCACTCATATCCTCAGCTATAGTAAGTGCATATGGATTTATCTCCTTTATTAATTCATTGGCAAGTTGTAGATAGGTTAGTGCTTCCACATCAGTGTTAGAACTAAAGTACTTCTCATAGCTATCAAAGGCAGTACCTAACCCATGATCCTTATAAATCATGGAAGTGACACCATCAAATCGAAATCCGTCAAATTGGTACTCCTCCATCCAAAATTTTATATTGGAAAGTAGAAAATGAATGACTTCATCCTTCCCATAGTTAAACAGATAAGAATCCCATGCGCTATGATACCCCCGTTGACCTTCATGGAAGAATTGTGTTGTGGTCCCGTCAAAGTCTCGAATCCCTTCTGCATAGTTTTTTATACTATGGGAATGGATCAGATCCATAATTACCGATATCCCCATTCCGTGAGCTTTATCTATAAGATACTTTAAATCATCAGTGGCACCGAACCATGAGGAAGCCGCAAAAAAATTGGAAACATGATAGCCAAAGGATGCGTAGTAGGGATGCTCCATAATAGCCATCAGTTGAATTGTATTATATCCAAGTTCCTTCACCCTTGGAAGGATATAATCTGCAAATTCCCTATAGCTTGCAATATCTTCTTTTTCTTGTGACATTCCGATATGGGCTTCATATATTAAGGGAGCCTCTTCTATGTTTCTTTTATAATCTTTATGTCTCCATTCATATGGATATTTACAATCCCAAATCTGCCCGCTGAAATCCTTTGTAGTAGTATCTTGTATAACCTTCTTAATATATAGCGGGATACGATCCCTTACCTCCCCTTGATGTTGAATACTAACCTTAACTTTAGATCCATGGGGCAGGCTATCCCTGCCAGGAATAAAAATCTCCCATACACCCGCCCCTTTATTTTCCATAGGGTGGGATATTCTATTCCATTTATTAAAATCCCCTATTAGAAAGAGACTATCTGCAGCCGGGGCCCATTCCCGATAAACCCAGCCATCTTCTAATCTATGAAAACCAAAAAAGAGATGTCCATTGGCAAATTCCTTAAGGCTTTTATTTTCCCTCAGCAATCTTTCTTTCGTCCTACGATATTTCTCCGTACGAAACTCTAGATCCTTCCCATAGGGTTCTAACCATGGATCCCTATCAAGGATCTTTAAGCTGGCTGTGTTATTATCCTCACTATTTAACTTAAGCTTTCTCATAATAGACCTCCCCCACTACTGCATCATCTATAATCTAACCTAGTTTTAGATTATCCTACTTTGGAATTTATTAACATATTATATCACAGAGGGCTTTACCTATCATCCTTAATTAAATATAAAAAATAAGAAGCACCTATATGTAAGTACTTCTTATCAACAAACTATGCATTTTTACAATTTTTTTCACCGTTTTTTCGTCAGCATTACATATTATATTCTAATACATTTTAATAGTCCTTTTGTATATTCTTCTGGGTTTGTAAATAACCCTTCATGATCACAATTTACTTCCACAACAGGATTGTCACCTAAGGATTTAAACATATCTACAAACGCACCGGGAGGCACCGAAACATCCTTGTTACAATAATTACACTCATAATGATGCAGCAGGCAAAAAAATGTATGAAGAATTAGCATATTGGGAGGAAGAACATAGGAAAGTCCTATACGAAGAATATAAGATGTATACTCAAGAGAATTGGTTTGATATGGGATTTTCACCATTTTAAAAAAGACAATAAAGTTCAAATTATTAATGCCAAGTTTATTTTATTCTTGGTATTTTATAATTTAATTTTATATAAAAATTATTCATTATGCTGAGTAAACATATCAAAATGTTCTAAAGCATCTTCAAGTTCTTTAAGACTTTGTGAAGCTTTATTTTTATTACGCAGGGAAGTTTTTGTAATTATTGCATTTAATAAAGATAAAACACCTACATATGATGCTTGATAACTAAATGATTGTGTTTCACAGATAAAAGATAAGTCTGCTAGGCCATAGGTAGGACTTAATGTAGAATCGGTAAAAGCAACACATGGTATTTTCTTCTTAGATATAAATTCAAGAGCTTTCACTGATTTTGCAGTATATCTAGAAAAGGCGAAACTAATAAAAAGATCAGTAGGTTTAGCTTGACATAATTGATCGATAAAATGTCCATTAGAAATAAAGGGTATAACACTATATCCCTGAACTCTTAAACTTTGTGTAAGAAAATCCATCAAAATAGATGAGGATCTCATACCGCAAATATATATATTTGATGCACTATCCAGCATATCTAAAAATGGTTCCAAATTTTGTTTGTTTATTAATCGAGTTAGGGTAGTTTTAATATTCAAATTATCATTTTCTAAAATCTGATCAAGTGTATCTTTATCGTTCATATTTCCTATACGACTTTCGAAGTTATTGTAAATGGCAAGTTCTGTTTTAACATGCTGAACAAATTTTTTCTTAAAACCCGAAAAACTATCATAACCAAGTATTGAACAAAATTTTATTATAGTCGTATCACTAACTCCAATTTCTTGAGCCATATTTGTAATAGTCAAAAAAGGTATTTCGCTATAATTTATCAGTACATACTCTGAAACTAATCTCTGTGCATGCGGAAGTGTTTTAGATACTTTTTGTATTTGACGAAGTAAGTCATTCATTATAACAATCCTTTCATGTAGACATATGACAACATATGACTTATTATTTTTAAAAACTGTTCCTAAAATAATATTATAATAAAATAAAAGTAAAAACAATAAAAATATTTTTTTTATTTTTAATATTGAAAAAAAATATAATTTTCTGTATAATTAGATTTATAAAAAATTAAGGAGGAATTATATGTTACCTATTGAGCAAATCCCTAGTAGTACAACGCAAAGCCTAATGATTTATATATCAATCGTAGCAATTCTAATTTTAGTAGCAACTATTGTCAGACTTAAAGTAGAATTTCTTAAAAAAGCTTTTATACCCGCATCTCTTTTAGCAGGTATAATGGGGATGATTTTAGGGCCTCATATGTTAAAAGTTATTCCAGCTGATATTATGTCATCTATTGGCGGACTTTCTGGTAATATGATTGTAATCGTTTTTGCAGTAATGCTTCTAGGCGTTCCAAAGAGCAACAAAAGTCTTAAGAGTCAAGCTAAAACTTTAGTTCCAGGTGTTCTACAGTTTTACATACATGATTTCTTCCAAATTGGTTTAGTTTGCATTATAACAGCGCTAATATTTACACCTTTATTCGGAACAAACCCAATCTTTGGTAGTACCTTTGAAATTGGTTTCCTAGGTGGTCATGGAACAGCTGGTGGAATGGTAACAGTCTTTGAGGAACTTAATTGGGCAGATGGAGGAGATGTAGCTAAAACAACTGCAACAATAGGATTATTAAGCGGAATATTCGGTGGTATGGCATTAATTAATTTTGGTGTGAGAAAAAGATATACTAAACATCTTACGGTAAAGGCTGATGGCAACAAAGCTAAAGAAGTTTTTGCTGATAATCGTCCAATAGGTTCATCACAAACTATCAGTAACGATGTTGTTGAAACATTTGCTTTCCACTTTGGACTTATTGGTATATCAATTCTTATTGGTTGGGTTATAGTCTGGTCAAGTAAAACTTTCCTTTCGTTCTCTATACCCTTATTCCCATTTGCAATGATAGGTGGTTGGCTTGTTAACATGGTAGTCCAGAGAACCTCTCTCAAGGATTTAGTTGATAGAAATGTTCTCCTACGTATTCAAGGATTTGCACTTGAAATTCTCGTTACATCCGCAGTTGCTTCTATATCTATACCTGTTGTTTTCACATATTGGAAAGAGCTTCTAATAGGATCTATTATTGTCGTAGCTGTCACCATATGGGTTTTCCTTTGGCTTTCTCCTAGGATATTCCAGAATAACTGGTTTGAGCATGGTATAATGCGTTATGGAGCGGCTTCTGGTGTTGCTGCAGTGGCATATCTGTTAATGCGTACCTGTGATCCTGAGATGAAATCAGATGCTGGTAGTATGTATGCACTAAGTTCAACCTTTATGAGCCCTTATATTGGTGGTGGTTTACTTACTTCAGCCTATCCTTTAATAATAGTATCCTGGGGTGTCTTAAATGTAGGTTTATTCTTTACCGCCTTATCAGTTGTTTTGATTTTATTTTTAAGATTTGCAGGTTTTTGGATTAAAAATCCTAAACTTGAACAAAGAAGTGAATTAGCTAATGAGTGAACCAGTAGATACAATAGCAGTAATAGGCGCTGGTAATGGAGGAACTGCAATAGCCGCACATATATTAAGTATGAAGGGGAATGTAAATCTTTGCGATTTATTCCCTGAATATTTAAAAGATATACAAGAAGCCGGATACATTAACCTTAACTATAATGGAACAGATACAAAGGTAAAACCATCATTAGTAACCTCTAATATAGGTGAAGCAATTAAAGGTGTAAAAATCATCATGATAGTAACCCCAGCATTTACCCATAAAATGATTGCTGAAGCTTGTAGCGAGTTTCTTGAAGATGGTCAAATAATAATACTTAATCCAGGCCGTACAGCAGGCGCTTTAGAATTTTTAAATACTATTCGTTCCCATGGCTGTAATAAAGATGTCATAATTGCAGAAACACAAACTCTTATATATTCTTGTAGAAAGACAAACGGTAATTCAGTTAGTATTTATGGTATAAAAAAATCAGTGGATATTAGCTCCATTCCTAGTAGCCGAATATACGAAGTCACGAAAGCTCTTGCTCCTTATTATAAACAATTTAACCCTGTTCCTAATATAGCCTGGACAAGTTTCTCAAATATTGGAAGCATGTTTCATCCTATTCCGGTTTTACTTAATATCGGTAGAATCGAAAGTGATGAACAGGGATTTAAATATTATTGGGAAGGCATCAGTCCCACAGTTGCTGAATTTATTGAAATAGTTGATAAAGAGCGTCTTAGTGTTGCAAAAGCTTTTGGTGCAGATATTCTTTCTGCTAAGGATTGGTTAGTAAAATCCTACGATACCTATGGTGAAACTCTATATGAAAGAATAAATAATAATACGGCTTATAAAGATATAACAGCTCCTAAAACTACTCAAGTTAGATATGTAATAGAAGATGTTCCAACAGGATTAGTTGCCATTTCTGAGTTAGCAAAGGCTGTAAATGTACAAACTCCAAATATAGATGCAATTATTGACATTTCAAGTTCTATATACAAAATAGATTTTAGGGAATCAGGGCGTTCACTGAAGAACTTAGGACTTGAAGGTATGTCCAAGAAAGCAATATTAGAATATTTTGAATCAGGTGAAAATATAGACTAGAAGGGGGTAGCTTAAATGAAACATGATATTCTATTTATGAATAATACCGTTGTAAACACTTTAGTAGCAAATGACATGAAAAAAGTAATAAACGATGTGGAAAATTGTTTGTCCCTATTTGATAAAGGTGACGCTATTAATACTGGAAAGCTTGTAACCTGTAAGGGTGATACTCCAGAGGATGAAAATATTTATGGTAGGATCAATGCGATGCCCGGTTTTATTGGGGGAGAATATAATGTTCTAGGCATTAAATGGATTGGAAGTGGTCCAAGTAACTTAAAGATAGGACTTCCTCGTGCCAGTGTAACAGTCGTACTTAACGATGCTGATACAAAGTTACCTATCGCAATAGCTGATGGAACCACTGTTAGCGCAAAGAGAACAGGAGCAGTTGGAGGAATAGCCATAAAATATTTAGCTAAAAATAATGCTAAAACTATGCTAATATGTGGTGCAGGTGCACAGGGAAGAACTCAGCTTGAAGCAGCATTAGTTGAGTGTCCTACATTAAATAAAGTATATATATATGATTTGTATTTTGATCGTTCTGAACAATTTGCAAAGGAAATGAATGAAAAACATGGAATTGAAGTAATTCCCGTTAAAAATATAAAAGATGCTGCAGAGGATAGTGATATAATTGTCACAGTAACTTTAGCTACTGAACCATTTATAGAGTATGAATGGCTTAAAAAAGGAGCCTTGGTTATGAATATGGCAGACTATGAGGTTTCTTATGATTGTGTTTCCAAGGCAGATCTAATAGTTTGTGATACTTGGGAAGGAATTAAGCATCGAATGATTAGTACAGTGGCACTTATGTACAAGGAAGGTATAATAAAAGATGAAGATATTGATGCAGAGTTAGGAGAGATTATTAACAAAAAGAAATCAGGACGAGAAAACGACGACCAAATAATCTATTTTAATGCTGTTGGAATGGGTATAGAGGACATTACAGTTGTGGCACATGCTTATAGATTAGCAAAAGAAAAAGGACTAGGCGTTAATGTGAATTATTGGGAATAAGTTTTTAATTAATAAATCCAAATTTTTCATATTTAATACAAAATACTCCTTATAAATTGGATTAGATAAATATCCATATTATAAGGAGTAATTTATTATTAATATTTATGTAATACATATATTATTCATCAGCAAACCGATAACCCACCCCTACTTCGGTTATTATATATCGTGGCTTGGCAGGATTTACTTCTAATTTTCTTCTTATATTTGCCATAAAAACTCTAAGAGTTTGAGTATCCGATTCTAAGTAGGATCCCCAAATCTTTTTTAAAATAAATTTATGAGTTAATACTTTACCTGAATTTTTTACCAACAATTTCAAAATATCATACTCTATTGGAGTAAAATGAATATCTTTTCCCTTTTTTTGAACCTTATGCTTTTCAAGATCAATTTCTAAGTCACCAATCTTAAAGTTACTAGTAAAAAGATCCTTATTAGTATTGTAATGTCTAAAAAGTACTCTAATTCGTGCTAAAAATTCTTTTATACTAAAGGGCTTTGTCAAATAGTCATCTGCACCTGCGTCCAAGGCCTCTACTTTCTCATTATCCTGGTCCCGTGCCGATACTACAATAATTGGTATATCTGAGAAGTTTCTAACTTGTTTTATAAGATCAATCCCATCCACATCTGGAAGGCCCAAATCAAGTATTATCGCTGAAATTTCTTTGTTTTGTATTATTTTTAAAGCATCACATCCCGTAGAAACTTCGATACATTTATGTCCTTGGGATTCTAATGAAAAATTTATAAAGTTTCTTATTTGCCGATCGTCTTCAACTATTAAAAATAATTCCATTCTATTTATCCTCCTGTTTCTTTAAATAGAAGCGAAATGTAGCGCCACCATCTTTATTATTTGTAGCATATATTTCCCCATCATGATAATTTACGATAGCTTTGCATATAGCAAGTCCCAGCCCCATTCCTTGCTTCCCGTCAGTTCGTGATTTATTTGAAACATAAAACATATCAAATATCCTTGGTAGCTCAAGATCCCTTATTCCAGTGCCTTTGTCAGATACCTCAAACCAAACTCTATCGGATTCTTGCCATACAGATATGGTGATATCTTCATCCTCAGTAGTATGTTCAATAGCATTACTAATAAGGTTAATCAGTACTTGAACAATTAACTTTCCATCCATTGGAACAAATAACACTTCATCAGGAACGGTTATTTTTATTAAACGATCAGGAAAATATTTTGTGGATCTATGTATAGCTTCAGAGATGATTTCTTCAACTGCTTCAAGCTGAAGACTAAGTGATAAACTACCTTCTTGAATTCTAGTTAAGCCCAGAATATTTTCTACTAAACGGGTAAGCCAGGTAGAATCCTCATATATTCCTGAAACTAATTGTTTATAACTATTCTCATCTAAATTGTGAGAGAGGATCTCAGCAGCGCCTCGTATCCTAGCAAGAGGTGTTCTTAAATCATGTGATATTGCTCTAAGAAGGTTATTTTTAAAGCGTTCTCTTTCTGTTTCAGATTTTGCTGCTTCCTTTTCTCTTATTAAATACACCCTTTCCACTGAAGAGTAAATCTGCATAATGATAGAGTTTAATAAAAATTTGTTTAAATCAGACATACCCTCAAATTCTTTGGGAAAACAAAGATAAAACATTTCCGTATCACTTAATTTTATGGGAATAGTAAAATAATTTGATATAGTACTATGAATTATATTAAAATCTATATTTTTTGTTATAATATTTGAATCTTCAGTATCAATTTCAAGCATAAGTGCGTTTCCATCCCTAGAATTAGTCAAAAAACCAAATATATTATATTCAAAAAGGTTTGATAATAATTGAATGGAAACATTTGCGATTTCTTGAATGTCACTTGTTTTAGCAAGAGAACTAGCTATCTGGTATAGGGTATGTGATTGCTTTTCCCTCTCACTGGCAAGATCCTTTGAATAAATTAATTTGCTTGCAAGTGTACTGGTAAAAAACGAAGATAGAAGCATTACCATAAAGGTAAATATATAAGAATTATCATAAACCTTGAAGGTAAATATAGGTTCAGTGAAAAAGAAGTTAAAGGTTAGCATGGATAATATGGAAGCAATAATACCGTAAATGTAACCCTTTGTATAACGAGAAGTAATAAGAACAGATAGTATGTATAAAACAACTATATTTACTTCAGTAAATCCAAAATGTTGTAGCAATAATAATAATAGGGTAGTTAGAATATTTAATCCAAGGGTTATAGATATTTGTAAAATATAAAACCTTATGTTGTATGATTGATCTTTACATTTTTTCATGACAATCTCCCAAAATTTCTTTAAAATTGTATTTTATTATAGTTTTAAAAGTATAAATGTACATATTTATAAAATCTTTATGCCATTGGTTATATCTTAACACAATATTTATATTATTTTTGATAATATTTATACTTAGCAAGAAGAAAATTTTCATATTGAGTCTTATTATTAGAAAATCCACAATAAAAATACTATCTAGTAAAATTAATAAAAAGGACTGATGACACTATATGACTAGATTAAAGAAAATGAGTCCTGTTCGATTTATTGTTTTAGGATTTGCAATCGTCATCCTACTAGGTTCTATTTTACTCTCACTTCCAATTTCACATAACCCAGGAGTTGATGTTACTCCGATAGATGCATTATTTACATCAACAAGTGCTGTATGTGTTACTGGTTTGGTTACATTGGATACAGGGAGTACTTTCAGCATCTTTGGAAGAATTATTATAGCTATTTTAATACAAATTGGAGGACTAGGCTTTGCTTCGGTTGGTGTAGGCTTAATGCTTCTCACTCGAAGACGAGTCAGATTTAAGGAAAGAATACTTATAAAGGAAACTCTAAATTTAAACTCTATGAAGGGTATTGTAAAATTGGTAAGGGCAATTTTATTTATGACATTATTTTTTGAGATAATAGGCACCTTAATTAATTATACTGTATTCTCTAAAAGCTATTCACCATTAAATGCAGTTGGAATTAGTATTTTTCATTCCATATCCGCTTTTAATAATGCAGGATTTGATATACTGGGTAATTTTCAGAGTTTAGCTTCTTATAAAGATAGTATAATTTTAAATATTGCAACATGTGGACTAATAATATTTGGAGGCTTAGGATTTATAGTAATTAAGGAAATCATCGAGAAACATTCCTTTAAAAATTTTAGTTTACACTCAAAGGTAGTCGTTACAATGACTTTAACTCTACTGCTTAGTGGAGCAATTATGCTAAAGATCACAGAAAACATTAATTGGCTAACCGCCTTCTTTTTTAGCACATCATCAAGAACAGCAGGATTTGCAACAATTTCTTTAAATGAGTTTTCTAATGCTGGCCTTTTTATTATGATTATATTAATGTTTATTGGTGCTTCACCAGGCTCAACTGGTGGAGGGATTAAAACAACCGCTATGTTCGCATTATTAGTTAATGCTTATAGTACTGCAACAAATAATCATTGTTCTGCTTTTAAAAGAAAGATACCTAGAGATGTAATTTCTAAAGCTTATATTATTGCATCATTAGCTATCGCATTAATATGTACTAATATTCTATTGATAAGTATCTTTGAACCTAATTTTGAATTCATGGATATATTTTTCGAAGTTGTATCAGCCTTTGGAACTGTAGGTCTATCCACTGGTATTACACCTGATTTAGGAATATATAGTAAATCCATTATAATTTTAACAATGTTTATAGGCCGATTAGGTCCTCTTACAATAGCTACGCTTTTAGCCTTTAAACAAAAGTCGGGTGTTAGCTATTCAGAGGAGCCACTAACTGTAGGCTAATCATTTTAATTGGAGGAATTATTGATGTTTCAGCATAAATCTATCATTGAGTACGGAATCATTGGGCTGGGAAGATTTGGGTATTCGCTATCTAAAACTCTTGCGGATGCAGGAAAAGAAATACTAGTAATAGATAGCGATGAAGAAAAAATTAAACAAATACGAAATATAGCGGAATCCGCCTTTGTAATTGATTCTTTAAGTAAGGATACATTACAGGATGCGGGTATTCAGAATTGTGGAACAGTTATCGTTTGTATCGGAAAAAAGATCGATGTAAGTATATTGACCGCACTTCATATTATAAATATGGGTGTTCCAAGGGTGATAGCTAAAGCCTATAGCTATGAGCAAGGTTTAATTTTAGAAAAAATCGGAGCAGAGGTAATATATCCAGAATATGATATGGCAATCCGATTAGGTAAAAGGCTTATCTCCTCAAGTACCCTAGAATCCATTGAATTAAGAGATGACATTAATGTCTCTGAGATTAAGTTAACTCCAAAAATAGCTGGAAAAACAGTAATAGAAGCGGATCTGAGAAAAAATTATAACTTGAACATTATTGCCTTAGAGCATGAAGGTAAGGCTACAACAGAGATTACACCAAATTCAGTACTGAAGGAAAATGATAAAATTGTGGTAGTAGGCAAAAAAGAGAACATTAAAAAATTTGAATTATTTCTGTTAAATCTTAAATTTTAAAAGGGGATTTTAATCTATGTATATTATTGTGATAGTAAATGATAGAATATCCTATAAATTAGCAAAGGAACTATCAAAGGAAGGACATAAAATATGCATACTTAATTATGAAAACACAAGCATTCAAGAAGCAAAAAATCCTTTGAATATACAATATAATCAAACAAAGGATCTTGATTGTGAACAATTATTTAAAGCTGGAATAGAAAATGCAGATGCTCTTTTTGCATATACAACGGATGATAATCTAAATTTATCTATATCTATAATCGCAAAAAAATTATTTAATTTACCAAGGATTATCTCAAGACTAAATAATCCGTCTAAAGGAAAGATATATGATAAGCTAAACATTGCTTATATAAATATGGAAGATGAAGAGATTCAAGAATCAAAAAATATCTTATTTAAAAAATAAAATTATTTATAATTTATATTCTATTTGACGGAGGATGATATGAGAACAATTATTGTAGGTGGAGGTAAAATTGGCAGTAATCTTATCAAGACCTTGGGAAATAAACATAAAGTTACATTGGTTGATCTTAATAAAAATGTCTGTAATACAATTGCAGACATAAGCAATGATCTCGTAATCTGGGGTGATGGAACAGATCTAGAGATATTAAAGGATGCTGGCATTGGACAAGTAGAAACCATTGTAGCTGTAACCAATAAGGATGAAAATAATTTTATAATCTGTCAACTAGCAAAATTATATTCAGGTATTAGGACAATCGCTTACATTAATAATCCTAACAATAAAGAGTATTTTAAAAAAATGGGAATAGATCATATAATTTGTAGTGCTGATGCAATAACAAGTCTATTCAGTTAGTAGATTACTCTCAGAATAATCAATACAAGGGCTCCCATTTAGGAGCCCTTCTATATTCAATAATAAACCTGCAAGCCATAACTTCGTTAGATAGGACTTTTTCCAATTATACTGTAATAGGTACTCTTTTCTCTTTCACCTCGATTGGGACCACCTTTTGTCGATAGATATATTTCAGAAAGATAATACTGAATATAGCAGATACTATTTCAGCAATAAAATAAGCCCACCATATTAAATGAACATTTCCAAATAGGGATAATACATAGGCAGCAGGCAGTAGTACCGCTAATTGTCTTGCAATCCCAACAATAAGACTTAACATTCCATTACCAAAGGCCTGGTAGATTGAATCACATACAATGCCAAAACCCGCTAGGGTATAACTAAGGCTAATGATTCGTAGTGCGGGAATACCGATGCTTAACATATCTTCAGATGCATTAAATAGGGATAATAGTTGCCCTGGGAACATTTGAATAATGATGAACCCAAACAGCATAAAAACAACGGCGTAGGTAATGCTTAACTGCATAGCTTTTATAACACGATCCTTCTTCCTCGCCCCATAGTTATAAGCGATAATTGGAACCATACCGTTATTAAGACCAAAGATCGGCATAAAAACAAAGCTCTGTAATTTATGATATACCCCTAGCACAGCGGTAGCTGTGGTAGAGATCTTCATAAGAATGTGATTGACCCCATAGGTAGTAACCGATGTTAAGGAAATCATCAACATTGAAGGAATCCCCACCTTATATATATTCCTAATGGTTCCTAGATTCGGACGGAACCCCTTTATCTTTATTGAAATTTCCTTATTAATCCTTATATTTATAATTAATCCAAGAATAGCGGCAAATATTTGCCCTGATATTGTAGCTATCGCTGCCCCAGTAACTCCCATCTCAGGCATTCCAAAATAACCAAATATCAAAATAGGATCAAGAATAATATTTATGATGGCACCAGTTCCTTGGGTTATCATACTGTAAAAACTTTTTCCTGTTGACTGCAATAATCGTTCAAAGATGATCTGGTTGAATAATCCAATGGACGCTATACATATAATGGATAGATAGGAGGTCCCATATTGAATGATTATAGGATCATTTGTTTGCATTGCAAAGTAAGATCTAGAAAACAGAAGTCCAAATACCAGGAATAGACCATAGCTGATAAGCCCTAAAAATATCCCATTATTGGCTGCGCGGTTTGATTCTTTAAAGTTCCCTTCCCCAAGGGTTCTTGATAAAAGAGCATTCATTCCCACACCAGTACCTACCCCAATGGCAATCATCAGATTTTGCACTGGAAAGGCAAGGGAAACAGCAGTCAATGCACTTTCATTTATTCGAGCCACAAAGATGCTATCCACAACATTATATAGGGCTTGGACTAGCATTGATATCATCATTGGTAAGGACATATGAATTAATAGTCTTTTAATGGGCATGATACCCATCTTATTCTCTTTTGATTGTGTCAATTCTTTCACCTCATAAATCTTATCATTAAGATAATATTATATACCCTTCCTTAAGAAAAATCTATACCATAAAATATGTTATTATGTTATTAATAAATAAAAAGACCTATTATAAAATACAAAAAGAATTTAAGAATATAAATTTATGTCGAAAAATATATATATCATAATTTTAAAATATTATATTGGGAGGGGACGATTTGAGATTATGTACGATTAATGTTTATGGTTTAGAAACAGGAGCAGTTGTAACAAAAAATGGTGTTATAACTATTAGTACTATTAATAAAAAGTTTAATATGAAATGGAAAACAAATCTATTACAACTGATACAGGAAGGAGAGATTGAAACATTAAATAAGTGGTATAGTAATGGTGGCAAAGAAAAAATAGATAATTTAGAATCCCATACAATACCATTAGAAAAGGCAGAATTCGGTCCTTTATATCGTAAACCAGAAAAAATATTAGGGATAGGACTTAATTATGTTGATCATGCAGCAGACTTAGATGAAAAAGCTCCTAATACAGAACCTGCTAGTTTTTTTAAGCCCTCCACTACTATTATTGGGCCAAATGATAATATTCAAATTCCACATCAGTCAAACAAAACTACGGGTGAATCTGAATTAGCTATAATATTTGGAAAAGAGTGTAAGGATGTTGAAAGAGAAAATTGGTTAGATGTAGTAGCTGGTTTTACTACTGCTATAGATATGACAGCAGAAGATATCTTAAGAAAAAACCCTAGATATTTAACACGAGCAAAAAGCTTTGATACATTCTTTAGTTTTGGACCACAGCTGGTTACACCTGATGAAGTAAAGGATATATTAAAATTAAAAGTTGCCACTGTAATAAATGGTAAAATCCATGCACAAAACCTTGTATCAAATATGACCTTTTTACCGGATTATTTGGTTTCATTTCATACTAAAGTGATGAAAATGATGCCTGGGGATATAATTTCTACTGGAACCCCTAGAGCAGTTCAAATTAATAATGGGGATATTATAGAATGTCAAATTGATGGTTTCCAAAAATTAGTTAATCCTGTTATTAAAAAACAATGTAAATAATTATAAATGAAACTGCCCAAATGTATTATTTGTTCATCCCTAGGAGCCTATGATTTTTCAATTATTTTCCTAGGGTTATTTAATTAATGATCCTTTAGTCTGAAACTTTCACTTTATATTTTATTCGATTACTATATCTTTGTGATGTAAATAATCCCTTGTCCTCCATTTTTCTCACAAATGTGCGAACCGTGGCATAGGCTACATCCTTATAATCCTTCTCTAGCTGCTTAGTAGAAAAGGCTTGTTCTCCATAGGCAGATAGAACAAAATAAAATAATGCTTTTTCCTTTTCAGTAATTTCTCCATTGGATAACAGTGCTTGAAATTGATCTAAAATCTTTGTATCTTCCTGCTTAATCTCTAATTTCTCCAACACATTTTTAATGTAATACTCAATAAAGGGTGTTATATCTAGAATATTAGAAAGTTTATAGTTATCCATAATCATATTAAATGACTTGTAGTATAAACCTTTACTTTTATTAATATAGAAAGATAAGGGAATAAATAAGGAAGCCGTATAACCCTTTTGAACCAAATACCATAGTTGCAGAAGTCTAGCCATACGACCATTACCATCAAAGTACGGATGTATATAGGCTAGATAATAATGAATAATACTAGACTTTATAATCTCATCTATATCGTCTTCTTGTTTAATAAAGTAAATCATATTTTTTATATAATCTGGTATCAATTTATAATTTAACCCTTGATGAGTAATATCCCGCCCAACTACATAAACCGCATCATCACGATACTTCTTCCATGGTATTAATTTGCTTTCTTCCTCAAGAAATTCTCCTATGGAAAGAGTATAAAGCTGATATAAATTTTCCTCTGTGATCTTATTTGCAGGATCCGCTATAAAATCAAGCCCCCTCTTTATAGCAAAGGCCTTGTTCTCTTCTTCTGATTTAGGGGCACTACCATATAAGATATTTCTTACGCTCTCCCTTGTGGTATCTATTTGCTCGATGGAAAGCGTAGCCATAATCTCCTCCTCCATAGCTTGAATCCCATAGGGCTTCCCTTCATATGATTTCATCAGCGCCTTAATATTTTGCATTTTCATAGGAACCTTTTCAGGAAGATATACGATATATCTTCCATTAAAATCTAAAAGATTAATTTCTTTATAAAAGCTTTCTTTCAATGTTTTGATATACTCCATAGTATTTTCAACGCCGAATTTATATTTTAATTTAGTATAATTAAAAGAATATCTGTCCCTATACATCTGGGTAAAGGTTTCTAGTTTCAATATATCCACTCCCTTTTATGATACATATTAGTATCAATATGTATCAATTATACTATATATTATTCCCTTTTCAAAATTTTCAAACCAATTAATTTATTTTTTTGAGCATTAACTTTTATGACTTTTAGTGATATTCAAAATCATAATCATTTATTTAATATCCAGCGCCTCTTGCTCTAGGGTTACCTGATGCTTTATCATATAATTTATAACTTCATAAAATTCCCTGTATTCTTCCTGTACTAATAGATCCTTTAGCTTCCTTATATAGGCATCGCTCTGAATAGGCTTAGTATGGTGCTGGTAAGTCTCTATAGTGCCCTTATCCATTCTATAGGGTTTAAATTGAATCTTTGTTTTATTTCTTAGATGATTTAATATCCTAAGTCCCCCTAGGTCTATGTCCCCCCAATGATAGAATTGCATGTCTTTGTCATATTCATAGATCTTATTTAAAATCCTTCGTCTGATTGCATTATGATAACCACCCAAATATATTACTAATTCATCTATAGGAATATAACAATGGAAGGTAGTTAGATTTTCAATAGTTAGCACCCTTTTTATGTTCAGCGACTCTATTTCTAGGGATTTTATTATATTTGTGCTTAATCCTATAGCATCCTTGATCTTTTCGAGATCTATAACTTCAAAATTACATTTAAAGGTGCCGGATCCCTTTAGATAAACATAACCTGGATTATTTACGATATTTTCCTCAGCCAATACATCAATATCGTCCTCATACTCTCCATAATCCTTCATAATTCTTATAATTTTAGATTCTAGACTTTCAAAACGCTTAGAATCTGAAAACAATCCTATACTAAAAACCCTCTTAGGAATTTCCTCCTGCTGTTTGAGCATTTTTTCTATGGCGTATAAAATGTCCTTTATAACTTTAATCTTTTCTATATCCAGATATTTTTTTATACTTTTCTTTTGGTTCAATCGACTAAACATATCTAGTGCAAATTTTCCTAACCAGTCATCTCTTTTACTATACTTTGATATTATATTTCTGGCGTTCTCCTCCAGCTCATTTTTAGGGCTTCGATTAAGAAATGAGTATATCTCATTAAGTTTATCTATATTTAGCTGAAGTTTATCTATGATATTTCCTTCCTGAAATTTCTTCCAGTGAATTATAACAAATCCTTTTTCCTCTAAATTCATTGAAAGCTCATTGATCTCCTGTTTAAGTATATAATCCTTTTCATTATAATAATCTGCTATGGTTTTTCTATTGAATTTAAAGGCTATATTTACATTCACCCTATTATCTTCTCTATAAAGTGAACTTTTCTCATATTTATCTAATAAACTATTAAGTATTATTTTCTTATAATTCTTCATGTATACTAAATGCCTCCACCCAACTAAAATTATCTTCCTTTGAGACTACCAGTGTAGTATCCATATGAGGTCCAATACTTTCAATCTTCTGTGGTGGTGCTGCTATTATTAATTGTAGGTCTAATTTATTTAAAAATTCCATCATGCTTTCTATACGATTTTCATCCATGTTATTAAAGGCTTCATCCAACAGGATAATGCCTAACTTATCCTCATGTAATCCACTATCGTATAATTGTATAAAGGATGCTGCTATGGCCACATAGTATGGAGTTTGAGTTTCGCCACCACTTTTTTCACGGCATACCTTTGAAAAGCTTGAGGTGCTTCCATCGCTGTGATAAATTCTTATATCATAGTCCATAAAGGTTCTATAATCCGTAAATTTTTCAAGGGCCTTCCTAGATTCATCATTATCAACTGTAATTCGATCAAATAATTCATCCATAGCTTCCTTATGCTTTTGACGATACATACCCGTCAATAGATTATTGCCCACTAGGTTATTCTCATCCATTATCATTTTATAGAATTTATCATATACCTTGCTGGAGGTATATTGGAACTTGTATTCATCTTCTCCAAAGCTAATACCCCTTAAGGCTTCATTCAATTTCTTAAATTCATTTTGGGCAGAAACGATATTTTCCTGTAGCTTAGCTAGAAAATGTTCCTTAAATTCTTCTTCTGCCTTTTGTCTTGCATTATATATTTTTTCTTCATATTCTATGACTTTGCTTTCCTTTAGATTCTTGTACTCTTTTAAGAAATCTTCTATACCTAATTTACCTTCAGATCCACCAAAATGAAACTCATTATTGTAGTCTCTTTGTAAATGCTTTAAATCATTTTCTTTATTAGATAGTCTAGTATCAAACCCTTGTCTAGATCTACTATAATTATAATAAATCTCATATGGAGTTTTTTGTTTTATGGTAGCCTCATATCGTTCATTTGCTTTGCTTAACACCTCAGCATTATTCATCTCATAATTATTAATATCTACTGAAACACTATCTATCGTTGACTTAATATATTTAGTTTCCTCTTCTAAATTTTCTATTTCAACCTTTAGTCTGGTAATATAATCTCTAATGTTTTTTAATTCTAAATCACTTTCTTTAATATCCTTTGATATCTTTTTTAACTGAAAATCCAATTCTAATATTGTACTCTTATCGATTTGATTAAGCTGCTCTTTCTTTAATAAAATTTCATCTTCTTTTTTCATCAGCTTAATCTTTATATCACAATTTTCTCTTAAGTATTCAAATCTAGGTTTTGATAACAAATTAATGACATCTTCTAGGTGATTTATTTTATTATTAATTTCTGATTGCTCTTTTTTTAAATTCTCTTTTTCCTCTAGCTTTAATTTTAGTTGCCTTTTATATGCTTCTGAACCGATATATGGCTTTTCATAGATCTTAGGATTAATTTGTCTAGCGGTATTGTTTTGATATACCATACAAGTAGGAGTAATAGATCTAGAATGCTTCTTTAAATCGTCAACAGATTCACATCTAATAACTTTACCCATAATCATATTTATATAATATTTCGCAAACTTATTTTTAGAGGTTACTACAGCAGCTAAACTCTTCTCATCACACTCTTTATATTTTTCAAGCTTTTGAGTATTAATAAGACCAACACCATAAATATTATTTGAACTTTTAAAGCGTTCATATGCTCTTAAAGACTCATCAAAATATTGAGGCTCAATAATAAGGTTAAATCTCTGTGTATTAAGATATCCTTCAATAGCATCCTGCCACCTTCCATCAGATATCTCTAATAATTCACAGATTATTTTAGGTTCTATATTCCTGCCTTCTAATTTCCCTAACTCCTTAGCTATAACATTCTGTAAATCAGTTATTTTCTTATCATAGACAAGTCTTTTACTCTCTAAAATATGAATTTCCTCTTCAATTTTAGATAATTTTTCTTCTATTTTCTTTTTATTAGATTTTAATTCGAATAGCTCTTCATTAAATTTTCTAGTCTCAGAATTAAAACTTTCTTCAAGGGTAAAGGCATTATTATAAAACTTATTCTTCCCTTCCTCATTTGTCAACTCATTACTAAATCGAACAAAATCTTTAATACCTTCCAATTTAATTTCTAAATCGTATAGCTCTTTTATTTTTTCTAGTTGAGCTCCCAGCTCTTTATCAAACCTTTTATCTTCAATTTTTAGTTCAGCCTTTTTCTTTTTTAATAAATCTATTTCATTCTCTAAGTTATTAATTAAAATATAAGTATCATTTGTTAAAAGACTTTGTCGTATATCACTTTGCCTTTTTCTTAATCTTTCAATCGAATCATTTATTTCTAGTTCTTTCTCTTTTTCCTTAGCCAAAGAACCATGTTTCTTTTGATAGGATAAATTCTTTTCTATAAGTTTAATTTCTTCCATATCTTTTTGAGACTTTAATATAATAAAATCATGAATTTTAATATTTTCCTCAATCCTATGTAACTCATCATATTCACTTTGTATTTCCTCTAATCTACCAAGCTTTAACTTAATACCCTTTAATACCTTTTCAAATTCCATGTAAGTTCTAACATTTTCCTTTAAATAATCAATATTTACTTCCTTTTCATCTAATATATATGAATACACAAAGTCTTTAACATTATCAATAGGTTTAAAGGACAAAGCCTTTGTAAGCAAATCAAAGAATCTATAGCCTAAAGATCCCAATCTATTATTAAAATCATCCCTTGCAGCTGTCTGGGTAGTTAGTATTTTAGCCTTAAAGGACTTAGAAGATATCTTAAACTGATTAATATTTTTTGGGATATCATTGGTAATAAAAAGCTGGTCCACTATCCTTTGATTTTCTATTCTATAAAATAAAGTTTTGGGGTTGCTTAAATCACTTGAAGAATCAATAACCGCACCAAGTATAAAGCTTCTTTTCTTTCCCTCCTCATAAAACTCTAAGGCAACATGGGAAGTTACATCTCCCTGTCTCTCATATTTATTAGTGTCTCTACCGGTTTTACATCTTACATATCCCAGTAAATCTCTTTTGGTTTTTTCATGGGCAGCACTATTAAACTTCGCCCTACCACCAGTGAGGACATATTGAATAGCATCTAATGCAGTTGACTTTCCTGTACCATTATCTCCAGTTATTAGACAATTTCCCTTTATATCAATGGTAACATCTGTAAGATAATGCCAATTAATCAACTTCATCTTCATCAGCTTCTTCATCGTCATTCACACCCCCACTTCTATAACTTTCTAATTTTTCATATATTTTTCTAATTTCATCTACCTTGACTGCTAAAAGAATTGTTGGATAGATTATAATTCTGCACTCTCCCATACTGACATCTGAATCTATTGCCTCTATTAGATTAAACTTTTTAAATATCCTAATTGCACCTCTTAGGGTAGTTTTATCAATGGGCTTGTCCCTTAGTTTTAATGCATTGAACCTTTGATGAATATCATCTATTGTAATAATTACATTATCAGCTAAAGATAATTCCTGCATTTTCTCATAGTATAGAAGTCTAATGATAAGTAAGATAATACTTTCATATAGCTTAAAATGATATCGATTTTGATCATACATATTAACCAGATGCATAACCCCATAATTATCATCTATCTCTAATTCCCACCCAGCCACTTGAAAATAATTTATAAATACATCCTTATGATTTTCCACAAAGTAATAGTCTTTTTTATTGTCTTCCTTTTTTTTCGTTAGAAAACCTATAGACAATAATTTATTAGTTATTCTAGTAAAGTCTTCTTTTTGCTTAGTATTTAGATTATTAAATTTCTCTATAGTATTCATACTATTTCCTCCAAATCTCAAAATCATTGAATGTATATCCATTTATAATAACTGGTTTATCTAATCTTTTAATACGATAGTGAACTAAACGACTTTTAGAATAAACTAATATATAAATTATCTTAATAAAATCCTTCATATTCTCAATAGGTAACAATGAGGCATTTATAACCTTTCTGTCCCCCATAAGCTCTATTACATACTTATCGATATTTCCCCTACTTAACCTAGACTTCTTTTTCTCCTGTATTTCCTTGATTAGCTTTTGTCTTTCCTCTTTACTTAAGAATTTATCCTTATCTATTTTTTGTGGTTCAAAGTTTTTCTTTCCTTCATTGGATACATATATTGATTTATTATCAATAAAGCTTTGTGGGAAAACATTAAACATTTTATTTATTTCATCTAATCCATCATCCTTTAAATCTATATCCCTTACTTGGGTTTTTTTAATAATGTATTTTAGTATCTCATTAATCTGCCCTTCGATATCCTTTGAGCTATTTATAAGATATTTGACCCTGGTTAGAGAAGCTCTAATATATTGAGTATTCTTCCTATCAATTTCATTTATAGTGTCATCCATATTTTCAAACACATATATAATATCGTTTAACTGTCCCATTATTTTTTCTTTGGCTTCCTCTATGGTTACTACCCTTTCCATATCAATATCCTGTTGACTGGCCATTTCTATATATTTCTTATCTCTTTTTATCTCCTCTAACCTTTCAATAATTCTTGGTCTAAATTTACTGACATTATCAGATGTTTTTAAACGATGATATGCCTTATCAATAATCTCTTGAGTATATCCATCAAAATGTAGTTTCATAATCTCTTCTGATGACTTCTGCTGTGTTATTCGGTCTATATATTTTTTTATATTTGAGTTTAGGGTTTTAAGACCATTAATTAACTTCATGGTATTTTCATAAATCTGATCAATAATAATATTATACTGGGTATTTTCACTTCCAAACAATATGGAGTATATAGTATATACATATCCTTGATACTCCAAGCTTTCACTCTTTACAATCTTTTCAAATGTTTCCAGCATAGAAGCTGAATAATCTGTAAGATTGATAATTTGTTTATAACTATTGGTCGTCTCAATATCGATCCAACCGCACTCTTCCAATTTTCTAATAATAAAATTTGCTTTTTCCCTAACAGTCCTTACATTAGAATCCTCTTCTTGAAAGATATCTGCCTCTTTAAATCCCTCAAAGTAATCCATGAAAATCTGAACAACGATTTCCCTATCAATCCCAAAGGATGTATGACCTTTATATTGATTAAAAAGTATAAAAAGGCAATCACTATAAAACTCTTTATTCTTAGAAGATAGAATACTAAAAAATCTATCTGGAATAACATCAAATAATCTCAATAGATTAACCTCCACTAATATGTAAAATTTACATATATTTGATATTAATCCTATCATATTAATCGACATAATTCATCAGATAGATTGATTTTTTTATTAGTATATGGAATTACCTGAAATGCTTCCTATTTTTAATACTAAGGAAATCTTGAACTTACTGTTTAAAATTATATAGCTTTTTTTATTTTATCTGCAATTCTTTCAATTATTGGTACCACCACTGAATTTCCTGCTTGTTTATATAAATGAGATTGTGCTACATTAGGTAATTTAAAATCATCTGGAAATCCTTGTAGGTTAAAACATTCTTTTGGTGTTAATTTTCTAATTCCATGTTTTGTCAAAATAAGTGGTACATTGTGTCCGCCTGTACCCATATTTGCCGTAAGTGTGGGGCATAGATTTGATTTATTTTCCCGAACATAGACACGTCTCCATTGATAGAGGGTATTCATATTCGTCATTTCTCTTTCAAGCTCATCATAGAATTTATATTTTTCTCTGGTATAATAATATTTTACATCTACCTTATTATTAAAGTCTATAAGGTCTGTTAATGTTTTAGTTAATTCAACAGGTTTTGGGAATTCAAAATTATCATGCTGCTTTTCATTTAAGAATCCAACTATATATATTCTTTCTCTGTTTTGAGGTATATTTCCATAATCAGAGGCATTCATTACTTTGGTTTTTATAAAATATCCATTTTGATGCAACATATCAAGGATAACCCTAAAGGTATTGCCATTATCATGTCCTACTAAATTTTTTACATTTTCTAGAAATATTATAGGGGGTTTTTTATCCCTTATAACCCTTACCAATTGAAAAAATACATTTCCTCTCTCATCCTCAAAACCTCTGCGGTAACCTGCTACAGAAAATGCCTGGCATGGAAACCCAGCTAATAATATATCCATATCCGGAATATCATCACTTTTTATATTATTAAGATCTTCAGTTGCTAGCGGATGGTTATGGTTTAGTCTATAGGTTATGCTAGCCTTTTTATCTATCTCATTAGCCCAAACAACTTCAAAACCACTTCTTTTGAAGCCCAGTTCAATTCCTCCGACACCTGCAAATAACCCAACTGCTGTTTTCATTATTATGTACCCCCTTTTGTAGCATGTAGCTTGTACTTATTACTATATTATAATAAAAAAAGGAATAAATGAAAACTATTCATTTATTCCAAGATATTCTTGTGCAAATTCTTCATAGGATCCGGTCTCTGTAAAATCTAATAAAAATTCTTGATCTTTTACTTTAGTTAGCTTCACACTATCAACCCCAATTGTATGTAACATATTTCTAGTAACCAAAGTGCCAGGTTTAATATCTAGAACCTCCCTAAGTATCCATGCTCCCAAATCTGTCAACGGTTTAGAGTTGATAGCTTTTCCTCCCTGTTGAACCAATTTCATTGTAAGTAACTTATTATTTGGTAATTTAACTTGAAAATGTGGTGTTTCACTTAAATGCATTTCTCTCTTATATTTAAAGAAATCAGGTTTTTCACTGTGAATCCAAGTTGGAACTATGATATATACTTCATCCTTTGGTCTACTAGGTCCTCCCTTTGTCCTTGGTGCTGCATTCCAAGCATTTAATCCTGACTTTTCTTCAACTTCCCCTGTACTGGGACTATAAAGTGGAAGTATCACATGATCTAATTCCATCTCTTTCTTAAATGAAGATTTTACATCATTTAACAATTCCAATTTGTTTCTCAGTAGAAAATCAAATGGATCATCATATATGCTAACTGGTAATTCCTTTATTGCATTGTCATTTAAAGTAATAAATTTTTTTAAGAGTGTACTTTTTGAGAGTGAAAAGGTATATTCATTATATCTATCAGAGAAATGAATGGTATTCTTCTTTGGTTTACTACTAACCTTAATAGTGTTTAAATCTATTTCATCCATGCTTTCTTCAAAAAGAAACATCTTTCTTTTATCCCTTGTAACAAGATGATAAATCATTTCATCTATCTCATAAGTTCTTTTTGTCATACGAATTCTTTCGTTTCTCATTTCTGCAATTTTATATATTAAGTGCTTGCCTTCTAAATTTTTAAATTCCTGTAATTCACGATTAAATTCCGCTACCTTTTGATAAGTCATTCCATTATGTTGGAGAAATGTCTTTAGCCCTATCCCTACTTTGTCTTTTGCTGCATCTGCAGATACATCTCCTCTAGACAGATTATCAGCTTCAAAGGCTTTACAAAAGATATTTTCTGCCGCTCTATAATACAAATAAGGATTTTCACTATCCGTAAATAATCTTGACAGTGCTCCAGTTAGCATTAATAATTCTTCATAAAGTTTTTGTTTTTTCGATGATTGAATTGAAAAGAACTCTATTGCCATAGTTATTCCTTCCTTCATACCTATTTAACTACATTAAATCAAAACTAATTTGATATGGTTGTTTATTAATAATTTTTCTGTCAAATATATTGTATTCAACATTAATACATTCCTTTTCATCTAAAGCATGGATAATATTATTAGCGACTCTTTCTACTACTGTTATTGTAACAGAATTACCTGCTTGTTTATATAGTTGTGAATCACTGATGTTTTTAGGTAGGATAATATCAGGGTATCCCTGGAATTTAAAGCATTCCCTTGGAGTAAGCTTTCGAATGCCGAAATCATCTTTTATTAAAGGCACATTGTTTCCCCCTGTACCCATATTAGCAGTTAGTGTAGGGCATACTTTGCTTTTATTTTCTCTAACATAAATCCTTCGCAATTGGTAAATGGTTTCTTGTTTTTCTATTGATTCTTGTAACATTTTATAGTGCTTAGAATTTTCTTTATAGTAATATTTATCATCCTGCTTTTCATTAAAGTTAATAATATCGCTAATTTTATATGTAAGTGGAATATGATTTGGGAATTTGAATTTATCGAAAAAATTTTTATTCCTAAATCCAACGATATAAATTCTTTCCCTGTTTTGAGGTATATTTCCATAGTTCATAGAATTTAAGACTTTATATTTTACATAGTATCCGCTTTGCTTTAAAGCCTTTAATATAATTTGAAAGGTTTTGCCTTTATCATGGGATGTAAGATTCTTTACATTTTCTAATAAAAATACTTTAGGTCTTTTCTCGTTTATAATTCTTAAAGTTTCAAAAAATAAATTCCCTCTATCATCATTAAACCCTTTTTGATATCCTGCAATTGAAAAAGCCTGACAAGGAAAGCCTGCAGTGAGAATATCAATGTCTGGTATGTGATCAGACTCTATACAATGTATATCTCCTTGAATTAATTTGGTTGTTTTCATATTAGATCTATAAGTCTCACAAGCAAATTTATCAATCTCATTTGCCCATATAATGTCTGCTCCAGCTTTTTCAAACCCTTTACATATTCCCCCTACTCCTGCAAATAAACTTGCAACAGTATACTTCATATCCATGTTGACACCTCCCGAACATATGTTCTATATGCCCATATTAGCATAGATAATATATTGTTGCAAGATATTATTGGGAATTTTTTGCATATTTCCATCGTAAGCTTCTGCAATAGCTCCTGTGATAGCTGCTAAAGTAGTACTTTCACCGCCTACTGAAATCGCATTATGAATTGATAAAATTACCTAAAATACTCTCTATCTTTAATACAGGGGAAATCTTGAATTCCCTGTCTTCCTTTTGGAGTTCTACAAAATTCTAGTATTTCAGTTGTTTTATCCATCAACTTGCGGGGTAACTTGCAGGTAAGCTTGCGGGGTAGCTTGGTCGGTAGCTTGGTCGGTTATATTACTTTTAACGGTATAGTAGTTTTAAATTCATCTTCTTCAATAAAAGTAGGATCTGTTCCAGAATATATTTTACAATATTTATATGTGTTTCTTATGCATTATCCTAACTCATCTGCCAACCAATATATCGTTTAAAGTTTTGCTAAAGTAGTATTTTTTGGATACTTTAAAGGAAAATTCTATTGTTATATAAGGGATTTTTTTTGATAAATACAATAAACTAAAGATATATATCAAAAATAGTTAAATGTCCTAGAAGGTATTCGTATGATTTCCCACCATGGATGTATACATCATGGCATATTTCATCACTTTTTTTACTGAACTATTCAAATTTATATATACCTTTAAATCAAATTCAATCATTTTCTTTATTGGTAAAACATATTTCTTTATACTTTGAATATTGATATACCTCTATAACACTTACCTCTTCCAATAGTCCTATAAAATTATTTTTATCATAGAATGAAAGATAATAAACTCCTTATCATAGCAATTCACTATAGAATCCAATATTTCTATCTTCATATGTTCCAACAAGCATCCCACGGTCAAGGAAACCATTGCGTTCTTCACAGCAGGTTTCTGGTAAAAGCCCACACGCATGACAGGCTGCTAGATTTAGTGACTCACGACCTTGTCCATGACTGAGTATACATACTGGATCGTTGGAACAAGCTTTTGCTCCTAAAATCGCTTTTTTGAAAATACGAGAAAATGCATCGGGTCTTCCCTGCCTGACAAGTCCTCCAAGTGTGCCTTCGGAATCTCCACTTGCAGTATAGATGAATATCCCTGTCATTTGCTTACCCTCGGATTCTTCGGCACAATAAATACGCTCACTCAAATTTGCTATGCTGTATCCGCATTCAAAACTAAGCTGCTTAATAAGCAAATGAGACATTGTGTGTAACAGAATAAACTTTGGGGTTATGATTCGAGGATAGTTCTGTCCTATAAATGACACGGCGTAGTTATTGTTTATAAGTTTTGCTCGTTCGATAACTATAGGATTATTCATAATCCAATCATCAATATCATTTTGTTCAAACTCAATAAATATCCCTTCTCCACGAACTTCATAAGCTGGAAACCATCGAGTACCCGGTTCTTTTATATGGACAAAGCCAGCATCTTCTATCCCCGTAACAGGATTTAAGCGTGAAAAACCGATTAATGCATTTACGACTCTTACTTTATCTATGAGTGAAACTGATTTAACATGGGGAAGTAAGTAATCATCAATTTCCATTCCTTCACGAGAAAAGTCACCTAAAGAGCCTGACGGTGCTGATACTTCTCCGTTAAGTGCAACATATTCTTGAGCACGATACTTTACACTTGTTATGTCATTATCCAGCTCTTCATTATCAAGCCATTTGCGTCTAAGAATGGATTCAATATCAGATTTATTAGCACCTATTTCAAATGCCATTTTTTTAGCCCATCTTGACAATCGTTTTCTGATAGTACTTACTTTGTCTTCAGGTTCTTCATCCTCAATAATAGTTATACAGTCAGCAAAAGACATACTCATTTCTATTTGTGCATTTAATTTATCAGCATAAGGAGGGATTACAAGTGAACTGTACACCACAGGAAAATATACTGATGAGGAGCCACGCTGGACAGTCCGTGGATAACATGTACATTGTTCTCTTATATGTTTATGAGGATGCCCTCCTTCACAAAGAAAATCCTTAGCCCCCGATTCCTTATCGAGTTTTTCAAATCGATCCTTATCAAATGCACCTTTAAGTGTTGCTGATGCACCACAGGAACAAGAAATATTTAATCCTTCCAAGCCTTCAGTACCCGAAGCACCTGTTTTGAATTTTAAAGATGGACTCGAACATATCGGTTTTTTGCATTGTCTGTGCACCCACTTTACCCATGGAAAATCATTAATATGTCCTTGTTCACATACGGTCACAATACGGGCGACAACTAAATCTTGGTGGCAATCCAAACATTGCATATGTTTCACCATTTGTTCGTCATATTCAAGAATTTTTGTTTTTGCCTTTTTTTTGTATTCGGAAACCCACTTAGATATCTGTTGAAACCTACGGCATTTTGGGCAAAAATACCATTCAGGAAATCTAGCGTACGATATATTTGTCGGCATAGCAAAATAATTTACACCGAGAGCCTTTGCAAAGCGTTCATCGATGATTTGTCTGGTTTCACTCCAATATTCCGGAGTTGTTGTTATAAGTGTTTGATCAGGAAATTCAACCATAGCACCGACGCCATATTGTAGAACAGCTTGAGTCGCACGTACAGAATGCGTAATCCTGTTAAGTTCAACTTTTTTTATTTGTTTCATCATTAATTTGCTCCTCCCATATAACTAATTCCCCTTTAACCGGAGTATCTACATTTCTCATAGAAGTCAAGGTTTCTATAGAATTATCCTTTCCGATAGAATTATACGGTTTAAACAAGCGCTTTACATTTGTCCCAGGGGGATTGACCATAAATCTTCTTCCGAAAAATAACGGAGTATCCGATTCTATGCTTAAATCAACCTTATTTTGCCAATCAGCGAGAAATTCATATATCTCGGATTCAATTTCATAAATATCAATGTTGGATCCGTTATCGGCACGTGAATTAATGCCCTCTACTCTGTCAAGGATAAATTGCATAGCATCTGAAATAATATCAGCAAAATGTTCACTATCGAAATTCTGAGCATCTTTATCTTCACTCATACCAGTTTGTTGACGAATAATTGATGCAAGTACAGCATGTAAAGCTCTTCCACGCGCGGGTTTAGAAAACGGAGTGGCTCCAGTCGGTTCCACAAATCGATAAAACGACTCGTGATATGCTCTGAATCGCTCATAATGCGAGCGATCACGACTCTTTGTAGCATCGTACTGCACAAAAACCACACCCGGAAATGAGCGACCGACACGGCTAGATGCCTGAATATATTCACTTGTCAATTTTGGTTGTCCTACCATCAACATTACATTAAGTCGAGCAACATCTATACCCACTGAAATCATATTAGTTGCCAAGAGTATATTTGAAGCATAGAGTTTATTATCAATATTCTTTTTGGAGAATTCCAGCTTTTCAAGTTTATCCAGAGTTTTATTAAGTTCCGTAGTTGTCACACGACTTGTCAATTCATCCGCATTGATAATTAAACGTCCCAATGTGAACATGCGGTTTTTAATTCGAATAATAAAGTCCTTAACATCATCCTCCACAAGGGTAGATGCTTTGCCGAGGTCCTTCAGACTATTAAAATATGTTGTTAAAGTCCACATCTTATCCTTTACTTCTTCCGGCAACTTCATCATATAAATTCTTTGTAAAAGAGCAGCCATTGCCCGAATTTCCATCATGGCTTTTGTCTTTCCGAAAGGCATTATCCCAACATATTTACGTCCAAACACACCATCGTCATACGATAATTTAGCTTCACGGGCAAAGAAAGAGTCATCTGAATTTAAACCGGGGGCTGGGAATTGAACGACTTCTCGATTGTATAATACAGAGCACTGCTCCTTAGCTCTACGAATCGTTGCAGTTGATGCTATTATTTTTGGACGTATTCCTTTCTTACTACATATAGCATCAACGGCAGTTTCATAGAGACCTACTATAGTTCCCAGTGCACCTGAAATCAGATGTAGTTCATCTTGAATAACCAATTCAGGTGTTCGATTCTCAGTGTCTGTTGCAAAGAATGATCCAATACGTCCGTCCCAAGGTAACATCGCAAATTTATCCACTGTTCCGAACAGTAAGGTGGGAGGTTTTTCATATAGTTCTTCATCAATTATTTGAATAGGCAGGCGTATAGTAAAATCGCATTCATTTTGAGGGCAGAACATGTAGAAATGCTTATTGTCTTTCATATTATAGCCCCATTTACCGAAAAGTTTCTTTTTCTTTCTATCTTTGACCAGTTTCGTGCCACACCAAGGGCATTTCAAAACTTGGAATTTATTGTATTTTTCTTTTATGTATTGAAGACTACCCGCATTAGCTTCTTCTAGCTTCTTTAAGCACTCTAATGCACCAGGATTTCTATAGTCTTTTGTAATATTCTTGTTGGGAATATGAGTGCCACCAATCCATAATCCTATAGTAATCGACTCTTTGCCCAGTGGATATGATGGATATAAGGAGTATTTTGCTTCACAATCATTTCGAATATACTCACAGGCACATATCAAAGTAGCTGCCCGAGTAAATTGTTGTGCTGCAAGTAAACGAAGAGTATATCGCATGATTACAGCAGTGCCTCCTGATTCTTTCAGGCAATCTAATCGACGATAGAAGATTGTAAATGCGGTTAAACCAAGATATGCCTCTGTCTTACCACCACCGGTTGGGAACCATATAAGATCAACTATATCTCGTTCGGGTAATGTATCATCTATGATAGAATTGATATCCATCAGTAAAAATGCTATCTGAAAAGGGCGCCATCTACAATTACTGTCATCAGCATTCCTGTAATTCATACTATTTAAAAGAGAAGCAATATGATCATCATCAGGGTAACGGTCTGTATCGGCTGTCGAAGCCTGCATTCCTAGATGTATTCTCTGCATGAACATTGCTCTATTAGCTAGCATAAAAGCATTATAAGCAATATCATTTTCTTGTAATGTTTTAATACCCGAATACATACGTACATAAGCGGATTTGCATTCTAAAATATTCTTAGCAGCAGCTGACTTGTAATGTATATCAAGTGACTCAGAAATCTTTTCTAATTCATCAACCCAAGATTTATATAAATCGACAAGATTTTTTAATGCTGCTATCTTTTGTGATTTATCATTCTTATCTAAATCCGATAGATATTTCATTGACAATTTTTCAGAGGACACTTTATCATTTTTAGGTAACTCAAAATCCATTGACGGTACTTCCGCTTCAGGAAAGAAATCAGTCCAAATACTCCCTTTACCATTATCATCAATTTCCCAATCAGCCGATACTCCAAGTCCAGTGCTATATGCTTTCCTATGCCGATATAACAATTCGAGCGAAAGCTCATCATAATCCATAGTTTCAGTTTCATGTTTGAGATCACTTTCTATAAAAACAAATCCATTTTCCTCGGATGAAACTTTAAGAATCGGTTGAAATATACAGTGATGTGACTTTGCAGGTACTTCTTCTATATCATTGACAAGCATAATGGTTAACGACCAAAGTTCATCTGAGATTCTTGTGCGAAGGGCTGTGACTTTAGCGGTTGTGCTATCAAGATTTTTGTTATCATCTAGATAATCCCTTTTAGAAAAGTCTAATGTAAATTCAGAATTATGAGGAACACGAACATAACCGTTTCTGATATATTCAGCAAAACGATAAGATATTTGCTTCATGATGAAAGACTCATTCTCCGGAATAGTCTCCCCTTCAAAAATATCCCTTACTTCTTTTTTGTTAACAGAGGAAATCAGCCGGATTACCCTCGATTCTTTATCATAAACCATTATGTGCGCCAATTCCTGCGGTACAAAATAACTTTCAGGATTATCAGGTTCAAAAGGAATTACACAATCTGAAATTGTTGCTTTCCTATATGATGCAAAGGAAACGCAACCTCGCACCACATCCGCCTTTCCTCTCACAAAAAATGTAATGCCAATCGACGAAGGCATGTACTGTGAAGAAAGGCTTATTTCCTCATCTAAGTTTTCATCAGCTGTATCGTCATATTCATAGTTATGATTTTTTGCCGATTTAGCCTCGCTCATTTCTTCATTCTTCTTATTAACTTCTGCTAGTTCGTCTATAGTTTCAACACCGTTTTCTTCTAACGGTACAGTTTCGTCATTGTCCTGATTGACTTGATTCCCCTGTGGGTATAGTATCCCGACAGAATACCGGCTGATAGGATTACTTGAAATAATCTCATGTTCGGCATCAGGTACATCAAACTCCGATCCAGGTCCTAGCAGTTCAGATTTAATCAATTGGATATATTCCTCACGAGCGGAAATCATCGTTTCTCGAATCTCATTGCTTTTCATACCGTAACCTCCCAATCCGTAATCGGCTTATTAATTAAATTAATAGGAACTGCAACCGTTTCCTCAAGTTGTGTGAATGCATCCAATTCAAAAGTATCGGTTAAACGCTCTACATTATCGTGTACAACTTCAAGAATACTTCCCTTTTTAGGTCTATGTCCACTTAGTTTATCCGTAATTGCTTTCCCGATAAGTTCAAGTATTTCCTTCCGTTGATGTCGAACAATACGACATGCCTCAAAAAAACAATGTGTATCTTCGAGGAGAAAAGGATCCTCCGTCAGTTCAGCTATTTGCTGTAATGTAGTTTCATCTCTAGGTCCCACTATATGGCTTTCTTCTATAAGCCATTGTCGTACAGAAACCTCTTGAAGCGAACTTCCAAGTTTTTGAAGTCCCTTTGCAATATCTCTGTAAGATAGATTATTAGTATCTTTATATTCCCTCAAAGCCTCTTTCCAATAGGCTGCTTTCTCAGTTGCATCTAAAACGTCAATACTTAAGTGACTGTTTATCTGTAGATTCTCATATATATAATCAACCATGTTTAGCGTATAGTCATCACGTTTTACAAAAACAAGTTGATCGCCTACAGAAAGTTCTTCCACATCAACTTCCGATACCGTTCCTCTTTCAGTATTAAAAACTACAGCTTTGTAATATTTGGAAAATAAAATTTGTTCACTGCTTACAAATCGTCCAATAGCAACTACTTCAGAAGTTAAGGTGCTTCCCGCAGTACCAGAAACTGTCTCAGCATACTTTCTGATGTCGAATGTGCTTATGTTTTTTAAATATTTTTCTAAATCAATTCCCTCCTCAACAAATGCATCCATATCCTCAATCATGTTCCCATCAACTTTCAAATCTCTGTCATTAAATTTTTCATCTGGAGCAATGTTGAGTTTGGAATTTAATTTTTTCTCAAATAACTTGGCTTTATGTTTCTTATAATTGAAGTAATTTGTTTCGCATTCATAGAGTAATAAAATAATATTCGTTGCTGCTCTACATTTCAGCGGATTAAAATGTTTTCCTTTGAAATCACCTACAACTATGATCTCATCATAACTGACGGAATTATCAAAACGGTTAGCGGTAATTATGGTTATACCTTTCCTTTGAAATGCTTCATCATCAGAGAGGATGTCGACATAGTACGCTTTCGGAACTACAACAGCAATTTTTCTCCCCTTCGAAGTCTCTAGATGACATTTTAAAGCGTTATGTTTTTGACAATCAGTAAATCCCGATTTATATAATCGTTCTAGGGTATTGACAACATATGCACATCGGTCTTCTACAAATTCTGCTTTCGCTGTTAAGTCCCATAGTTCCAAAATTCGAAGAGCAGGAGAGGATATACTTGTCATGAACTTACCGTTCCCAACATACTTTTCCATTGTTTCAATTGGAAATACAGCGGTGATGAATAGATTAAAAAGAGAATAAGATGCAATTAAAAAAGCTTTCTTTTCCTCTTCATTCCATCCGGATCTCTTAATCACAGATAGTGCTTCTCTGGCTTTACGAAAATCTTCCCACATACATCCGCCATCAATAATCTTTATGGAAACAGAGTTATTAACGATATTCTCAACCTGTCTATCAAGTGAAATGGTTAAGTTATTTCTTTCTTGAATCGGCAGAGAGTTCTGCAAAAGAAATTCCCTAGTGCATGCAAAAACATCACCATCCTCCTGTGTCTCGATAACATTCTCCGCATACTCAGAATCAATCCCAAATGCAATATGGACGAATGTGAGAGACTTTCTACCTAGCATATCCACTAATTCGGAACCGCCTTTTGACGCAACATCGGAGTTAATAACCATCAGCCCAACAACCTTATTTCCTCTCTTTTCAAGTACTAAATCTCGAGCTGTCGATATTTTTCCAGCTATCTTCAGAACTGGTTCGGTTTTTGAGGGATTATTTCCGTATTGATATTCCTCACCGCTATCGGTATAATATGATGCGGTAACTATATCAAGCAAACCTATACTCTTACCGGAATCATAATTAATCCGTATACCTTTTGATAATCGGTCAAAAGTATCACGCTCAGTTACGATAACTGTTGAAGCACCTGTAACACTCGGAACTTCAGTTTCTGGAATTCCCAGTACATACGAAATAAATTCAGCCCTTTTATTGTCTTTTCTTCTTATTCCCCGCCCATCGGTTAAATTCGAAGTACCATAGTAAGGTTTTATTAAACTTTTATTCTCCTTAAATAAAACATAATTAATAATCTTCCCATTTTTACCCCGTCCATCTTTCTCTAGTATAATGTATTGTTGTCCGTCTATAAAATTCAAACCTCTCCAGCGATAGCGCTCATTTCTGAATAAAACTATATCATTTTCATTAAATGATTCGATTATTAATTTATTATCTGTTTTATCAAATAATATACATAATAAAGTAGCCATTAAAAACGAAATGATATCAAAACATTTCGAACCGGTATGTAAGGCTACGCTGACAGAGTGTGTGTCAGACGACAGCGATGATATACAAAATTCCGCATATTTTTTGATAATTAGCTCCTTAGAGATAAGCGAGTTCTCAAAGTATATGTCGCACTTATCAGTCAACTGGAACAATACCTTTTCGTTCATCATGGTAAAATTACCTCCGTAATTTGAGTGTTTCAAAACATGAACTCATGAAACGAGCCATTTCTTCAATAACGGGAATGGTAACAGAGTTACCAAACTGCTTATATTTTTGGGTATTCGATACACCGTCAGGAAATGAGAACCATCCTTTTCCATTTCCATCTACAAAAGCATAATTTATAAATCCCTGCAACCTTCCCCATTCAGTCGGCGTCATTACACGGATACCCTTATCGTTAAGCGGAGTCCTTTTACCTTTAACTTTCATTCCCGCTATTCCTTCTTGCGGATCATATATCAAATTTCGTTCTTTACCGGATCCTCCTGTCGCAAGCAAAGTGTTTGCTGCAGGGTTTTCTATCCCTGGTTCATTGACTATTCTATATCCAAATCCATAGCCTTTACTTTCCTGCCGTTCTCGATGTTTTACAAGCGTTTCAAGATACCCGGATGCCATGTAATATCTCGGAGCAACATTATGTTCTAGAATGTCGTTTAAGTCTTTATAAAGAGGAGTTTCACGGCCAGTAGGCAAAGTCATCGGTAATGCCGCTAATCGTTCCGGTTTGAATCGTTCTCGATCAAAACCAATAATATATGTTCTGGGACGATTTTGAGGTACACCAAAGTGTCTGGAGTTCCTTAAAAAATCATTTACAATATACCTAAGGATACCGTCATCTGAATGTGAAACACCTATGACCTTATATTGTAAATCAATTTCAAGAGTCTCGATAATTTTTTTGAATGTTTTCCCATTTTCATGTGTAACTAGGTGATCTACATTCTCCAAGAAAAATGCGCTCGGACGAGTACGCTCAATTATCTCGGCAATGTGGTAAAAAATTTTCCCTTTAGTAAGATTATCAAACCCTTCCCTAAGGCCGATTCTGCTGAATGACTGGCAAGGAAACCCTGCAAGCAATATGTCATATTCCGTAGCGTCAACAATTTGTTTGAACTCTTCCGATGTCAAATCATAATTTGGATTTTCTCCATATAAATGTTTATATGTCATACAAGCATATTTGTCGGTTTCGGCTGAAAGTACATTAGTAAAGGTACCAACCCTTTCAAAACCACGGCGAATTCCGCCTATCCCAGCACAAAGATCTATTGTCCTAAACGGTGATTTCGGATAAATTCGCAGTTTTTTTTCTACTTTATCGACACAACCAACAATATCGTCCTTAATTTGTTTTCCCCAAAAGCGTAACACCGTCCAACCTTCAGATGCCAGCTTGTCGTTGACTTCCTTATCTCGTGCAATGTTTCTTTCAATTTTAGAAATCCAGAAATCTCGGTTGCTCTTTATTTCATATTTAGCTACCCCCCAATTATATCCATGCCAAAATTCACTGTCACAAAATACAGCTACTTTCCGCACTGAGAATACAAAATCCGGTTTTCCAAAAACAGATTTATCGTTTCTTTTATAGGTTATTAATCCCCGACGGTCAAATTCATTACACATTGCTCTTTCAAGAGCCGTGTTTCTGTCGCTCACACGGCTCATATTGTAGCTAATTTGTTCTCTAGTTTTACGAGCCACAGAACATACCTCGCTTTCTTTAATTTAATATTTGGTGTAACATAGAAATACCATACTATGTATGTTTCAACTGTTATTTAACATTTATCAGTTATTTTCACTTCTTCATTACACTATACACATTATAAATTCCCCTCAACCTAATCACTCTAATAGTTCCCTAACTTAACATTCTACATATATGTTAGACTTCCTTCATTTATTTTTTATATTTTCAAAATTATTTGACAATAAAATCACTTCTTACAATTGGAAAGTGAATTATTTAGATTACATTAAATTTTTAATGAGTATTTATATAAAATATTAGTTATCATATTATTCGTTATAATTCATCATATAGATAGATTTTTCATTATTTATAGAATTACCTAAAGTACTCCCTATCTTTAATACTAAGGAAATCTTGAATTTTCTGTCTTCCTTTTGGAGCACTGCAAAATTTTAATATATCAGTTGTTTTATCAATCAACTTGCGGGGTAGCTTGCGGGGTAGCTTGCGGGGTAACTTGCGGGGTAACTTGCGGGGTAGCTTGCGGGGTAACTTGTTCAGTTATTATCGCTTTTAACTGTATAGTCGTTTGAAATTCTGTTCTTAATAAGTAGATCTATAAATAGTAAAGAAATTTTTTAAATGCTTTTAATTTTCCTATTAAAAAACAATTGACTTTTTATTTTAAATTGCAATTAAAAAGAACAGAATATATCAAATCCTGCTCTCTTAGTTCACTTATAACATTTTTATTAGACAACCTTCTCTTCATAGTACTTTTCACTATTAACCAATGCCTCTTTTACTGCCCTTGCCACATGATATGCCAATTGCACAGGCACTGCATTGCCTATCATTTTATAGCCGTCGGCGATATAGGTATAGTAAAACACAAATTTGTCTGGGAAGGTTTGTATACGAGCACATTCCCTAACACTTAATCTCCTATACAGATGCTCTTTTCCAGGTGCAAATATCCTTTTATTCTTATTAATGAATACCATTTTAGGTGCCTGGGGATGAATAGGAGCATGGCGCCCTCCTGCTTGTATTGTAAAGGATGGTTCATTCCATGATCGAACCCTGTTTCGTGACATATAAATAGAAGAAAAACTACCAGTCATATATTCATGATTATTTATTCTACATTGAGCTCCATTAGTTTTATTAGAAGTTTTTGCTGGTAAAGCTGTCTCTTGTAAGTCCCAAATAGCATCCCTTAATACAAGTTTTTTATTACATGGTGTAGGAAAATTAAAATTTATATTTAAGTCTTTTCGAAATCCAATATAGAAAACTCTTTTTCTATCCTGAGGCACACCATAATCTACCGCATTTAAAAGTTTAAGAAATATATCATAACCAGCATCATTAAATAATTTAATAATATTATTAACGGCAGCTTTATGAATGTCTGCAAGCATTCCAGATACATTTTCAGCAACGAAAAACTTCGGTTGTTTATCTTTTAGTACTCTTATAAACTCATAAAAAAGTTTTCCCCTTGAATCATTTATTCCTCTTAATGCTCCTGCCTCGCTCCAGCTCTGACAGGGAGGTCCTCCTATTATGCCATCACAATCAGGAATTTCTGAGGACTTTATCTTTCGTATATCCCTTTGATCTAAATAAGCTATATGATTTCTTTTATATGTTTCCCATATAGTCCTATCATACTCATTTGCCCATAATACATTAAATCCAGCTTTTTCAAATCCCAAATCCATACCACCCGCACCAGCAAAGAGGCTTATAATATTCATTAGATTTCCCCCCTAGTAATAGAATATTTTTTCTCTGTAATATAGAACATATGTTCTATTCATATAATACTGCTTATTTTATTAATTGTCAATATTTACAATTTATTTTTATAAATATTAATAAAAAAAAGATCTATCTAATTAAATGATAGATCTTTCATTTGACTCTTTACTATTTATATATTGTATTGCCCACTGAGCAATGGGTAATGCTACTGCCCTGGCAAGCATTACTGGAACTGCATTGCCTATCTGTTTATATACGATATCTAGTTTAGCGTTATGAGATTTTTTGTTACTATCACCTTTACTAAATTCAAACCAATCAGGGAATGTCTGTATGCGTGCTATTTCTTTTATAGAAAGTCTACGATTATTTTCTACCCCATCACTAAAGACAAATTTATCTTTTTCCACTTTTTCCATCGCTTGACCATCAGGATGAATCGGCGCCTGTCTCCCTGAAGCCTGTATTGTAAAGCTAGGCTCATCCCAAGACTTTTTCCTATTTCTTGACATAAATATTGATGAATAAGTTCCTGTAAAATAATCTCCCGGATTATCCTTAAGATCCCATATAGCATCTTTTAAAGTAATATTTGGTTTAAGATTTTGATCTTTTCCATGAGTAGGTTCAGGAAATTTATATTTAAAATCTAAATCCTTCCTAACACCTACAAGAATTACACGCTTTCTAATCTGAGGTATTCCATACTCAGAAGAATCTAATAGTTTATGAAAAACAGTATATCCCGCAGCTTCAAAATCTTGTACTATTTGTTTAAATACTTCACCCTTTCCTAAGGTCATCATACCTTTAACATTTTCAGCTACGAAAATCAATGGTTTGCTTTGAATAAGGCATCGAATAAAATGTAAATATAGGAAGTTTCTTTTATCATCAATTAGTCTTGGACCTGCTTCAGAAAAACCAGGACAGGGGAATCCCCCTAATACTATATCAGCAGATAGGAAATCTTTTATTTTCCTAATATCATTATTATCTATATATACCTCCTTGGGGAAATTTTTACTATATGATTGTGTTGCCTCATTAAAAATATCATTGGCATATATAGTGTGAAATACACTCAAGTTTCTTTTCTCATTATAGATTTGTTTATCTTTAAATGCTTGCAGCCCCTCATCCTCGCCTAGAACCGCTTGTAAACCTGCGAGCTCAAACCCCAAATCTAATCCTCCACATCCAGAGAAAAGCGAAATCAGGTTAAGTTTTCCATCCTTATAGTTTATCTTATCAATATCTAAACTTTCACTGGTAAATTTAGAACAAATTTTTTCCTCTTCAATTTTTTCAAATAGTAACTTCTTTACATCTTCAATGTTATAATCTGGAGCAGGCTTAAATTTTCCACGGCCTCTTTCATTTAGTTTCATATAAGCACTCCTTCAATTTTACAATAATTTTTACTTTATATTAATTAATATTTTTAGTTAACTATAAATTCTTAGATTCTAAGATCTCTGTCTCATTGTTATTATATATGCTAAATGATAAAATTTCTATAAGTTAATCTATAAAAATTAAGGGGGGGAAAAGAATGAGTATGCATTTTGGTGATTTTGAACGGCATATTAATAATATTTTTAAAGTAGGGCAGAAGGTAAGGTTTAATAATAATTATTATACTATTCTTAAAAGTGGAAAACCTACACTTTCTTATGGAGAGCCAAAAACAGATATTTATCTATTACTTCATAATGATAGTCAAAACCTAGAATTAAAAATATCAGTTAAAAAGAACAATGCTGACTTTATTGAAAATAAAATGTCTGCCATTCGAGCAGAACAAGTCTTTGGAAAGCATTGGATGGATATTATTATCCAATCAACCTCGCAAATTAAGGATAGATTTTTATCTAGGCCACTAATATACAAAAGTAAAAAAGGTCGAAGTCAAGCCGGTTCCATAACAATTGGTTGGAAGTTTGAGCTTCTTAATAAACTTAGTGGCGAATTGTCAGGGCAAATGTTACTCACAAAGGAACAACTCTTTGATATTTATGCTGGAACTAATCTCCCCAAGGATAAAAAAGATGCTAAGGTTAATGGTAGTCCCATTATTAATTCTGGAGTTGCTAATTATATACTGTTTGACGATTTAACTAAATTTAATTCTACCGATGAAGTTTTTCAAGTGCTAAAGCCTATTGATCAATATATTGAAAACCATCCAAATATATATTTTGCATGTAAAGCTCTTAATTATAGAACCTTTAAAAGAAAATTTGATGGCAATCGCCCCTTATATGTTTTTGTGAATTGGAAAGTAATTAATAATAAGCTCTATCCAAAATTTATATTTGATAAGCCTTTAATCACTAGAGGAAACGAAGTTGTGGATCTATTATTGACTTCTTTAAAACAATTGGGGATTAGTACCACCAATGACATTAATGATGATAATGTATCTTCTATGGATTATGTATATAAATAATTATGTCCTAACGAATAAGCCATCTTTTTTTTAATATATATAGAGACTTTTTCTTTTAAAAATTATCCAATAGTTTTCTAGTCTCTATATAATATCTTCCTAACTATTTACTTTCTTAAAGCGTGGTCAACATCTGCCAAAACATGGCCCGCTTTTTCTTGAAAGTTCAGGTCGTAAAAGCCTCCAACTATAATTTCCTTATTGATATAAACCTTCTTCCCCCTGGTCATGGAAGGTAGGCTATTGACAGGATAAGCCGATAGACTTGTTCCGATGACAATGACTAGGTCTGCCTTTTCCATCTTCCTGGGGGCGACATTTAATTCACCCTGGGGTAGCATTTCTCCAAATAATACGATACTTGGGCGAAGGGGACCTTGGCACTTAGGGCAAGGTTAATCTGAAACCAACTTATTATACACATATATGGCGCACCATTAAAAAAGGGCTTAGACTTTTTTCTAAACCCTTTGTTTGTATTAGATATTCATAGCTAATTCATATGCACTCCAAATTGCATCCATTAAATTTCCTGGTCTAATAGCATCTCCTATTAGATGAACATTTTCATCTTTAACTTTTTCATAAAGATCTTTATCACTTATATATCCAACCGATACAACAACATGGTCCGCAGGTATTTTGTGATTCGCAGTACTTGTACCAGGCAGTGTTACATTAAAGGCCCTACCTGCTGAATTTGGATAGTTTTTAACTAGTTGTTCTGCATAAACAAATCCATCTTCGAATTTCTTTACTTCTGTATTCTTAAGCACTTTCACTTCATAGTACTCCATAAGTTCTATTAACATATTGTAGTTAGCGGCATTTAAACCTTTCACATTTAATACTACATCTTCTTTTTCTATAATAGAGACCTTTTTACCTTTCTTGCATAAGGATAGGGCAATTTCAAATCCTGTAAGTCCTCCACCTACTATTACAACATTTTCCCCTTCTATTTCTGGGTTTTCTAAATGTTCAATGGCATAGCTTACATTTTTACCGTTAAAACCTGGAATATCTAATATTCTTTCTTTTGCACCTGTAGCTACAAAGATTTCATCATAGTCAGCTTTGTATTCCTCTGTAAATTCTGTATTAAATAATACATTGATTTTTAAGTCTTTAATTTGCTTTCCATACCAATCCAGTAGCCTTTTGTCATCATCTTTAAATTCAAATGATGCTGCAGCTATAAAAGCTCCACCTAATTTATCTGTCTTTTCATAAATGTCTACCTCATGTCCTCTAATAGTGGCAACTCTTGCTGCCTCTAGTCCTCCAATACCTCCACCTACTACAGCTATCTTTTTCTTTGTCTCCGCTGGCTCTAGAGCATAGGATCTTTCTCTTCCACAGGCAGGGTTTAAAGCACAGGAGATATCTTTAAAAGGTGGTGTAAATATCCTACTTAGACAACCTAAGTGACACCCTATACATTGGCGAATATCCTCTTCTTCACCATTCATAAATTTATTAGCTACTTCCGGATCCGCTAAGAGTGGTCTTCCCATTCCCATTATATCTATTTCGCCTTTACCAATAGCCTCATCTGCTAGTACCGGGTTATCAAATTTTCCTGCACATACTACTGGAATATCAACAACTTCTGCAATTCTCTTAACATCTTCTAGGTTACAAGCCTTTGGCATATAAACCGGCGGATGGGACCAATACCAAGAATCGTATGTTCCATTATCACAATTTAGCATATCATAACCTGCTTCTTCAAGTTTTTTGGCTACAAGCAGACTCTCTTCAATATCCCTGCCAAATTCTTTAAATTCTTCCCCGGGAAGAGCTCCTCTATTAAATGCTTTTATATAACTTTTAACACTATAACGCAAGGAAACAGGGAAATCCTTTCCGCATCTTTCTTTAATGGCTTGTACAATCTCTGTAGGAAAACGTAACCGGTTCTCTAAACTTCCACCATATTCATCCTCCCTATGGTTCATTGAAGACATGGTGAATTGGTCAATTAAATATCCTTCGTGGACTGCGTGGATCTCCACCCCATCGTATCCGGCTTTTTGTGCAGTCTCTGCACCATTAGCAAAGCCTTTTACATAGTTTTTAATTTCTTCTACAGTCATCTCTCTAGCATTTTTTGTTGGATCCCAAACCATTGGTAATGCACTTGGTGCAGGGTCCCCCGGATGGACACTAGAACGTCCTGAAATAGCCGTTAGTTGTTGGAATATTTTAGCACCATACTTGTGAATTCCATCTACGAGGTACTTGGAGTTTTTAATGTAGGTTTCAGGACTTGAACCAATATATGGTAGACCTAACCAGCTTATCATAGGAACTAATCCTGTAACAATTAAACCGGTTCCTCCTTTGGCCCTCTCTATGTAGTAATCTGCTCCATCTTTAGTATAGCTACCATCTTTCCTACTCATAAGTCTTTCTGAAAAAACTCCCATAGGCATCATGGCAATTCTGTTTTTTACTTCAATACTTCCTATTTTGATAGGAGAAAACAAGTTCTTATACTTCATTATTAATCAACCTCCTTATAGTAATTGACTATAGTTAATTCACCGAATTAACTATAGTCAATTATATATGATTGTTTTTTATTTGTCAATGTTTTGTTAAAAATATATTTATTTTTCTATATAAAAAAGCTCTCACTATAGTGAGAGCTTTTTTATATAGGTTTTATATCGTCTTATAATAGGACAATACCATTTCCAATCCTTGTAAACCTGTTTTTATTATGTCGAAATTCCCTTTGTGCAAGCACCAATCATAGATAGCACCTCTGCTTACACGAAGTATACTATCTGTAATCTCATCATCTGAGTAATCTTTTTTATTTACTAATTTTACATTTTCATATAGTTTTTTATACAAAAATCTACCTTTTGTAAATAGATAGGTATTAGATGTTCCTACTTGGTTTTTAAAGAAAATACCCGTTATTTCATATCCTTTATCCTGTACATCTTTTAATTGAACCTTGATAAGATACTTTATAGTCTCTACTCCTGGCTTTGGTTCGTCTATCCTCCATGCTTTTTCAAGTTTTTCATCAAATTCCCTATAGCCTTCGTCTATTAGGGTTTCCTTAGTAGGATAGTGATAGTAAAAGGCACCCACTGAAACATCTGCTAACTTTACGATATCTGTAATTTTTACAGTGTCAAAACTTCTTTTTCTAAATAGGCTAAAGGCGGATTCAAAAATCTTCCTTCTGGTTTCCAGCTTTTGCCGTTCCCTTTGATTCATATTGTACTCTCCTTCTTCACTTATACTATCTTATTATAACATCATCCTTGCTTTAAAAGAGAGTTTATTAATAAAAGTCTTTTTAAAACTTTACCTCTATTATATTTGCTATAGATCTAAATAAGGACTCTGTTCTGGTATATTTTCAATTGTTTCAATTACCCTCCCTATGGTACACTAATAAGGCAGAGGTCCCTCCCACATAATACTCCTTGTAAGTTATAGGTTTTATTATCCTTATATTAACCCGGTCATTAGTAGCCCCTACTCTTGGATTAGTGTTGGAAATATGTTTACAGCCAGAACAAAGATTTCATTATCAAATACAACCAAATATACGGTCATATCACTACCTAAGCAAAAAGTCCTTTATGGTTCCAATGGCAACATTTATAGCTTGATCCTTTGGATACCCTTAGACCCCGGCAGATATAAGAGGAAAGGCAATGGTCTTTAGATTATAATCCTTTGCCAAGGCTAGGGAATTCTTATAGCAGTTCCTCAATAAGGTCTACTCATTATTGATCCCACCTCGCCAGACGAGGCCAACGGTATGAATTACATACTTAGCAGCTAGTTTATATCCCTTGGTTATCTTAGCCTGTCCCACTTGTCAGCCACCTAAGGTCCGTCATTCCTCCAGTAGTTCTGGTCCTGCAGCCCGATGGATGGCTCCATCCACACCCCCACCGCCCTATAGGCTAGAATTGGCTGCATTGACTATGGCATCCACATCAGGCTTATATCATTACGAATGATTTGCAATGGCATACTTGAACCTCCTAGGGATTTCCCTATTCTAAATATTTTTTATTAATATAATAATTCTTTTAATAAATTACTTTTTCCTTCCTATCAACCTAAATACAATACTTTTACCTTTTTTCTTTTCTCCTCCATAGGGTATAAACCTACTGAATTCGTTGCATAATCTGAGAAAGTGGAACATCTCTTACTTCAATTTAAAGATGGGAATGGTTATCCTTAATTCAATAGGCGTATAGGATAAAGCCTATTTTTTCTTTATAGGAGGCTATTATATTTAGATATTTATTTTTATGCTCTTCTTCATTTAACACATTTTCTCCATTACTACCTCTAACCACTACATGGTATAGTGCGCCTGGATAATGGATGCGTGTTTTTCTTGCCATATTCATCACCAAAATTATCCTATCGTTAATAAGTAAATAATTCAAGCCTAACCACATTTTATTCACACTTGCATCTCCTAGGTATATGTAAATCTAAAGTAATGGTGTTGATTATTAAATTACTCAAGAATCTTAACGTACACTTGGGTTATTCCTACCTGTAGACAAAATCAATTCCAAACTTCAAACCCCTGATTTTGAGCGATTTGATGCAAAGGATAAATTGTACTACTCAGAGAATTTATAAATTCTTTTTTAGACCTATGCTCATCCCTTAAAAAATCTTTGTTTAATAATTTTTCTTCTAGGTTTAAGTAATCTTCAAATAATTTTAGATTAATATCATTTGTTAGAATTAATTTTATTGCATTGTAATGAATATTACAAAACTGATAAAAATACTTATCTAAATTAGGTAATTTATCACTTTTACTACTATTAACATCTCTGAATGTAGGGACCAAATTCCACGTTTCATCATGAAGAACAAAACTCCATGGTATAAAATGATCTATGCTTATTGCTCCATATTTTTCTACGTTAATTTCATTTAAAGGTAAGTTAGTATATATATCATAAAGCTGGTCTATTTCATTGATTGTATTCCAAAACTTCTTAGCTTTACTTAAATTTCTCTGTTTTGGGGCACTTAATTTAAATGGGATTGCTGGAACATTTGTATTTCGTTTCTGTAAAAAATATATCAGCTTATATTTAATCCATCCATCGATAATGGTTTGGTTGCTAACCATATAATTATACCAACATTCGTTTATAATAATCTTATTGTTATCAGTCACTTTATATAATGCCTCTTGTGAATGCTTTGATAATTCAATAAGAGTCTTTTGATTTTGATGGTCGCTCATTGACTTAAAATTAAAAAATGGTCTTATCAATCTATAGGGGACATATTTACATAAATTTCGTATTGAGGATTGTATTATTTTATCTTCCTTATAAAGCTCCAAAGCACTTACTAGCTCATCTTCATCAATGTCTTTTTCAAATTTATATGTATTGTATATGGTTAATATTATATTTTCTAATTGATCGATTTGCCCAAACTTAAGTTTATATTGAATAATCGGATACCAACTTTTTGCTATCATCCTAAATGCAATTCTTTCAAAAGTGATTTCCCTATTCCCATTGATGACCTCGTGAAAAGTCCCAAGTAACCAGTATATTTTATAACTATTGGTCAGGTATTTATAATCTAACATCCTCTCGAATTTAGTAATATCCAACCCATTATATTTAGGTAAGTTCTCCATAAAAACCCTCCGATACCATTGATTATATATTAAATTACTTCAATGCCCGATGTCGGAATTCCTTCTTAAATCTGGAAATATAAAACAACAGAAATTTCCTGTTCTTTAAATAAGTCCGCCTTCATTAATTCTTTTTATAAATCATCAGAAAATATTGATATATTCTTTCCATCAAGTCAAAGCTTCCATCTGTTGCGCTCCATTCAACGAGCAGACCATGGAATGCAGCACAGTATAATTCAAATAGCTGACCCCAGTCGTATTCATTTTTAATGATACCTTGGGATTGGCCTTCCTCTGTTACTTTTTTTAAAACATTGGATACTTCCGAATAGTAAGCAATTATATTGTCAATTAAAACTGGGTAGAGTTTCCCACCGTGTTCCATATTTGCTACCATCAGATGCATATTCAGGCTAGGATTAAGTAAATTATTTTGTTCCGGATAGTAACCGGCTATTTTCCATAGTTTTTCTAAAGGATCTTTAATATCGATCATCTTTATCAATAAATCAGTTAAGTCATTATTGGTATTTATCGTATAGTATTCACTCAGTAAACTATCCTTGGATAAATAGTGATAATAAAAGCTTCCCTTGGTAACATTGCAGTGCTTGCAAATCATATCCACACTGACATCTTCATAGCCATATCTACTAAAAAGATCCATTGCTGTATCTAATAATTTCTTCTTCAAATGGCTTCCTCCTTAATATACAAAACAGATTAATATATAAGTAATATTTTTTGAATGTAATTGATCTACTAACTGAATTTTATAATTTATTGAAAAATTGTCAAGAACATATAGGTATTTATTCAAAATATATTGTTTGCAAAGCATACCGGAGTATGTTAGTATATTAATTAACAAACATACTATAGTATGTTTCTATTGGTATGAAGTATATTTTATCATCGAAGGAGGAATGTACAATGTATTCAAAAAAGTATCCAAATCTATTTGCAGAAGGCTACATAGGGAAGGTGAGGATCCCAAACAGAATTGTTATGACACCTATGGGTACAGGTCATTGTGGCCCAGATAGTAGAATCACCCAAGAACTTATAGATTTCTATGCTGAAAGAGCTAAAGGTGGAGTGGGTATGATCATCACTGAAACCAATTACCAAAGTGAGATTGATGCAACACCTCATACCTTTGGAATGGCAAGGCTGGACCATCCCAATAAAATCGCAAGACAATCTGAACTGGTTACCATGGTTAAGTATTACGGAGCCGTTCCATGTATACAGCTATCTATAGGTATGGGGCGACAATCCGATGCACCTGCCATGATTCAACCTGTGGCTCCTTCAGAGATCACCGCTATTAATGACCCTAGTATTATGTGTAGGGAATTAACAATCGATGAAATCCATCGTATGGTTTCTAATATTGCAAAATCTGCAGAGTATGCGGTCCAATGTGGTTATCCAATGGCTGAAATCCATGGACATGCAGGTTATTTATTGGATCAATTTATGTCCCCTGATACCAATAAGCGGACCGATGAATACGGCGGAGATTTAGAAGGTAGGATGCGGATCGTCAAAGATATCCGTGAAGAAATTAAAAGACGGGTCGGGGATTCTCTGGCAGTTACTTTCCGTATTAGTGTCGATCAAAAATATAGTGGTTTTAGGACCTTGGAGGATGGCATTGAGATATGTAAATTATTAGAGGAATACGGCTATGATGCCATTAATGTGGATGCAGGTCGCTATGAATCCATTGACTGGATATTCCCTCCCACATATCTTGGAAGAGCTTGTATGAAAGATCTTGCACATGCTATCAAGCAACATGTTAGTATTCCTATCATTAATGCAGGAAACTTTAATACCCCGGATATTACTGAAGAGGCGCTAGCAAATGGAGAAACAGATTTTGTGGCACTGGGTCGTTCATTATTAGCTGATCCAGAATGGGCCAACAAAGCTCGCCTAAATAAGGAGTCAGAAATTCGACCTTGTTTACGTTGTAATGATCTATGCATTATGAATGTATTGACAGGTAAGGAATTAACCTGTTCCGTCAATCCACAGTGTGGACGGGAGGCAAGGTTCACAATTACTAAAGCCGAAGAACCAAGGAATGTTACTATTGTTGGTGGCGGACCTGCCGGCATGGAAACAGCTCTTGTGGCCAATAAGAGGGGGCACAAAGTAACTCTGTTGGAAAAGGATCAACAATTAGGAGGTCAGCTAAATTTTGCCGCCCTTGAGCCATTTAAATGGAGTGTTAGGGATTATAATGAATACTTGAAGAATCAAGTAACTACAAGGGACATAGATCTTAAGATGGGTGTAGAGGCAACCATTGATACCATTAAAAGCACAAAGCCTGATGTAGTTGTGGTAGCAGCAGGTGCCCATCCTTATATGCCTAAGATTAAAGGGATTAATGATGAAAGGGTAATGACAGTAGAAGGGATAAAGAATGCATCCTTTGATAAAGAGGATAAGGTTGTAGTTATAGGTGGAGGCCTTGTTGGTTGTGAAACTGCCCTTGGTTTAGCCATGGAAGGCCATGCTGTTACTATAGTGGAAATGTTGGATGATGTAGCCAATGATTTAAATATGATTAATAAATTTTCTTTAATGGATCACTTAAATAAGCATAATGTAGAAATTATTACCGGTCATAGCTGCTATGAGATCAAAGACGACGTAATCCTTGCTACGAATAAGGCAGGGGAAGAGATGAAAATTGATTTTGATAAAATCATCGTTGCTATAGGGACCAAGCAAAATACTGATCTTGCAGACATCATTGAAAAACATTTTCCAGAGACCTATATTATAGGAGATTGTTCCGATATTGGAAAAATATCAGATGCTGTTCATAGCGGATATATTACAGGTACAAGGATATAATATTTAGTATTAACTTAATAGTAATACATTGACATTATTATAGCAGTCTGGGGTTTATTACCCCAGACTGCTATATTTATACTAAAATTCCTCTTAATCCTTCTCCCATTTCAGTAGCATCTTTCTCTAAATCTACCTGTACTACCTTTACGATAAGATTTTCTTCTTGACTACTAATTGGTATCTCATAAGTTTCAATAAGAGTAGTATTAACTACATTATTTGGGATGACTTTCTGCGAATTCATAAAACTCAGTTTCAAATGAATCTACAAGTTCGTTATATTTTACATATGGCAATTGAATCGGATGTTTAGGAGTTCCATCGTTTTCTTTATCTATAAACCATTCACCAAAGGATTCTGCTTCTGAGATTTTTCTTATGTACTTTGTAATCACATGAAACTTGACTACCCTTCCTTGATCGCCTATAAATTTACACCAGTCATTAAATTAGGTAGAGCTCTTGTTTCCTTTCACTTTTTGCGATAACTTTTCCATCTTTTATAACATAGAGTCTTTCAGGTTGAAGTCTTATTGCATCTTTTACCGTCTTACAATTCAATATTACCAAGTCCGCTGTTCTTCCCTCCCCCAGGCCATACTCCTTCAAATCTAGAATCTTTGCCGCATCATAGGTAATCATGTCAAACACTTTTTCGATCTCTTGGGGCAGACTCATTTGGGCTGCATGAGCGGTCACTAGTGCCACCTGGAGCATATCCGCACTACCAAAGGGGTAGAAGGTATCCTTGATGCAATCTTGACCAAAGCTCACATTAACTCCTGCCTCCAATAGTTCCTTAACTCTGGTAATTCCTCTTCTTATAGGTTGTTTGTCATTTCTTCCCTGAAGCATCAAATTGGTGACAGGATTTGTGATCATATGTATCCCAGCCCGCTTTACCTTTTCTATGACATAACTGGCATAATGGTCATCATAGGCAGCAAGGGCACAGGTATGCCCCGCGGTCACTCTTCCCTGCCAGCCTCGAGCGATGGTTTCATCGGCAAGCATCTCCAGCGTTCTATAGAAGGGATCATCGGTTTCGTCCACATGCATATCCACATCGGCATTAAATCTTTGTGCTATATCAAAACATATTTTTATATGTTTCATGCTGTCATCGGATGTACGCTCATTGGCTGGCATCCCTCCTATGATATCTGCACCCATCTTCATTGCCTCTATCATAAGCGTTTCACAACCAGGGTCCTTAATTATACCCTCCTGTGGAAAGGCTACTATCTGGATATCCATAATCTCCCTATACTTCTTCTTTGTTGCAAGTACTCCCTCTAAGGGTTTTAATCCGCCTATGGTATCAACATCCACATGGGTTCGCATCCTAGTCGTACCATTTACAGCGGCCCTTCGTATTACCTCTCCAGCTCTTTCAACGATGTCTTCAATGGTATAGTTTTTCTTCTTCTCCCAAATAATCTCAATAGCTTCTTTGAGGGTCCCAGTGATATTTGGTCTTACGACATCGACTATATTTACCTTATCTAGATGGATATGGGGGTCGATAAATCCTGGAGTTACAAGATTCTCACCTGCATCGAGCTTTTCATTCCCTGATATATGGTCCTTTGATATTTCGATTATCTTTCCATTCTTTATACCAATGTTCCAAAACCCTTCTTTATGTCTCATCCTAGCATTTGTTATCACTAAGTCCAAGTCAATTCCCCCTTCTTTTTCTAAAATTAAAGCAAGGAGCCTATCTTAAATCCTTTTTTCCTTTAATTAGGTATATGTCAATCTTCCCTCTTTCCTATGGGAATGTATTAGGTTCATACTATCCACTTCAAACCTAATCAAGGGTTTTTCATGATTTCATTCAATACTTCTTCTGGGAAAAGTACCCCAATAAAAAGTCTCATTTTATTCCCTCCCTATTGTCATATCTTCTTGTTTTGTTTTTTCTTACTTCATAGTTTGCTTTTTCTTTAGCTTTAATAGATTTTTCATAGTATCGCTCAACATATTTCCACTCTATAAACACTAAAATTATTTCATCTTTTTTCTTTGCTAACATAGCAGCTATAGAGGTTTTTACTTGCTTTTCCTTTATTAGTTTTTCATCCCCTTTGTTTTGTAATTAAGAACTTCATATCATAGGTTTAATATTCCCTATACTTTTTACAGTTTTATTATTAAGTAAAGTATTTAGTTGATTTCTCGCTATTTTATTTAATTCTATTAATCTTTGTTTTTGTTCTATACCTTGATTTATCATATGAGCATTCATATTCTCTAAATTTACCATCACAATGAGTTGCTCAATTGTAGCAAAATCTCTTATATTTCCTTTTGATTCCGGATTTTCATTTCTCCATTGCTTAGCTGTTTTACCAAACAAAGCAACATTTAATAGGTCTGCTTCATTAGCATATGTCACTCCAATTTGCTCCGATGTTAAATTATTAGAAACAATATTTTCTTTGATTGCATCTGTATGAATTTTATAATTCAATTTAGCTAATGTGCGGTTTAGATTCCAATCTAAAGATAGTTTACTACTCTCATTCTCTTTAAGTCTTTGATAATCCTTTATAATATATAATTTGAATTCTGGTGAAATCCATGAGGCGAACTCAAAAGCTATATCTTTATGAGCGTATGTTCCACCATATCTTCCAGATTTTGAGGTTATTCCAAGAGCATTAGTGCTCTCTATCCATTTTTGTGGAGATAAAACAAATGCATTACTTCCTGATTCATTTTTAAACTGGTCGAATTCGACCAGTTTAAAATTTAAATTATTGAACTGTTCCCATAATCCCAAAAATTCGATAGTATTTCGATTTCTTAACCAATTTTTTACTACATCTCCTGGGGAATCTTCATTTTTATATTTTGCTATATCTGTCAAACTAATATAATCGTTATTATTACTAATTTAAATAATTGTAATTTCAGTCCCCTTAGCATTTATCTTTGATCTTATTTTATCCTTGGACATTTAATTCACCTCTTAAATTATATTTGTGATTTTGTCGTAAGCAAACTTCGTTAATATTTAAAAATATTTCTTAAGGTAATAAAGTATCCCCTGCTCTTGTTAAGGAATATCTGCAGTTTTCATCGGAGTCTATAATCACTTCTCTTATAATACTGTCTTGTTAAAAATGCTTTAAATCCTCTGCTTGGAATGTCCATTCTGGAGTATGAAAACCCCTATTAGTAGCAGTGGAATACCATGGACTTAATGCATTATCTTCTGGATTCTTCAGTATATGAATGTCCTGTGCCGGCATATAGCTTTGAGCGACTATAAATATTTTCTCATTGGTCATTGGATTGATTGCAATATCTACAACAATCACCCCATGACCAGGACTACCTCCTTGAATAAAAACATCTCCAATTTCCATTTCTTCAAGAGGTCTAGGAATGAGCTCCTGGGATAGGGATAGGGTTCCTGCATAAGCAAAAACCATATCGAGATATTTTCGAAAGCTGTCATAGGAATCAGTTGCCTCTCCTCCACTTACCCAGCTTACATCATTGCCTTGTACAGAGATTCTTCTTCCCTTCATCCATTCCTTGTATTCTGCTAAAAAGCCATTGGTGAAATGAAATGCAATCTCTTCTTGCCTTTTTTGATCATAGAGGTATTCTGCCCTTAGTCTCATGATAGCATCGGCACATTGTTGTAAATCCCTTTCTCCTACATCAATGTCAATAACGGCTTCATGGACGGCTTTGTTTTTTACCCTCCCATCATAGTAATAAACCCTTACTCCATCCGCCTTCAGCGGTAGACTTTGCAGATAGTGTGCGAAAGTATCAGGTTCTGTATATACCCTTTCAAAGCCTTGAGGTGGTGTAAATCTCTCCTTGATTGTTAAACCCTCGGGGTTAATTATGAAGCTTCTGTGGTTTTCTTCTGATTGGGGCTGTTCGTCATGAGAAGGGTGAGTGTTAAATAGACAACCAGTAAGGGTCAGGGTCACTATTAAAAAATATATTATAGCAATTGTACATTTTTCTATGACAACTAAATATTTTTTCATATTTTACCTTTCCTCAAAAGTTCTCTCTTAGGATGGAAGTTATATTACTTTGGTGACTTCATTTTATTTTATATTCTTCAACTTTGCTATGTCAGCATAGTTACTTGCAGTTACTATTTCAACAGTTGATAGGTTATTCCTTAATTCATCAATAGAATTTTTCAATTCTAAATGTCTATTAGCGTCATTAACTTCTAGTTCTTGAATTATTGTCTTAATTTCTTTTACATCTTTCTTAAGCTCTTTCTGTCCTTTTTCTAAATCATCAAACTTAATTTCTAATCTACCTTGACCTTTTTCTAGGTCAACAACCTTATTCTCTAATCTACCTTGACCTTTTTCTAGGTCATCAACCTTATTCTCTAATCTACCTTGTCCTTTTTCTAAATCATCAAACTTATTCTCTAATCTATTTTGACCTTCTTTAAGTCCATTAATATCATTTTTTATAGGTTCTAATTCTTCCCTAAGCATTCCCTTTATAGCCTTCAAAGAATCTTTATCCATTTTATACCTCCTTCAAATAAACTATAATGTATTTCTTAAATTGAAATTCTTATCTTAATTTTACCTTATTTTATCTTTTATATCTATTAAATAATAATTTCTACCTTCTATGCTTGCTTCCTCCACGTTTCTTATAATCCTCTTCAATACTCTCCTTCCAATCATCTGATACCACATGATTACCTCGCATATCACTTATTGCATCGCTAAGTACTCTGTAATTGAGTCTTGTACCTACACTATCTGCATGATAATTGCTTGCTCTGTCTTTATTTATTCCGAATCGTTCTGCTGTAGCAATGGCATCAATATTCGCCCCAAGAAAGATAAATTCCCAGCCGTAATTATCTTTTTGGTGGTTAATAAGTTTATTAACCCTTTTATAGGTATACTCTCGGCTAGCATTTTCCATACCATCAGTGGTTATTACAAACATCACATGTTCTGGTTGTTCTTCTTCAGCGGTGTGTCTCTGCACATTTATTACCTTATTGATGGTTTTCCCCACTGCATCTAAAAGTGCAGTAGTACCTCTAACATAATATTCTTTATCTGATATAGTCTCGACACCTTTAAGGTTAATACGGTCATGTAATAACTCATATTTGTCATCAAATAGCACTGTGGTTATTATAGCTTCACCAGGCTCTTTCTTTTGTTTTTCTAATAGTGCATTATACCCACCTATTGTGTCATCTTCAAGTCCGCTCATAGATCCACTTCTATCAAGTATAAATACTAATTCAGTTAAGTTTTTTTTCATTTTGTTATCCTCCATTCTTTCATTTGATATAAGGATAACATTTTGATATTAAAAATTGGTCGCATGGAAAGCGACAAATTTAAAACTTATTATCTTAAATTTTTATTTACATACCTAATAAATCCTGATCAAAGGCAAACAAAGCTTCGTTTATTTCAAAAATATTATAATTCCCTTCTACAATAAAATACTCAATAATAATATCAAATTTTCTACTATGGGTAAGAGCAAAACCAGCTTTAAGTAGTAAATCCTTTGTTTCATCTAAGTTTAATTTAAGGGCTATAGCAAAGGCGATGGCTGTTACTTTGCTTGGTCTATAGTCAATATCATTTCTTATTTTGGAAAATAGCTTTCGGTCTATATTTGCTCTTTTGTAAGTCTGTGCATCTGTCATGTTTTTTTCATTAATCAAGCGTAGTAACATCTGGGAGAAGGTTTCATCCCTTTGATTTATAACTTCATCAAGGCTTCGTTTTGATTTTTTTATTGGGATAGGTTCATCTTCTAATAAATGCTGAGCTTCATCAAAATGGCTTTCTCTAAGATTTAATTCCTCTACAAATCTTACTTCTCTATTATAGGGGTGTTTATCTACATATTTATCGTCAATATATTGGGTAATGGATGAGAATAATTTTTCAGATAATACAAATGATGGTTTATCAAATACTACCAGAAAAACCGTCATATCGTATTTTAATAAAAAATCTCCGATTACTGAAATTGCAATTTTTAATGCCTTATCCTTAGGAAAGCCAAAGGCACCTGTTGAAATAAGGGGAAAAGCCATGCTCTCTATCTTATATTCTTTAGCTATTTTAAGTGAATTTTCATAGCAATCAGCTAATAACTTTTCCTCATTGTTATTACCTCCATGCCAAACAGGTCCAACAGTATGGATTACATATTTTGCTTGCAGATTGTATCCTTTTGTTATCTTTGCCTGTCCCGTTACACATCCCCCAAGGGTGTAACACTCCTCAAGTAATTTAGGCCCTGCAGCACGGTGAATGGCTCCATCTACCCCACCTCCACCAAGTAATGATGAATTAGCTGCATTTACTATGGCATCAACATGAACTTTTGTTATATCATTACGAATGATTTCTAATGGCATTCCTACACCTCCTGAATTACCTATTCTTTACATTGTTTCAGAAAGTTCTCTCATAAACTTATCAATAGTGGTCAATCTACCTTTTGTTTTTAAATTTATGTCTGTTCTACTGCAAAGATCTTCTAGGATACTTTTTATATATCCATCCCTTGCAAAAATAGTCTTTGGTCGTCCATTATTCATTATATAGTTTATAACAGTTCCCAAAATAACTTGTGTATCATCTTCATCAGGTCCTATGGTATCAAAATCAATAACAATTCCAAGCCCTTTATCAGCTATAATATTAGTTCGAGGGATTATTGGTCTTTGATAATCCTTATCATCTATTAATGCATTAAGATAAGCAATATCTATTTCTATGACCTTTCCGTTGTTTTCCTGCTTTTTTAACTTCGATATAAGCAATTCATCCTGTATTATTGGTATGGGGTATTCCATAGGTGGTAAAAACATTGGTGCTGGTCTGTTGAACCATAGTTCTCTCTCTTCATCATAATGTCTAAGTAAAACTTCTCCATTTTCAAAATCTACTTTTATCCCTTTAAAAATATATGACCTTAATGCCATTATCAATCCCTTAAATACTTCTATTGCTTTTAATACTTCTTCTTGTTCTAACATAAAGGGAGCATATCCACTTTTAAAGGAATGAAAATAAATCCAATTGTTCTTGCCTCTAAATTTGTAGCCTAGATCTTTTGTTAGCTGCCATTCCTTTTTTGTTAATTCTTCTCTATTTCCATAATTACACATAATACAGTTTTGATATCTTATTAATTGATCCGATGGAATTCCATCATTTTTAATAATTGTAAAAAATTCATTCATTGCTTTAAAACCATGATAAATACCTATACCGGTAAACTCCCCATTCCTACCCATAATACTGCAATAAAAAGGTTCTTTGTATTCCGGCAGTAATATGGTTATTATATCCATATCCCATAAATACTCCCAAGGTTTTAGTGCCTTGACCTCTAGAGCTAATTCATATAATTCTTTCCACTGTTTTAAATTTGCTTCTTTTCTCTTCATAAATTTCTCCTTTATAGTTTATAATCTTTTTCCTTTAGTAATTAATTGACTCTTCTGTTAGGCTTGAGTTAGCTGTTTAACTTTGACTTCTTTACAAGATCTATTGCCTGTACTGGGCAAACCTCATGGCAACAATAGCAGCGTATACAGCCGGAATAATCAGGTCTAGCCTTACCCTTCTCGATTTTTATCACTTGGCGTGGGCAGATTTCTACACATTTGCCGCAAGCTATACAATTATCTAACATCTTTGGCCAGGGAGTGAGCTTATTAGAAAGTCCTTCCTTCCATTTGTTTGGGAGAAGGTATCGTTCTATAAGGAATAAAATTGGATTCCCTCTTCTTGCGCCTTCTATGGCAGGTTGAAAGGTTGTCTTGAATTTCTTCGGATCATCTCCCAGAAATTCCAACTTCCCTGCGTCTTCGGGCACTAATCCTTGTATGGCAGCTTCCTTAAGTATAGGAATTTTTGAATTAGGCAGGGATACCAAATCACTCATTGCTAAATCCAGTGCATAAGGATTTAAGGAAGCTCCTATGACACCAACATGTTTTGCCTTACCTCCCGAGGGACCTGCTCCCTCCATACCTACTATTCCATCTACAAAGGATATTCCTGGCTTTATATATTGGCATATGTCTATTAGCACACCATTAAATTTATACTTGTTTGGATATTTAGAATGAAAACCTGCCTTTTCAAGTCCTGGAATAGTCCCAAAAAGGTTTTTTACTGCTCCAGTATAATAGGCAAGACCATGGGTTTTTAGCTTTGCAACATTTACGATAAAATCCGCATCCAATACAGGTGAAATTATATTAAATTCCTTTGCATACTTACCTTGAGGGAATTTTACATGTCTATGGGACATATCGAAGTTTAACTTTGCTCCTGATTCTTCTGATGCTGCATTCATTCCACAGGTGGAATAAACTTGACGCATTACCCCTTGGTTATAAAGCCCTCCGGGACTATCTGCAATGATTACCTCCTTGCCTGCTTTTATAAATTCCCCTGCAATAGCTGCTACTACTTCCGGATGGGTGGTCACTGCCTTATTAGGTTTGTTAGCTGATAGTAGATTTACTTTAATTAAAACTTTTTTCCCTTTAATATCTAATGCTGATGGGAAGGCTGAAAGTGCTCTTTTCACTGCAATTTCTACATTCTCTTTTTTATAGTCTTTGCATCCTGCTATATAAACTCTTTTATCCATGTTTTGTGTCACTCCATTTTCTAAAGTCTATTATTTAATTATAGTATATTTATTTCTCTATTTCTTCATTAAATACTAATAATCCTCTTAATACTTAATAAATATAAAAGAAACCGACAAACTCTAAAGAGCCGCCGGTTATTACTTAATCCTCTGATAAAAAGGCTGCCACAGGAATATCTGCAGGTGCAAGGTCATAATTCAGTAATTTATTTGGTTCTACCCAATCTATCTGGCTATGTACTAATAGTTGTTCTGGAATCTGCATACAATCAGCTTTATAGGCTAGAAGTTTAATTTTACCATATTCATATGTATGAACACTTTCTGTTAAATAGTTTATGTTTTTTATATCTATTAAGAGTTCTTCTTTCATTTCTCTTGAAAGTGCTTGTTCTGGAGTTTCTCCAGCTTCTATCTTCCCTCCTGGAAATTCCCACTTCCCTTCAAGCTTTAGTCCCTTGGCTCTTTTGGCTAATAATATCTTTCCATTGTGATATAAAACTCCTGCTACGACCTCTTTCATGAAAGTACCCCTCTCCTTTTATTGTAGTAAATAATATATATTTCGACAATTAATACAAAATTCCTCTTAATGCTGCCTTTTTAAAAAATCAGTCAAGGGTTTTTTAACTGTTGTAGGATACCTTTTATAGGTGTATAATGTGAATATTCATATCTATAGGGGTGGTCGGTATACTATGTTTAATCTAGCTGCGTTCTTATCTTATGCTTTTGTTATGACCTTTACGCCAGGACCTAATAATATTATGGCTATGGCAAACGCTGGTAAATATGGATTAAAAAAAACCTTAGAGTTTAATGCAGGGGTATTTGCAGGTTTTCTTGTAATCCTACTTTTCTCTACCTATTTTAATCTGTTTCTTTTTAATATTATGCCCAAGGTAAAAGTATTCATGGGTATATTAGGTGCTGTTTATATGCTATACCTTGCAATTCATATAATGAAAAGCAAGGAAGAAAATAATGAAAGCAAGGAATCCTCAGATGATAATAAAGGAATTAAATTAAATTTGTTTTTTACTGGTATGTCTTTACAGGTTGTTAATCCAAAGTGCATTCTATATAGTATAACTGTTATGTCCAACTTTATTATCCCTTATTATAAATCAAATACAGCCTTAATTCTTTTTTCCTTATTTTTAGGATTTTTGTGTTTTCTTTCAACCACAAGCTGGGCATTATTTGGTTCTTTATTTAATAAATTCCTTTTTAAATATAGAAAACAATTTAATGTAGCTATGGGATTACTTTTAATTTATAGTGCAATTTCTATATCCGGAATTATTTGATATTCTCTTAATAAAAAACATAACATCTTTCATATAAATGAAAATGAGTATAAATTTAATAATTCTCCCACTAGTAGAAGTGGGAGATTTTTATTCTTATGAATATAGAGACATAATTTTGTCTTTATTTTTTTCTATAATAATTCCTACAATTTTACCTACAAAAAGAGCTGCAATTATGGTACCTTCTCTTATTTGAGTGATTTCCCCAATAAATACAAATGCAAGCGTAATAGATAAAAAAACACTTAACATATCAAATATGGTTTTTACCTTAGAGAATTTAATATCCCATTTATAAGAGATGGCATTACAAAATCCCTCAGGAGCGTTCATAATAACATCTGTTATAAGAACAAAGGATAAGCCAATCCCTATTATAATTATACTAATAATTAATATAATCAAAGAAACAAAATAACTAGTGGGAATAATTGTAATAGTTATCCATAAACTTATATCTGTAAATAGTCCAAATATAGAAGAAAAGAATATCTGTAGATAGTTTTTTGCATGAAACTCCCTGCCTAAAATGATTTTTTGAGCTAGAATCAAAATAAGAAAGTATGCTAGGGTAACACTTCCGATAGTAAATCCAGTAATAGAGCTTAAAACATAGGATACCGAACTTGTTGGGGAAACACCTAAATTAGAACGGATAGACAATGCAACCCCTAAGGATAGAAGAAATAGTCCAAGTACATATAGTAGAATCCTTCTTATGTTGTACATTTATGCCTCCTTTTGTGTATTTTATACATCATAACATTTCAACAAAAGGGAGGCAAGAATAGGATTTTTGTTTCACGAAATATGTATTGGATATAAAGAAAATATATATAAATATGAGGGGGAGTTTTAATGGATACTTTGAAATTTGCTATTAAAATGGAAAATGACGGTGAAAAATATTATTTAGAACAGGCAAAGCTATATGCAGGTAGCAGTCTAAGTGTTGTTTTTGAAAATCTAGCACAGGATGAAAGAAATCATGCTGAAATCTTAGAAAATAAGTTAGGTAATAGATCCTTTAATTTAGTAGATAATCACACTCTAGAGGGTGCACAAAATATTTTTAAAAACTTAAAGGATATTAACAGTGAAATTAGGGATGTTCCTAATCAATTGGATGTCTATCGTGCTGCTTTAAATATCGAACAGGACAGTATCGATTTGTATAAGTCATTTTTAGAAAAAACAAGTGATGAGGTAGAAAAAGAATTATTTTCTTTTTTAGTTAAGCAAGAGGAAGAACATTATAGCGTCTTAGAAGAATTAATCAAATTAGTAAATAGACCAAATGATTGGGTGGAATCTGCAGAATTTGGTATTAAAAAAGAAGAATATTAAGCCAAATAATATGCCTCTTTCCAATAAAGGATGGAGGCTTTTTATTTTATAGTATGATAAACTATAATTAAGATAAAACTATAACTAAAAAAAGAAAGCTGTGTGATATTATGGGCAAAATATATTCAATAAAAGAAGAAATCGCTAATGGTATAACCCACGGACTTGGTGTGCTATTTGGCATTGTAGCATTAACTGTTTTATTATTTTTTTCTATAAATAAGCATGATACCTTATCTATTGTTGCCTTTAGTATATATGGGTTTAGTATAATATTGATGTATTTATGTTCAACACTTTATCATAGTATCGCTAATCCTAAAGTCAAAAAGATATTAAGGGTTTTTGACCATTCCTCAATATACTTATTTATAGCTGGAACATATACTCCTATCGCTTTACTGACTATGGGTGGATATTTAAGAATGGGTATCCTAATTGCCGTTTGGTCTATAGCTATCTTCGGAGTTATATTTAAAATCTCTACCTATAAAAAAATGGATAAATACAAAAAGTTATCCCTAATTCTATATTTAGGTATGGGTTGGATTGCTGTTTTTACTATAAAACCTATTATTGCCATGACATCTATACAGTTTTTTATATGGATTTTAATAGGTGGATTAGTTTATTCCTTAGGTACTATTTTTTATAGCATTAAAAAAATTCCCTATAACCATGCAATCTGGCATATATTTGTATTGGGCGCTAGTATAATTCAATTTTTAGGTATATTTATATATTTAACTTAAGGTTAAAGTTAAAGTTAATGTAAGACTTAACTTTCTTTAGGCACCTTAGGTTTATAATCTTGAACAAAAAAACCTCTCCATATATATTTGTCTAATGAAACAAAATGTGGAATTGTTTCATCGGAAATCAACATTACCTCTTGATCTGGAAAGTTATTATCATAGATATAGATGGTTATTTTATCATTTATAGAATTATAATCATATCCATAGGCAACTACCTGGTGGTTTCCGGCAATCTCCTTTAAATTTCTTGATCGTACTAATCCTAGAATAACAGGTATTCCTTTATCTATGGATTCTTTCATTTTTGGAAATTCCTTTTTCTTAGTCCAATGGGAAACACCCTTACTAAGGAATTTTGGACTATCTGATGCTAATGTCCAACTAATGAATTTATGTGAAGTTGAAGTGAAAAAGCTATCTATAAGCCTCTTATATATAAAGTCTGCTACAAAATCTCCATCTGGCGGTATTCTAATGGACGAATCCTTAGTTCCATATGCTGGTATTGGTATATTTGCAAAGTAATAATCAAGGGATGCAAATGCCATTCCCCCACATCTACCCTTTGTTTCTATTTCTCCCCACTTAGTTTTTATAATTTTATTGGCGAAAACATTTGGAAAATGAAACCCATGCTTCTTTGGTGTAAAATCCGTTCTAGGCATTTTAATTCCTCCTATTTATTCCTTTGTATTCATTATATTCAAGAAAAAAAGTCTGTGATTGTCTTTATTTTTTTATTTATGATTTTCCTAGTTATTAAAAACTATTAAATTGGGCATATTTATAGTTAGTGATTTACATAGCACATAATTAACTTTTTAATAACAAAAGGAGGCTTTTATAAATGAATATTGGAAGAATACTTATCAGGATTGTAGTTTCTGCAATCGCCATTGGAATTGCAGCATTCTTAACTCCTGGAATGACTAATGAAGGAGGAATTCCGACTCTTTTAGTTGCAGCAATCGTAATTGGCTTATTAGACTGGGCTATAGGAAGATTAACAAAATTTGATGCATCACCATTTGGAAGAGGTATTATAGGCTTTATCGTAGCAGCAGCAGTACTATATGTAACAGGAATGTTAGTTGATGGCTTTAATGTATCTTTTCTAGGGGCTATAATTGGTGCATTGGTTATTGGAATCGTCGATGCTCTTATACCAGGAGAAACCAAAACAATGTAATAGTACTTAAAAAAACAACTATTGTCCTAGGACACTAGTTGTTTTTATTAAGGTAACTATATTTTTTCTAAAAGTCCACTCTGCACACAAAAATCTGCTGCTAGTTTTTTTATCCCTCTATTTTCAAAATCAATTGCAATTGTTTTTCCCTTTAGCCATAATATCTTACCCTTTCCAAATTTCTTATGAATTACTTCATCCTCTGGCTTAAGGTATTGTTCTTTTTTATTATAAACATCCTTATAGCAACCCTGCACTTCATCGATAAATTGTGAATATTCTTGTCTATTATTTACTGGGCTTATGGTCAACAATGTTAATTCCTCTTTTGCTCTAGTCATTCCAACATAGAATAGTCTTCGCTCTTCCTCTAATAGCTGAATATTACCCTGCTTACTTTGTTTAACGCTAATAAAGTTAGGAATTTGACTTTGCACTAAGTCAATCATATACACCCTATCAAATTCAAGACCCTTTACCCCATGGAGGGTAGATAGGGTTATATTAAATGTTGTTTCTTTGTTTTGGGAGCAATTCTCTAACCACTTTTCCAATTCTTCCAGTCTATAAAGAAACTCTATTAGGGTGCTAGTGTTATTTGCAATACTTTTTAATCTTGCTAATACAAAATCTCCTGTCGCAACCATTGAAGGGCTTGTCTTACTTCTTTCATTTAAGTACACCCCATATTCTAATGCATCCTGTATATATTCTAATGCCTTAATGGGAGTTAATGTACTTAAAGTAAAGAACTTTTCCTCTAGCTCGTACATCCTAGTTCTTTGAAAGGATTGTAACCCCTCTATATTTTGAAGAGCATCAAAAACAGATCTATTTCTATTGGTTTTTTTTACTATATCCATTATTTTTCTACTAATGTATTGATTCATTTTATAAAAGACACCCTCAAAACTCTTTATATCTGAATGGTCCAGGGATAGATTAATAAAATTTGTAATGTCTTTTGTAATCCAATGATGAAAGAAATATCTTTTGCCCTCCCTCAGGTTGAAAGGAATATTTTCTCTAAATAAACTATCTATTAGTGGTGCAATAGAGAGATGATTTCTAAATAATATTGCTATAGTGTTTTTATTTTCTTTGGATTTTACATCTTCTATAAGGTAATCTAGCTGTTCATAATAATTCTGAGCCTTTTTAATAATAATAGGCTTCCCACCCTGTTTTTGTGTATATAGATTTTTATCATATCTATTCTGATTTCCTTTAATAAATTTCCCTGCAATGCTTACAATAGAATCCCTAGATCGAAAGTTTTCTTCCATATAAAACACTTTTCCCCCAGGGTAGGCTTTTTTAAATTCTATCAACTCCTTAGGGTCTGCACCTCTAAATCCATAAATGGATTGATCATCATCAGCTACTATGAATATATTTTTTTGTGGACTAGATATTAGCCTTATTAATGCGAATTGTATCGGTGATGTGTCTTGTCCCTCATCCACTTGGATGTAAGAATATACCTTACGATATCTATCACATAGCTCTTTGTCTTTATTTAATATCTCATAGGCTAAGGTCAGCATATCATCAAAATCTATATACTTATTCTTTTTCTTCCAATCCTCATACTGAAAGTATATTTCTTCAAAGTTCTTTATATCAAAATCATATTGTTGCATTTCTTTTCTATTTAACATTCTATTTTTTACAAAGCTTATAGCATTAGATAATTCCTCTAATGCCTCCTCCTTTACCACATTTTTATTGAACTTATAATATAATTGCTTAAGCATTACCATTTTATTAATGGGTGCATTTTTACCTTCGATAAAATCATATTTTATACCCTTAGAATGCAGTTCTCTTTTTAATACTTGATAGGCAAAACTATGGATAGTTGAGAAATGAGGTTGTGGGTTTATGAGCTCTCCGAATTGATCTTGAAATCTTTTCTTCATATCCCTTGCTGCTGCCTTACTAAAGGTCAAGGATAAAATCTTTCTTGGGTCTATTCCATATTCCTGTATTAAATATGCAGCACGAGTGATTAATACAGTTGTTTTTCCAGCGCCGGGTACTGCAAGTACTAAAGCTGGTCCTTCATTATGTCTGATTGCTTCTTTTTGTTGTTGTGTTAACTGCTTGTTTATAACCATAAAAATCCCCTTTTAAACTAAATCCTGATTTTATTACCAATATTTCTACTTAATCTACTGCATTAAATAATTTTTCATTCTGTTTCTTCCAATACCTCTTAAAATATGGATTTCCCTTAATTTCCCCCATATTACTTTCGTTTTCTTGAATTGTACTTTCTACTAGTTGGCTTTCCTTTGCATGAAAATTATTCATTAAATCCAGAAGCTTATCTCTATCTATATTATCTATATCTAACTTGCTTATCTCCTCTAACATTTTATCTTCGAGCTCATCCCTTTTTAATAAATATGACAATAGATTAGCTATCCTATTTTCTAAAACCATACGATTAAATCTTTCTCTCAGCTTCCAATATTCTACAGCTTTGTACTCTTCCTTTTCAGTAAATGTTAGCTTCTCGTCTTCAATAAACCAAAAGGGTTTAAATATAGAAACACATGGAGTTGAACTACCTGTAACCCAGTGGGTATCTAATTCACCTTTTAAAGAAGCTATATAACTTCCTGTTGTATGGTCTCCATAGAAAAATCCACCATGCATACAAACACTATCTATAGAGTGTTTTATGAATTGTTTTCCTTCAACACTTTTAGCGTGAGATCTTAAAATTTCCTTCATTGTATCCACAGTAATATTACCATTATTTTTTTCTAATGAACTTAATGTTGTGCAGCTTCTTTCCTTAGCCTTGCTAAAACTAGTAAACAATGGAGATGTATAACATTTAGCAAAGTGAAAATCCTCTTGCCCCTTACACCATCCCTTATCAATGGCATGCTTTACTAAATCCGGATGACATCTATCATAGTCTTTCCCTATAGATAAACAATTGGAAATACTTCTTATGTCTTTTACCTTTTCTGCTGCCCAATACTCTCCTGCAGTTTCTAATACCCAGGCAGAATTTCTATCTGCTATTAAAAATGAATTATGATAGGTAAACTTCTTTTCAAAGCCACAATTTCCACCTTGACCATAGGTCTCTAAAAGCATAATCATCATATCTAATGCTTCTTCACTGGTTTTACATCTTTCCAATGCAATACGAAGCATATCCATTCCCAAAAGAGCATCTTTGCCTTGCTTCTCCTTTGTAAAAACTGCTTCGTTTCCTATGGTTACTCCAAATTCATTACTTCCCATTTCAGCTCCCCAAATCCAAGAGGGCTTTAATAATAAAACTTCATATGTCTCGTCAGCCTGTTTAACATCTATATATGTACATTTTAAGACTTCATCTTTTTGATGCTTTTTTCTAGGTACTCTAATCATAATATGGGGTTCGTTAGGTTGTCTGTCGCTATTCTTTGCAAATATAACCGAACCATCCTTTGTGGTATTACCTAATGCAACCATTGTATCGCACATAAAATATCCCCCTAATATTTATATTTTCTCTCTTCATTATTAATATAATACCATATAGGATGATTAACATAAAAATAATAACCCCAAATAAATATAATCATTTATTGGGGTTATTTCTTATTTTAGTGGAGCTGCACAATTTGGACAAAATTTAAAATCTTCATTAATTTCATAATTACAATGGGGACATCTATATGGTGCATTACTTTTCTGAATTATGTTCAAGTCTTTTTCTGTAATAATAATGCTTTCCCCTTCAGCAATTCGCAATCCAAGCTCCTTACTAATTGAATAAATACTACCACAGCATGTACTTTGCACATAAAATTTCTTATTCCATTTATATATTGGTATAAAGAAAAAACTGAAATGCATATATTCCATATAAACTTCATAACTACCATATCTACCGCAATGAGGACAAACCATTGTTTGATTAAAATCCAATTTTTCTCTTTTAGAGGATACTCCGCCAATAAAGATCATTCCACCATCTCCATATAAGTCTATATAAAAATTATACCACTATCACTGGATAAATATTATAATTCTTCAAACTGCATAATGTATTAGCTAAAATAATTATTAGGTGATACAGTAACAAAATTACCTTCAGCAAATAATATATCTTTTCTCATTCTGATTTGAACTGTGTTTAATATTCTTACAAGTTCCTTTCTATCATTTTCACCTATTGCGAATTCAACACCATATTCATATAAATGATTATCCATTTCTTCCGCCCACATTAGACGACCTTGAAATTGTATTTCATTTTCTATTAATTGTGTCCCAAATTTCATTATTACATTTTTTTCTATGGGCAGGTTAAGATTAGAGATAAAGCATAAACCCCCGGGAGCTATATCTTTAATTAGTACCTTTGTATCTCCAATATCTATAGACTTACCATTAATCTCTTTAACGGTTGAGGAAGCTTCTAATAATTTTTGGAATTGAATTCTTGAATACTTGCGTCTATCTCTATGTTTTTTTACATCAAAAGAGATTATATTAGGTTTGCATTCATGTTTTGATAGAATTCTTTCAAATTTATTTGACACGACTGGCATACTATATATATAGCCTTGACCTGAAAAACAATTCAATTCTCTTAATAATGATAATTGTTCCCATGTTTCTATACCCTCTGCAACCATTTTAATTTTAAGTTCTTTTGACATATTTATCATAGATTTTATAATAATCTTACTTGCAAAATTATTTGTAATATCTTTTATAAAAGAACTATCTAGCTTTAGAATATCGATATTAAAGGACTTTAAGTATGCTAAAGAGGAATAGCCCGTACCAAAATCATCAATAGCTATTTGTATTCCAAAGGATTGTAATTTTTTTATATCAGAAATAGCTTTATCTGGATTCTTCATTAAAACACTTTCGGTAATCTCCATTATTAAAAAATGGGGATCCAATCCAAAATCATTAATAGTATTTATAATGTTTTCAATAAAATCCTTTTCAAAAACTTGTATTACCGAATAGTTAATGGATACCTTTATTTTAGAATAACCCAATTTTAACCATTGTAGGTAATCCTGACATACGTTTTTCAATATCCATTTCCCAATGTCTATAATAAAACCTATTTCTTCTGCTATATAAATAAATTCATCAGGGTTTATTATCCCCCAATCCGGATGCTCCCAACGAATTAATGCTTCAGCTGATATTATTTCATTGGTTTTTAAATTGATTATAGGTTGATAATAAACCTGTAGTTGATTACTATCTATGGCATTATGTAAATCGCTTCTTAAAATGAATTCCTTATAATTTTGAACATCTAAATCAGATGAATAAAACTTATAATTATTTTTCCCTTCATTCTTAGCTCTTATTAATGCTATCCTTGATTGTTTCATAAGAGAGTTACTATTCTGTGCATCCTTTGGATATATACATATTCCTATATTAACAAATATATCTATATTATATTTATCTATACGAAAGGATTTTGAAAATATATTTACTATAATATTAGCTAAGTCTTTATATTCTTCATAGGTTTCTAATCCGTGTACAATTATTGCAAATTGATCATCGGAATAGCGACTAATAAATATACCACCTTCTAAAATCCCTTTAAGTCTATTAACGATATCTATGAGCAACTTTTCTCCCAATTCATATCCAAAGGAATAATTAACATATTTTATTCCTACAACATCTAAAATCATTAAAGCAAATCTTGTTTTTGTTTCTTTTGCAAGTCTACACTGAAGTCTTAATTTCTTATTAAAATGTTTATGATTAGGAAGGCCGGTTAAATCATCATGGGTAGAAATATAAGCCATCCTTTTTTCTATATTTATCCTCCTTGTAATATCCCTAAAATTTACTATTATTCCTTCTATAGTGGGATCATTGATAAAATTTTGCATATTTATATCTAGAAATATTTCTTTTCCATCTTTATTTTTAAAGATAATATTTCCCTGTATCTTTTTACCAGGATGTTTTAATACGAAATTTATCATCTTTTTTAATTTTTCTAACTCTTTACCAGTATAGTAATCAAAAATTTTTTTCCCAATACGCTCTTCTGCTTTATAACCGATAACCCTCTCAGCTACATCGCTCATATATTTTATCGTACCATCTGAGGATATAATCTCAAAAACATCTATGGAATTTTGTATCATTATTTGTGCTTTCTTTTGCATTCTAATTATTTCTTCTTGTTTAACTTCTAATGATTTTTCCATTTCCCTTTTATCTGTTATATCTTGAATTGTTCCATAGATATCAGTGGGATTACCCTTATCGTCGAATTTATATATCACTCGTTGATAAACATACCTAATAGAGCCGTCAGATCTTATAATACGATATTCCATATCGAAGGGTTCTGTAGGGGGATCTTCCAGTAAATCATGGATTATTGATATATCCTCTGGATATACATACTTTAAAAAACCCTCATATGTACCATCATATTGTTCAGGCGTAATACCATAGATCCTATAGGCTTCTTCAGACCAAATACTTTTATTATTTATAATATCTAACTTCCAGCTACCTGTATGAGCTAACTCCTGTGCTACTGCAAGATTTTTATAACTTTCCTCTAATTTTAACTCTAATAATTTTCTCTCGGTATCCTGATTTTTTTTAAACTTTCTCAATATCTTCTTAAGCGAAAAGACCATTATGAGCCCCCTAATAAATATTAGTTTTAAAATTACATTTACATAGTATTTTTAGTCTAAATATTCAAAAAAATTTAATATTATCATATAACACCTTTTACCAAGATTCAACAAATTTAGACAAAATTAATATAATAAAAGTTTTAAAATCTCTTGTGTTTCTCCAGATTATATATTATATTATTCCTAGTTTCCAATATATTGAAATAGAATAAAATAGTGATTTTTTTATTCTCTTCTAATGATTTTAAAGAAAAAAATAAAAATTAATATTCTTGAATATAGGAAGCATTCAATTATATTAGTAACACAGAAGTAAAATTGGAGGTAAAAATGAAATATAATATACTGATTGCAGATGATATTGAAATAAATAGAAAGCTGATTAAAGCCATCCTTAAAAATATTGATGGTGTTATAGTCCAAGAGGTAGATAATGGAAAACAAGCTTTAGAATTTATGTCTGTAAATGACATTGACCTCCTTATATTGGATCTAATGATGCCAAAAATGGACGGTTTCCAAGTATTACGGGAATTAAAAACCATGGAGAATGAAATCCCTATTATCGTATATTCTGCCATAGATGAAATAGATAGTTTAAAGTTAGCTTTAGATTTAGGCGCATATGACTTTTTCTCCAAACCACTTACTAAGGAACAGATATCTATTGTTGTTCCCCTAAAGGTTAAAAATGCATTAAATGTTTATAATCAGAGAAAACAACTAATAAAGACAAATAAACGACTTTTAAAAGAAGTAGAACGGGTAAAATACTTAAATTTTCATGACAGTCTTACTGAATTATATAATCGAACCTTTCTCGATGTAGAAGTGGAGCGAATGGAAAAAGATATATCAAGATTTCTTCCCCTTTCTATTTTAAGTATAGACTTAAATGATTTAAAGATTGTTAATGACATATTCGGGCATAGAGCAGGGGACAACCTAATCAAAAAAGCTGCACAGATTATTTCCAAACCATTTCGTACTGTAGATATAATCACCAGAGTGGGTGGAGATGAATTTTGTGTGATCCTCCCAAAGGTAACAAGGAATATAGCCATAGAAAAAAAAGAAGAAATCCTAAGTTTAATTGATACATATAACTTACAAAACCCTGTTTTACCACTGAGTATGGCCATAGGAGTCGCTACCTCTGAGGATGAAAGGGAGAGTATATATAGTACTTATCAACTTGCTGATGATAGGATGTATAAACACAAAAACCTACAATCTATTAATGGTAAAAATAAGGTTTTCGAACTTATTACTAAAGCTTTAAAAAAACGGGATTATTTTGCCCAAGGTCATGGCGATAGAATGGTTCAAGGGGCTGAAGAAATTGCAGACTTTCTAAATCTTCCCATAAAGGTAAAGGATTCCCTTACCCTTCTTGCTAGAATTCATGATATGGGAAAAATAGGAATACCCGATGAGATTCTCTTTAAAGAAGGAAAGCTAACTGAACAAGAATATAATAAAATAAAGGAACACTCAAGAATAGGGTATAATATCGCAAAACGCACTAGAGAATTTTACCATATAGCTGATTTTATCCTGCATCATCACGAAAGATATGATGGAAACGGATATCCTTCAAAGTTAAAGGGTGAAGATATCCCCCTTGAATGTAGAATAATTTCAGTTTTAGATGCCTACGATTCTATGACTAATGAAAGGTCCTATAATAAAGTGTTGAGTAATAGTCAAGCATTTAAGGAACTTAAGAAAAATTCAGGAACACAATTTGATCCAGAAATTGTTGCTGCATTTATAGAAATGAAACTATCAAGTCAAGAATTAAAGTATAACCTTTGATTAATGGTTAGAATTATTTAATAATAAAGGAGAAACATAAATGCTCACTAATGAAAAAGAAAAGATGGGAAATATGAATAAAGAATCAAAAGATAGTGAAAATACAAATGTAGAAACCTTAGTAAAGGAACAAACAAGCTCAATCAAAGGAAGAACTGGAATAATAACAACCCTTAAAGGCTATATATTTATATTACTTATTATAACAATCATTTTAGTAGGAATACCCATAATTCACGACCATATGAGGCCTGTTCTCTTCCCAAATATGGCTCCCCATACATTTCATAAGATAGGCATGCTTATCAGTCAAATTATTGCTATTATATTTATTGCAAAAATTTTATGGGAATGTAGAAATTTACAAAGGAATAATCTATTAATGCTTAAGACTTTAAAAGATAAAGATGAAAATAACTCTGAGTTTATTCAGTCTCAAAGGGCAAATTTGATTGGTCTGGAAGATGCAAGAAGAGAACTTAAAGATATTATAAAATTTTTACCTGATGCTACCTTTGTTATAGATAATGAAGGAAAAGTAATTGCATGGAATCAAGCTATAGAAGATATGTCTGGGATAAGAAAAGAAGATATAATCGGACAGAAGGATTATATATATTCTATTCCTTTCTATGGAAGAAAAAAACCATCTTTAATTAACTTTATAAATTCATCTGATAAGGAAATAGCCAAAGAATATACTAATTTTAAAAGAGATGGTAATGGTTTAAGTGCAGAAAAGTTTATCTCCCATCTTTATAATGGTAGAGGAGCTCATCTTTGGTTTACTGCCTCTCCTCTTTATGACAACCAGGGAAATCAGATTGGTGCCATTGAATCAATTCGTGATATAACTCATATAAAAAATACAGAAGCCAGCTTAAGCCGCTATCGACTACTCTCCCAATACGCAAGTGATATTATCCTGTTTATAAGAATGGATGGGCAAATCATAGAGGCAAATGAAGCTGCAATTAATGCCTATGGCTATACAAGAGACGAGCTTCTAAATATGAAGGTATATCAATTAAGAGGCTACGACCACTATTCCGCCATAAAAAATCAAATGAATGAAGCTGAGGAAAATGGAATCCTATTTGAAAGTATTCATACTCGAAAAGATGGAAGTACATTCCCTGCAGAAGTAAGTTCTAAAGGGATAACAATGGATAATGAAAGGGTTCTATTAAGCATTATTCGTGATATTACCGAACGCAGGGCAATGATAGACCAGTTACAAATTGCTAAAGATGAAGCTGAGGAAGCAAATCATGCAAAAAGCGATTTTCTAGCTAAGATGAGCCATGAGATAAGGACTCCAATGAATGGTATCCTAGGAATGACTGAATTAACCTTATCTACTGAATTAGATCATGAGCAAAGGGAATATATCAGCATGGCAAAGTCATCAGCCGATTCACTACTACAGATTATCAACGATATTCTAGACTTTTCTAAAATTGAAGCAGGAAGAATGGAGCTTGATAGCTCAAACTTTGAACTTAATGAAATTGTAAGCAGGGTAGCCAATACCCTGGCATTAAGAGCCCATGAAAAAGGACTTGAACTAGCCTATTACATTCATCCCGATGTACCTACCAACTTAATTGGGGATGAAATCCGCCTACAGCAGATCCTTTTTAATCTTATAGGGAATGCAGTAAAATTCACAGATGAAGGTGAAGTAATAGTAAATATTCATAGAGTAAGACAGGAAGAAAGAATTGTGGAATTGCAATTTGAGATAAGAGATACCGGTATTGGAATCCCTGAAGACAAAATGGACAAGCTATTTAAAAATTTTAGCCAGATTGAATCCACCTATACTAGAAAATACGGAGGAACAGGGCTTGGACTTGTTATTGCAAAGCAGCTAGTAGAGATGATGAATGGAGAAATGGATATCAAAAGCAAAGAAGGGGTAGGCAGTATTTTTACATTCACTGCAGTCTTCCCAATAGGTAAAGAAACTAATCCGCAGAATTCAATGGGAATTGATATATCAAACCTTCATGTATTGGTTATAGATGATAATAAAACTAACCGGGTTATACTAAAAAAAATATTAAATAATAAAGGTGCATCTGTATTATTAGCAAAAAGTGGACAAGAAGGTATCCAACTTATGAAACAAAACAGTAGAGAAAATAACCCAATTGATATCATTCTACTAGATGCTCATATGCCAGAGATGGATGGTTTTACAGTAGCAGAAAAAATAAAAAATAATAAGGACCTTCAGGATACATCAATAATGATGCTAACTTCCATGGATATTAAGGGAGGTTTGGCACGATGTAAGAGGTTGGGTATTAAAACCTATCTTGTAAAACCTATACAACAGGAAGAACTATTTAAAGTAATGGCACAAACCTTAAAAAGACAATTAACTGATAATATTGTAAAAGAGCAAATCGCTGCCAGTATTGATGATAATACAGAACAGATTGAATTTAAGGGGAAAGTCCTCCTAGCAGAAGATAATCTCATAAATCAAAAACTTGCTGTAGCATTTTTGGAGAAAAAAGGATATAAGGTAATTGTTGTATCCAATGGGAAAGAAGTATTAGAGAACATTAAAAATCATAATGATTTTGACATAATACTTATGGATATTCAAATGCCTGAAATGAATGGTCTAGATGCTACTAGATTAATTCGAGAGAAGGAAAAGTATACAGGTAAGCATATCCCAATAATCGCTATGACTGCCTATGCTATGAAGAGCGATAAAGAAAAGTGCATGGCTGCTGGGATGGATGATTATTTATCTAAGCCTTTAGATTCAGAAAAACTTTTTAAGGTATTGAATAATTACATTAAAAATGAAACCCCACCTATAGATTTATCCGGTATAATGTTAATTGCCAATAATGACCAAAAGCTTGTGGATGAATTAATTCAAATATTCCTCTCAAGTTATCCTTCTCAATTAAAAGAAATAGATTTAGCATTAAAGAATGAGAACACTATTGAATTAAAAAAATCCGTTCATTCATTTAAGGGAGCTATTTCAAACTTTGGAACAAGCACTGCATTTGAACTCACCTTGCGTTTAGAAAAGATGGCTAAAGAAAAGAATTTAAACGACGCAAATAAAATTTTTAATGAATTAAATAAAGAGATGGATAAAATTGCCCATTTTCTTGAGAATAAAAAGATGGATTAATATATATTTAATTACCAGAAGCAAAAGGAACCGTCAGACTGTGTGAAAAACAAACTTAAATCCGCCCACCACATATTAAAATCCTGAGA
>CAZHJK010000004.1:154316-168696 GCA_964533275.1 uncultured Eubacteriaceae bacterium | reverse complement strand
TTACTTGGATCGGACTTTCACCGACAAGCGAAGGGACAGCTTCGCTGGACACGCTTCTATAATCATAAAAAAAATTTAAAATTTTAGTAAAAACCTTTATTTTTTAAAGGTTTTTTAAAGGTTTATAGTTTATATTATAATTAAGAAATTGCAAGAAGATGATTTATCTTATATAGGAACCATTTTTTCTTCAACTTTCCCCTTTATTTTTTATAAATATTATCTAATGGTGGTTAATCCCACCATTAGATAATATGGTTCCTTATTTATTACCAAGGAGGTCTATTTATGCATTGCCCTGTTTGTGGACAAAGGTACATCGGAAAAATCGGCAGAAAGAAGTTTTTTTGCTCCAATTGCTATTCAGAACTAGTTATTAATAAGAACATATGCAGTGTATTTAAAATTGACGAGAACGGTAGCTTAGTAAAAATATACGAAAAACTTTTAAATGATATATTATACCCCCAAACAAAAATTAAAGAACAATACAACAACTAGAAAACAGCCTCTAAAGGCTGTTTCCTAGTTTAAATTAACTATCTGATCCTATATCCTTTCTAAAGTGCATTCCATCAAAGCTAATATTTAATATCTCTTTATATGCCCTTGCCGCTGCTTCTTCCAAGGAAGACCCTAGGGCTGTGACTGTTAACACTCGTCCTCCGTTAGTATAGTATAAGTCTTCTTTTTGTAGTGTGCCGCTATGAAAAACAATGGCTCCTTCTTCCTTTTCCAAACCCTTTATAAGTTTGCCCTTCTCATAGCTTTGGGGATAGCCTCCAGAGGTCAAAACTATTGTCACTGCCTTATCCTTCTTCCACCTTAAGCTGTCTTGGTCTAACCTATCCTCTATCACATCTAAAAATATATCTACTAAATCACTGTCTAATCTTGGTAATATTACTTGGGTTTCAGGGTCTCCAAAGCGCACATTGTATTCTAATACCTTTGGTCCCTCTTTTGTAATCATTAATCCAAAGTATAGTACTCCCCTATACTCCAAATTATCATTTTTTATTCCCTTAAAGGTTGGTTTTATAATCTCTTCCAACACCTTTTGATGAAGTTCTTCATTATATATAGGACTGGGCGAAATTGCTCCCATACCGCCTGTATTTAAACCTTGATCCTTATCCAATGCTCTTTTATAATCCTGGGCAGTTATCATTGGCACAAAGCTCTTTGAATCTAGAAATACCAATAGTGAAATTTCCCTGCCCTCTAAAAACTCTTCTATTATAATTCTCTTACCTGCCTCACCAAAGACGCCATCTATCATCATTTCTGAAATGCATTCCCTTGCTTCCTTTTCCTCTTGGGCTATTATAACTCCCTTTCCAGCAGCTAATCCATCGGCTTTTATAACTAAGGGATAACTAAAATTTTTAAGGGCTAAAAGAGCTTGTTGCTTATCCTTACAATCAACATATTTTGCTGTGGGTATATCGTGTTTTTCCATAAATGCCTTTGAAAATGCCTTACTTCCTTCGAGTTGAGCTGCCTCCTTTGTCGGTCCAAATATTTTCAATCCTTCTTTTTGGAAAGCATCAACTATTCCCAAAGTTAAGGGCAATTCTGGGCCTACCATTGTAAAATCTATATTATTTTCCTTAGCAAAGTTCACTAAATACTCTATATCCTCTATGTCTCCAGGAATACATTGTGCCAATTGTTCTATTCCTCCATTTCCAGGGATACAAAATATTTTTTCGGTTTTTTCACTTTGGGCTAATTTCCATACTATTGCATGTTCTCTGCCTCCACTGCCTATAACTAATATTCTCATTATAATTTCCTCCTAATGCTTAAAATGACGCATACCAGTAAATACCATTGCTATATCATGCTTATCACAAAGGTCAATAGACTCTTGATCTCTAATAGAGCCTCCAGGTTGTATAATTGCTGTTATTCCAGCACTTGCTGCCTCCATAACAACATCATTAAAGGGGAAGAATGCATCAGAAGCCATAACAGAACCCTTTACCTTGCCATTACTTCTTTCAATGGATTGCCTTGCAGCCCATATTCTATTCACCTGACCTGGACCTATGCCCAAGGTTTGTTCCTTTTTAGCAACTACTATTGCATTTGACTTAACATGCTTAACAGCCTTCCAGGCAAAGAGTAAATCTTCCAGCTCACTTTTACTTGGAGCTTTTTTAGTAACTACCTTTAACTGGTCTGCACTTATCATTGCACTATCCTTTTCTTGAATAAGTAAGCCGCCCTTAACCTTCTTTACATCTATTTCTTTTCTTTTTCCACATGTAGATAAATCTATTTTTAATAATCTAACATTTTTCTTTTTAGTCAATATCTCCAAAGCCTCGGAGCTATAATCAGGAGCTATAACAATTTCTAAAAAGATTTTATTTATCTCATGAGCTGTTTTCCCGTCTAATTTTCTATTTAAAGCAACTATCCCACCAAAAATTGAAACTGTATCACATTCATAGGCTTTTAAGTATGCAGTGAAAATATCCTCCCCACTACCTATACCACAGGGATTTGTATGTTTTAATGCAATACAGGTGGCTTTATCGTACTCCAACAGCATTTCTAAGGCTGCATTTGCATCATTTATATTATTAAAGGATAATTGTTTTCCATGAAGTTGCTTTGCTCTTGCAATAGAGCATGGGACAGGCTGAACTTCTCCATAAAAAGCCGCCCTTTGATGGGGGTTTTCCCCATAACGAAGGTCTTGGATTTTTTCATAGGTTAGGGTTAAATTTTCAGGGAAATCCACTTGTTCTATTTGCCTTGCAAGATAGGATGATATTAAAGTATCATATTGGGAGGTATGGGAAAAAACCTTCTGAGCTAAATATAACTTTGTTTTTGTATCCACATCACCATTATCCTTTAATTGCTGCAAAACAATATCATAGTCCACGGGGTCAGTTATAACTGCCACATCCTGGTAATTCTTTGCAGCAGAACGAAGCATTGTAGGTCCACCAATATCAATGTTTTCTATTGCATCGCCCAGGGTAACATCATCCTTTAATATTGTTTCCTTAAAGGGATAAAGATTTACCACTACCAGATCTATTGGTTGAATATTTAGCTGGTCTAATTGATCCATATGGGATTTTTCATCCCTCTTGGCTAAAATTCCGCCATGAATAGCAGGATGCAAGGTCTTTACCCTTCCTCCTAAGCATTCGGGAAAGTTAGTTACTTCAGAAATACCAATTACTTTTATATCATTATCCCTTAATAATTTTGCAGTTCCACCGGTGGAAATAATTTCAACACCTAAGGCCTCAAGCCCTTGCGCAAATGGAATAATGTTCTCTTTATTTGAAAGACTTATTAATGCTCTTTTTATCATATCCCTACCCCTTTCTAATTATTTAATAACATAGGTCGGAACGGCGAGGGCGCCGATCCCTACTGATAGTTTCAGCTATACAGAGTATTAAGATGCTTCATAAAGCGACGACCTAATGGTGTCTCGACATTTGCAAAGGTGCATATGAAGACATCTTATAGGCTTACCCCATCTCGAAGCAAAAAGAACCGTCCCTATGCTTCTTTTGCTTTTCTTTCTAGCATCTAATAACTACTTTCCGTCCTTTAACCTCTATCTTCCCTTCAGTAAATAAAGCTACAGCCCTTGGGAAAATTCTATGCTCTACTTCTAAAACTCTTTTAGCCAAGCTCTCAACACTATCATCCTGATAAACCTCCACAGCCTCCTGCAAGATAATTGGTCCCGTATCAGCACCCTCATCTACAAAATGAACAGTGGCACCGGTAATCTTCACCCCATAATCCAGAACCGCCTGGTGTACCCTTTGCCCATAAAAACCCTTACCACAAAAGGAAGGAATTAGGGCAGGATGAATATTCATTATGGCATTGGGAAATGCCCTAACAATATTTTTATCTAAGATACTCATAAAACCCGCTAAAAGCACCAAATCAATTTTATAGCTTTGTAATAAATATAATACTTGCCTATTCCATTCTTCCCTTGACTCAAAGTCAGACTTTAAGATTGTAAGGGTTTCTATATTTTCATCTTCCGCACGCTTTAGCCCATAGGCATCTTTTCTATCACTTATTACTAATTGAATTTCCCCATTAATTTTCCCCTTATTAATTTCATCCATAATAGATTGGAGATTACTGCCTCCTCCAGATATTAAAACTGCAATTCTTTTTATCACCATAGCTCTACGCCCTTTTCACCCTCTATTATATTCCCAATAATATATGCCTCTTCTCCCATACCCCTCAGGGTCTTGATAATATTTTCTACATCATTTTTATCTACTGTCATCACCATTCCAATGCCCATGTTAAAGGTGTTATATAAATCATCTTTCTCTAGACAGCCTATTCTTCCTAATAAATTAAAAATAGGTGCTATTGGAAATGAATTTATATCTATCCTTGCAAGACAATTTTCGGGAAGCATTCGAGGAATATTTTCTATGAAACCGCCCCCGGTTATATGTGCCAATCCTTTTATAGTATAGCTTTCCAATAAAGCTAAAATAGGTTTAACATAAATACGGGTAGGAGTTAATAGTACTTGTCCCAGTATATCGTCTAATTCCTCTATATATTGGTTAATCTGCATTTTCTCCTTATCAAATAATAGCTTTCGAACAAGGGAAAATCCATTACTATGAAGTCCCGATGATGGTAAGCCTATTATTGCATCCCCAGGCTTAATGTTTTGACCTGTAATAATACTATTCTTATCAACCACTCCTACGCAAAAACCCGCTAAATCATATTCATCCCGGCTATAAAAATCAGGCATTTCAGCAGTTTCACCGCCAATTAGGGCACACCCGGCATCCTTACATCCCTTTGCCACTCCCTCCACAATATCGGCGGCATTATTGGGATTTAATTTACCCGTTGCAATATAATCTAAGAAGAATAAAGGTTTAGCACCTTGACAAAGTACATCATTTGCACACATAGCCACTAAATCTATACCCACCGTATCATGGATATCCATCATAAAGGCTAGCTTTAGCTTTGTGCCCACTCCATCTGTTCCGGAAACCAATATAGGATGTTTATATTTTTTTATGTCTAATTGAAATAATCCCCCAAAGGATCCTAATTGGGATAGAACTCCAGGAATTTTTGTGCTATTTATATGTGACTTCATTTTTTCTACAGCCTCATAGCCTGCTTTTACATCAACTCCTGCATCCTGATAAGTGATTTTATTTTTCATTCCTTACCTCCCTATCTTTTTTCAAAGAGATGTTTTGTAGCTTCCTTTGGTACTTCCATTGGATAATCCCCGGTAAAACACCCTGTACATACACCCTTAGATACTCCCTTTACAGTTTTTAATACACCCTCCTGGCTAATGTAGCCAAGACTATCTGCCCCTATTTCCTCACATATTTCTTCTATGGTTAAATTATTTGCAATTAGTTGTCTGCTATCCGGAGTATCGATTCCAAAATAGCAGGAATTAATAACAGGTGGTGAGCTTACTCTCAAATGAACCTCTGCAGCTCCGGCATTTTTTAAAGCCATTACTATTTTTTTACTGGTTGTACCCCTTACGATGCTATCATCAATCATAACTACCTTTTTACCTTCAATTGCCGATCTTAAAGGATTAAGCTTAATACCCACAGCCTGTTCCCTTGCCCTCTGACTTGACTCTATAAATGTTCTACCGATATATTTATTCTTAATCAATCCTATTCCGTATGGAATACCCGAAGCCTCTGCATATCCCATTGCAGCAGGAGTCCCCGAGTCAGGAACTGAAATAACAACATCTGCATCAACAGGATGCTCCTCAGCTAGGATCTTACCTGCCTCATAGCGTGAATGATATACACTTATCTCATCTATAATAGAATCAGGGCGGGCAAAGTATATATATTCAAAAATACAAATAGCTTTTTTTGAACTAAAGGAGCTACCCTGTGTATGGATTCCCTCTTCATCAATAACTACAATTTCTCCAGGCTCAACATCTCTTATTATCTCTGCTCCAACAGCATCTAGGGCACAGCTTTCTGAAGCAATCACATAGGCATCCTCACTTTTACCTATAATGAGTGGGCGGTTGCCATGAATATCCCTAATACCTATCAGCTTGTCATTATTCATAACCACTAGGGCATAAGAACCCTTTATAAGGTTCATTGTAGATGATAATGCTTCTTCTATACCGTTTTGATGCATTTGAGCCAATAGATTTGCTATTACCTCACTATCGTTAGTACTTTGAAATATAATACCCTTGTCCTCCATTAATTGTCTAAGGGAGTGGGCATTTATTAGATTCCCATTATGGGCTAGGGCTATTGAACCCTTTTTATACTTCACCACCAGAGGTTGGGCGTTTTGTGGACTGCCACCAGCACCAGTTGTTGAATAACGTACATGTCCTATTCCCATATTACCCTGCAGCTTATCTATTTTACCTTGGGCAAAGACTGTATTTACTAATCCCATATCCTTATGGAAATCCATATTTCTATCCTTTACAATAGCAATGCCCGCGCTCTCTTGTCCTCTGTGCTGTAGGGCATAAAGTCCATGATAAATATCATATGCTACATTTCTTTTTTTTGAATAAATTCCAAAAACTCCACATTCCTCATGTAAATGATCATCAGCTCTGTCTATTGTAATTGACATCCTAAAGCCTCCTGCCAGATTAGTTTTAAAATCTCAATTCTTTCCTCAAGAACCTTTTTATTTTGAATATTTATTATAAGATTATCTCCACCCACTACTCCTAGTTCCTGGAAAACAACACTAGATTTTTTGAGATGATCTATAGCTTTTTCTTTATCTTCTTTTTTTACGCTAATTACATATCGACATTGACTTTCCCCAAAGAGTAGGGCGTCCTGTCTTATATTATCCTTAAGATTAATGTTCGCACCAATGGTTTTATCAAAGCAGCATTCTGCTAATGCAACAGCTAAACCACCTTCACTACAATCATGGGCTGATTGAACCAAACCTACTTGAATTAGATCTAGAAGAAGTTTTTGATATTTCCTTTCCCTTTCCAAATCCACCTCTGGAACAGGTCCTTTTCTCATATTGTGAATAATCTTTAGATATTCACTGGCACCTATTTCCTCCAAGCTTTCTCCCAAAAGAAGAATTATATCTCCCTCTTCCTTAAAATGCTGGGTAGTAATATGATTATAATCATCAATCACTCCAACCATTCCAATTATAGGAGTAGGATCAATAGCTGAGCTTGGAGTTTCATTATAGAAACTAACATTTCCGCTAATAACCGGAGTATCTAATATTCTACAGGCTTCACTAATCCCAAGAATTGATTCTTTAAATTGCCAATATACCTCTGGTTTCTCAGGATTTCCATAATTTAAACCATCTGTAATAGCTATAGGTAAACCACCACTACATACGATATTTCGAGCAGCCTCTGCTATGGCTATTTTGCCACCCTCCCTAGGGTTAAGATAAACATAATTATTATTACAATCGGTGGTAAGTGCAATGGACTTATGACTTCCACGAATACGAAGAACAGCTGCATCTGAACCAGGCTTAACTATTGTATTTGTACGAATCATGTGATCATATTGTCTATAAATCCATTCTTTACTGCAGATATTAGATGAAGCTAATAATTTTTTTAATGTCTCTTTATAATTATCTGGTTGATCAATAGATTTTATATCTAATACATTTAACTCTGAAAAATAGGATGGTTCCTTTGTCTCTCGAATATAGACCGGTGCCCCGCCGGAATCTAAGGATTCAGCTGGTAAGTCTGCTACGATTCTTCCCTTTTCCTTAATTGTAAGCTTTCCATCATCCTTTACATGTCCAATAACTACTGCATGGAGTCCCCATTTAGTAAATATTTTATTTACTTCCTCCTCTTTGCCCTTTTTAACTATTACAAGCATTCTTTCCTGGGATTCAGAAATCATTATTTCTATTGGATTCATGCCTTCTTCCCTTTGGGGTACTAGGGACACATCTAATTCCATGCCACTGCCTCCTCTAGCTGCAGTTTCACAGCTGGAGGATATTAACCCAGCCGCCCCCATATCTTGAATACCCACCACATAGTCAGTTTCAAAAAGTTCTAAACATGCCTCCAATAATAATTTTTCCATAAATGGGTCACCTACTTGTACAGCAGAACGCTGTTCCTCTGATTGCTCTGAAAGCTCAACCGAGGCAAAACTAGCACCTCCCATTCCATCTCTACCGGTTGCTGCTCCTACATACATTACTGGGTTACCTACGCCGGTGGCGGTTCCTCTTTTTATCTGATCATGTCTTAGCACTCCCACACACATAGCATTAACCAGTGGATTTCCCTTATAGCCTGGTGAAAATCCTACCTCTCCACCTACAGTCGGAATTCCAATACAATTTCCATAACCGGCTATTCCTTCTACAATTCCCTTTAGAAGGTATTTAATCCTGTCCTCCCCTTCTATTTCACCAAATCTTAGGGAATTTAGAGAAGCAATAGGTCGTGCTCCCATGGTAAAAATATCTCTTATAATGCCCCCCACACCTGTTGCAGCCCCTTCATAGGGTTCAAGGGCTGATGGATGATTGTGACTTTCTACCTTCATGGCTATTGCCATATTATCTCCTATATCTACTATGCCTGCATTTTCACCTGGACCCTGTAATACCCTTTCCCCGCTGGTGGGAAATTCCTTTAACATGGCACGGGAGTTCTTGTAGCTACAGTGCTCTGACCACATAACACCATACAGATTAATCTCTAATTCATTGGGCTCTCGTCCTATGAGTTTGATGATGCGTTTATATTCATTTTCAGTAAGACCAACTTCCTGCCAAAGCTGTTTCATCATCTACTCCCCCTTTTTTTCCAGATAATTAATTATAGAATCAAAAACTAATTTACCTTGAACGTTCCCTAAAAGTTCTTCTCCACATCTTTCTGGGTGAGGCATCATACCTAATACATTGCCTTCTTTATTAGTAATTCCTGCAATGTTAGATATGGAACCATTAGGATTATATTCCTTGCTAGCATCTCCACTCTCACTACAATACCGGAAAAGGATTTGTCCATTGTTCTCCATTTCCTCCAAGGTTTTTTCATCAACAATATAATTACCTTCACCATGTGCAATAGGTATCTTTAGTAATTGTCCTACTTCGCCTTGATTAGTAAAGGGAGTTTTATTATTCTCTACTCTTACATAAACTTCATCGCAAATAAATTTTATATTTTCATTTTGAATAAGGGCTCCCGGTAGCATCCTTCTTTCTGTCAACACCTGAAAGCCGTTGCATACCCCAAGAACTAGCTTCCCCTTCTGGGCGTGCTTCTCGACACTTTCCATTATTGGAGATTGTGCTGACATGGCACCACAGCGAAGATAATCTCCATAGGAAAATCCCCCTGGTAAAATAATAATATCGTATTGAGAAACATCTGTTTCAGTATGCCAAATAGTATCCACATCTTTTTTATAGACTTCCTTCAAAAGATAATACATATCAATATCACAATTTGAAGCCGGGAAAACAATTACACCAAATTTCATATTTATCCCTCCACAATCTCTATATGAAATGTTTCCATTACCTCGTTTGCCAATAATTGTTCACACATTGCCTGTATTTTCTCTTGGGCTTTGTCCTTAGAAGTTTCATCTAAATGGATTTGAATGAGCTTTCCCATTCGAACCTCTTTTACTTCCTGCCAGCCCAATTGATTTAGTGATGCCTTCACTGCTGCACCCTTAGGATCAGATATACTGTTTTTTAAATTAACATATACATTGGCTTTCATATATTTCTCCCCCTTGTTATTCTATTTAAAACTTCATGATAACCCTCTTCTACCTTACCTAGGTCTCTTCTAAATCTATCCTTATCTAGTTTTTCTCCTGTGCTGATATCCCATAATCTACAAGTATCCGGTGAAATCTCATCAGCCAATAAAACATTTTCATAATGTCTACCAAATTCCAACTTAAAATCCACCAATAAAATACCTTGTTTTTTAAATATTTCTTTAAGTATTTCATTGATCCTTAAAGACATTTCCTTAATAGTATCCATCTCTTGGGTTGTAGCAATATTTAAAATTTCTATATGATCCTCATTTATCATTGGATCCCCCAGTTCATCCTTCTTATAACAAAACTCCAAGACTGTTTTATCTAATACAATCCCCTCTTTTAATCCTAATCTCTTGCTTAGGGACCCAGCGGTTACATTTCTTACCAACACCTCAATGGGAATAATACCCACCGCCTTTACCAACATATCTCTATCGTTAATTTTTTTAATGAAGTGGGTGGCAATGCCTTTCTCTTCCAAAGCTTGAAATAAAACACTAGATATGGCATTATTCATTTTCCCCTTTTCCTGGATACTGCCTTTTTTTAATCCATTTCCTGCAGTTGCATCATCTTTAAAGTAAACAATATATTGATCTTCATTTTCTGTGGAAAAAACTTGTTTTGCCTTACCTTCGTATAGCTTTTTTATTTTATTCAATTAAAGTTCCTCCCCCTGAAGATTTTTATTCTGCTCTATTACCTCTTGTTCCATTTCCCTACGCTTTTTCTGTATTGCTGTTTTAATGGCAGGATATTTTATTGCAAGAATTTCTGCAGCTAAAATTCCGGCATTTTCACTTCCATTTATTGCTACTGTCGCCACTGGGATACCCTTTGGCATTTGAACAATAGACAATAGGGAATCTAGACCATCAAGGGTTGAAGATTTTATAGGCAGTCCTATTACCGGAAGGGTAGTGTAGGCTGCTATCACCCCTGGCAAATGTGCCGCCTTACCCGCTGCTGCAATAATTACTTCCACACCTGTTTTTTCTGCCGTTTCTACATATTCTTTGGTTTGATTTGGAGTTCTATGTGCCGAGAGAATTCTAATTTCAATATCTATCGAAAATTCCTTTAAAACTTCCCATGTTTTTTTTACTATTTCTAAATCAGACTTGCTTCCCATAACTATTCCAACCTTAGGCAATAAAATAACCTCCTCTATTTAAAATAAAAAAAGCAGCAAAGCTGCTTCCACTAGGGAAACCTAGTTTCCCTTTGGCGATGGCAAAACCAGCCATCTGAGCACCCTTCTTAATACGGCAGGGGATCTTCCCCTACAACCCCTTATTTTTATATTATAGGAAAGTAGAACTTTCCTATAATATAAAAAATACACATTAACGACTTGATAATTAATGGTATTACCCACATTACCATCGGAGGAGCATGTAATTTTAAATTACCTACCACTACGAAGAACCGTGTATCTGTGTATTTAACTCTTTATTTAAAAATCCGATTAGAAGTCTTCTAATCGGATTTTAAATTTATTTAGGCAAGATAGTGAATCTTAGAATAAATAATAATGCTATTATATATATGGCGGGATGTACTTCCTTTCCCTTACCAGTTGCTATTTTTGTAATTGGATAAATAATCATACCTGCTGCAATTCCATTAGCAATACTATAGGATAAAGGCATAATAGCCATAGTAAAGAAAGCAGGCATTGCTTCTGAAAAATCATCAAAATTAATATTTCTTACAGATGACATCATTAATACTCCTACAATCATTAAAGCTGGAGCAGTAGCTTCACCAGGTACAATACCCACTAGAGGCCAGAAGAAAATTGCTCCTAAGAATAAAGCTGCAATAGTAACAGCTGTTAGACCTGTTCGTCCACCATCACTAACACCAGCAGCACTTTCAACATAGGTAGTAGTAGTGGATGTTCCTATGGCTGCGCCTACACTTGTAGCAACTGCATCAGCATATAATGCCTTTTCCATATTTTTAACATTTCCCTTTTCATCTACTAATCCTGCTTGTGTTGCTGTTCCAACAAGTGTTCCAATAGTATCAAACATATCTACTAAGCTAAAGGAAATAACTACTGTTACCACACTTATAATCGCGCTGATTAAAGTTACTTCTCCTGTCATATTTAACAAACCTGCAAAATCCATTTTCAAAAAGGTTGGTCCTAAACTTGGAGGTGCAGATACTAATGTAAATCCTTCTAAACTAACAATACCCATTGGTATAGCAACAATTGTTGATACAAGAATACCAATTAGAATAGAACCCTTAACTTTTTTAACCATTAAAATTCCAGTAACAGCTAATCCTATAAGTGCTAATATAGTTCTAGGTTCAGTAAAATCTCCAAATCCTACTAAAGTTGCAGGATTATCTACAATAATATGTCCATTAATTAAGCCGATAAAAGCGATAAATAATCCAATACCACCAGTAATTGCATTTTTTAAGGATTGAGGCAGTGCTTCAACAATTCCTTTTCTTATACCTGTAATTGATAATATTAAAAATAAAATTCCTGATATAAATACTGCAGCTAAAGCTTGTTGCCATGTATATCCAAGTCCCAATACAACACTATAGGCGAAAAATGCATTTAAGCCCATTCCAGGTGCCAAGCCAAAGGGAAGATTTGCATATAACCCCATTACTAGTGTACCAATAACAGCTGCTATACATGTTGCTACAAATACAGCTCCAACAACCGGATCAGCCATCATACCAAGTTCAGCAGCCTCTGCCCCAAATAATCCTTGGGCATTCATGCCTGCTTCCTTTAGGATGTTTGGGTTTACAAAGATAATGTAAGCCATGGTAATAAAAGTAGTAATACCTGCTATAATTTCTGTTTTTACATTTGTGCCATTTTCACGCAGTTTAAATAATCTTTCAAAAAAATTGCCCTCTGGAGATAATTGATTTGGTTTATTACTCATAAGTAATATCCTCCTTTGTAATTAAATATGTAAATATTATTCCTTAGGAATATGATTAACTACCCTATAGTTTAAGACTAATGGATAGCTATTATTCCTTTACTGCTTTAAAATAAAAAAGATGACTCGGTCTATAAGTGAAACCAAGCCATCTTATTAATTTAGATAATAAAGGCATTGTTTCACCCATAGTCAAACAATTTACGGTTGTTTGGTAGAAACGATCAGGCCATATCCCTGAATTTATATGAGTGAGTCATTCAGTTGTTTATAGCTAAATAATAGCAAACTTTTTTTAGGATGTCAATAAGAAAACGAACTTTTATAAATTATTTGTAATTAATTTTTAGTATATGTATAAAAAACACGAACATTGTAATGAAATATTATCAAATATTAAGTATTTTCCCCTTCCAAAACCTTGCTCTTTTCTTTCACATCTATATCCTTATTAAAGCTTTCATTTACATCTTTATCCACTACTTCAATCTCTCTTTCCACTTCTTTCAGAGCTTCTATATCTTCTTCATCTATTACATTAACTCTTTCTTTTTCGACTTTATCATTTTTTACTTCATCTTTTACTTTGCTCTCTTGCACTACATCATCAACTTTATTAAAATCTTGATTAGTATTTTCCTCCTCTTGTACATCTTCTATCTCCTCAGCTTTTTCTTCAACTCCTTCTTCAGTACAACTATCATAAAATTCTTCCTCTCCTCCATCCTTAGATTCATCAACACCATCACCTTTTAATTGTTTCTTCTTAATTCCAGGTTTAATAATTTCCTTTTTATATACTAATACCATAAGTCCGATAAGTGATGGATATCCTATTATCACTAAAATAATGTAGGGTATCTTATCTTCAATAGAATCTAATAGCAATATAGGTGTAATCCCAAAAAAACCTAATAAAAACACACTTACATAAAATAATATATATATTGCAATTTTTAAAATCATAAATTTTCCTCCTTACCTTATTTTCCCTTTAATAGTGTTTTATTCATTTTACCCAAATAAAATTCTTTTTATTTTTCACTAACCTTTTTGAACTTACAAGAATATACTATTAGAGAAATAAGGAGGTGAAATATATGTATTATTATAATCCAGGTTGTCCCATGGGTACTTTTCCTTATACTATAATGGCTGGTGATACTCTATATAGTATTGCTATGAAATATAATACTACTGTCAATGAGATTATTAGAGCAAACCCTAGGATCAATCCCTATTGCCTAAGAATTGGGCAAAGAATTTGTATCCCTATGCCACCAGTTCCACGGCCTTGTCCTGCTGGCACAATGCCTTACACTGTACAGTCAGGGGATACCTTTTATTCCATCGCAAGAGAATATAATATAAGTGTCATAGCCCTCATGGAAGCAAATCCAGGTGTAGATCCTGATGCTTTAATGATAGGTCAGAGGATTTGTATACCTCAGCGTACAACACCACCAGCTCCACCAAGACCACCAATGCCAACACCACCGAGACCACCAGCATCAGGTTGTCCTTCTGGTACCTTTGCATATACTATAAGATCAGGGGATACATTCTATAGCTTAGCTCAGCGATTTAATACTACTGTAGAGGCTATTCAAAGAG